>JAYTTF010000148.1:0-60617 GCA_043745195.1 Bryobacterales bacterium | reverse complement strand
GATGGCTAAGTCTCGAAGCCGTAGAGCACTCGCGGCCAGAAGGCGGAAGCGCCGCATGGATCGCGTCGAACACGATCTCACCGACCACCACTGGGCCGCTATCAAGGAGGCGTGGGGTGGGTGCGCGTATTGTCTAGTCGTTGACAAGCCATTGCAGCGCGATTGTGTCCTGGCGATCTCCCGCGGCGGACGTTACACCCTCGATAACATCGTGCCGGCGTGCGGCTCCTGCAATACCAGCAAGTGCAATGACGAAGTCACCGGCTGGCTCCGGCGGAAGCGCTTGGATGAAAGCTCATTCCTGCTGCGCTACTCGCAGATCAAGCAGACGCTTGCGATTCATTTTCCCCCGCAGATCAGCAGTCCGGCCCATTCCTCGTAACTTAAAAATATGGCTTAAAAGAAGAACCGCAATGCGAACTGAATCTGCCTTGGTAGCCGCGCATTTGTGAATTCGCCGAACCTGGAATTCACTTGCCTGCCTTGCGCATCAAACCGCGCCGCTGTGTCAAACGCGCTGAATTGCGTATGATTGAACGCGTTGTATAGTTCGCAGCGGAATTGCAACTTTAGCGGCTCGCGCACCGCGAAATTTTTCAGAATGGCAATGTCAAAATTGTTCACACCTGGCCCTCGCATAACATAGCGGGCTGAGTTGCCAATGGTTCCCACTGCTGGCGGACGGAACGCATCCGTATTGAAATTCCTGCTGAAGGTGCGGCCCGATTTATCCAGCACCGGATTGGCTATTACATTGATGCGGGCACCTTGCGAAGACGTGCCCGTGATGTCCGTCGCATTGACAAAAGCCAAGCCTGCCGTTGTTGGCGCGCCGCTAACCCAACTTGTGATTCCCGAGACTTGCCAGCCGTTTATCAGTTGGCGGGAAATCAGATCCTTGCGTTTTAGCGAGGGCAGACCATAGAGGTAGTTGATCTTGACAACATGGGTTCGATCATAATCGGAAAGGCCGTAGTTCCAAACACGCACCGGCACAAGCGGGCTGACAGTAATCAGATCGCTACTGTTGTAATCCATCGATTTGGACCATGTCCATGATCCGCCCACCTGCAAGCCACGAGTGAAGCGACGATTCACACTGGTCTGCAGGGAATGATAGTTGGAAGAAGCCGCCCATTCGCGCAGCAGTACATCGTTGAACCCAACAATACTACGAAGGAATGGAGCAGGCAGGGGCACGCGGGTATTGGTGGGATCTGCATTTGCGGGAAGGAAGTTTGCGCCCAGTGGAATTGAATTCAGGTTGCGTTGCCATAGTAAGTGGCGGCCCAATGATGTTACATAACCGACGTCCAAAACAGTTCCCCATCCCAGGCTTTGCTGCACCGAAAGGCTCCCGTTCATGATGTTGGGGACCTTTGATTGCCCATCAACACCGATGATGTCCTGCGGGAAGACGAAGCCCGGCGACGAGGTTAATTCGCGGATGGTGCTGAAGTTGATCTGAGGCGTACTGACCAACGGAGGCTGCCCGCCGAGTAAACGCAGCAGTTGGAAATCGCCGAGGTTGGAAAACATTCCGATGCCGCCACGGACAGCGGTTTTTCCTTTGCCGAACAGATCCCAGGCAAAGCCGATACGGGGAGAATACTGCAAGCTTGGGCTTTGTGTAAGGCCACGGGGATAACTGGAATCTTTACCGGTTACCAGTCCATTCGCCGTGTTGCCGCTGCCGGGGACAATGGCACCAACAAGTGCTTGTGGGTAGGTTTTGCCGGTGGCCGGATCCACTCCCACGCGAACCCCTCCGACAATCGCCGGACGAATCAGTTTTACAGCTTTTGAGGTGTCGTAGCGGCTTAGCACAAAGCCCGAAATCCGACCCTGTTCTTCATACTGCGGAACGACATGGGCAAAGCGCACCCCCATCTCGACGGTGAATCGGCGATTGAGCTTCCAACTGTCCTGCACGAACCATTCGAAGGACTTTATGAAGATGCTGATATCCGGCCTTGAGGTTGCTTCCTGGTAATTATTGAAGACTCCAAACATCGCGTTGGAGAAGGCGTAGCCCGTGTCCAAAGGATTATTTGCGTTTCGGCCATAGTTGATAGTGCCGTTGAACGCCGCAGGAATCTGGGCCTGCCGCAGGTTGTGGTTGTAGAAGATGCCGGCCTTCACAAGATGCGAGGCGAAGTTCTTTGTGATGTTGTTGGTTAAATTGATCGCATACTGTGTTTGGTCTAGTGGAGTGCGGCCATCCATATTCAGGTTGATGGGCTGACTGACGCCGCCGAAGCTGACGTTGGGCACCAGGTTTAGCGGGTTCGCGGATGGATAAAGCTGCGAAGTGACAAAGCCGATCGTGCTGCGTTGATTGCGCTTCAATTCGGAATCAGGAATACGCTCGCCTTCCGGACGCTGTGAAAAGCCAAAGGTGAATTCGTTAATCAGCGTAGGGGAAATGATCCACTGATCGCGGAGGGAAAGCACCGTGCCCTGGGTCCAAAACGTCTTGCTCATCTGCGCCCAGTTCGCCCCTCCGGTGGGAATGCCAAACGGCCCGGTCTGTTCGTCTTTGTGGCGCGAGAGGCTGAAGGCAACTTGATGTTTGGAAAGCAGGTGATAGTCCAGCTTCAGTGTTTCGAGCCGTTGTGGAGTGTTCACGTCCGCCTGAAATACATAGTTGTAGCGGCGGGCTGAGATTGCGTTGTTCGTGAAATTCGGTTCCGGGAACATGCTCAAGATCGCCTTGCCGTTAGGGTCAATGCGGCTTGCAGCCATGCGATTGCCCGGCAGCACTTGGCCAGTGGTTGGGTCCAGCACCGGGATAAAGGCACCGTTCAGTTCAACGGACTGCGAGAAATCGCCATTGCGTTCAAGCGTAGTTGGCGTGGTTAACTGGCCAATTGGAAGGCTGCTGGAGCGAGGCCAGAATTCCTGAGACCAGAAAAAGAATAGCTTGTCGCGACTGGTGTTGAACAGTTTCGGAATGGAAACGGGGCCGCCGACGTTGTAGCTGTAGGTATTCAACCGGGTGCGTGGCGTGGGAAGCCCAGTGACGTTGTTAAAAAACGAATTCGCATTGAATTGTTCATGACGTTTGAAATAGCTGAACATACCATGGAAATCACGCGTGCCGCTTTTGGTCACCAGTTGTACATTGGCACCGGACATGCGGCCGTATTCGGCCTGGTAGTTAGTAAGCAGTACCTTAACTTCAGCAACGGCATCCATACCCACGCTGACGGTTCCACCTTGATTAGTGCCGACATCGATCATTGTCATACCGTCCAAGGTGAGGTTGTTGGTGTTACTGCGCCCGCCTTGTACATTGACCGTAAAGCCGCGGTCGATTGCATCGCGATCGGAAGTGTCCACAACGCCGGGCAACAGTTGCAAAAGAGAGGTAACGTTGCGGCCACGGATGAGGATGTTTTCCACTTGGGTACTGGTAATGACGCCGGATCGTTCCGAACTGGCCGTTTGAACAGTAGCACCCTGGGCGGTAACCGTTACCGATTCTGTAGTGCTGCCAACTTGCATGGAAATGTCGCCGACTGAATGAGTCTCTGAGGCTGATAGGTTAATGGCGAGGCGCTCAGCCTGCTTGAAACCTTCCAGCTTAACGGTGATGTTGTACGGCCCGGGCGCTAGGCCGGGAAATGCGAAGGAGCCATTTTCGGCAGTGGTAGTTCGACGTACTAAAGCAGTTGCCGGTTGGGAAAGAGTCACATCAGCCCGCGCAATGGCGAGGCCCGAAGGATCAAGCACAGTACCGATAATGGTGCCTGTAATGGATTGGGCTTGGGTGAGAAAAGCCAGGAGGCAGGTGGCGAAAGCGAACCGTAAATAGAGCATGATTTTATTGCCTGAAGCTTATCACAACACTTCAGCGCTCATCTGCGCCGCAGAGAAAACGCTACAAGACCCCGTCAAGCACAAAGGCTTCCCCACGCAATGTCGACCTGCTACGACCACCCGGAACCATCGTGTGCATCGCCAGTAAAACATTTTATGCATGTACAATACTAAGGAAAGGTATCGTTGCAGTTAACGAAACCGCAAACAACTTCAGAGGTGTTCCATGTCGAAATTTCTTGTGACGCTTACGCTGCTTGGCGTACTGTGTCTTCCTGGGTCGGCGCAGGTTTCTTCAGCCGAATTAAGCGGCACCGTCATAGATGCTACTAACGCAGCTGTTCCCGGTGCAAAAGTAACGGCGACGAATTCCGCAACCAACGTAGCCCACGATTCCGTTAGTGATGCTACAGGAAATTATCTTATCCCCTTGCTTCAACCCGGTGACTACGTGATCACTGCGGAAGCGAAAGGTTTCAAAAAGCTGGTTCAAAAGGGTCTCACCCTACAGATCAACCAACAGGCGCAATTGAACCTGCAACTGCAGTTGGGGCAAGTTACTGAAGAAATCCAAGTGACTGCGCAGGCTCCACTATTACAATCGGAGGCGTCCTCACTGGGTACGGTTGTCAGTGAAAAGCTGGTGAATCAGCTTCCACTCAATGGGCGCAATTTTATTCAGCTTGCTATTTTAAGTCCCGGCGTCACGGGTGTGGGTTTCGGTGCTGGTGGAACCATTATGAGTGGTACCCGGCCGGATGACCGCCGTCCTGGCACAGAGATCTTTTCCAATGGAAACCGCGAAGGCTCGAACAATTTTCTTTACGATGGTGTGGACAACAACGAACGCCTGACGCTGTCGATTGTGTTGCGGCCTGCGGTTGAAGCGGTGCGCGAATTCAAGATTCAGACCAACCTTTACAGCGCTGATATCGGCCGTAATTCCGGTGCCGTCGTTGATGTGATCACCAAGTCAGGCACGAATCAGTTACATGGAAGTTTGTTCGAATTCCTGCGCAATTCGGCCATGGACGCTCGCAATTTCTTCAGTCCGAAAGGTACGGCTTTCCCTTCATTCCGGTTGAACCAATTTGGTGGATCGTTTGGCGGGCCGGTTACTCTGCCGAAGCTGTATAAGGGAAAAGATAAGACATTTTTCTTTGTCGACTACGAAGGCTATCGCCGTGATTCGCAAGGCGTTTCCTTGGGCAACATCCCAACAGTGCTCATGCGCAAAGGTGACTTTAGCGAAGCCGCAGCCATTTTCGATCCGTTGACAACACGCGCAAACCCCAGCGGTGCAGGCTTCATCCGCACGCAATTTCCTGGCAATCAAATCCCGGCCAACCGGTTCGATTCGAAAACGGGAATACTGATCAATGCCTATCCGGCACCAACCAGTTCCACACGGCTAAACAACTATCTGGCAAATTTGATTCAACATCAGAGCTGGAATCAGGGCGACATTCGCGTGGATCACCAGGCTTCACCAAAAGATAGCTTCTTTGCCCGCTACTCAATTCAAAATACGGAGACGCAGGTACCCAGCACATTGCCGCCGGCAACTATTCCTGGCATCGCCAAACCGCTGAACCTGGGTGATGAAAATTCGTTTGCAGGCACGGCTTTTCAACCTGCTCAGCATGCGGTGGCCAGCTATGTCCGCGTCATCAATCCGCGGTTGGTGAATGAACTCCGCGTTGGCTACAGCCGCTTCCGCGCCGACTACACGGCTGATCAATATGAACCTGGTGGTGCGCTTGGCAACAAGTTCGGCATCGCAAATTCAAATGCAACACCGAACGAACAAAACTTCCCGATTTTTTCGCCATCCAATTATTTCGGGATTGGCCAAACACGTTCTCTGCCCATTTTCCGTCGTGAAAATATGTTTCAGTACGTGGACAACATGAGCATGACAAAAGGCAAGCACACGTTGAAATGGGGCGCCGATTTCCGCCGCCGTCAACTCACGGTTTATCAGACCAACATGGGCAATGGCCGCTTCAATTTCTCACCGGCATTTACAGATTCCCGGCAAGGGTCCGGCGGCGATACGATGGCCAGCTTCCTGTTGGGCTACCCAACTTTGACCGGTCACGACTATACATTCAACTGGCCCGGTGAGCGCGGCAGCGAAGTAGGCTTGTACATTGCTGATGACTGGCGCGTAACCCGCAAGCTGACTTTGAATCTGGGCATGCGTTGGGATTACTACAGCCCCTTTAGCGAAGTTGCCAATCGTTGGTCTAACTTCAATGTCAGGACTGCCAGGATGGACGTCGCTGGAGCTGCTGGCGTCGACAAATACGCTGGTGTTAAACCCTACTACAAGAACTTCGGACCACGTGTTGGATTCGCCTACCAGGTACTTCCCCATACCGTCATTCGTGGCGGGTTTGGCATGTTCTACAACCCGGCTGGAAACGAAGGCAGCAGCTTGCGGTTGTTCCGCAATCTTCCTTTTGGTTCGACGATCAATATTACACCGGGAGACATCAATGTGGGCCTGCGCGTCAGTGATGGCTTTCCCGCACTGCAACCTTTAGGCCAGGCCGCCGTGGATAAGCCATATGGCGCTGTGAGTGCGGTTGCTGCCAACTTCCGTCCTTCCTATGCCGAACAGTTCAACCTCACGCTGGAGCACGAAATTGCACCATTTGCATTGGTGATCCGTGCTGCTGTAATCGGCAACCTGGGGCGCCGTTTGTACAACGTTTACGATGCCAACTATCCTGTTCCATCGGCAGCAGCAATCAACACACGCCGTCCATTCTTTTCAGTGCTTCCTGATTTGGCTGGTGTGAACTATTTTGTCTCTGATGGATTGAGCAACTACTATGCCGGTCAACTGACTTTGGACAAACGCTTGAAGGGCGGGTTGAGCGGCTTGGTTGGCTACTCCTGGTCTCATGCAATCGACAACGTTGTGCTTGAATTTGGTGGCGGTGCTGCCGGCCCGCAACCACAGGATCCGCGCAATCTGAGGGCGGAGCGCGGCAACTCAATTATTGACTTGCGGCATCGCTTAACGGTGGCCTATCTTTACGCTTTGCCATTCGGCAAGGGCCAGCCAATGCTGAACCAAAGCAAAGTGCTGGATTTGATTATCGGTGGTTGGCAGACGAATGGAATTCTCACCATTCAAAGTGGCCAGCCGTTCTCTCCGGTTCTGCAGATTTCCACCACAAACGGTACCGGAAGCCGGCCTGATGTAGTGGGAAAGGTATCGTACCCGCGCACACTGCAGCGCTGGTTTGACCCAAGTGCTTACGCCACACCGGCGCCATTTACGTACGGCAACGCGTCGCGCAACAGCTTGTTTGGACCAGGCCGCATTAATTCGGACATGTCGCTGTTCAAGAATTTTGTAATTCGCGATCAGGTGCGGTTCGAATTTCGGGCGGAAGCATTCAACGTGTTTAATCATCCGCAATTCGGATTGCCGAATCAGAATATTGGCAATGCGCAGGTAGGTTCAATTACAAGTACGGTGGGAAATCCGCGGCAGTTGCAATTGGGACTTCGGTTCCAGTTTTAGCTTGCCCGTTGCGATTTGAGAGGAAGGGCGTTCCGGTCAAACGGTGCGCCCTTTTTTTGTAGCCGGCTCCCTGGATGATCGATGACCAGAGCAGTCTTTCATCCTGGAAACGGCAGTTGACTTCTCGAAGATCAGGGTATCGCGAGCCCAACGGGGACATGGTTCCCTGGCCTGAAGCCACAGAACTCTGAATGAAATCCTATACAGCACTAGGCGTAGCGGCCTGGGTACCGTGTCCCCTTTGGCGACCTTTTTTACTTACTTCAGTCTAACCATTTGGGTGATGCTATTGCGCTGATCTTATGACGGCAAGTCCAATTTTTTTAAGCCCCTTCGTTGTACAGTACCCAACTCAACTGCCGTTTTTTTTCATTGGCGGATTACGCCCAAGCTCGAGGTTGGTCTTCAGAGAAACAAGCGCAAAACGGACCCGCTTCGGCGAATAACTTCCTTTGTTTCTCAACTGGATTTCGCCGCGCCGAAGCGGCCTTTGCGCTAAGAGCTAGAAAACTGACAGCTTCGGAATTGGCGGTTTACGCGGTTGCGCCGCTGAAAAGCACTGAACCAAATCTGCTGGCGAACTGGGCATTAGGCGAGGGGGCCGGCACATGTGATTGTAAAGGTTGGTAGTAGATTGAGTCGGCAGATTACCGTTAGCGTTTGCTGAAACCCGCACCTCGATTTGCCAGAGAAATCGAAGCACGGAAGGGGGTACAGACTCGAAAGCCGGTACCCCATCAAAGCAAGTTGCCTGCTGTTGCTACAAAAATCCTAACTTTTCAGTGGGGCTGAAGTTAGCCAAATTCGGGAATATCAACCTCAGCTCAGAATCGGGCACTCCGAACCAACTACCGAAAGTGGCGCCATATTGATCCAAAGACGACGTGGGAATCCAATTGCCCCTATTGCCTGCATCGTCAGGTCCGCCAAGTTGATGCCTTGGGAAAGTCCCGTAAGTCAATCCGCCCTTAACGGCGCCGCCAAGCACCATGTGATGCCCGCCCCAAGCATGGTCGGTTCCAATATTCGCGTTGGAATTGCCTGTGCGGTTGAACTCACTCTCCGTGAATGTCGTCACGTTTTGTGTGGTGCCCCGCAGTTCCATGGTGGTTTGAAAAGCATTCAACGCTGCATCCAGATTGACCATCAATTGGGAGTGCTTGTTGATCAAATCTTCATGGTTATCAAACCCACCCATACCGGCAAAGAAGATCTGGCGATCCATTCCAAGCGCCGCCCTTACGGAAATGATCCGAGCTACTTGTGCTAACTGATTACCCAGCCCGCTGTTTGGAAAAGTCACCGGTAACACTGGCGCACTAGCCAAAGCAGAGTTGATTTCCTGCGAGGATTTGATGGCGCTTCCCAGCACGCCATTGGCTGCGCCCACCATTTGCAGGCCTGTGTCGAACGTCAGTACTTTCTGCAAAGACGCAAGGCGCGCATTGCTCGCCGTGCCATTGCCGAAGGTGTTCAATCCAAATGAGGACGTGTTTGAAAAATTAACGCCCTGTGTTGCGGCAGCCGACAGAAACAGAGCATTGCCGCCATTTACGGATATGCCCGGTGGCAATGCGCCTGAGTTGCGGCCAAGAATGGAATCGTTGATGCGCCCACCCCAGCCGGAAGATCCACCATTGGGATCGGAACTTTGCCATTGCTGGGTTTGATCGGAATGCGAATATAGATTCCTGGGCAAGGGTGTGGTGCCCAGGGCAGTTTTAAGCGTGGGCCGCACCAGTGTTCCAACATTGAACACAACTGCCGCCGAAGGCGATGCCTGGTTAAAGAAGCGGCGCACATTGGTTAAGCTGGGATGGAAACCGAACCCGCTGGAACCCGCCTGCAATAGCGACCCTTGCCCTATGGCCACAGGACCACGCATTGCCTGATACAAGGAGTATCTGGAATCCGTGGGAACAATCATGTTGTTGGAATCATTCCCGCCGAACAGGAACACGCATACCAGAGCCTTGTAAGTAGGACCCTGTGCCTGTGCGGAGATCAAACCCAGACGAGTAACATGCGCACCAACTCCAGCAGCTCCTAAGCCGCAGCACTTTTTTAGAAATTCACGTCGATTGCGATTGGTCATAATATTATCCTTTTTTCCTGATTCGATTTTGAATTTATTGGTCCACCTGGAACTGCGCGGCGGTTAGTGTTAAATAGATTGCTGTTTGAACGCGGTCCGTAGCATTGGTAGTAGCACCGGCAGCACTGATGATTTCCGCCCGTTGCGCAGCTGACATTTGGCCGCCCATGAATAGTAAGTTGCAGTAATCTACCAAGACTGCCGGGTCAGCGGCTTTGCTGGTAAAGGGCGTGTAGTCAATGATTACATCTGTACCAAAGCCCCCACTTAGTAATCGCGCTACGAAGTTAGTTCTAACCAGCGAGGTTACTGAAGTCAGAATTTGAAACTCCGGACCACCCAATGTTGTCCCTCTGACACGGTATCCGGGTGAGAAGTAACTGAATACGGAAGGAGGGAAAAAGGCTTTCTGCCCCATTTCCTCAGCCAGATCCGTCATGAATGGATGATCTACAACCGTGGCATTCAGCGAACGCATTTGCGAGATGACGTAAAGCACGGGTTCCATCAACTTCCCTGCTCCCGTTCCAGCCTCGGTATTTGTTAGGATTGCTCGAACCACAGCGGACATGTCGCCGCGTGCGTTTGAGCTTGTACCGTTGAAGACGGTGGCAACGTCATTGATGTAAGTAGCGGAAGGATTCGATGTCACCAGTTGCTGAATTAGGTTCTTGCACACGAATGGCCCAATGTTAGCGTTGTTGAAGATGATATCCAACGCCGCATCCAGATCCTGCGAGGTGGTGTTGCCGGGGGGAATGTTCACGCCAAGGAAAGTTTTGGCGCCTTTGTCGTGGAAGTTTTCTACCGCTTCCATAGGCACCTTCCAATTGGTTGGGGCCAAGTTGGTTGGAATGGTTGCGGGGTTGCCGTCACCGAATGTCCAGCCCGTGAAGATCCGCGCCAATTCTTTTACGTCTTCCTCGGTGTACACATTACCGCCAGCGGGGCTGCCGTTTGTGTTGAGCTTCGGAATGCCCAGCGTGAAGAGTTGCATCAGTTCACGCGCGAAATTCTCGTTTGGATCGACGCCTGTTATTGTCTTGCTCTTGTTGTTGAGCATGTTCAGATAGCGCCCCATGGCAGGGTTCAGGGCTACGTTGCGCATGAGTGTGCGATAGTTCCCGAAGGCACCGTTTAGGAGAATGCGCTTGTAAGTGACAATGGCTGCGGAGTCACTTACCTCAACGGCGGAGACTACCCAAATCTTATGGAGAGCCCAAGCCAAGCGCTGCCGCAATTGATCTGGTCCGGTAAGCGCCAGTGTCATCAACTGTTCTTGCGTAAAGTCGATGGATTGGTCAAACAACGTGTCTGGATACACCGATGCCGGTGCCGATAGCTGCTCGCTTAAGAATGCATTTGCGCCGATTAACTTAACTCGATCAGCGTCCCCTGGTTTTGGGCCCCACGTTGCTTGGCGCAGTAAACGCCACGCGGATAGTAGAGCCGGATCTAAACCGGGAGCGGGAGTCGAGGGCGTTCCACTGGCTTCTATAGATCGCGCACTTTCCCCTGATCCGTTCGCCGCCGTCACCTTGTAGAAGTAAGTTGTGCCATTAATTAAACCTGTATTCAGGAATGTGGGTGCGGCTAGATTAGTGGCCACAGATACTGCGGTACCGTTGCTGGTAGGCGCACGGTAAACGTTGTAGCCAGTAGCAGTGGGAACTGCTGTCCAACTGACTGTGATTTGCTTATCTCCAGCGGTTGCCGAAATACCCGTAGGTGCCATTGGGGCGGATTGCGGTATTCCATTGGCTTCGTTTGACATTGGGCTTTGGCCCGCCGCATTCACAGCCGCCACTTTGTAGAAGTAAGTGGTCAGGTTCGTCACGGCAGTATCTGTGAAGGTTGCTGTTGTGACCGTTGTTAGTGGCGTTGTTGTTTGCCCATTTGAAGTAGTAGCGCGGAACACTCTATAACTGGTGGCCCCGGCCGGTGCAATCCAGGTTAACTTGATTTGAGCATTCCCGGGCATGGCTGAGAGTGTAGTGGGAGCACCAGGAACAGCTAATGGTGTGGTGGTTGCTTGATTAGACATTCCACTCGGACCAGAAGCATTCACCGCAGCCACTTTGTAGAAGTAGGGGGTTCCGTTAGTCAGTCCCGTATCCAGGAAACTGTTGGTAGTCACTGTGGTCAATGCTGTGCTGGTTTGACCTCCAGAAGTAAGTGCTCTAAACACCTTGTAACTGGTCGCACCAGGCACAGTATTCCATGACAGCGTTATCTGTGCATTGCCAGGGGTGGCGGTTAAATTCGAGGGAATTTCAGGCAGACTCTTTGGGGTGGCGGTTGCTTCCAAAGATAGTGGACCCGCTCCGCCGCTGTTGATTGCTGCAACCTTATAGAAATAGGGAGTGCCATTTGTAAGTCCCGTATCGTCATGGGTAGTGGTGGTTACCGTGGTGAGTGCAGTGGTAGTTTGACCGCCGGCAGTAGTTGCCCTGAAAATACGATAGGCTGTTGCGCCTGAAACCGCATTCCAACTGAGTGTGATGCGCGCGTTCCCTGGAGTGGCGCTTACGTTGGTGGGAGCAGATGTTGGGGGTGGAAGCGGTGGAGGTTCCGGTTTCGCCGACACCTCGCTTGAATTTGGACCCATTCCGGAACTACTTACAGCGCGAAGTCTGAAATAGTATTTTGTATCATTGGTCAAGCCTGTGTTCACATAGGTTGTTCCAGCAATACTGGTTGCAATCGGCATAACGGCTTCGCCGCCTGAAGTGGTTCCCCGATAAACGTTGTAACCAGAAGCACCTTGAGAACTTACCCAGGTCAAAGTTACTTGTCCGTTACCGGCGACTGCTTTCAAACTCGTCGGGGCTGCTGGTCCGTCACTTCCAATGGGGAGTAACTGCGCATCTGCCCAGTCGGCAAAATCGCCAGTTGAACCATCCCCGGCATCCAACACTTTTAACACCAGAGTTTGTTTATCTCTTACAGAGACAGATGGATGCTGCATCGGTGTGTTGGAACGCACAATGGGTGACTGATAGATCCGGACATTGTCCGCCCAGATCTCAAAAATTGCTGAGCCGGCGCCGTTGGCTGAATCATCGATACCCAGGACAGCGCTGAACAGATCGTACTTCCGGTCCAGGTTATACTTGATTTCGGCATTGGCATAGGTGCCCAGTCCCTTACGGTAAGTCTGCCCATCTAACTTGATTCTTTCGCCATCACCGGAACCCGTTCCGCCGTTGGCGCGGTCTTTTTCTACTGGTCCGCGGCCATTGGTTGCGGTCACCCAGTTCAGGTCGCTCAGATACTTAATCTGCTCAATTCCTTCGAGCCTGGCATTGGCCCAATCCGCATGGTCGGAACCGATCCCGTCACCCGCATTAGTAACTACAAGCCGCATTTCCAGGGCATTTTCCACCGGAACTTCAATCGCCAGGCCGGCCATATTTCCCTTCATGGTGGAACTTTGATAGGCGCGTCTGCCATCCAGCCACACTTCAAATATCACCGAGCCATTGTCTCCCACCTCGTCATCAACGCCGATGATGGAGCGGAACATATCGTAGCGATCATTCAACGAAATCCGTATCTCCGATGCGGCATGCACGCCAACACCATCGCTATAGCGGCGGCCGCCAATAGTTATGGTCTTGCCGTCGCGGGCACCTTTCTCGCCATTAGAACGATCGCGTTCTGCTGGACCCCAACCGTTGGTTTCGCTAAGCCAGTTAATATCACTGATCATTGATCGTGAAGTAGCTGCCGGAGCGGGCTGCAACGTGATGGGAGCTACATACAACCGCTGTTGCGGAATAATTTGCTCGGCCTGGTTTGGATACTTCCAGAACAGTTGCATCACCGCTCCGCCATTGTCTTCGTAATACTCCAGTTGGATGCTGTACTTCTGTCCTCCCGTAAGACTTACTGGGATACTTTGATCATAAGCAGCCCCATGATCACGCCAGTTGTTGATGAGTAACTTCCCGTTAATCCAAAGCCGGACTCCGTCATCGGAGCGAGTGACGAAAGTATAGGCACCAGTAACTGGGGCCTCTACTTGTCCTGTCCAGCGCACCGAAAAGCGGTCAACGGGAATGGTTGGCGCAGGTCCGGTGGTATTCCATGTGAAATTAATTGTGGGGTCAGTGCGTGTTAGCGCAACTGTCCCAGTAAGTGAGGTGTTTGGATAATAGTCACCCTTGAGTCCGGTGCCGGTTTGTGACCAACCGGGCAAGGATGTCAAAAGGCAAGCAGAAATAGCGAAAAATGCAAAGGAATAGTTACTTCTTGATTTAGCAAGCTTCATGTGTAGTTTATCCGTTTTCGGTTTTGGAGGCAATGAAGTCAGTCTAAAGGTGGAGGTACCAAAAGCTCAATCGGGTAAGTACCCCCGGTGGAGCGGTTCTGGTGCTTACGTCTCTAGAGTTTGTCTGTCATAACCTAGATAAGGTGTAGCACAGTAGTACGTTCGCGCAAATATGTTATTAGTGAACGGCGATTAATAGTTATACTACGTGACGCGTGTAAATAATACTAACGGCTGAAGTTCCGTATTATTGTTAATTTACTCTCATGTGGGTTTGAAGGGCTGCTGACAGCTAGGTTCGGCCGATTCAACTCACCGCAGGCTGCTATAACTGAAATATAGCCAAATATAGCTAGCCATATGCCTTTAAGTAACAGTACTATGCCGCGTTCCTACTTATGTGGGTGTATGCAATCCACAAACTGGTTACTTTGACTAACGCCTTTGCGCATTAGACAATTTGATAAAGCACAGCTTTACTTGCTGAAGTTTGGCTGCGGCCTGTTGTTGTGCGTTAACCAATTCCGATTTGTTAGGCCATGGCCGTCTGCGACGTAATCCTGGAGCCGATTGTGTTGGCGGTTTCGATTAATTTGGGGAACCAGATTCAACAGTGCATTTACTTTCAATCCGGCAATAATGAAGCCTTCCAACTTTTCGTCCAATTTTTCCAGTTCCTTCACTTGCGGGGCAGAAAAGTCCACTACAATTTGTGAAGCTTTCAAGTGCGCTTGAATAATCCCAAAAACGGCAGTTGAGTTGGTAACAGTACAACGAAATGGCTTAAAACAATTGGACTTGCCGTCATAGGATCAGCGCAATAGCATCACCCAAATGGTGAGACTAAAGTGCGTAAAAAAGGTCGCCAAAGGGGACACGGTACCCAGGCCGCTACGCCTAGATCTCTATTTTGCTAAGTCTACGTAGCTTTGTTGTTCAGCGCAAATGTTTTTATCAACCTGGGTGCGTTATGTGGAAAGGACAGTAGTCATTTTTCGTGCGTATTCCTCCGCAACTTTTCATTCATCGCAACCGGTCATCCACACGCAAATCAATAAAAGTGTTTTCGTTTTCATGGGGGCCACCTTGGTAAAACAGAATCCGCGACGCATGCCTGGCTTCAGCCTGCTTGAAATGTCCATCGTCTTCATCATCGCGACGCTGCTCACGACCCTAAGCACCGTAACGGCAAGTTACGTCAAACTACCGGTTGTCGTAATAGCCGAACCAGTGAAATCGCGGCTCTTTAAGTGATGTCGCTAACCGTTGAAGTCACCGCTTACAGTACCGTCGACTGTCGATGAGGCCACCAGCGAAGTTAGAAAGTTTCGTCGATACAGGTGATACTCAGGCTGCTTGATCTCGAAGGATCCGTAACATCCGCCGCAATGGCTCTGCTGCGCCCCAAAGCAGTTGATCGCCTACCGTAAAAGCTCCAAGATAAGTTGGACCCATGTTCAACTTATGTAACCTTCCTACCGGCACTGTAAGTGTCCCGGATGCGAATGTTGGAGTAAGATCGCGCAAGGTGGCTTCTTTGTTATTGGGAACAACCTTCACCCAGGGATTCGCGTTGGCAAGCATCTGTTCAATGTCTGCCAATGGCACATCCTGCTTCAGCTTGATTGTAAGTCCCTGACTATGGCAGCGCATGCTTCCAACGCGCACGCAAATGCCATCAATCGGAACGGGCGGATTTAGTCCTATGATCTTGTTAGTTTCCGCAAAGCCCTTCCATTCTTCCTTGGTCTGGCCTCCGGGCATGTCCTTGTCAATCCAAGCAAGCAAGCTTCCTGCTAGCGGAGCACCAAATTCCTTGATAGGAAAGTTGGCGGAACGTTGCTCATCAATTAACATGCGATCCACTTCCAACGCATTCTGCGATGAAGTCTTGCGTGCACGATTTACCAAGCCGTCCATTTGGGCAACCAGTTCCAACATCTTCGCCGCGCCTCCGCCCGAGGCTGCCTGGTAAGTCATGGTGGTCATCCATTCCACCATGCCGCGTTTGAATAGTTCGCCAACGGCCATCAGCATTAAGCTAACTGTGCAATTGCCGCCAATGTAGGACTTCACTCCGCTGGCCAATCCTTGATGAATTAGCTCGCTGTTGACGGGATCCAGAATGATTATGGAGTCGTCTGCCATGCGCAGGGTTGAGGCGGCGTCAATCCAATAGCCTTTCCAGCCTTGGGCACGCAGCGGTCCATAGACTTCCGTCGTGTACTCGCCGCCCTGGCAGCTGATCAGTACATCGCAGGTTGCAAGTTCTTTCAAATCTGTAGCGTTCTTTAAGGGCGTGCCGGCCCCTTCCGGTGGCGCAGTGCCTCCAGCATTCGACGTAGAAAAAAATATGGGCTCTGTGCCGGCGAAATCGTTTTCCTCACGCATACGCTGCATAAGGACACTGCCAACCATGCCTCTCCAACCAATGAATCCGACTCGTAACATGACTCTTTCAGTTTACTACGGTAAGGAAATTGACCCCGTTTGTGATAGAACAGAGTTTATGCTTTCCCGCCGATCGTTTCTTGCCTCCAGCTTGGCTGCCCCTTTAGTGGCGCAATCTTCAAAAAAGCGCCCCAACATTTTGTTCATCGCCGCCGACGATATGAATACCGCCCTGGGATGCTATGGCCACCCCATTGTGAAGACGCCGAATGTGGATAAGTTGGCTGGCCGCGGCACTCGCTTTGATCGCGCCTATTGCCAGTTCCCTTTGTGCGGACCTTCCCGGGCGTCTTTATTGACGGGGCTGCGGCCTGACAACACCAAAGTGTTGGACAACAATATCGACTTCCGCGACTTTCATCCCAACGCCGTCACCTTGCCGCAATTGTTCAAAAATAATGGTTGGTTTTCCGCACGGGAAGGGAAGATGTACCACATGAATGTTCCCAATGAAGTTGGTACTCCCAAATATCAGGATGAGCCGTCGTGGAATCATTCAGGGTCACCGCAAGGCTTGGAACTGAAGACCGTCGGCGAGGGCCGCAAGTTAAATCCCCCAGGAGTTACGTACGGCATGCAGTGGATCGCCTCGGCCAACGCATCGGGTCAAGCGGATGACAATGCCGCCGAGCATGCCCTTGCACTAATGGAAAAGCATCGCAATGAACCGTTTTTCATGGGTCTGGGATTCATTCGTCCGCATCTGCCATTTGTGGCTCCCTCCAGCTACTACGATATGTACTCACTCGATGCCATCCCTCTGCCGAAGAATCCTGACAATGATTTGGACGACATCCCCGAAGCTTCTAAGAAAATCCGCCCGCAATTGTGGAACAACATGAAGATGGATCCGCCGCGCATCAAAGAAGCATTGCGCGGCTATTACGCTTCTACTTCCTTTATGGACGCTCAAGTTGGCCGTGTGATGGCTGGTCTGGAAAGGCTAGGCTTGGTTGACAACACAATCGTTGTGTTCTGGGGTGATCACGGTTGGCACCTGGGTGAGCATACACGATGGCAGAAAATGTCTGTAATGGAAGAATCGGCACGAGTGCCGTTGATCATTTCAACGCTGGGCCAGAAGACTGCCCAATCGACGACTTCCCTTGTAGAGTTTGTTGATCTTTACCCAACATTGGCGGAACTGTGCGGGCTGAAGCCGCCAGCGGATATTGAAGGGCAAAGCCTCACCCCTTTGCTGAAAAACCCCAAGCGGAAATGGAAAAAAGCGGCCTTCACACAAGTGAAGTATCAGAACATCACCGGCCGTTCCATTCGCACGGATCGTTACCGTTACATCCGTTGGGAAGGGGAAGGTGGAGGGGAAGAATTGTACGATCACAGCAAGGATCCCCGCGAGTTTACCAACCTGGCCAAGGATAAGGAAAGTGGCAAAGTGCTGGCTGAGCATCGCCGCATTTTGGATGCCGGTTGGAAGGCGGCTCGGGCATAAAGTCGACACTCAATCGACAATGAACAAATTCGCCCCAATTGCGGTTGACGATCGATGTGCAGGCTTGCCATCGCCGACGTGATAGCTTTCCCCTGCCTTAAGATTAAGTCTGCTACCGTCTTCCAATTCAATTTGAAGTGCACCTTCAAGGCACAAAATCACGTGACCTTTTGAACACCAATCATCGGCTGAATATCCTGGAGAGTATTCCACCATACGGACACGAATTTCTCCGAAAGTGCGTGTACGCCAAGTAGCAACTCCAGTTTCGCCGGGATGCTCGGTGGTTTCCACAAGGGTCCAATCTGGTGGTGGACATAGCAGTGGAAGGCATTTTCATTTTTGAATGGTGGCCAGAGAGGGAATTGAACACTCCACCCCTGTTGAAAACACGTAAGTTATTGAGTTTGTGTTGCGCTTGTTCCGCTAGAACCGCACATCTTGCAAAGGTCTGACACAGTTTTGGCACGTTTTTTGTTCCAGAATGTTCCGGGCTGGTCGCAGGAAGGCCGTAAAAGCAGAAAGGCCACCCCTTTCCCGGGTGGCTCTTTCAATAAAACGGAGCGGACTGTGATTTCACAGAACAGCATATCAGATTTACAGACGAAGGGAAATACCCTCTTGGCCGACGGCAATCCATTTGCACCTTTTAGGCGGTTCAACGGCGCCACTGTTCCGGATTCTCTTTGGTCTCACAAGGGGCTGAGCATTGACGCCAAGGGCGTCTATGCCCGATTGCTGAGCTACTGCCGGGAGAAAGACTCCTGTAACCCTTCCCTATCCACGTTGGCGGCCGCGGTTGGACTGTCTGAGGATCGAACCGGACGCGCCTTAAAGCAACTGGAGAAACAAGGGTTCATCCGGCGAATCAAACGCGGAACAGGGCAGAGCTGGCACACCCAGCTTTTGTGGAAATCTTGCCTTTCTCACTCCCTGAAACAAGGTTCTGAGACCGCACCAGTGCGGTGTCAGGATGAGGTTCTGAGACCGCAAAACGCCAATCCTGAGACCGCACCAGTGCGGTGTCCTGAGACCGCACCCATGCGGTCTCACTATAAGGAAGAAAAGGTTCATTCGAAAAGGGTTTTAAAAGAATCGACGACGACGACGAAAGTCCCAGTTTCTATTTTTCCTCCGAACGAACAACAGCCGAACGCATGGTTCACAGAGGGGCAAGTTGCGGAAGCCCGGGAACTGTTGGGTTCCGATTATCTGAGTTGGTTGCCAATCGGGAAACCGGATGGAGCCATAACGGCGAAACTCCTCGCCCAATTCCAAAACTGGGAAGACTTCGAGCTATACAAGAAACTGCTGGAGCTCGATGTGCGCGGCCTGGGGAAGCCACTAGCCAAAGCCAACTCATGGGCCTTTTATGTGAAAGACGCAAAGGACTACTGGCCGCAACGTCGGAAGGATTACCAAGCCGATCGATCCCGCGAATTGGCCGAGTCGCAACGCAAGGCAGCGGAGGAAGCGGCAGAGACAGCGGAAATGGAAGCGGCAACGGCCAAGAGAATCGAGGCAGTGGCAAAAGCCGAGATGATCCGACTTGGAACCCCATGCCAGAGATGCGGCAAGGAACCGATTGCCAAAGGTGAAAACGAAATTAATTGCAACCCCTGCATACTCGAATTAATGCAGCAGGAATATGAAAAGGGGTTGGAAGAGCATAAGGCGAAGAGGGAGCAAAAGGCGAGGGAAGAGGAAAAGGCGAAACAAGAACAAAAAGCAAAACAGGAGCAGCAGGAAAAGCAACGCCGAGATGAATCGGAACGGTTGAAAGAAGAGCGCCGCAAGCAGGAACCCCCAGTCGAAATACTCCTCTCACCAGAGCAAATTGAACAACTCCGAGCCAAGGACCGGATGAGCCAAAAAAAAGCAGAGGAACATGAACGGCGGACGAGTTATGGACTTAATCACAACTCCAACCAAACCGCGCAATCCATGATGGCCCACAAGTGCACTTCAGCGTTGTTGGACCAGCTGGAATATCGCCGATGAAACGAACAAAAGCTCTCTGCGGAATTCTCACTCGATGCTGTGGCACTTGCGCCCGTTGCGGCGCATGGTATGACCCGCTCCACTACGCCGAGACCTACGACGCGCTGTACTGCCCGGCGTGCTGTCCTGGAGAAAGCAGCATGACAACGCACCCCACCCCCCCGCCTAACAATTCTTTCGACTTGCACCAGCCGGGGGTCGATCATCCCCGAAACCACGCTAGCGATAGGGGCCAAAACGAGAGGGGGTTATCATGCCAAAACTGAGCAACGCCGATAAGCTGGCCAAAGTCTCGTCGAACGAAGCCCGAAGGCGGAAGGAAGTCGCACTTGCTGGCATGCGCGAACTTGAATTGGGCCGGATGCAATCGAACTTGCTCGACGCTGAAAAGGTTCAGGCGTTCTGGACTGAGCAATGCGCCCGGTTTTCAATAGCGCTGTTATCCGTGCCCGACAGGGTAGCGGATGCGTTGGTT
The DNA here is from genome assembly GCA_043745195.1 of Bryobacterales bacterium. GTDB lineage: Bacteria > Acidobacteriota > Terriglobia > Bryobacterales > Bryobacteraceae > JANXSF01. The sequence goes on along the minus strand of JAYTTF010000148.1, from coordinate 40,506 downwards.
CGCAAGGATGCGGCGGCGATCCGCTTGCGGCTTCGCGAAGAGATTGAGGAAGTTTTGAGGGGGCTTGCGGCCAATGCCAATTGATCCGATTCAAGCCGTCTGGAGCGTTGCTGCAGGGGCATTGCTTCCACCTCCGGAGCTCACCGTTTCCGATTGGGCCGACAAGTTCCGGGTGATGGATTCGACTTCGCCGCGGCCGGGCCCATGGCGTACCAGCTTGACTCCATACCTGAGGGAACCGATGGATTGTTTAAGTCCGTCAAGCCCTATTCAGCGGATTGTGCTGATGAAGTCGGCACAAGTCGGAGGAACGGAAGTATTGCTAAACGCTTGCGGCTTCATCATGCAGCACGCACCCGCTCCCACGTTATTGATTCAGCCATCCGTGGAGATGGCGAAGCGGTTCTCGAAACAAAGGCTCGACTCGCTCATTGAATCCTCGCCAGAGCTTCGCAAGTTGGTTCGGGGTCCAAGAAGTCGGGATTCAGGAAATACGGTTTTATTGAAAGAATTTCCGCGCGGTGTTTTGATCTTGACCGGTGCCAATTCCGCCGTGGGGCTTCGCTCGCTTCCGGCTCAAAACGTCCTGGCCGATGAAGTAGACGGTTGGTTGCCGGACGCCGATGGGGAAGGCGACCCGTTCATGCTGGCCGTCCGGCGTACGCAAGCGTTCGGTAATAAGCGGAAGATTCTGGCCGTCTCAACGCCAACGATTGAAGGTGCGTCACGAATCGAAGCGCTCTACAAGCAGAGCGACCAGCGGAAGTACTTTGTTCCTTGCCCGCGCTGCGATCACTTCCAGGTTCTTGTGTGGGCCGGTGTGGTGTGGGAACCTGGCAAGCCGGAAACGGCTCGCTACAAGTGCGAAGGTTGCGAGGAATTGATTGATAATCACGAGAAGGACGGAATGTTAGCCCAAGCCGAATGGCGTGCCACGGCGACGGGTGACGGCAAGACGGCGGGGTTTCATATATGCGCTTTATATGCGCCCGTGGGCTGGCCATCGTGGGCCGAACTGGCTTCGGATTTTCTTGAAGCCAACAAATCCAAAGAAACACTTCAGACGTTCGTCAATACGATTCTTGGGGAGACCTGGCGAGACGAAGCGGCGGTACCGGTTGAAGCCGATGTTCTCTATCAGCGGCGCGAACCGTTCGCGGCGGAAGTTCCCGCCGGCGGTGCAGTACTCACGGTTGGATCGGACGTGCAAGATGATCGTATCGAGCTCGAAATCGTTGCATGGGGCAAGGATGAAGAATCGTGGTCCGTGGCCTATCACGTCATCCACGGTGATCCTTCCCAACCGGATATTTGGGCTGAGCTTGACGCGCTGTTGTTGAGGCAGTACCGGCATGAATCTGGGCTCGAACTGCCAATCTCAGCCGTAGCGATTGATTCCGGCTATCACACGGCGGCGGTCTATGAGTTCGCATGGCCACGGATACGGCGCAAGGTGTACGCCACGAAGGGCGTTTCTGGCTTCGGCAAGCCCGTCTGGCCTAGGAAAGCGTCCAAGGGTGCTGGAGACGCGCCAGTGTTCATGGTGGGAGTGGATTCGGCAAAGGAGCGTGTGTATGCGAAGCTCCGCGTCGAGAAACCCGGGCCGGGCTACTGTCATTTCCCGTTGACACGGCAACGCGAATGGTTTGAGCAGTTGACTTCCGAGAGGATTGCCACGCGATACAGGAAGGGCTTTGCGGAAAGGCACTGGTATAAACCTGCATCAATGCGGAATGAAGCGCTGGACTGCCGTGTCTATGCAATGGCGGCGCTCAATTCGCTTCTGATGGGTGGGTTACGGTTGAATCAGTACGCCGAACAATTGTTGCTCATGGCGGCTGGGGACGCGGTCAAGGACACGGCGTATCAGGTGACGCGGAGCAAGTTCGTTACTGGGTGAAGAACGGGTCTCGACACCTAATCTTTCATATTGACTTTGTATTTGATAGACGCGTTTTTTGCCCTCAAACTGCTGATCTAACTGTCCCGAAGAAATCGATTCGGATTTCCTTTTGCTAGGGAATAGGCATTCGCGAGATAGCATTTTACAAGCCTTCCTTGGTCGGTGCGTTATCTCCGCGTAAATGAGACCGCTGAGCGTGGCTGCTCCGCTCCCAACCATCTGCCCCGTTCCTCTTGCTTGTTTCCCAATATTCCTTTACTTGGCTCAATGCTTCGGCGCGAGAGCGATCACTATCAAAATCACTACCGCGATAGCTCCAACGATTAGACCCACTTTCTTCCAATCTATTGGTTGAGCTTCCAGCGCGGGGTAGATGACTTGCTGCGGCGGAACAATTGGGTGAGTATGCGGCTGGATCGGGGGTGGTTTAGGATAAAAAACAAGCGGCTTCGCAGCCGTGGGTGTTTCCGGGGTGGAATCTTCTTTAGTCAGCGCCCACACGAAAGCCACCACCCACCCCAAAAAAGTCCATCCGGCAAGTAGATTTAAGGCAAATATCGCTGCTGTGTTTTTTTTATTGTTACTCCTGGCGACGAAGAAGGGTAGGAAGTAAATAAAAACGCCCGCAATTATCAATATGAGACCTAGAAAGGCTTCGCGCTGGGCCGACCAATCGAGAGCCGAGCCTTGAGGGTCGGCATCAATGAGACGCACTCCCTTTACTTGCAGCATAATTTACGCCTCAAAAACTTTTCGTAGAACTAACCATTTTGGCCCTCTGGGACGGTCGCTGGACCCGCGCTGTTTGTTTTGAGCAAAGCATCAAGGTGGCGTGAAGCTTGTTGAAGTTCTCCTTTTTCGTGACGTTCCGGTCAGTTTGAGGATCCCACTTAATAGTGGTATCTGCGTGTGCCATGCGTGTCAGTCTATCATCGTTCCAACATAAGCGTCAAAAATGTTCTTGACTAAAGCGAGACGCCATGTCACACTTTGTCAGGATCAAACCGTGACGGCGAATGACGGTTTTTCGTAAAGGTGATTTTGTCTGCACATGTTAGGACCAACTTTCGATCAGCAAGAACAGTTCCCGCCAAAAATCGTAGAAGAAGTGACAGGAATCAAATCCGCGACTCTGCGGCAATGGGAAAGCCGTGAAATCTACTATTGCGAGTTGCGATTACAGGCCACATTTGAGCTTGGAATTATACAGGCTCCAGACAGTGACCAACGCATCCTAAGTGCGGAGCGCATCATCACCACGTATTCTCGCGGTTGGCGTTCCTATACGCTTGGCGACCTTATCCGGCTATCATTTATTCGTGAATTGATCAACCTTGGCATTGATGCAAAACAGGCTGGCCAAAGCGCCATGCGCCTACACATCCCGGAATCAAACGCCAATAAGAAGCCCAGTGGCAGGGATTTATTAGTGCTCCAAAACCAGCTCAACCATCCCGATGAATTCGTGTTGTTTGCTTGCGAGTTTTCCCCAATGCAGTTCCGTGAAAAAGATAAACCTAGTTCGACGCCAACAACTGATGCACAAAAACTATTCTTCCTTGATTCCGAGAATCGGGACCTCCGGGCGATTGTCAAAAGATTGGCATCTTATACAACCCAATCGCCGTGCGTGTTGTTGAACCTTTCAGTCCTGAAACGTAAAGTCCTATCGCGACTTGAAGAAGTGGAAAAACAGGAGTTTCAAGGCTAAATGCTGGGTATGGGGCAAAAACTTCGGACGGCCTTCAAGGCTTTCACCAACTCACCCGCTGGGATTGTCCCTATGTGGCTTCGTTTTGAGGGCTGGGACGCGGCTGGCGGCGGCAATCGACTGGGGAATTGGAACGCGCCCACTTCCTACATCAACAAGCATTGGCAAAATCCCCCAAACCTTCAGGCGCGGGCCGAGGATGAAGTGCGAAACAATCCCATCGCCCGGCGCGCTGTTGATTCCATGTGTTCGGCAGTAGTTGGGGCAAGTGGCATAAATCCCCAATTAAAGGACAAGGCCGTCAAGGCGGCTTGGGACAAGTGGGCCGACGGTTGCGACGCGGAAGGGCGGCTCGATTGGACTTCTTTTCAAGAGCAAGTCTTCCGAACCGTTGCTATCAGCGGCGAGGCGATTGTCCGTTACGCTTACACAAACGAGGGCTTGAAGCTTCTCATTCTTTCGCCCGCGTTCATCGATCGATCGCGTGTTGACAATGACACACTTGAGGGCATCCAGTACGACGGACTGAAGCGAGTTGGGTACTGGTTATTTGAACGTCATCCGGCTTTCTTGATGGCTCCAATCAAAAGCGTGTTCGTTCCTGCTGAACAAGTTCTTCACATCTTCAAACCGCACGCACCCGGCGCGCAACGCGGCGTCAGCTGGTTTGCTCCAGTCTTGTTGGACCTTTACGAGTTGAAACAATATCTTGAAGCGGCGCTTGTGAAGGCAAAAGTTTCGGCGCTGTTTGCTGGCTTCGTTCGTACCTCCGACGGATCAAATCCCCTGGCAAGTGCACAGAACACGGTGCCGACCCTTGAGCCTGGCTCCATGTCGCGATTGCAACAAGGTGAGGAAATTGAATTCGCTCAACCACCTGATGCAGGTCCAACCTTTGACCCGTTCGTTAGGACCTATTTGCGACGAATCGCGGCGGGTCTGAATGTACCTTATGAAGTTCTGACCGGTGATCTATCGGCGGTGACTTTCGCAAGCGGACGGCATGGGCTTCTGGAGTGGAAGCGACACATTGAAGCTATTCAGCACAACCTGATGGTCGCGCAATTCTGTAAGCCGATTTTTGAGAGGTGGCAGCGTTTGGCCGTGGCGTTCGGCGATATCAGCACGCCAGTTCAACCCCGTTGGATTGGTCCAAATCTGGCCATGCTCGACGAACGTGCCGACGTTGCGGCAACAGTTTTAAAGATCCGGGGCGGGCTTACCTCGCGTTCTGAAGCCGTGGCGTCTACAGGGTGGAACATCGAAGAGATTGACGCCGAAATTGCGGCGGACAATAAGCGTGCTGATGAATTGGGCCTTGTGCTCGATTCGGACCCGCGCAAGACAACCATGCAGGGCATGGAGCAACAGTCACAAATCGGAGTTACTCAACAATGAACCACCTCATCACAAGGGCGGCAAGCTTCGAGCCTACAACCTTTGACGCGAAAACCAATTCTGTCCAGGTGGTTTTTTCAACCGGGGCCGAAGTGGCTCGCAACGACTTTGAAGGGCCGTATCTAGAACGTCTCGACATGAACGCCAGCGCGGTAGACCTTTCCGAGCTGCAGGGCGGACCGGTGCTCGACAATCACGACAGGCTCAGCGGCGTAAGAACGATTCTTGGAATCGTGGAAGCGGCAACCGTGGACGGACAACGCGGCGTTGCAACGCTTCGCTTCAGCAGTCGCCCGGAAGTGCAAGGTGTGATCGAGGACGTTAAGTCTGGCATCATTCGGAACGTCTCTGCGGGCTATAAGGTTCAGCAGTGGCAAACCTCAAAGCGTGCGGACGGCATGCGCATCAAGACGGCAACCAATTGGAAGCCGGTTGAAATCAGCCTCACTCCGCTTGGAGCGGATCCTGGGGCAATCGTTAGAACAAAGGAAAACTTACCTATGAACCCACAAGACCAAATTCGTAACATGGGGGCCGCAGTGGGCATTGAAGCAACATTCACCGATGCCCTTATCGCCCGCAATGCAACCGTCGAAGAATCGCGAACCGCAATCATTCAGGAAGCGGCGCGTACCACTCCGCCGATCATCAACCGCGCGCCCGCAATCGTAAACCAGACCTCTCACGAGGATCTAACCCGCGCGGCTGCCGACGCCTTCTATAACCGAATCATTCCGACTCACGTAGTACCGGAATTGGGCCGTCAATTCGTTGGCAACCGCATGGCAGACTTCGCCCGTGTGATGCTTCGAGCCCGCAACCTTGACGCCTTTGGCAGTGACGCGGAAGTGATTGCCCGTTCCTTAAATACAACCTCGGACTTCAGCAATCTTCTATCAAACCTGATGAACAAATCACTTCAGGCGCAGTACACCCAAGCTCCAAGCGGCATGAAGATTGTTTGCAGACGCGGCACGGTGAATGATTTCAAACCCAAGAACATCCTCCGGAGGGGGGAGATGCCAGCGCTTGAAAAAGTCAATGAAAAGGGCGAATTCAAGCGTGGCTCGACGGTTGAAGCGAAAGAATCCTACAGCATTGCCACCTACGGAAAGATCTTCGGAATGACCCGTCAAATGCTCATCAACGATGACTTGGGAACGTTTTCAGACATCGCTTCAGGATGGGGAATGGCCGCGGTTGAGTTCGAGAATTCGGAACTCGCATCCCTTCTCACTTCCGGGTCGGGTTTGGGCCCAGTGCTCGCAACGGATAACAAGCGGATCTTCCACGCTGACCACAAAAACTCTCCGACTGGCGCCGGAGTTGCGGATATCAACGTTAATAATCTGAGCGCGGCACGGCTCGCGATGCGCAACCAGAAGGGCCTCAACGGCGTGATCTCGATCAACGCGGTTCCGAAGTATCTGCTAGTTCCAGCGGCTCTCGAAACGGTTGCAGAGCAGTATCTCGCAACAATTTATCCGGCCACGGCAGGGAATTCCAACCCGTTCACCCAAAGGCTGGAACTTGTGGTCGATCCGCGTCTCGACGCCTACAGTGCCATTGCGTGGTATTTGTTCTGCGATCCTTCAACCCTTCCAGTAATCGAGTACAGTTTCTTGTCCGGCCAAGAAGGTCTCTACACCGAAACCCGCAACGGCTTCGACGTTGACGGCGTGGAGATCAAAGCCCGTCTCGACTTTGGTGCGGGCGGCATCGACTTCCGCGGCGCATACCGCAACCCTGGCGCCTAAGGCTAAACCATGGCTTTGACACTTGAACAACTCCAAGCCGAACGTGAAAAGGCCATCATGGCGATGGCCTCGCCTGAGCGCGTGGAATTCCAGGGCCGCAGCATAACCAACCGTGGCCAACGCGACTTGCAGGCAACTATCAATTCGTTGGACGCAGAGATTGCGAGAATGCAATCTCCGCAAGACAGAACTTTCGTAATTCAATCTAAACGAGGTATCGAATGAAGAACTTTATTCAACCAGGTGAAACTATCACCCTTACGGCGCCTGCGGATGTTTTGAGCGGTGCTGTTGTAGTGGTCGGCTCAATCGTCGGCATTGCGGCATACACGGCGCTGAGCGGCGCGGAGGTGGAAGTGCAGACCATAGGCGTATTTGACCTGACCAAGGTCACCACCGACGTTGTGGCCGCAGGAGATAAGCTCTATTGGGACTCCGGCGCGGCGAAGCTGACCAAGACAGCTGGCACGGGAAGCAAGCCACTGGTTGGCTACGCGATCACGGCCGCGGGCAACGGCGTAACAACCGTTCGAGCCAGCTTGCAACCAACTTTGACAACAGGACCAGCGTAATTTCAACATCGGCGGAATAGGAAGCGATAGGCGCCCACCTTCCGTCAGGGGTGTTTTCCGGGATGCTTTCTTCCTAAGTCTTGAAGCACGATGGACACACCCCATGGTTTTTCCGGGTAATCGTTTTCTGCGCGATTACCCGGGAAAGGGCCGTTGAGCCAATATTTTTGGTTCAAGGGCGGGCCGTCTCCAAGCGTCACTGCTCCGGCGCTTACGGCGGCTTAATATTTCCTATCGAGGTAAAGCCAATGCGTTTTTCAATGCCACAAATCGAGCCTATCAACATCGAAAAGCACTATTCGCCGGCTTTCTTTGCTGAGCTTTGGGGCGTCAGTCCGGATACTGTTGTTCGAATGTTCCAGGATGTTGAGGGTGTTTTGAAGCTTGGAAACCCCAAGCGTCCAGGGCGGCGATCCCGTGTTGAGCTCCGTATTCCATACGCCTTGGCGGTGAATGTATACCGGGAGAGGTGCAAGTAAATTGGGTAGAATCGGCGACATGTTGAAACCAATTCGACGGCACACGCCGACGTGTCCCCATCGCAAGAAAGGGAACGCTCATTTAAAATGCTCCTGTCCGTTGTGGGCCTTTGGCACACGCAACGGCAAGCGCGTTAGAGAATCACTGAAAACCCGTGACCTACAACGCGCCTATAAATTGATAGCCGCAATGATGGCAACCGAACCGACGGAAGTGAAAGTTTCACTTGCTGAAGCCGTCGACCAATTTCAAAAGGGCGCCAGTTGGACGGAAAGCACAATAAGGAAATACCGGCGCAACCTGGCCAGTTTTTCCGCCTTTGCCAAATCACAAGGCCTCGTCAATCTTGATGAGTTTACCGGGCCAACAATAGATTCCTATCGAGCAACGCGGGATGTTGAGCTAAGCACGTGGGGAAAGGAACTTGAATTCCTGCGGGGCTTCTTTGGCTATTGCCAAGCGCAAGGTTGGATCAGAGGTAACCCGGCGAAGCTGAGCAGGGCGCCGAAGGTGAGAGAGAAAGCAATTGAACCTTACACGCGGCAAGAAGTCGTAAACATGTTGGACGCGTGCGATTCGTTCGGATCAAACCATTACGAAAGACGGCGGGCCAGAGCAATGATTCTATTGCTGAGACATACCGCCTTGAGAATTTCGGACGTCGGCATGATGAAGCGTTCCAGCTTGAAGGGTGACAGCATCCACGTTCGCACGATCAAGAACAGCAAGCCGGTGAGCCTGCCCGTTCCTTCCGTTGTTGTTGAAGCGCTCAACGCCTTACCTGATCCGAAGGGCGCCGGGCCAAATCCTGAGTATTTCTTTTGGAGCGGCCACGGTACAATGCGTTCCCTTGTCCGTGGAATTGATCGTACACTAAGAAAGATATTTCAAAAGTCCGGGGTGCCTGGGGCTCATGCTCACAGATTCCGGCATTCACTGGCTACTGAATTGTTGGAAGGCGGGGCGAGCTTTGAGGATGTTGCAAGCATTCTCGGTAGCTCGCCCGCCATCATCCGGAAGCATTACGCCCAGTGGAGTACTAAGCGTCAGACCCGGCTAATAAGTCTGATGTACAACCGTGTGGCTTTTAATGAAGACACGATAGTGACACAGACTCAAAACGTATCAGCAATATGCTGAATTCAAACACCTTAAAATGGTGGCCAGAGAGGGAATTGAACCCCCGACACGCGGATTTTCAGTCCGCTGCTCTACCAACTGAGCTACCTGGCCTTCCTAGGTGGGCGCACGCAAATTCCGTGCTTATTCTCAAATTATAACACGCAGTCTTCGGACGGCCGCAAGACTCCATTTGTGAACACGTTCAAAGAAAGGGTTGACAACCTCCTACTTTCGCTCCATACTGTTCTTGAACATGTTCAGAACGAGGATGTCAAATGGTTACAATAGAAGAAATTACCGTAATAAACGCGCCCCTCGAAAGATGTTTCGATTTGGCCCGAAGCGTTGAAGTCCATCTAGCCGGTAACGTGAATTCCGGCGAAGCAGCTTTGGCAGTTGGCGGCGTCACGGAAGGGTTGATTGGCATGGGGCAGAGGGTTACCTGGCGGGCCAGGCATTTTGGTGTTTGTCAAAACCTTACCAGCGAAATCACTGCATTTGAACTGCCAGCTTATTTTCAGGATTCAATGATTCGCGGTGCTTTCAAGTCCATGAAGCACGATCATTATTTTCGATCGCTATCTGCCCATCAAACAGAAATGCGCGACGTCTTTTGCTTTGTTGCACCACTTGGGATTCTCGGACGAATTGCCGAATCCATCGTTCTTCATCGATATATGCAGGCTTTGCTTCATGATCGCAACAGGATGCTGAAACAAATTGCCGAGTCAGCAGATTGGCAAAGGTATCTGCCATCATGAAAATCGTCATCCCAGGCGGAACTGGACAAGTAGGCCAAATGCTGTCGCGCCACTTTCACGCGCAAGGTCACCAAGTGACAGTGCTCAGCCGGAATCCGCGCCCTGCGGCCTGGCGCGTAGTTCGTTGGGATGGGCTCACGCCCGGCGATTGGATTACCCACCTTGAACAAAGTGATGTTTGCATCAACCTCACTGGGCGTAGTGTAAATTGCCGCTACACAAAGCATAACCGGGCGGCAATTTACGATTCGCGAATTAAGAGCACGCGGTTGCTGAATGAAGTGATTACTTCCTTAAACACGGCTCCCCGATTATGGATCAATGCCAGCACTGCAACCATCTACAGGCATGCACTCGATCGCCCGATGGACGAGACCAGCGGCGAACTTGGCGGCGACGAACCGGGTGCTCCTGATACCTGGAACTTTTCAATTGGTGTGGCCAAAGGTTGGGAAAAAGCCTTCTTCGCAACTCCAACGCCACTCACCCGAAAAATTGCAGTTCGCAGTGCCATCACATTTAGCCCAGATCGTGGCGGAGCTTTTGCTGTTCTCTCTTGCCTTGTCCGCCTTGGCCTTGGCGGCACCCAGGGCAGCGGGTCCCAATATGTTTCCTGGATTCATGAAGCTGATTTTGTACGTGCCATAGAAACCTTCATCTCACATGAGAAATTCACTGGGTACGTGAACGTTGCTGCTCCAAATCCGCTTCCCAATCGCGAATTTATGAGTGCTCTGCGCAGCGCTTGGGGCATGCCCATAGGTTTGCCGACCGCCAGTTGGATGATTGAAGTTGGCGCATTTTTCATGCGGACGGAATCGGAACTGGTGACGAAGAGCCGACGTGTTGTCCCAGAATCTCTGCTCAAGGCAGGCTTTCGATTTCAATATCCGGAATGGCCCGCCGCTGCCCGCGAGTTGGTGAATCGCTGGATCAGCGGTCACTAAGACAATCCAAAGCGGAAAGAGAAGCGTCTGAAGCTTTTATCGAGTGGACGAAGAGATTTCCATTTCAAGCAACAGCCCTTTATTCAATATCTGACCTGCTCCGCCGATTGATGAGGCGCAGGTTGTTCTCATCGATGAAAAGGGTTCACTATCTTGACGCCGCCGATCAGCGCTCCTGACTGCATGTCTTCCGAATAGATGGTATGACAGCCAGCTTTCCGCGCGGAACTGAGTATCACGGAGTCCCACCAACTTAGGGAGTGGCTCTTGAAAAGGTCAAGCGCACCTTGAATTGTGTCTGCGGTAATAGGTTCCGGTTGAAGATCGAGCAAGGCTCCGGTAGCCACCGCCAATTCAGGCGTGGCTCCAAGCAATCGGCGCATTGCTTCGTGAAACTCTGAAACGACTTGAACGCTAATGACTAAGCTGTGCTCACGGAACAAATCTTGAACCAGTGCGATTGCCTGACTCTGTTTTAGTGGGTCTGCTTTATCCCGACAGTAAACCCAGATGTTTGTATCAACGAAGCACTTTGCGGTCATATAAGGATTCCCTTTCAAACCGTTTACCGCCTAGGTTTTGTTCTGGGATGGCTTCAAGAAACCGTTGCACTGGGGTCTTCTCTCCCGTCTCCGGCTGCTCAGCTCTACGCTTTTGATCCAACAAGATAGCGATAAAACGGGAAAGGCTTTTCATTTCGCCAGCTGCCTTGACACGTGCCCAGCGGGCGAGATCTTCGTCTAGTGTAACCGTTACGTTTTTCATGTTACATTGACGAGTGTAACACAGTTCCTGTGTAACATTGTCGGCTTGCGGAGGAAACCTCTTCAAGCGCATTTCCCAAAGAGGGCCGCGCAAATGCTTGACATGCGGTTCGCGGCTACGCAAGCTTGATCACTTGCTTCTGGAAGCAGCCCACCGCTTCGGCTACACTAAATTCATGGCAAAGGTAGTCGATCCGCGAAATTTGCCCGACCAAAACCTTTCAATACCAGGGCTCAAGGCCCCTGTGTGGAGATTCGAGCCATCCGATGAAGTTGACCCAAAGGAAGTTGACACCTTCAACAATATGATTCGTGAGCTGCGCCGCCAGAACCCGGAATCCCAAAACACACACCGATGAACGCACTGTTCCTCGATACGAATATCGTTTCGATCCTCTACAATAAGAACCATCCTCTGCGGCAGAAATGCATTGATAGGGTTGCAGGACATCAATTGGTCATTTCATTCATGAGCTGAGCGGAATTGCTGCTATGGCCAGCCTCCAACAACTGGGGAAGCGTTCGTCGTGAAGCCCTGGATCGGCGCATCGCGGATACCTTACTCTTTATCCAGACGAACGAACTTGCTCGCTTTGGACAGAAATAGTAAACCAATGGCGCCGGGCTGGGAAGCCGATCCAGACGGCAGATGCTTGGATCGCTTCCGCCGCAATGCAATGGAGCTGTCCGCTTGTCACCACGGATTTTAATGACTACGCAGCAATCGACGACCTGAGCATTGTACCTATCGGCTAGTGAATCGGGCCTAATGTAATCCCTTCGGAAGCAGGAATCTTCTTTAGGGTTGCAGTTCACAACTAACTCAACGAATGTGAAGATAAGCTCGTCCTTTCCTTCATCATGGTTACTAACTCAAACCCATCGAATCGCCGCCGAGTAACTAGCGGCTTTTCTCTGATGGAACTACTCATTGTAATTGCTATTATCCTAACCATCCTTTCTATCCTCATTCCAAATGCCCATGGCATCAAAATGGGAACCAACGAATTGGCTGTCGCTAAGCAGATTGGCACTATTCAAGCCGCGCAGGCTCAGTATCAGGCTCAATTTGGGAAGTTTGCGGTCACGCTCACAGAATTGGGTCCTTCGCCGAATGGGGAATCATCAGCAAGCGCAGCCGACTTGATCCCTTATGAATTAGCCAACGGCAAGAAGAACGGCTTCACTTTTCAGTTGCAGGGCACTGCTGCGGGATATACAATTTCGGCCAAACCGGACGTCTATAAAGGTACCGGACGGAAGACCTTTTATTCCGATCAAACCCTGTGGATTCGTGAAAATTGGGGAGCTGAACCGGCTACAGCCGCTAGTCCGGCAATGAAATAACAGTTGGCCTCCACGAATTGGCTTCGGCAAACGTCATATGATAACAGTATGTCTATCGTGAATCAATCCAACCAGCGCCGCCAAGCCAGCAGCGGCTTTTCGTTGATGGAATTGCTTATTGTTATCGCAATTATCCTGACAATTTTGGCCGTTGCCCTCCCCAAAGTGAATCAAGCAAAAATGAGCGCTAACGAGTTGAGTGTCACCAAACAGATTGGCACCATTCATACTGGGCAGGCCCAATATAATTCACAATTTGGCAAATTTGCGATTGCCATGAGCGAGCTTGGACCACCTCCCAGCGGTGCACAATCGGCCAGCGCAGCGGATTTAATTCCTAGCGATTTGGCAACGGGGAAGAAGAATGGATACACCTTCCAAATGCAGGGAACGCCGGGCGGCTACACAATCAATGTGAATCCTGATGCCTTTGGCGGTACCGGTCGCCGCAGCTTTTATTCCGATCAAAGTCTGGTGATTCGCAACAATTGGGGTCCTGAACCGGCCACCGCTTCCAGCCCCGAAATCAAGTAACGGCGGCAAGCTTATGCTGGCAATTTTTGCTCTGCTTCTAATGCAGTTGCCGCAGAATCCGTCGCCGATGACGGAATCGACTCGGGAACATGGACGGCTTAAAAATCAACCTGTCAATGGCGTTCACCATAGCCTATCTGTCGGAAGCATCCTGATTCCCAAAGGACGGCTTGCCGTTCGCCCACTTGCCGTGCACTTTCATGGTGAGAGCAGTTATGTGGAGGCAGGGGTTCACCGCTGGCGCGAAAATGCTGCAGCGCTTTCGGTGCTTGCTACCGGCGGATCCGACACTTACTCCGCCGCCATCGGCTCCGGTGAACGCTTTCGGCAATTGCTGGTTGAAGCGGAACAGAAATGCAAATGCGCATTTCGCCCGGTCTACCTTACTTCTTTCAGTGCTGGATACGGTGCCGTCCGCGAAATTCTGCGGGATCCATTAAGCGTGAAACGCGTGGACGGAATTGTTCTGGCCGATAGTCTGCATGCCGGCTATGAAACGGGCGACAAACCCGGCCCAATTGTCCCCGCCGATTTGGAATCTATTTTAGATTTCGCCAGTCTGGCGGCGAAGGGGACCAAACGAATGTTGATTGCACATTCGGAAGTGTTTCCAGGAACCTACGCTTCCTCTACTGAAACTGCGGATTACCTATTGCAGAAATTGGGTTTGAAGCGCAAAGCAGTGTTGCGTTGGGGAGTATTCGGCATGCAGCAATTAAGCGAAGTACGTTCGGGAAATTTCCAGGTGTTGGGATACGCGGGCAACTCGGCTCCCGATCATATTGACCATTTCCATGCCATTTTCGATTGGCTCCGCAAGCTGTAATTTTCCTAAGCCGGAAATCCCTCGTGTTGACGGATTTCCATAATTTGCCCAGCGTGCCGTTCAGCATGCAGCGCGATCACCAGCATCCACTGGCCTCCATGGAGAGTCTTGAACACAATATGTTCGGCGGTCCACAAGCGGAGGTCAACCGTGGCCTTCATTAGAAATTCAATGGACTGGTCTCGAACTTCATCAAATTCCTTCACCAACATTGGGCCAGGCTTCGTGCCTTGTGGAAAATCGAAATTAGGCGGCATCTTCACTTTGCGGCTTCGATCTGGAAAAAGATGAATCAGCTTCCCATCTTTACCGGCCGTAAGGTCCAGCATGCTTTGATCAGCAGGCGAACTTTCAATGGTTTGCTGAAGCAATGCAACTATTTTGGCTTCCACATAGCTGATGTGTTCAAGGCACTGAGCTACGGACCACCCTCCCTCAGCCGGGACGAACCGCCATTGGTAGTCGGCTAAGCCTTCGACAGCTTTTCGAACCACCTGACGGCTCAATTCCAAGCGGTCTTTCATTTCTTCGCGTTGTGCAACGGTCACGCAGTGAGCCTACTTTTTTGAATTTCGGGCAAAATGGAGCACCAGCCCTTTCCGCTATTTAGGAAAATTTGGTTCAGCCTTCACCTCCAGAATCTGAAGCGTGTGCCGCTCCGAGTGAGCAGACAGCAGCAAGATCCATTGATAGGCGTCGAGTTCTTTGAAAATCGGATGCGGGGTAACGTGGGCGCGCACATCGGCATCTGTTTTTTCCACCCAAGCAATGCTGCGATCCCGACGCTGCTTGAACTCGGCAAGCATTTCATCCATGGACTTCCATTTATTAGAAGGCTTAAGAACCTCTGGCGCTTGTGCTTTTTTGCTGCGATCGATAGTCATTTTGGGCAGCTCCACGTCTACTTTCTTATAGACCGCTGGATCGCGCTTCACCGCAGGCGTTTTCATAACCCGATCCGATGCAACACCAAATATCAATTCTTCGCTAAGGGTAATGTGTTCAGCGCACTCGGTAATGCTCCAGCGTTCCGGCGAAGCTTTGAAACTGAGCTGTGCAGGACTAAGGCCAGCAACGGAATCAAGGAACATTTTGCGGGTTGCGTGCAAGTGGCTCATTGCCATGTCACGCTCTGACTGCGACATCTGTTGGGCGGACAGCGTAGAGGATGCGAGGGCTAGTAGGATGAATGGGATGGTCATTTTCATAGGATTTCTTCTCATCTTATTTGAGCAGGAAATAGTATGGAAGCAAAGCATCTTCAGAAGAGATTACGCCGAAAGATTGAATATGGATTGCCGGACCATGCAGATTAACAGAAGATAATTAGCGCAAAGGCCGCGCTTGTTTCTTAGAATCCGTCTCAACCCACTGGGAGGAGGGAAAAGAATGGGTTGAGACGGAAAATTGCCTCAAGCAGATTGCTTGCGACGGGCTAAGCCAATTGCCGTTAAACCCAGAACTGACACAAATAGCGTTGCAGGTTCTGGAGTGGACGACTGCGAACTCGTCCACGAACTGGATGGTCCATCGTCTGAACCGCAAACGGCGCCAATACACCAAGCGCCAGCGCCGTTTGTGCTGGAAACAAACATCATGAATGGAGCCACAATTGAAATGGAGGACACGCCTCCAGCGAGGTCACTATTGAGTGATCCGTTTATAAATAACAGGGTCGCCGAAGTAATTGAAAAAGACGGAATTAAGTCGGAAGTGTAGTCAAAACTAACAAAATTGGCGTTTGTCAAGGTATCACCAAGCACGTAGTTGTTAACAACCAGGCTACCAATGCCAACACCGGTGCAATCCCCCACCCTACAAACTCCAGTGAATGTATAAGTGTCATTCAGTACACTCGCGTGAGCCTCTTGAATGCCCAAAGTTGCCAAAATTGTAAGTCCGAAGGCGATGCTTCGTATTGTATTTTTTATCATGAACAGATCCTCGTATCGAAAAGTTAGCAAGCACTTGGTAGAAATACAGTTCCTGCACTGATCCAAACTGCCGCATGATAGGTACATCGGGAGTAACGGCTAGTCTCAGTACTGGCTAAGTATTTTTATCCCTTAGACTAAGGCACTAGCCTAGAAAACTGTGAGTGTGTCACCAGTGTCCTGGATTTTGTACCGTTAGATGTGAGCAGCGCAATTCTGTACCTAACTCTTCTAGCCCTCCGCACCTTAGTCCCACGCCGAGCCCCACGATTGAATTTAGAATCGAAAGAGCGCACACCATTCAGGTGACAGATGGTTTCCACGCAACTGTCGGTGGGTACGGAAGCTGATCTATGGACGGTGCGTCAACTGCCGTTTTTGGGATTAAAGACATCGCCGCAAGGATGGAAGGCGAAGGATTTGGATTCCGCGCCATCGACGCAATTCTTCCAACAATGACTGTGAAGGAGCGCACGGCAGATCCGGTCATGTTCCAGTTACCCCTTCCCTAACCATCCCCCGGTGTACCGGTTGAAGATGCCTGGAATTGCAAGGCCGAAAAGCAGGACCATCGTTCCTGCCAATATCGTCGCCATCCAGGGCGGACTATAGCGAATCGCCACCTTGCTTGCGCCAAGTGTGGGCGTCAGAGTCATTCTTCCATAAGAGTCCGTTTGAATGGGTTGGGCTACCCCGTTTTGGTCGTGGGCTTCCATCCACGCCCTGTTTAAAAAATTCACCGTTACTGCCCGGGCGCTTGCGGGAGTAATGTCCAATCCGTCTGAGCGGAGCGTGAACGGAATTGGGCGGCCGGAATCAATGTCGAACACCAGAGGTCGGCTACCCAGAACCTCGAAGACGTCCAGGTCACCAAGGTCTAAACGCTTGGTCATGGGTAAATCCCCGAGGTTGGGGAACAGCCGCTTGGTGGTTTCTATCCAGCGATCAAGAGTGGTGAACGGCCGCCGGTCCGATAAAATCCACCGCACGCCATATTCTTTGAGTTCCTCGATATTGCGATCCACGCGATCAGCGGCTTTCTGGTAGGCGGGGTTAGACTCGCTGGTGGTGTCGTATCCTGAAAAAGCGGGAATTTGGTACGCAGTGGGAAAATTAAGAGATAGGTTTTGCACAAACCCAAGCTGGGAATCTCTTTCCATGGCATGAGCGTAAATGCGGCCTTCTGGGGAAGCGCCGGGCTTGACCAGTTCGGCGAAGGCGCGGACGGCTAAAGGGTATGGTTTATCGGCGAAGGGAAAGAATGGCTTGTTGTTTGTTGCGAGGTTCCAAAGGGTGAGTCCAACGATAATTGCCGCAGAGCAATGAGGAATCCAGTTTTCAGAGCTCCGTCTACGGCTGAGGCGCTCGATGAAAAGACCGGCGCTGGCGATGCTTAGGGGCGCAAAAATTCCTAAGAATTTGAAAGGCACGCTGAACTTGGCGAAGGGGGGCAAGGCGATAAAAACCTTCCATAAACCGAGCGAGCCTGCTGCCATCGCTGCTGCAAGAATGGCGAGAATTGTATATATCTGTCCTCCAATCACATGACGTGAGAAGCGTCGGCGAGAGACAAGTATAACTAATAGGATAAACGCCACTAACACAACGTAGGCTGTTCCCCCAGTGAAGGAAATGCCTTCTGCGATTTGGTAGCTGATGGGTCCAGTATTGACCGTGCGTGCCGCCATTTCGCGGACCTGCAGCAGTAGGAGTGGCGTGGCGATTCCAACTCCGATGGTGAGTGCCGCCACAGCGTAGACCAGCCGGGCACCAGCCAATTCTCCTAGATACCACCATAAAGCCAGCATCGCGCCGGAGAATAGAATGCCGTAAGTCCACATTTGCGCGTTTCCGGCGTGGAACCACAGGCCGAGGATGAATCCAGTTTGCCAAATCCAAAGTCTGCCGACTTTTTCGTCTTCAAGCAACACATGCAGCTGACGGAGTAGCAGTGGAAAGTAGACGCCCACTGGCAGCATGTAATACCAGCATCGACCGGCCACTAACTGATAGCCGCTGTAGGTGACGGCAAATGCTCCGGCGGCAACCATTACGCTAGTCCAACGCAACCGTCTGAGCCAGGCCACGTTGGCAAAGTAGGCGGCAACCAAGTGGATTAAAGCCAACACTTCGAGGGTGGCGAATTCCTTCCCAATCAAGCGGGCGATTCCGTAGGCTAAATACAAAACAGGATAAGTTAGGGCGTAAATCCCGTATGTTGTTGTGGGAGAACCAAGATACTGGTAGGGATTCCAGGAGGGGAAAACACCGGAAAACGCGCTGCGGCAGCCGTCGAGGATTACGGGAAAAAAGGCCGAAAGGTTGTCGTCCGCCGTAAAGAAGAAAGGGTCGAAGTATTCCAGAAATGCGAACGCCGCCAGGACAGCAAATAGCCCCAGGGGTATATAAAAGCGGTCCATTTGCGATCGGGGGGGCTTCAATAGGGGGCAGGCGAGCCAGGATTCGACCGAGTCCAGGAAATCGGCATGAAGACGACTTTGCCTCAAGGCCCAACAGAGGATTAGAAACGCAAGAAGATACGGGAAATACAGGGGCACAAAATGAAAGCTCATTGGACAATTCTATCTGGAACGGTCGAGTAAAGATTGTTCTCCTCCCTGCCGAAAGATGATAAGGTTTCATGCACACTACTTTGATTGAAGTACCCCGGATGGCGTTTCCCCTCAACCATGCATCTAATGTCGTGGTCGCCCCGCTGGGGATTGCCTACATCGCCGCTAGTATTGAGGCGGCTGGGCATCAGGTTGAAGTTATTGATTCCATTGGCGAAGGGATGACTGAGTACACTCCGTTCGGCCCCGTCTACTTACGGGGGCTGCAGTTCGATGAGGTTGTACGTCGCATTGACCCACGCACCGACGCGATTGGTGTAAGCAATATGTTCTCCTGCGGTTGGCTTGCCACGCGCCAATTGCTGCACAAGATTCGAAAAGCTCACCCGACCAAGGCCATTATCTTTGGCGGGGAACATCCGACAGGCATGCCGGACCTCACCATGCAGCAGTCCCCTGTTGACTATATCTGTATGGGGGAAGGCGAAGAGACGATCGTGGAGTTGCTCGATCACATTTCAGGCGGACATCAACCGGCCTCGTCCATTGCCGGCATCTGTTACCGGGATGGCGACAAGACCATTGCAACGCCTCGCCGGGCTCGCATTCGAGACATTGACGCAATCCCGGAGCCGGCTTGGAATCATTTCCGGATCGACGATTATATTGAGTTAGGTCAACCACACGGCGCGGTGAAGGGTCGCTATATGCCGATGCTGGCCACGCGTGGATGCCCCTATAAATGCTCCTTTTGCACCAGTCCGCAAATGTGGACTCAAAAGTGGGTGGCGCGCGATTATCGCAAGGTTGTTGACGAGATGGAAAAGTATATCGGCCGGTATCAAGTGACCGACTTCCATTTTGAGGACCTTACAGCGATCGTGCGGCGAGACTGGATCTTAAATTTTGCTGGTGAGATTCAACGCCGCAGACTGAAAGTGACCTACCAACTACCGTCGGGCACGCGCAGTGAAGCAATCGACAAAGAGGTTGCCACGGCACTCAAAGAAAGTGGCTGCTCTGATTTCCCCTTCGCTCCTGAATCCGGAGATGTACGGATCCTAAAGGCCATCCATAAAGCGGTAAAGCTGGACTCCCTGTTTACGGCGGCAAATCAGGCAATTGAGGGCGGAATCAGCGTTACCTGCAACTTCATCTTTGGATTTCCAGAGGACGATTGGCTAAGCCTCGCAAACATGTATAAATGCATATTGCGTTGCGCCTTGGGTGGCTTTTCCGGCGTGAACATCAACGCCTATTCACCGCAGCCAAACACAGAGTCTTTCAATGCCCTGCGCGATGCCGGCAAGATACCTCAGTTGGACGACAAATACTTTTTGAGTCTGTTCACGTTCCAAAGCTTTTTTGTAAAAAAGACGTCTTACAACGACCGTTTCTCATCCTGGCAGATCACACTTTTCATACTGTTCGGATTCCTGTTCTTTCATACCATTTCTTTCGCCAAGCGACCGAAAAAAGCCTACCATCTGATCAAAAGCCTGTTCGCGAATGATACAGAGGATAAGCAGACCTCCTATGCGCGCAGTATGTTGTGGGAGTTGCAGCGCATCTGGACCTTTCGACGCCGCTTAAAAAAGGGTGATTTTTCCTTTGGCAGCGACGTCTATAACATGCCTGTCTCTTCACTTCAACGATTGGATTTGGCTGTGAAAGCCCCTGAAACTTTCACAATCCTACCCAGCGGGGCGGATAAGCTGGTCAATCTTCAGGAAAGCCCACGAAGATCCCCGACGAACGAGATTGCCAATCTTTCAAAATAGTCGCTTGAAAACTCCGGTCGCCAAAGCAGGAGCACTATTCGGCTACTGGGCGTGCGGATGAGGAGTTCCAACGAAGCCAAAGAGGTAGTGGCGCGCGGCGGGCGTTATGCCCAAGTGCATCCCAAGAGCGAGGACCCCGACGATCCTTCAAATCATCCGGCCAAAGTTGCGGAAACGCCTTTCGCGAAACCTTGCCGCTTTAGCGAGTATTTGCCATTCTCTATGGCATATGCCATTTTAAATGGAATGACCTTAAAAGCAGACAAAGCAGGAAGAGTCATTTTGCCCAAACCAGTGCGAGACCGGCTAGGGTTGGCGGCTGGCAGCGATCTTGAAATGATCGAAACCGTTGAAGGAACCACTTAAACCGACTGAAGTTCGCCCCACCATGTTGAAGCAAGGAGGGACTTTGGGTTCACACTGGGAAACTCCCGCCAGGATTTGACATTGTGGAGGCAAATTCGTAAGGACCGAGAGGATCGCACCCGACACGTGGCTGGTCGGTGAAAGCTTATCTTGACACCAATGTTTTAATCGCTGCTTGCATTCAGGATCACCCGCATCATGGTCAGTCATTCGATTTGGTCAAAGCGGTCAAGGAAGGCGGCTTCACCGGGCGTACAGCACTCACGGTTTGGCGGAGTTTTATTCGGTTATTACCCGTGCGCCGTTCAACCCACGAATCCACCCTTCCGAGGCGGGCCGTATTTTGGACGAGAACATTTTGCCATATTTCGAGCTTGTGGTTCTTTTGGCTGAGGATTACAAAGGTAGTTCTTTGATCGTGCACCGCAGCCGGCTTGATAGGTGGTGTTGTTTATGAGGCCTTACACCTCCATGGTGCCCTGAAGGCGGATTGCGACAGGGTGTATAGGTTCAATCTGAAGGATTTTAGGTTGCTTGCTCCCAAAGAATTGGAAAGCAGGATAGCCGCTCCTTGACCACCCGTCAGTTTACCGGCAGGCAAAGTATACTCATGCACTTCATGCACTAGGGTCACGAAAATGATTTAGGGAGAGCGATGGAGCGAACTGGAGCAGGTGTATCACGCGGCGATAGCGCTTGAGCCGGAGGCTCGTGTTGTGTTGGAGCATGATGGCAATGAGTTATCGCAGAAGTTGCGGGGTTCGACGCCAATGACGCTTGGGGAAATGATGGGGCCTTACCGCATCCTTGCGCCCATCGGCGAAGGCGGCATGGGCGCGGTGTGGAAGGCACACGACTCGCGGCTGAATCGCACTGTGGCGTTGAAGACATCGTTCATTGCCTTCATGAACTCATCGCTTGCCGAAGGATCAATGTCAGCTAACTCCGCTTGGCTTGCGCTATCCGTTCCTCTCCTTCCCTCGCGTTCGAGAGTTGTACTCGGAGCAATCGAAGTATTGCATCGCAATCGACGCCGTGTTGATGTTCCTGCTGGAAGCAAGCGGACCCTACGAGATCACCGCGCGGGGCATCAGCTTTCGGGGCGCTTCGGATGGGAGGTCTACAACCGCCTCATTGACGAACTCAACGTCCACGCCGCGAACATGAACCGCCTAAAGGCACAGTCCAAGCGAAGTAAAAGCCCGCCGTCATTACCCAGTCCAAGGCCGGATTCCCCCCGCCTTGGCTTTCTAATGCCTTTTTAATTCGGCCCTCTGTCAAAAAGGCTTATATTATATATGTTTCCCGCAAAGTGACTGAGCGGGTTGAGGATGATGGTCGGGGCGGCGGGATTCGAACTCGCGACCCCCTGTGCCCAAGACAGGTGCGCTACCAGGCTGCGCTACGCCCCGACGTGTTCAACCTTCTTATTATACCGCATCTTTCGGCTATTTCACCCAACGGGCAAAAATGGGCTTCAGTTCTTCGTAGCTCATCTGTCCTGGATGATACATTCTCACCACACCGGCCTTATCTACAAGCACAAGAGTTGGCGTGGAACTGGCACCGTAAGCGCGGAAGTTTTCCTCATTCACTGGCATTAGCACTGGCCCCAACGAGACATAGAACTGGTCGAAGATGCGTTTGATGTAGGGCAACTCTACGGCTCGCGACGCGTCCTCGCCTCCACCAACATAACCGTACGTTTGCGTTGGAGCTAACACTTGCAAGGAAGGAAACTCCTGACGCAAACGCTCAATCACGGGGCCCTGCTGTTTGCAATCGGAGCACCAGTGAGCCCAAAAGAACAGTAGCGTCGGCTTGCCTTGCCATTTCGTCACGCCTTCCAGCGGGGGTGCGGGCTTACCTTCCAGACTCAACAGATGAATATTCTTTTGAATGCGTGCGCGGATGCTGGTGGTGCGGTAGCGGTTCAGTTGCGTGTTCAGGTAACCTACTGCCTCACTGCGCTGGCCGCGCTGGGCCAGCACCTGAGCCTGCACTTCAATAGCTGCGCCCAATGCAATGGGCAAGCGTGGTTCAACGTCTAATTTACGGCTCTTCAACGCATCATCGCAAAGCGCATAAGTTGCGGCGGCGTACTTTTCTGCTTTGTCCAATTGCTTGGCAGCAAGTGCCCCGCGGCCCAACCACGAATGCCCTTCAATGATTTCCGGAAGCGGGCCATGCTTGGCTTTTAGTTGGGCGATCATCTGCTCAGCGGCTTCGAAATTTCCGCGCGCAGTCTGGCCTTTGACGAAATCCACCAACTGCGCTGAGGCGGTGGTGCAGAACAAAACTAAGCTGAAAAGTGCAGTCCTCATGCGGTTTGGAGGGCTTGCAACCATTTCAAGGAGACTTCCAGATCTTCCCGTTCCTTGGCAATTGCCTCTGGCTGCGAAAGCTTAGGACGATCGGCCTGCGGTTTGCCTTTTTCAGCAATCGCGGCGAAGCGTGCGAATTCCCAGGCGGGTTGTTTGCGGTACGCATCCCAGAACTTTGGTTGCAGGTAGGGAAATTGCCGCGCATTGGTAACAATGATTTCCAGCGACATTGCTTTGCCGGGGCACAGTTCCACGTACTTCTTAATCCATTCAGCAATGCCCACGTTGCCTTCGCCCAGCCTAGTCCACTGCACCGCTGCACCTTCGGGAGTGCGCCAAACCATGCTGTCACGCACGTGGCTTGTGAGTACATAAGGTGCCAAGTGTTCCAAAGTGACGTGCGGATCTTCCACCGTCCAACAGGGATTGCCGGAATCAAGACAGGCGCCCACAAAATCCTTGCCTGCTTGTTCAATCAGCGATTTCAATTCGCGGCCCTGCATATCACCCGCGTGATTTTCTATGGCGATTTTCTTGCCGTTATCCATGGCCTTTGACCGCACACCGCGCATAACTTTGGCGGCGTTTTCAATGTGCTGTTCCAACGGAATTTTGGTGCTGCGGTCGGCGCTTTGGCCAAGGAATGCACGGATGATCGGCGAACCGACGGTGACGGCTGCGTCAATCATGCGGCCGATCTGTTCTTCGCCAGTACCTTGTTTTAAATCGAAGAGAGTTGAAGTTGGGCAGATGGAGCGCATGCCGATTTCCACTTCAATTCCCAGTTTCTTGGCGTACGCGCCCACCTTTTTCAGGTGATCTTTTTCAAGATTTCCGATGAAACGAATTTCTGAAAAGTGGACCACCTTGGCACCCCATTTGGCGCAATAGTCAAGGTATTCAAAAGGGGTCCAGCCTTGGGACCGGATACTGAAAAGATCAATGCCAAGACGCAAGTTGAGACCTCGTAACTGTTGTGCGGCAGCCACTTGTGCGGCAGCCAGGGGTGCGGCTGTTGCGGTAGTCAGGAACGACCGGCGATTCATAGACTGTATTATCCCAAAAACGGCAGTTGAGTTAGATGGGTAGTCTTGGCGGCTGATGCAGAACCGGTTGCGCACGCCGATCCCCCATTATCATGGGGGGTTAAAACACGGCCACAGGATTCATGGGCGACCCTGTGCCTTTCGGCACCGGTATGGGTGCGGCGGTGAACAGAAATTCCCAGCGCCTGCGGGCCGCAGCGGCTTCGCCCAATGCTTCTAAATCGCAGTTGTCGAGCATCGGTGTGCCCATGGCAACGATCAACAGTTGATGCAGCGGAAAGGGAATACCGCCGATGCCCGATGGTTCCAACTCCCCGTGAGTATCGGAGCCCACCATGGCAACATCGCGCTGCTTGAACCAGCGGGCGCAAGATGCATGCATCCCTGCGGCAGCCTCGCCGATATTCCAGGCGCCTTTTTCCGCGCGGCGCGCCCAGCGGCCTGTCCTCACCAGAACGATATCGCCAGGACCAACTTTAATGCCCGTCTTCTTTTCCCAGGCATCGAGATCGGCTGGGTAGATGGGGGTGGAGAGTTCCAGATACTTCACGCCTTTCAAGCGTGGAATGTCGATCAGGATGCCGCGCGAAAAAAAGCCGGCTTTAAAGGCGGTGACGTCCAGTTGCCCAGCACCGCTTGCGTTGATCTGATCCTGCGCATAGCCGTTGTAAGTTTTCCCTTCATAGAACATGTGTGAAAGGGCGTCTAAGTGAGTAAGTGACTGGCCGTGGTAACTGGTGCTGTAGTTATCCATGGCGAACATGGGTTTGGGGTCGACGCCGCTGGATAGCATTTTTCGTCCAAAGGGATTGCCATTGTCGGCCGATTTCACGGTGTCAGCGTCGCGAGCAAGCGACACGGCGAAGCCCTCCTTGGCAAGGGCAGCGGCGGCCTTACGCTTGGCGGCGGTGATCAGGTTATAGGTGCCGGCCTGGTCGGTTTTCCCCCAGCGCCCCCAGTTGGAGAGCTCCTTCATCCAGCGGTCTATGGTGGCTTTATCGACGGCCTGTTGTGCATGAGCGGAAGTGATAGATAGAAGAAGAAAGATAAGGGATCGCATAATGTCCTATTAACATAGCAATTTAAACTACAAAGGGGCTTCCAGTTACGGAAGCCCCTTTTCTAAATCAACTTTTCAGGAACTTAGCTTAGTAGTTAACCTTCAAAGCCAATTGCATGATCCGGTTACCACCAGCATTGGTGATGATGCCAAACGTTCCGGGCTGGTTCACAGTCAAACCAGGATTGCCCCAGGTTGGATGATTGAAGCCATTGAAAGCTTCGGCCCGGATTTGAGCAGTCAACTTCTCTCTCCACTTGAAACCTTTGAACACAGAGAAGTCCATGTTGAATAAAGAGGGTGAGCGCAGATCAGGGGAGAAGCGCGATGTGTTCCCAAAAGTGAAGTTACCAGCTTGCGAAAACACGCTTGTGTCAAAGTAGGTAGGTGCTCCACCCGTGCCAAGGCGTTGGTCGATGGGACCGGTTCTCTTTGCCGAAGTGCCATTGTTGTTAGGACGCTGGTTAGCGCAGCCAATCTGGCAGTTGTTGCCACCGTTGCTGATGGCGAAAGGAAGACCTGTTTGCGCCGTGTAGATGCCGTTAACCTGCCATCCGCCGAGGACGAAATCCACTGGCTTTGGCAGATTGGCTGCGAACTTGCGGTTCCGGCCAAACGGAATTTCATAGTTTCCGCTGATGACCAGACGCTTGGAAATGTCTTGCGCCGAGATGGACTTTTCAGCCTTGCGATTGTAATAATCCTGCTTGCCGCCAAGGGCGCCAAGGAAGCCCACGGTAGCCGATGCGTCATCCTGAGTTTTACCTCCCGTGAAGCTTACCAACATCTGCAATCCATGAGAAAAGCGCTTGTTGGCTTCAAAAGTGAATGCATTGTAGTTGGAGTTGGCCTGTGGAATACGGAAGGGAGAAACTCCAGTGTATTGGGGAAAAGCAGTCAACAATTGCCGCCGTGAAGTGGTGAGGCCATTATAGAGAGCCGATGTGGTGTTCACGCCTGCTACTCGATAGAACGGATTTGGTACGTTGTCGTTAAGCGTGGCACCCAACGCGAAGGCCGAGGCTGGCAACTGATTCATATTGATGCCGCCTTCGCCGTCAATCAAATGATGGCCAGTGCTAGCTAAGTAGCCAACTTCCAGTACCCATCCGCCTTTGATTTCACGCTGGAGGTTAGCATTCCATTGCTGAATCATAGGGTTCTGGTTGTCGATGAAAATGCCACTGCCGATGCCCAGGCCGATGTTGGTTCCAGGACCGCCCGCTGCACCCAGGGGCAAGTTATACCCTGTGGGGTAAGGATTGCTCCAAGTGGTCAAAATGGTGGCATAGTTGTCGATGGTGGATGTGAATGGAGTGCTGTTCTCGAATCCAATTACACCAGAGCTGCCAGAGGTGCCGGCCGCTGTGATAGCCGAACCGGAGTAAGTGATACCGTAAGCTGCGCGGAAAACTGTCTTGGGTGTGATCTGGTATGCAAAGCCAAAACGCGGCCCCCAATTGTTCAAATCAGTAGGAACCTGACGACGATTGTCTTTGTCCTGGAATACGAAAGCACCTTTCAAATTGGGAAACGCAGGAACCTTACCCGCAAGTGGAGAAGTTGCATTCAGGTCGAAATGATTCAAGCGGTTGTAACGTTCGGTTCTGGGCTGTTCTGCTTCATAGCGTAATCCAATGTTCATGGTAAGTTTGCGGCTAACCTTCCAGGTGTCATCCACGAAAAATGCGAAGTAGTTGGCGGCTGTAGCGTTGGAGAAGCTATGGCTGATACCGCCGCCGTTAGGAATTCCAAGCAGAAAGCTGGCAAATCCAAATCCTTCAATCTGGCTTGTAGGGTTTGTAGGACCAGCCACTCTGGAGGTTGGGTTTATCCCGAAGTTGTATTGGCCGCTGGGGTTTCCATATTGCGTGAAGTTCAGCATCAGCTTACGATATTCACCTCCAGTCTTAACGGTGTGCTTGGCGAATACTTTGCTGACGTCGGCACGAGCAGTATATGCGTAAGACTTGATATCGAGATAGGTGAATGTATTCTGGCCTAGATTTGCGACTCCAGTTCCACTAATGTTTGGAAACTCCGAATTATTCAAAGCAACAATACTATCCAGCGCTGTGGGGAATCCCAAGGAACTGGGCTTTGTGCCGGTGGAGAAAGGATACCGGGTAACGTCCTTCTGGCCGAAGCCCAAGCTGGCGTTGACGATAGTGGTTGGGGTGATTGAATAAACGAAGTTGCTGGTAATGTTGGGGAGTGTGCTGGTTGTGTTACCGTCACCAATGCTGGTGGCGATGTTACCAAAACCGTTGAATGGAAAATTGGGGCCATTGTCGTAAGAGCCGCGCGCGAACATTCTCAGCTTTTCACTGAAGTAATGATCCAGACGCGAATCGAAGCGGTTATCGGTGCTGCGCTGTTTGCCTTGTGCCAGAAAGTTGTTTGCACCAATTGTGGTAGCACCAGCAGTGATGTTCTGAGTGTTGTTCGCGGTAGGCCAAAACTTCAATAGACCCTTGGAAATGGGATCGATTCTGTTTTGAGGAATGATATTGCCCGGGAAAGCGGTACGAACGCCGCTGCTGTATGTCAGCGGATCAAAGATAACGATAAGCGGGTTGCCTGCGGCATTATTCGCCTGGCGGAGGTTGGCGAAATTACCGTCTCTCCATTCCTGAACCGGCACTGTGGCAGTAGGTGTCTGGATGCTGGAGTTCTTGGTGAACTGATGGCTCCAGAACATGAAAGTTTTATTGTGGCCATCATAAATGTGAGGAATCACAATCGGTCCGCCGACATTGAACCCGTACTGATTAAATGAGCAGCAATTGGGTCGCTTCACGCCATTGCGGTTGTTACCCCAGCTATTGGCATTCAGGGCAGGATTCCGGAAGTATTCAAACAATCCAATATGTGGTGTGTTGCCACCGCTACGAGTGGTTGCGGTGATAACGCCGCCGCCGGTGCGTCCATATTCGGCAGCCAGGGAGTTCTTGATCACTGTCACTTCGGCAATGCTATCCATAATAGGTGTATAGCCGCCATCATTGATGCTGACGTTGTTTTCTGGAACAATGCCCGTGTTTCCGTCAATCAGGATTTCGCTGGTGGCATTACGGCCGCCGCTGATCCAAGGAGTGGAACCGCCGCCAGGAATTACACCCGAAGTCAATGTTGCGATCGCAAATGGGTTGCGGCCGGTTGGCAGATCCAGAATCTGGCGCTGTGTAATGGTTGTGGAGGCGCTGGACGTTTCCGTCTTCAACTGAGCTACGTCTGCCGTCACTTCCACAGTGGTTGCCACATCGCCGACTTTCATTGAAACGTCGACGGTTACCGATTGGCTGGCATCTAGACCGATTCCAGTAGTTACGAATTTAGAGAAGCCCGTTTTTTCCGAAGTGACCTTATACGAGCCCGGCAAAAGACTGGGTTGCACGTAGCGGCCTTCTGCGTTGGAAGTTTGCGTCTGTTTAAAGCCTGTAGTTTCGGCTTCGATAGTGATTTTGGCACCGGGGATTGCCCCGCCGCTGCCGTCGGTTACTCTGCCTGTAATGGTGCCCGTGGGTGCCTGCGCTAATGCGGAAAAGCATAGCAGTGCGGATAGAATTGTACTCTTGAAAAGAGACTTAGTCATCTTGGACTCCTCATAAATTGAACAACTGTTACAACAACCCTGGACTATTGGGATGGGGAACCCCGCTGAATGTCTTGTAGCCACTATATGCCTTTCAATCGGCGCAAAGCAACTTAAGCACCCAGACAGGAATTTTCACCGAATTGAAATACCTGTTGAGATTTCCCATAATTATTTCACCCAAAGTACGAGACCGCTACGGGTTACAGGTAAGTCCAAAAGAAGGACAATCAAATTCCGTAGGCTATGGCGAACTTGGTGGCAACCTCGAAAGATTCACAAGTCTTACACCGCTCAATTGTTCCAGTTGCTGAAGAAATTCAAACGCAACTGCGGGACATCCTTGCCAGCCCATCCTTCCATGGCAGCAAGCGATGCCAGCAATTCCTGGAGTCTGTTTGTCTAAAATCCCTATCCGGGGAAATCGGTAGCCTGAAGGAACGCAGCATCGCAGTGGAAGTGTTTGGCCGCCAGCCCCAGGCCGATATGGGTGACGGGGTAGGGGCGCGCGAAGTTCGCAAACGCCTGGCTCAATACTATGTAACGGCTAATGGCGTTTCAGCCCCAGTAGTGATCGATCTGCCGTCGGGATCTTATGCTCCCGAGTTCCGTTATGCCGCTGCCAAAGATATTCTTTCTCCAGAACCGGTCTCGCCGGCACCAACTGTCCAGCCCGTGATTTCACACGTAGCTCGATATTGGCCGTTTGTGGATCCGCAGTGACCTGGATGTATGTTTCTTCCCCAGCCAACGCTAACAAGAAAGCCTTCAATTTATTCTGGGCCCCGGTGTTTCAGTCAAACGAACCCATGCTGGTGGCTGTTGGACATCCCATTGTCTATCATGTTTCCAGGCGCGCCCACCTTCCTAAGTGAGGAACGCCTACCCGCGCAACGCATCCCCGCCATGCAGCGTGCAATTCAGCTTCCGCCTGAACTGATCAGTGGGACGGACGTGATTCCTGTTCAGAACCAGTACGTCGGATTTGGGGACTTGATCGCAGCAAATGAAGTCTCAACCATGCTCAGCCGCCGGACCAAGGATGTGCGGGTGCGCATGGCAAGCGCTGTGGAACTTGCCGATTTGAGGAACACCCAGAGCCTGATCATCGGCGCAATCACTAATCGGTGGAGCATGGAGCTGCAAAACGGCTGGCGCTTTCAATTTGCTCGAACCGATGAGAACAGCACTGTGATTAAGGATACGCAGACGCCGGGGCTGCATTGGAGAATTCCATCAAAAGAAGATGGCTCCACGGCGGAAGACTATTTCCTGATTTGCCGGGTGAATTCTCCCATCGCCGGAGGTAGTCAATTTGTGGTGGCCGGGCTGAAGCAATTTGGAACCGAAGCTGCCGGACGACTGATTGCTGACCAGGAACAGCTTGGAGCTATTCTCCGCACCCTGCCTGCAGGCTGGGAGACTCGGAATGTGCAGTTAGTGCTGCATTCAAGAGTGATTGGAAACACTCCGGCTCAGCCAGAGGTTGTAGCTTGGCACGTGTGGTAATCTTCCTTAATGGAAGAAATCACTGAAGCTGTCCGGCCAGTGCTGGCAGAGGATCGCATTCATTCTGTAGATGCGTTGCGCGGTTTTTCACTCCTGGGCATTCTGCTTCTCAACATTGTTTCCTTCGGTCTCCCCTTTGCGGCGTACATGAGTCCCGCAGTATATGGCGGTGCTGAAGGCATCAACTTCACAACCTGGCTTATTGCCATGACGTTCTGGGACGGAAAAATGCGGTGCATTTTTTCCATGCTCTTCGGTACCGGCACCATCATCATGCTGGAGCGCGCGGAACAACGCGGTGCGGGAATCGCCGCTGCTGATATCTACTATCGCCGAACTTTGTGGTTGATCCTGTTTGGTCTGCTGCATGCCCATTTGATCTGGGCAGGAGATATTCTATTTGGTTACGGCATGGTGGGGTTGCTTCTTTTTCCACTGCGGAAAGCGTCTGCCCGTGCACTGGTAATAGCGGGAATTGTGATCATTTCGCTTCACTCCCTGCAAAATATTGGCGGCGGAATTGCAGTTGGCGAAATGGCAAAGAAGGCTGTGGAGTTGCACGCCAGCGAAGCTGCTGGAAAGCAGTTGACTGCCGAAGAGAAGAAGACTGTTACGGAGTGGAACTCACTTGCCGCCACGTTTCAACCAAGCAAGAAGCAGATTGAGGAAGAGATCACATCTGTTCGCGGAGGCTGGATTGAGAATTTCAAGCGGCGGTCCGGCGTGGCGACAATGTTTGAATTCACCGAATTCTACCAGTTCATGTTCCTCGATATTCTGGGGATGCTGGTGATGGGAATGGGGCTTGCAAAAGCTGGGGTTTTCGATGCTTCCCAAAGCTATCTGTTTTATTTGGCAATGATTGCCGCCGGTTTGCTGCTGGGCGTTCCTCTCAATTATTGGGCCGCCAAGCAGTGGGCTGCCTCGGGTTACGCTTTTCCCAGTTATTTGACGTTTATAGGTTCCACAAGTGATGCAGGCCGCTTCCTGGTTGCGGGCAGTTACATCGGCTGTATCATGATTGCAGTAAAACTGGGTTGGCGCTGGCTTACAATACCTTTGGCGAACGTGGGCCGCATGGCCCTATCCAACTACTTACTAACTTCCATTCTGTGTACCTTGTATTTTAATGGCTACGGGTTAGGCAATTTCGCCAAGTTGCAACGCTACCAACTCTATTGGGTGGTGTTGGCAATGTGGACCATCAACCTGGTTTGGAGCCCCATCTGGTTGAAGTACTTCCGCTTTGGGCCAGCTGAGTGGCTGTGGCGTTCCCTAACTTACTGGAAGATGCAGCCCATGCGGCGCTAACTGATCGCGATCACTTCATGAACTTCCACTCGTGGAACTTCAACCCGAATCCCTCCGGCAATCCTGGTCCACACAGCCGCAGTCTCAGCAGTAAGCAACTTCACTTCCTTGGGCGCCATTCCAGCGGGCAGATCCACATCAACTACAAACGGCCCAACGGGAAACACTTCTCGAATGGGACCCTTCATCATCATTGGATTCGTCAAATTAACCATGTGCACCGTCGTCGAATCCTTCTGCCGCCAACAAGCCAGATCCAACACGCCGGATCCATTGACGCGCACCAGGCTGGCTTTTGGTGCCGCCCACAACACTGCGTTCCGGAGCAGTGCCAAATGATCCGTGCTCAACACTTCCCAAAACGTGCGGTCAATGTCCATCGGGAAATAAACTACTCGACCCTTGCCGTGCTCTTTCAAAAACACAGCCGGTATGTTGGTGTGCGGTGTACTTGTAAATACCCGCTCCATCGGCAAGTCTGGATACGTTGGAACCAAAGTTAGCAGCGGCTTTGCATTTTGATCCAAGGCGCGTACCACCACTCGCCGAACGCCATTGATGACTCGCGGAGTACCCTCAAGGCCAGTGCGTAGTGGATTTGGGCTAACGCCATGCTCCACCGTAATGTAGGAGTTTTGCATTCGATCTTCGATCTTGCCGTCGAACGAACATCCAAACAACTTACTAAGTCCGAACTCGCTGCGCCGCTTTCCCCACTCGTCATAAAGAGACGTTTCATAAGTGGCAACAATGCTGCCTCCCCGAGATACATACTCTTCCAATTGCTTGCATTGTGCATCTGACAGCGCTGCAACGTTGGGCAGAATTAGCAGCGCAAAGCGATCCACATGGGTCGCATCCAGCAAGCCATCATGCACCATTTCAAAGGGAATTCGCGATTCAATCAAGGCTTGATAGAAACCCAACTGTGGATCTTCCACCTTTTCCCGAGCCCTTTCCCCGCCATAATAATGTGCCGTTTGCTGCGAATAGACAATGGCCACGCGCGCCAGGTTTTCCTCGTTCCGCAAATACTTTTCGTTCTTCCAATGCCAGTTGAAGATGTTACTCACCACCGGCATCCAACGTTCATCCAGCGGCTTGGCGTTGAACTTTGTGAACCAGGGCCGCAATCCGTGGGCAATGCCATTGTGTGCCCAAAGGCGGATCTCAGCATCGGACTGCACCGAATCTTTCCAGCGGTAGGGCTCCTCCACGCCGACACTAAAAATGCCGCCGATAGGTTTGCGACCCATCGTGGAACGATATTCCTTTCCGTTCTTACCGTTGGCCCAAGGAGGCATGGTCCCACGGCGAGCTTGCTTATCGGCGAATAGAGTTTGCGACAATTCTCCAACTGTCTTCATGTCCAGTTCTGACAATGCGCCGCCACCTGAATTGGCAATAAACGTCGCATCCGGATTCACAGCGCGAATGGTTTGATCCCACAGCCGCCAAAGCTCAAACAGACGCTTCTGATTCCATTCAATGTACTTTCGCCGTGCGGGATTGGCTGGGTCCATTGCTGTTGGCAACTCAAAGCCGCTAAAGGTTTTGAAGTTCTTCCGGCAACTTTCGCAATAACATTGTCCGCTTCCATGCCAACGATTACTGAACACCCCATCCACTTTGTACATGGTGACTATCTCGCGCGTAACCTTGGTCATGAAGTCGAAGTTATAGGGTCCCAGTGCGCAAGTTACATATAGATCGGGTGCCGCCCAGTGTCTGCGCGGCTTACCGTCGGCCGTTCGTGCCACCCATTCCGGATGTGCTGCGAATGCTTCTTCGGTGCAAGCGTGGGGATCGGTGCGGGCGATGACGTTCATCCCCAGACCGCGACACCCTTCTGTGAATTCACCGAAGGCATCGCGGTTGCCAAGGAATTTGCTGCGATAGTGAAGCGGGATTTTGGTTGGATAAAAAGCCACACAACCACCAGCGCTGAGGCAGGCGGCATCGGCGTGAATTTCTTTGAAGTACCGCAGCCACATAGCCAAGTCGTAGTTACCTGGGTCGTCTTCTGTGAACGCTACTTGAGCCCAACGCATCGGCCGGTCGAACCAGCCGGCATTCTGAGGGGACGCGGTTTGCGCAAGTGCAACTTGTGGCCCAAGCGCAATTCCTGAACCTGCTGTAATCCATTCCCGTCTTGTAATTTGCATGACCTAAAATACCAGCTTGCCGTGCCTCATAGCCGATCCACGGCCCAGTTTTGGAATGTTGACTTTACCTCACCCCTTTTGAAAAAATGATGGCGACGATGAACCTTCATCCATCGCAGCATGTTCTCAATCGGCGAAAATTTTTGCTGTTCAGTGCGGCGATGGCCAATGCAAGCCCCTTTGAACCACTTGTGATCAGCGTCCATGTGATGTTCGATCAAGCGGCCCACTCGGGCCAAGGCTTAGGAAAAACGGAACGAAGCAAGTTCCAAGCATTCCAGCAAAAGGCTTCGCGCGAGTACGCCATCAGCGGCATTCAGTTCGAGTTGGACTATATGGAAGGAGCGTATTCGCGGAAGCAAGGCTACTCTGAAATTCCTGATAAATTCCTGGCTCCGGGAAAGATCAACGTATTCGTCACCGACACGCTTGGTTACGATTCGGATAGAAGCCGCACAGGTGGTTCTTCCATAGGGCCGCGTCCAAGTGCACCGGCGTTGAAAGGCAACCGGTTCTACATAACATTTCTTGGTTTGAACGAAGCAAGTGAATCCACGCTTGCCCATGAGTATGCCCATCACTTGGCGTTGGACACGCAAAGCAGCAGGTCGATTTCCGAGAACTTTTGGGCCGATCTCCGAAACGATTTCTGGCTGTGGAGGCAGCGGCACGGAGTTCCAATCCCGGGCTTCCGGTCCTGCTCTGATTTGGAGTGGGCCAAGCGAAAAGGATCCAACCCCAAAGACTGATCAAGGTCGTATCATAGGGAGAACATCTTTTCTGGAGAACACACATTTTCAAATTTTGCGTCCTGGCCTCATCCAGTTCCGGCAACTGCGCATTCATCGCAACAGACACTACGCGCATACTTCTGGATGCCGGATTAAGCCGCCGGGAAACGTTTGCTCGCCTGGCTCAAATTGGTGAAGATCCCGCCAACCTGGACGCCATCTTCATTACCCACGAGCATAGCGATCATATCGCCGGCCTGCCTGTGTTGGCCAAGACTTTGAAGAAGCCCGTTTTCCTAACTCATAAAACCGCACCCATGATTGCCTGGGGCGAGTTTCAGCCCATTGTTGAAACCTTTCAGGCTGGAACCACAGTGCGCGTTGGCGACATTGAAGTAGCTAGCTTCACCATTCCGCACGATGCCATTGATGCAGTGGGCTACAGCTTCTGTGCGCAGGGCATTAAGGCGTCGGTGGCCACGGACTTGGGCTACATCCCGGAGAGCATCAAATTCCACTTGCGTGATTCCGACATCCTATTGCTGGAATCCAATCACGATATCGAAATGCTGAAAGTGGGCCCCTATCCCTGGCAGGTGAAGCAACGTGTCATGGGACGCAACGGCCATCTTTCAAACGATGCCACGGCTCGCTTTATTCAGGAAGATATGAGTTCACGCGTCTCCACTCTGTTACTCGGTCATTTGAGTGACCATAATAACTATCCGGCGCTAGTTGAACTATCTGCGAATCAGGCTTTGGAAGAACGACACATGACGCCGACCTTGGCTGTGGTGAACGGCAAAACCATTTCTGAAGTTTTTGTTTATTAGGTAGCACTCCCACCTTTCCATCAAGAGCCGCTAAACTATCACGGTGAGCTCACTTCGCAGGGTTTTATCCGGCTTCTTCCTAGGTACCCTAATTTTCTTCGCTCTTGACGCATTCCTTTTCAGGACGAACCTTTACCGTCGAGCGATTCTCCCATTCTCAAGCACAGGTTCCCTGGAAATGGTACTTGACGCAGAGTTGAACCGGCCCATCCGCCATCCCAAGCAGGTTCTGGCCGTTGGCGATTCGCGGATGTCCCTGCGCACATGGCTCGCCAACCCAATGGAAACCGGCTACACTTTCGGATTTGCCGGAATGGCTGGAACACTGCCCCGTGTCTGGTATTATTTCCTGCGCGATGTTGACGTCAATCGCAATAAATATGCAGCCATCCTTCTGCCTGTGGACGATTATGATGATGAGGATTGGGAAAACCTGAATGATCGCTCCACTGATTTACGCTACTTGATCTACCGCCTTCGCTACTCTGATGTTGCAGAGTTTGCCGGCTCTTTTACTTCCCCGGATCTGAAACGGACAGCAGCGTTAGGCATTTTCCTGAGAGGTATGGTGCTGAAGGATGATGTTCAGGGATACCTTAGTTCACCAACTGGTCGTATCCAAATGGTGAAGCAGCAGACCGGAACCTGGTTCGAAGTTCAGCAGAATTATCCAGGACCAGAAAAGACAATGAACGGCCTATCTGTGGACTGGGCCACCAAGAAAATAACTTACCCACCACATCTTACAACTGCCGAGCGTCGCATTATCGACGAAGTCTACTTACGAGGAAGCATTCCCCAAAATGGCCGGCGAGCGAAATACATGCGTACCTGGTTTGGGAAGATCGTAGAGCGTTATAAAACAAGCCGCACCAAACTTATCTTTTATCGAGTGCCGCGCTGGCCTTTGCTGCGCCCAATCGATCCCTTGCTGAAAAAGACACACTCCATCCGTGAATTGGCAGGGAAACCAAATGTGATCCTGCTGGATGAAAAGTTCTTTGATCAGTTGGAAAAGCCTGAATTGTTCATGGACGCCATGCATTTGAATGCCGAGGGGTGCCGCCGCTTTACTGCTCTTCTGGCGAATGAAGTTACACGGGTGCTAGGCCAGTAACATGCTCTTTAACTCAGCATCGTTTCTGATCTTCTTCCTGGCCGTTGCTTTGTTGCATTACGTTCTACCTAAGCCAGCCAGACGCTGGTTGTTGCTGGCTTCCAGCTACTTCTTTTACATGTGCTGGAATCCTAAGTTCATTGTGTTGCTTTTAACCCTGACGGTGATAGACTACGCAGCAGCAATTTGGATTTCCAAGTCCTCGACAGGGCGGAAAAAGGCAGCCTTGTGGTTTAGCGTGGGTGCCAACCTCTTGTTCCTATCGTTCTTCAAATACTTCAACTTTTTTGCGTCCAATCTGGCACCCTTATTGGGCCGTCATCCCAATACATTCGCCCTCGATATTGTGCTGCCTCTGGGGATCAGCTTTCATACCTTTCAGAGTATTTCATACGTTGTGGATGTGTACCGCGGCCAGCAAGCGCCCATCCGCAGCTTTGTGGATTACGCCCTCTTTATTGCCTTTTTCCCACAATTAGTGGCTGGTCCAATTGTGAGAGCCAAGGAATTTTTCGCGGACTTCTACAATTGGCAGCCGCCTTCTCCCGCCTTATTGCAAAGCGGCATTCTGATGATGTTGTTGGGCCTGATGAAAAAAATGATTGCCGCTGACCATTTCGCTCAAGTCGCCAATCTGTACTTTGCGGACGTAACCGGCCACCCCGGTTCGCTTCCCGCATGGGGAGGAGTCCTTGCCTTTTCACTGCAGATCTTCTTCGATTTTTCAGGTTATACCGACATCGCTATTGGCACAGCCGCCATACTTGGCTATCATTTCCCTGAAAATTTCCGCAGACCCTACCTTGCTGCTTCCATCACCGAATTCTGGCGCCGTTGGCACATGTCGCTTTCCAGATGGCTTCGCGACTATCTATACATTCCCTTAGGTGGAAGCCGAGGTGGAGCTCTACTTACTTACCGCAACTTGATGCTGACTATGTTACTCGGCGGATTGTGGCATGGTGCCAGTTGGAATTTTGTAATTTGGGGTGGGTATCATGGCTCGCTGCTTGCTGGCGAGCGTTTGGTTGGCGGCGATCCCTTAAAACCACCTCCGAAGATTTTCCGTCTCCCTCGCGTACTAATTACGTTTTTGCTGGTTTCCATTGGATGGGTATTCTTCCGTGCAGTTACTCTTAACGATGCCTGGTATGTGTTGCATCAAATGTTCACATGGCAGACGCCGGGCAAATTCCTACTCAGCACTCAGTTGAACAGGCTCGCTCTTTTGACGTTGACACTGGCGATAGCCGAAGAATACTGTGGCTGGTTTCAGCGGCTTTCCCGTGCTGGATTGCTAGTTTTCGCCTTGGCCGTAACAGCTTCCTTGTTGGCATTGGAGTTATTCTCAGTAACTGACATCGCCATTCCATTTGTCTACTTTCAGTTTTGAATGTTTGGCGGGAAACGCCCATCATTTAGCGTCAGACCGGGCTATCTACTAAAACCTTCCGCGAGTGCAGGAGGGCCGTGCACAAAGTCCGTGGCTGTGATCTTGTGTTTGACTTGTTCGTGGAAACGGAGATCCGCAGCGAACTACCCGGTGGCGGCGCGGATCAGGCGATGGTGCGTGTCTCGGCAGTCATTGCCTTCCTGGTAATGAAGGGAATGGCGCTGCATGACCGGCTGAAAGAAAAGGACGCCTGGGACATCTACTTCACTCTGACAAACTATCCGGGCGGGCTGGACGCCCTGATCGTGGAAATTCAACCGCACATCGACCATGGCCTGATTCAAGAGGGTTTGCGTATGCGTGACGCCTTCGAAAAGATGTACTACCTGCTTCGCGCTCTCCATATCAGGTGAGACGCAATTGATCGACCGTGACTGCGCACCGAGCAAGTTTGGAAATTGCGTTGGAAACCAAGTAGGAGAGCAGGCTGGATGAGCTTTGTAGCACCACCGGATATGCGGAAAGAGTTTTTGGACTGGTGCCCTAACGCAGAATTCCGGTCATCGGCGAACTGGCGGAGGCATACAGTTTTTTAGGCATGCGTCCTGCAAGAAACGCCAGCCGCCCAGCTTTCACTGCGTAATTCATCGCCTCGGCCATCTTCGGAGCATCGTCTGCCGCAGCAATAGCCGTGTTCATCAACACTCCCTCGTAACCCAGCTCCATCGCCAAAGCTGCGTCCGATGCGGTGCCTACTCCGGCGTCCACAATGAGTGGAACCGAGGTAATCATCTCCCGTAAAATCCGCAAGTTCGTTACGTTTTGAATCCCTAGCCCACTGCCAATTGGAGCAGCGAGCGGCATCACCGCCGCCGCACCAGCGTCCACCAACCGCCGGGCATTAATCAAATCGTCTGTAGTGTAAGCCAACACCACAAAACCTTCCTTCGCCAGCACTCTTGTGGCTTCCAGCAGTCCTTCGTTATCGGGAAACAAAGTCTTTTCGTCCCCAATCACTTCCAGCTTCACCCAATTCGAAAGCCCCACTTCGCGCCCCAAGCGGGCGGTTCGAATGGCATCATCCGCCGTATAACAAGCAGCAGTGTTTGGCAGAAGAAAAACTTTGGAGCGATCAATATAATCCATCAACGATTCGCCGCTTTTGTCATTCAGATCCACACGGCGCAACGCCACCGTCACCACTTCCGCTCCACTGGCTTCATGGCAGAGCTTCATTTCCTGATTGCTTCTATATTTCCCTGTTCCAACAAATAGCCTGGAAGAAAATTCGCGATCAGCAATACGTAAAGTATCGGACATAATTCTATTGTAAAGGCTTTATGTTGGCGAACTGGCGCGCTTCATCAGCCATGCTCCAGTCAGGCAGACCAATCCTCCAAAAAGTGCAAGCGGCACTACCTGTTCGTGCCTCACAAATACACCCAGAACTAAAGCCACTACCGGTATTAGAAAGGTAGTGGCCGATGCCCTTGCAGCACCAAACCGCCCAGCTGCGGACGCCATCAATACATTGGCAATGGCCGTTCCGAACACTCCCAGCGCAAGCATGGATAACAGTGGAACAGGTGTCCACTTGGCCGCCATTAAATCGGGAATTCCCAGCGGTGCTGTAAGCACCAGCGCCACTGCTTGGGCACGCCAGATAACCGGAACGGCGCCATACTTCTGTTGAAGGGACCTGGCGATGTTCAGCGCAATACCATAAGAGACAAGTGCCGCAAAAATCATGGCGATTCCCAACGAGCTGCTTCGCCCTTCCTTCATCGCCGGCAGTGCCATCAGCGCGGTTCCGCTTATGCCGATAGCCAAACTAAACGCAACACTTCGTGAAGGCAGGCGTCGCGCAATCAATGCGGCAACCAATGTTGCAAATAGCGGATTCGCCCCATTCAGCATTCCAGTCAAGGCTGAGGAAACGCGCTGTTCAGCATAAGGAAACATGCTTAGCGGAAATGCGAACCAAAGTAAGCCCAGCCATGCAACTGCACCCCAATCGGACCTCGCCACCGGTTTTCTTGCCGAAGGGAATAAAGCGAGCGTTGCAAACCCAATGAGGATGCGCACAAAGGTGAGGCCATTGGGTCCAATGGCTTGCAGGCCTTCCGCAATAAATAGAAACGAAGCGCCCCAGATCAGTCCAGGGATGATGAGAAGCAGCCAGCCTGTGGTCAATAGTACATGGTGGCATGAATCACGGTCACACCCTTCAGAAGTTAATCCTCAATACTGCCTGAATCTGTCGCGGCTAATTTGCTGCTCCTGTGATTTGCCCAAGGACTGTGCTGAACTGATCGGTGGTTGGCCCCGCGAAGAGCATATGGGTTGAAGGCATTCATCCTTCGCCACGCAACTGTACTTCGGCCGCTCTTTCATTCAGTTTCCAGCGTTTGTTAGTGGACAGGCCGACGTTGATCATTCATGGAAGGGCCGGGAGTATTGGAAAACCGGAATGGCCAACTGCGGTAGTAATAGGCAGCCGGGCGCGTGGCATTGTTCCGTGTGAACCCAGAATTGATGTTGATCCTAGAAACGGCAGTTGCAAGCCGTAACCGGCACCCTGTCTTCCATGAGACGGCTGTCGCTGTCAAGGGAAATGTTATTAGCACGGTTCTTCGTTTTCCTTGT
>JAYTTF010000147.1:0-60713 GCA_043745195.1 Bryobacterales bacterium | reverse complement strand
CGGCCGCAGTTCGCCTACTCCAGTTTCACCTTTTTCAGGATCATCTTGTATTGGAATTAACTCCGGTTTCAGGATCATCTTGTATTGGACAATTCTCGCCAGACACCATTAGATAATTGGGGCTACACTATTCTTGCGTCCCGGTGATACATTCCTCATCCCAACTCCTGGCAATCCAACAAAACACTTGTGGATTGTGCTGACAGATCCAACGGACGACGGACACGCATATTGCGTCAACATCACATGCATGGGCGATCACATTGCTGATACGACTTTGATTCTGAATATCGGGGATCATCCCTTTATAGAAAAGGCATCGGTTCTGCTTTACTCACGAGCTGAGAATTTAAATATCGGGAAGATTGAACAGGAACTTTCTAATCCGACTGCTGGCTTGAAGTGGAGGAAGCATGAATGCTGTTCTGCTCAATTGTTGGATCGAATTAGGCGCGGACTTCTCACCTCTAAATATACAAAAACGGCAATTAAGAAACATTGCTTGGAGCTTTGGGGTAGGCTCTGAGAATGCAACCGATCAACCACTATAGTATAATTATTCATAGGACTGTATATTTAATCAATGATCAAACGTGTTGGCATTGTCGGCTTTCGTGGTTATAGCGGTGAAGAACTGGTGCGCATTCTATCTCGTCATACCGGCGTAGAAGTGTACTTAATGGACCACCGTTCCGATGCGGCCGCAAAGCCTCTGCCTATTGGTGCCAAGAGCCCTGTCCGTATTGCAGCTACTGCCGAGGCCGTTAAAACCAACAACATTGATTGTGTGTTTCTAGCTACTCCTGCTGATGTTTCCATGGAGCTAGCCGCGCAATTCATTCCCGCTGGAGCCAAGGTTGTGGATCTTAGCGGAGCCTTTCGGCTTGGCACCGTTGCGAATTTCAAGCACTGGTATAAAGAGGAGCACACCCAACCGGAACTTCTGGCCGAAGCCGTTTATGGATTGCCGGAAATCAGCCGGGCGAAAATTGCGCAGGCGCGCCTGATTGCAAACCCAGGGTGTTATCCCACTTGCGCCAGTCTTGCCATCCGTCCTTTAGTCACATCGGGCGTAGCTGATCTTTCTGCCGGCATTATCTGCGACGCGAAAAGCGGCGTTAGCGGAGCTGGTCGGAAGCCCTCGCTCAAAACACATTTTTGCGAAGTGACGGAGAATTTTTCGGCCTACTCTTTGCTGGACCATCGACATGTGCCGGAAGTGTTGATGAATACCGGCCTGGAACTGGGCCAGTTTAGTTTCAGCGCGCAGTTGATCCCCATTCATCGGGGCATTCTGGAGACAATTTATTTCCGTGCGCCCAAGCTCAATTCGGCTGCCGAACTGATGGAAATCTTCGTTGCGTGTTATGGCAATGAGCCTTTCGTGCGTCTTTATCAACCTCCGTCGATTCCCGACATCGCCTCGGTTGTGCGCACGAATTTCTGTGACATCGGACTGGTTTTCGACCCCGTAACCAAGCGCGGTGTGATAGTAACTGCTGAAGACAATCTCACCAAGGGCGCTGCCGGGCAGGCCATTCAGAACATGAACCTGATGCTGGGCTTTGTTGAAACGGAGAGTCTTCTATGAAGCTGCTAGTGAAACTGGGTGGGACGCTGCTGGATTCTGCTGCATCGCGCTCAGCAATTTCCGGGCAAATTGCCGCTGCGGCGAAGCTGGTTCCGCAAACTGTGGTGGTTCATGGCGGCGGAAAGCAGATGACTCGGTATTTGACTGAACACAACGTGGAATCGAAATTTGTAGATGGACTGCGGGTCACATCACCTGAGGTTGTGGACGCAGTGCTGAAGGTTTTTGCGGGAACGGTGAACCATTTGTTGGTGTCCTCATTGGTGGCCCAAGGTGCTGAAGCGGTGGGTCTCAGCGGAATTGATGCTTGCCTGACAGAAGCGGTGCAACTGAATCCTGAACTTGGTGCGGTAGGCAAGGTGATTAAGGCTAACGCCAAGGTGCTGGACGTTCTGACGGCCAATGGGTTTCTTCCCGTGGTTGCCTGCGTGGCCGGGGATCGCCAGGGAAACATCTACAATGTGAATGCAGACCAGATGGCTGTGGCCTGTGCGGTTGGCTTTGGAGCGTCGAAGCTGCTGTTTCTCACCGATGTGGATGGCGTGCGGGGTGCTGATGGACAGGTGATCCCTGTTCTAACCTTGACCCACAGCCAACAGTTGATCGCCGACGGTGTTGCCACGGGCGGCATGCAGGCTAAATTGAATGCGGCTGGCGCCGCGTTGTCCGGCGGTGTGGCAGAAGTTCTGATTGCCCATGGCGCAGCACCGGATATATTGAAACGTCTGCTGGCGAACGAGCCGGTGGGAACTCGTTTTGTCCGGAATTAGCCTGTTGGTCTAAGGAGGCGCATTCGATGGAAGCTTTGGTCACAATTCAGACCCCGTCCGTTTTGCCGGTGACCCCGGTCACCACTGAGCCTGTGGAAATTCGCGCGGCCAGTATGCGCGATATCCCTGCCTTGCTGACCCTTATCAACGACTATGCGGCCAAAGGCATCATGCTGCCTAGAACTGAATTTGAGATGGCGGAAAACATTCGCGATTTCGTCATCGCTTTGGCAGGCTCACATGTTGTGGCTTGCGGGGCTTTGCATTTCTACAGTCCTACGGTTGCTGAAATTCGCTCGCTGGCCGTTCATCCTGATTGGAAACGCCATGGTTTGGGGCGCCAAATTGTTGAGTCATTGGAAAAAGAAGCTGTCGAACACAACTTGGTCAGCTTGTTTGCCTTTACCTACGTAGATGGTTTCTTCAAGAAACTTGGTTACGACGTTGTCGATCGCGGCGAGTTGCCCTTGAAAGCTTGGAAAGATTGCCTCCGCTGCCCAAAGTTTACAGCGTGCGACGAGATCGCAATGCTGAAACGCCTTCGCCGATGAGGGTACAAATACCCCCAAGTGCGGGTATTCCGCTTAATTAGTACTAAGTAGTTTTAATCAATGATATAAGCCTCTTGCCTCAATCATTTTCGCTTTTAGTACTAGCTGCCGTAAAGCATTTGAAGCGCGAAAGTTACCCCCAAAAGACCCCTAAATTAGTGAGAAGTTTTCCTTACAAATTGGACTAATACTTAGTAACATTCATAACAGCCCTAGTACTAGAACTGATGGAACTAAGAGGAGTCCCCGATAATGCTCGCAGAGACCGTTGCAATTAAGGCGTCCACTGGACGAATCCTGTGCACCACCATTTTTCGGCCAGGTGGAAAGAAGCTCCTATCTAAGGGACACCTCATCAGCGATGATGACGTTCGCATGCTGGAAGTAGAAGGCATGAACCAGGTTTGGGTCACCCAACTGGAAGAAGGGGAAATCGGGGAAGATGATGCCGTTCTCACGGTTGCTCAGGAAATGGCTTGTGGCTGCATGGAAATTCGTCTGGCAGCTGGGGGAAGAGCTAACCTGTTTGCTACGGAAAACTGTTCCCTGCTGGTAGACGACGATTTGTTGAAGCAGATAAACTGCGCTGCTTCCATCGTAATTGCGACGGTTACCAATTTCAGTTATGCGGCTAAGGGCCAGCGGGTTGCCACCATAAAGAGTTCTCCATTCGCCGTTGCCGGCGCGCAGTTGGAAGCGCTAGTTAGCATCCTGCGTGAGCGCGGAGCTATTCTGCAGGCTCGTCCAGTGGGCAATCCAAACGTCGGGGTCCTTTATACAGATCCAGTTCATGGCGATCGGGCTCGTCAGCTATTTGAAAACATTGTTCGTCAACGGCTGGAAAGAGTTGGTATTAGCCCTAGCTTTGCACTTGGAGTGTGTGAAGATGTCCCTTCCGTTGTTAAAGGGTTGAATCATTTGATCATGTCCAAGCCCACCGTAATTCTTGTTGCATCCACCACTGCTCCGGCTGGTCCGGAAGATGTTATTGGCCGCGCCATGGCCTCGGTTGGTTGCCATATGGAACGATTCCTGGCCCCGGTAGAACCTGGCAATTTGCTGCTACTGGGCTATAAGGATGAGATTCCAATCATCTCCGCTCCCGGTTGCTATCGTTCCGCTAAACCGAACGTAGTAGACCTGATTCTCCCACCACTGCTCGCTCGCTATCGTGTTTCCGGTTGGGAAGTTGCCTGCCTTGGACACGGTGGTTTATTAGCCTAAACCTTCTTGAATGGGGTGCAAAACAGTGGTGCCTGCCGCTGGTCCTTTGTCCCCCT
Organism: Bryobacterales bacterium; assembly: GCA_043745195.1. Lineage (GTDB taxonomy): Bacteria > Acidobacteriota > Terriglobia > Bryobacterales > Bryobacteraceae > JANXSF01. The sequence continues at coordinate 56,521 of JAYTTF010000147.1, read as the reverse complement.
CACGAACTTAAAGTATTACTCTCCTCTCTGCCGCATTAGACGTACCGAACCTCCGATCGGAGTCTTTCAGCGATACCGGCCGCACGCCCGACCAGCATGCGGCCGATTTTTTTAGTTAAGCTCTTAAGAAGACATGAAGATTCGTAGCGTCCGAGCTTACCTGCTTTCCTACCCGTTTCCTAAACCAATCGAACTGCAATATTACGGCGGCATGCGGAAAATCGTGAAACGCGATTCCATGCTGATCCGCGTAGAAACCGAAAATGGGCTGGTAGGTTATGCTCCCGGCGAAGCGAGTGAAAAGGCTCAAGCAGCAATTCACGACCTAATCGCCCCATTCCTGGTAGGCCGTATTTTGGCTGATGCTGACGCTCTACGTGTGCAATTCGACCGCGCCACGCAATCGAACAGTGGTTTGATGAAGACCTACTGCACGGTGGAAGTTGCTTTGTATGATTTGTTGGGTAAAGCCATGGGAATGCCTGTTTCTGAACTCCTAGGCGGCCGTGTGCGCGATACTATCGCTTTGTATGGTTCAGCGGGAATGTATATGGATCCTGAAGGCTACGGGCGCGAGGCTGCCCTTACCAAGGAATTGGGATTCAAAGCATATAAGATGCGCCCCGCAATGGGACCCGACCAGGACTTAGCTACCATTGCCAAAATGCGCGAGATGGCTGGACCGGATCTGGGGTTGATGGTTGACGCGCACTCCTGGTGGAGGATGGGGGATCGCTCCTACACGCTGCAAATGATCGAAATGTTGGCTGAAGAAATGGCCCACTATGACATTACTTGGCTGGAAGAACCGCTGCCTCCGGAAGATCATGAAGCGTATCGAAAACTAAAGGAAAAAGATATTGTTCCCATTGCCAGTGGTGAGCATGAACAAACCGAAGACGGATTCCTGGATTTGATTCAGAACGAAGCCGTGGATTTTGTGCAAATGGACGTGGTCTGCCAGGGTGGTTACGCAATGGGCCGCCGGTTGTTTGCCGAAGTTGCCCGCCGCGGATTACGATTCGCCTTCCATAGTTGGGGTACATCGCTTGAAGTGGTAGCTGCAGCACATTTGGGGATTTGTTGGCCGGAAGCGGTGGTTCAGTGGCTTGAGTACCCGTTGTATTCCACGCCGAATCATCAATTCATGTACGAATTTCCACTTGCCAGTGAGATACTTTCCGGTCCCCTGGAAATCATAGAAGGCAGCCTGCATGTACCGCGTGGCCCCGGACTTGGGGTAAATGTGGATGAAAGTGTGATTGAAAAATACCCTTGGATTCCTGGACCATGGTCCTACTTCACGCTCATTTCTCCTCCCGGTACATTCGCTGTGGTGAGTGACCACTCCATTCCATTTGTCAGCGGAGAAGGGAAGTGATTTTACCGGCAATCGCCGGCGTTGGTTTGGGTGCCGCCGGATTGCTCAGTTGGGCAGTTCGTGGACGATCTTGCCAATGGCTTGCGCCGTCGGTTTGGAAGGGACCGAATGACCGCAAGGTTATCGCTTTGACCTTTGACGATGGCCCCAGCGAATCCACGCAACGCGTTTTAGAACTACTGGTGAAGCATAACGCCACGGCTACTTTCTTTCAAATTGGGCAGAACGTTGAGCGGCTGCCCAATGTCACTCGCCAAGTGACTGCGGCAGGCTGCGAAGTGGGCAATCATAGTTTCACTCACCCACGCTTCGATTTTACTTCCACTCAGTTTCAGATTGAAGAGCTACAAAAGACGCAACAAGCAATTACGAGTGCGTGCGGTGTGACACCAAAGTGGTTTCGTGCCCCTTTTGGGGTCCGCTGGTTCGGCCTTGGGAAGGCGCAGAACACCTGTGGTTTAGAAGGCGCAATGTGGACGGTGCTTGCCCGCGACTGGATTCTTGAGGCTGCTGCAATTGAAAAGCGTCTTTTGGGCGGCGCAGTAAACGGTGCCATTTTTTGTCTTCATGATGGACGGGGCACTATTTCAAATCCGGATATATCTCAAACAATTAAGGCTTTGGAGGTAATTTTGCCAACCTTGAACAGTCGAGGATTCCAACTGGTTTCCCTAAGTGAATTGTTGAATCGTTTTTCTTCCTGATTTAGTCTAGAATAGGTAGAGAAGCAAAATTCCGTTCTGCCGAGGTGACACTATGATTGATTTAACTGAAAATGCGATTTCAAAAGTGAGAGAAATTCTCTCCTCCCAGGAGCCTAAGCCAGCAGGGCTTCGTATTTCTGTTGTGGGCGGCGGCTGCTCCGGCTTCAGCTATTCCATGGCCTTTGAAAATACTCCGAACATGCTGGACAAGACCTACAAGTACGACGATTTGAAAGTTTTCGTTGACCAAGCAAGCCTGTTGTATCTCGATGGAGCGCAGGTTGATTATGTGGAGTCACTGGAAGGCTCAGGCTTCAAGTTCAGTAATCCTCAAGTGAAATCCACCTGTGGTTGCGGATCCAGCTTCAGCGTCTAACTCTCAAAAAACGATTCTCCCGCAGCACATTTGAGCCAACTCCTGGTGGGTTGGCTTTTTCCTTTTGCTAACAAGCGCTCTATGGTGATTCTGCCTTTCTGCCGATACACCAAGGAGAATGCGACCAGCGGATACCCTTACCGGAATTTCAACAACCGGCGAAGTCCAAGCCAACCTTCAGCAACTCTCTGTATCTGCAGATTTGGCTCCGCCCAGCTTAAAACTCCTTCCAATTTCAAACGGTCCATATTTGATTTGTTCGGTGGAAAGCCCATCGCGTGTTGAACTCAGTTTAGTTCTGCCAACCTTCAATGAGGCTCGCAATATTAAAGCCACGCTCCATACCGTTTGGGGCATTCTAAACTCGATACATGGCTTACATTTTGAAATTATCGTAGTGGACGATAACAGTCCAGACGATACCTGGCAGCTTGCACTGGATGAAGCTGCAGTACTTCCTGGAGTTCAGGTGATGCGTCGCACCACCGAATCGGGTCTGGCCACTGCCGTAATCCGTGGCTGGCAGGCTTCCGAAGGGAGCATCCTGGCGGTTATGGATTCCGACCTGCAGCATCCGCCGGGTGTTCTGGTTCACTTGGTAAATGCGATGCGTGGTGGTGCTGATCTGGCAGCAGGGAGCCGTCATGTTGAAGAAGGTGGAGTTAGTGATTGGAGCCCGTTTCGTCGTATCATATCTCGGACGGCGCAATTAATTGGTTTGGCTATTCTCCCGGAGGTTGTGGGACGCGTGGCTGACCCGATGAGCGGTTACTTCATGCTCACCCGAACGTCCATTTCCGGCAAGCTGCTGAACCCTACTGGCTACAAAATTCTGATTGAAGTGCTGGCTCGTGGTTCGCTTAAACGCATTAAGGAAATTGGCTATGTCTTCTGCGAGCGTAAGGAAGGAGAGAGCAAAGTTTCTTTTACCATCTATTTGCAATATCTGGAGCATTTGTTGCGGCTGCGCATTGATCTGCTGAAACATTCACAATTTGTTCGTTTCTGTCTGGTTGGCTCCAGCGGCGTGGTAATCGACATGCTCATCTTGTTCTTGCTGAGTGATCCATCTACATTGGGTTGGGGATTGACGCGAAGCAAAATCCTATCGGCCGAAGGGGCGATGGTGAATAACTTCCTTTGGAACGACGCCTGGACCTTTGCTGATATGAAAAAGATTGGGGCCAGCAAGTTCCGGCGATTCTTGAAGTTCAATGCGGTGTGCCTGGTTGGCGTGCTGATCAACCTGATTTTGATTAATATTCAATTCAACTGGTTTGGTGTGAACCGGTATCTGGCAAATGCCACGTCCATTGTGGCGACAACTTTCTGGAACTATTTCATGAACAAGCGGGTTGGCTGGAAAGCATAGCGACTGGTTCGCCCGCATGTCTCACGAGATTTTTTGCCATCATTGCTGAAAAGACCATAAATGCTGACGTTTTTGCGTATTTGGGTTCGTGGTGGGGCAGGCCTTTGGCCTGCCGACTTACCGTCGAAGCAAAATTTCCGAAATTCGCAATAAACTTAGCCTTGGAATCTTTTTCGCAGTTAATTATGCCATGCCTTGGTGAGAAATCCGGGTTAGATCCCCCCATTTCATGGGGGGCTGGTCGCCGCAGTCTACTAAGCTAGTTGCTTCTTGATTGGCAACTCACGGATGCGCTTCCCGGTTGCCCGGAAGATCGCATTGCAAATTGCCGGGGCAATCGTCGGCACTCCAGGTTCACCCACACCCGCTGGTAGCTTTTCAAGACTTCCGGCTGGTATCGGCATCATTTTGAGCATTGATCTCGGTATGAAGTGCGTCGAGTATACCCAATGGTTGGCGGCCGAGATTAGTTAGTATAATGGCGCAATCAGATGTTTTCATATAATGAACTCATTCGCGTTAGACTTATCCTCTTTTCTGTCTTATTTTGGGCTTTATTGATCTTCTGTCGGCTATTGCAGCTTCAAGTCTGGGAACCTAATGTTCGTCGCTCGCAAAGCGAGCAGATTTCGAAATCGACCACTTTTAAGCAACCAGGAAATACATCGTCTTCGCCTTCTCAACCCCCACCACCCTCCGTTAAACAATTGGACCCTAAGAAAACGGCTTCAAATGATATTGGGCAGGGAACCACATCAGACAACCGATTTTTAAGGTGGATTCGATCAGAACCTGCAGTTGCAGCCCCACTGCTAACTCTGTTCGGAGTGATTGTCGGAACATCTTTGACCGTCCTAATTCTTCCAGTTGTGCGGTACACGATATTATATTTATGGGATTCATCTCTTCTGTTCTTGACGAGAAGAAAAAGTGAAATTAGTTACCTAAACTGGGTCGTAGCACAGCATCAATTTCTGCCCATTCTGCCAACCACGCTGGTTCCTGTTACTACCGGTAGAGCACATCACGAACTTGATGATCTTTATATTGCACTAGAGACTCAGAGTGAGGGTTCGAAGAACTCAACTGAAAGCACGGGCATTTTTTCGGGATGCAACCGCATTGTGCTGCTAGGTGATCCAGGTTCTGGAAAGACAACAACACTTCGTTTCTTTGCTCTAACACTGGCGCGTGCGAGGCTCAAAAGACCTGGCAAGATGCCGTTGCACGAGCGAATGACAACACGTGCTTCGTTCCTGCGTTCACGGCAATGGGTTTCAAAAGCCCTACCCAAGCGTGATGTGCCAATTCCAGTCTTCCTTTCATTGAGTCGCCTTCGCGATCTGGATAAATGGACAAATGAAATGAATATTACAGATTTCGTTCAGAAACAATGCAATAGAGTTGACGGCCTGAGCAGTTTGCCGTCTGACTTCTTCCGAAAAAAAGTGCAAAGTGGCAGGTGTGTATTTCTCTTCGACGGGCTCGATGAAGTTGGAACCGCAGATAGCCGGGACCGGGTGCTAAGCTTGCTTTCCGATCTCGCCACGTCGATATCGCCAGACAACATCATCATTGTTTCGAGCCGCACGACTGGTTATCGTGGCCAATTGTCCGGCCATGGGTTCCGTACCTTCACCATAAAGCCGCTTTCTTGGTCATTGGTGGAGATTCTGGTTAACAAATGGTACTCCGCCCTAGGAAACTCCGAGTTGGCAAGTGATCTTCTCAACGCTATGAAGTCTCGGCCTCCTTTACGCGAGCTAGCAATCAACCCAATGCTGCTTTCGCTTGTCGTTTTAGTTCAGTATGTAAGACGCCTCATTCCAGACCGGAGGAATTTGCTTTACGACGAGTGCCTCAAGATATTGATCGAAAGGCGATTCGCCCCACCCGCCGTTCAGGAAGAGTACAACTTAACTTAATTTTATCATCCGCGGATGCAATGACATTGCTCCGAAGCATAGCTTATCGTTTGCACGTAAATCGGCTTAAACAAGTCTCTCGTGCAGATCTCGAACAATTCTGGATTCCGCAGATTATTGAAGAATCCGTTGACCTTCCTCATAGCCTGGACTCGGTAGTAGTGCTATCTAACATTGAGCGACGGAGCCAAATTCTTGTCGAAAATGGTTTTGCAGAGACGGGGCTTCCGCTTCTTTCCTTCTCTCACTTGACATTCCAAGAATACTTAACGTCTTTGGAGTACCTTGATCTTGCTCGAAGAAAGTCTGCAGCAGAAGTTCGGCGAGATCTATTGAAACAGTATGAGGTTGACCGAGAATGGTGGGAGGAGGTCGTGCTCCTCTACGCCGCCCAGCTTGGTCGCTTTGAACGAGAATCTTTCCTGCAAGACATAAGTCCTGAAGCTCCAGGAATTTAACGATGGACGATAATACGCGTCTGAGGCTTGCCGTCCGTACCATACTCGAGTGTCGTTTAGAACGATCAACTGAATTTTATAACTTAATTTTCCGTGAATTGCTTGATCGCCATCCCTATGCTTCGAAACTTGGGTTGGATTCTAATTCGAGGGTAATCGAAATCGATATTGACGGAGCGATCCTCACATTCCTAACGGAGACGCTTGCTGATCCTATAGTCGACTACTACGAAGCTGTTAGTTACTATCGTCGTGCAAATTCGTTAGTTTTGTGGGAAACGAACTTAAACGAAAGGCTTGCTATGAACGTATACAAATCTTTGGCTTCTTTCGCGATCACCGGAAGCTCCGTTGGTTTTAATTTCCAAAACAAGATGACCGAAATTCGAGCTAATTTAGCTGAAGAATTGCAGTTGGTGTTGATCGATCATTCCAATCCAAGATGGCAGGAGGCTGTTAAGGTAGCAGTGGCGATGGCGATTCCCTTCAATGATCGCTATGTTTCTTCTTTAATCGAAGCCTTCGGTCGTGGACGAGTGAATAAAGAGCGCAAGCGATGGGAAAAGTTGAAATCTTTTTTCAGAGTTTATTGGTCTCGCGACAAACCCTCGAAAGAGCAAAGCGTTGTTAGCTCTCTTGGTTCTGGGCGGATGCGACTGCTCTTGAAAAAGTGGTGCTGTCATGATCCTGGATTCCTTGCATCTATCGTTGAATGTTCACCAGAATCTGATTGGGCAAGTATTGCGTTGACGACCAAATTAGTTACCACAGAAGTAATTGCCACAATACTCCATAGCCTTGTGACTGCAGGATTGAGTAAGCAATTTCGTACACGAATCTTTCTCTGGCTATGTCAAGTTGAGGCTACAGTTCGTAGACAGCCTATATCTCCTGAGATTCGAGCAATCCCAAATGACGACGTCTTCCTTAGCATGAAATCTATCGACAACAGCCCCGTAGTAAAATTTTGATCAGTAGTACTACTTGCTATTTATGTGATGCAAATCAGAAGCTTTGACAATTTTTCAACTAAGCCAGCTGCTTTTTAATTGGCAACTCACGGATGCGCTTTCCGGTTGCCCGGAAGATTGCATTGCAAATTGCTGGAGCAATCGTTGGCACTCCTGGTTCACCCACACCCGCAGGAGGAGCGTCGCTTTTCACCACATGCACTTCCGTCAGGTAGGGAGCATCGTTCATTCTCGCCACCGGATAGTTGTGAAAATTCGATTGCTGCACGCGCCCGTTCTTCGCCGTGATCTCGCCGTGTAGTGCGATGCTGGTGCCGAAAACCGCCGCGCCTTCAAATTGCGATTTGACGCGGTCAGGGTGCATGATCTTACCAGCGTCCACCGCGAACACAACTCTCGGAATTTTCAACTGGCCGCGGTCGTCCACTTCCACTTCCACCACGGTTGCCACGTAAGTTAGAAAGCTGCGATGCGCGGCAATCCCCAAGGCCTTGCCTTTTGAGGGCTTGTAATTCGCCCAGCCAGATTTTTCCGCAGCCATTTCAATCACCCGCCGCAGACGCGCCGTATCCACTGGATACTTGTCCTGGGTCATTGTATTGTTCCAGTAGTTCATGCCTTCGGGCTTGATCAGAACTTTCCGATCCTTCCCTAAGACGTCCAGCAAATACTCTACTGGATCGCGGCCCGCACTGACTGCTAATTCATCCAGGAAGGAATGAATGGCAAAGGCGTGGTAAATGTTCGCCACTGCGCGCATCCAACCCACGCGAACATGGTTTTCCGCAGGGCCGTTTTCGGCACGATGATTGGGAATGTCATGCGGCAAATCCACCCAGCCCATACCCATTTCAAATTCCTGTCCATGTTGCGCAGTAGGGTCGAAAGTGGAGCCGATTGTGGGGAACACACTTCGCTGCAGCCACGCTGTGGGCTTGCCTTTGCCGTCCACTGCAGCCTTCATGTACATTGAGGACACGGCGTGATAGTAGTCAAACTGAATGTCTTCTTCGCGGCTCCAGGCAACCTTCACGGGCTTGCCAAGTTTCTTCGATAGAATTGCAGCCTCGCAAACGTAGTCTGGTTTAGACTTGCGTCCAAAGCCGCCGCCAAGCAGGGTCACGTTGCAAATCACGTCCTTCTTATCAATGCCCATTGCCGCTGAAACCGCATCCTGCACTGCTTGCGGATTCTGTGTTGCGGCCCAGGCTGTGACCTTGCCGTTCTTGAATTCCGCAATCGCAGCAGGCGGTTCCATGGGCGCGTGTGAAAGGTGCGGCACGTAATACTCAGCTTCCATCGTCTTTGACGCCCTTCCGAATTCTGCATCCACATCGCCAATGTTGCGGACCACTTTTTGAGGCTTCCTGGCTTTGTCGGTCAGCTCTTTCTTATAGGCTTCGGAATCGAAACTGGCATGGGGGCTGGTCTCCCATTGCACCTTCAACTTCTTGCGGCCTTGCATGGCGGCCCAGGTGCTGTTGGCAATCACCGCCACTCCACCCAGAGCCTGGAAAAGGTGCGGAGCCTTGAAATCCGGAATAACTACAACGTCAGAAACTCCAGCAACTTTACGAGTCTCGGTATCGTCATGGCTCTTATACTTGCCACCATAAATCGGAGACCGTTCCACAGATGCAAACACCATGCCTGGCACTTCGGCGTCCATGCCGAACGTACCTTTGCCGTGGACCAAATCGTCCAGGTCAATCATCGGCACATCTTTGCCAATGTACTTATAATCACTTTCCTTTTTGAACGTCAGTTCTTCGATTTTCGGAACGGGCTGTTTGGCAGCCAAAGCCACCAATGCACCGTAACCCAATTTCTTGCCGCTCGAGTGAACCACTTCATGATTCCTGGCATGGCATTCCCCAGCGGGCACTTTCCACTTTTCAGCGGCGGCACGTTCCAGCATTAAACGAGCACTGGCACCAGCTTGCCGAATGACGTCGTAGAAATCGCGAATCGAGCACGAACCATCGGTATTCTGCGACCCGTACTTTGCGTCACCAATGGCCTGTTCCACCTTGACGCGTTTCCAATCGGCTTCCAGTTCATCGGCAATCACCATTGGCAGCACGGTGCGCACGCCAGTTCCCATTTCTGATCGATGGGCGACAATTGTGACCATGCCATTGGGGCTCAAGCCTACAAAGACGCCAGGATTCCAGGTAGCCACGTCGGATCCAGTTGCAGCAGCATCCAAGGGCAGTACACCGGCACCCAACACTAGCGAGCCAGCGGAAAATGCGCGGCTCAAAAATCCACGACGGCTGACGATTTCTACGCGGTTCATGCTTGCACCCCCGCTGCAACCTTAATTGCTTTCCGAATTCTTTGATAGGTGCCACAGCGGCAAATGTTGCCCTGCATGGCGTCATCAATATCTTTATCGTTGGGTTTAGGTTTATCTTTCAAAAGCGCTGCAGCCTGCATAATTTGACCACTCTGGCAGTAGCCGCATTGCGGAACGGCGCATTGCTTCCAGGCTTTTTGAACTGGATGCTCACCTTTGCCTTTGGCATGTAATCCTTCAATTGTCAGAATGTTCTTGCCTGCGGCAGCAGTCATGGAAGTTTGGCAACTGCGGGTGGGCTTCCCGTCCAAATGAACTGTGCAAGCGCCGCAAAGGCCCATGCCACAGCCGAATTTCGTGCCCTTCATCTTAAGTTCGTCGCGCAGGTACCACAACAGGGGCATTTCTGGATCGCCGCCAAACTGCTTGTTTGAGCCATTCACTTTCAACTGAATCATTCGCGTCTCCCGGGTTTATTTGGGTAGTTCGTATTTAGTGTACAAGAAACATCAGCGGGCTTTGGGCCGGCCGTAAATAAAAGTTTGTTCTATCTGGTTCAACTGCTTGTCATACTTTGTCCGGAACGAAAATGAGGTATCGCGCGGCGGACCGAATCGTAAGTCGTTCGCTTCCACGGAAACGGAACCTTCAGGGTCTGCCTCCGGTGCAACTCGCCAAGCGGCGTAGCGCGCGAAATCGCGGAACACTTTGCCCTCTGCCGATTGCCAACTGCGATCAAATGCCGGATTCGGTGTGGGTTTGTAGGCGATGCTTCCAGAAGATGGGTCGAACGGAGCGTTTAAATTGAATTCGTAATATCCCCAGGATTGATCGGTCTCAACAAAGCCAATCCATGTGAACGGAGAAAAGGCTGTGGGAAATGCGTCCACTCGCCGCGCCATTCCTTGCACATAAACGTGGCTGTCCAACGTTTCCACCGCTCGCTGATGCAGCATGGCTCGCCACCCTCCGTAACTTAGGATGAACAGAAGCGCAAATGCAGCCCAGCCGCCGCCAGTGGATTTACGCCCGCCGATTTCTCCAGCCACAAGCCCTGAAATAGCGGGTGCTGCTACGGCCAGTAACAACACGAAAAGGACCAATGGATCCACTACATAAAATATGTTGGCGCTGAACCATTCTGCGGAAAAGGGTAGGGCAGCGCGCACGGCGTAGGCATTTGTGCCGTCAAATAAGATGTGAATTACAATCCCTATGATAGAAACCAGATAGGCGCGCACCCAGGAACCAGTGGTCCAAGCAGCAGATTTCCAGGAAGGAATAAATCGTGCCATCAGCCAAAGGATGCCAATGTTCAGCAATGCAAGAATGGGCGCCATTGGCAGGCCGTGGGTCCAGTGCCTATGATACTGCAGATAGCTGAGCGGTCCACCAAGGTAATAAACAATATCAATGTCCGGGAGATTTGACGCCAGCACCAGCGCGGCAGTAGCTTGTGGTGCCAGTCGGTTCAATCCGATCCGCGCCAGCATTAGTCCGGTCAACGTGTGGCTAAGATTTTCCATGGCTAGCGCCGGGATTCAATGTAGCGTTGTGGTAATAGCAAGCTAATTGCTGCAGGGATAATTCTAATACTTGCAGGGGCCACACCGGAAAGTTCCCCATCTGCTTGAATCAAAATTCGCGCGCCATTCACTGGTTCCAGCCGCACTTGGGTTGTGCGTAGAATATGGACGCCGGGAATGCGCCTGTGCTGCCCAGTGATGACCCCGGCGAAATAGGGAAGATAGCGAAATGAGTTCGACCCTTCAAACAGCACCACTTCAAAATCGTCGTCAAGAAGCGAAACGCTACTGGCGATTTCCAGGTCGCCACCGTAGTTTCGAATACGACTTACAAGAATGAATCCGGCTTTAACTTTTCCTGATGAAGTATGGACGTAGCACTCTTCCAAAGTCTTCCCGGTTTGCATCAACCCAGCAATCCAATAGGCGACCTTCCCCAGCTTACGTTTTATTCCAGGCTTCACCGCATCTACCACCCGGGCATCCAACCCGGCACCAAGCATCATTAGAAAATGACGAGCCGGTTTGCCATCCATTTCCAATTGACCAACGCTTATGCGCCGTGGCACCAGCGAAGAAATGCCCGCAGCGGTTTTTGACAAATTGCTGCCTTGCCCGGTTTCCATGGAAAGCACATTGGCCGTTCCCCCCGGCAGGATTGCCAAAGGAACATCGGAACCAATGACGCCGCCAGCCACTTCATTAATGGTCCCGTCGCCTCCGCAAGCAATAATAAGGTCAGCTCCGCCTTCAATGGCTTGCCGTGCCTGATCCCCAGCGGTTCCCGGACCTTTGGTTGGGACACGAGTCACCTCGTGGCCAGCGCGTTCCAGAACAGCTACGGCTTCATCCAACTTTTGCGGATTCCTTTGCATGCGGCCCGCAAACGGATTATAGAGGAGAGCGATATTCTTGTAAGTGATAGAGATTTCATTTTAATGCACCAGCCAACCAAAGAAGTAATTATTGAAGAAATAAACCATTTGCGCGACCTGTTGCGCCGTCACGAACATCTTTATTACGTTCAGGACAAGCCGGAAATCAGCGATACGGATTACGACGCGCTGATGCGGCGGCTTAAAGAACTGGAGGATGCAAATCCAGAATTGCAATCACCCGATTCCCCAACGGCCCGCGTAGGTGGCACCCCGCGCGATGGATTCACCAAGGTCCGTCACAGTTCCAGCATGCTGAGTTTGGACAATGCGTTAACTGAACAGGAGCTTCGCGATTTTGATCGACGTGTGCGCGAAGGGTTGGGCGGTGCTGCTTTTCGATACGTGGCTGAATTGAAAATGGATGGGCTTTCCATGGCTACGCGCTATCGCGATGGGAAACTGGAATTGGCGTTGACGCGTGGTGATGGGGCGGAAGGGGAAGAGGTGACGGCGAATGCCCGCACCATTCGTTCGGCTCCGCTGCTGGTTGAAGGCCGCACAACCGAATTTGAGGTGCGCGGCGAAGTGGTGATGCCCAACCTGGCGTTTCAAAGGCTGAATGCGGAGCGGGAAATCGCAGGCCTGCCCCGTTATGCGAACCCAAGAAATTCAGCTGCTGGAAGCCTGCGAATTCTTGACCCTTCCGTTACTGCGGCGCGGAAGCTGGATTATTACGCTTACTATCTGCTCGAAAACGGCGAGCCGTTTCATGAGAGCCATTGGGCATCGTTGAACGAGTTGCAGCGCCTTGGATTCAAAGTGAACCAGGCTCGCCATTTGTGCGATGACGTGGATCAGCTTCTGGAATTTTGCAGAAAATTTGAAGCTTTGCGCGAAACGCTTCCATTTGAAATTGACGGTGTGGTAGCAAAAGTGGATTCGCTAACGCAGCAGCGGCAATTGGGATATACCGCAAGGGCACCTCGATGGGCCATTGCCTTCAAGTATCCTGCCCGGCAGGCGGAAACGGTGGTTGAAAAAATTGAGGTGCAAGTAGGCCGCACCGGCACTTTGACTCCCGTGGCTCATCTGAGGCCGGTGGAGGTGAGCGGTGTAATGGTGAGCCGCGCCACGCTTCACAACGAGGATGAAATTGAACGCCTGGGAATTGCGGCTGGTGACACCGTGCTGCTGGAGCGCAGCGGCGATGTAATTCCCAAGGTGCTGCGGGTTACTGCGCAAGGGGCAGACAGGGAATTGTTCGTCATGCCCGCAGCATGCCCTGTGTGTGGTGGTGTGGTGACACGTGCGGAAGGGGAAGTGGCACGGCGATGCCTGAATACGAATTGCCCCGCCAGGCTGAAGGAATCGATCCTTCACTTTGCGGCTCGTGGAGTGATGGATATCGACGGCATGGGCGATGCGTTGGTGGATCAACTGGTGACAGCCCAGTTGGTGAAGAACATCGCCGATTTGTATTCGCTTACTGATCAGCAGTTAATGGGGCTGGAACGGATGGGCCAGAAATCGGCGACCAAAATCATAACCAACATTGATCGTTCCCGCCGACATCCGCTACCCCGTTTGCTAAATGGCTTGGGGATTCCCTTTGTTGGGGAACGCACTGCTCAGATTCTGGCGGATACGTTTGGTCCGCTGGATTCAATCACATCACTGAGCGAAGAAGAGTTGCAGAAGGCGGAAGAAGTGGGGCCGAAGGTTGCAGCGGCCGTCGCAGGCTTTTTCGCGGAACAACATAATCGCGAATTAGTGGATCGGCTGCGAACGGCCGGCTTGAATTTCGACCATGCCAAAAAGGACCGGCCGCCAGAAGGAACGTTGGTTGGCCTGAACTTTGTTCTTACAGGAACGTTGCCCAATCTATCGCGCGAAGAGGCGAAGAAGCGAATTGAACTGGCTGGTGGGAAGGTGGTTGGATCGGTTAGCAAGAAGACCAACTACGTTGTGGCAGGTGAAGAGGCGGGGTCGAAGAAGGATAAGGCGATTGAATTGGGCGTGAGAATTGTGGATGAGCAGGAAATGCTGGCCCTCATTGAGCGCGGTAAAATTGAAGATTGAAACATTTTCTTGAAACTCTGGTGAACTGGGGTCCACTAGGGCTGTTCGTATTAGCATGCCTCGATTCGTCTGGCATCCCGGTTCCCGCTGCAGTCGATGTGTTGCTGTTGGCTGTATCGGCAAAGAACCCTGGGCAAGCTTATTTCACGGCGCTGCTGACCATTGTCGGCTCAGTAGCCGGATGCATGTTCCTCTTTTTCGCGGCACGCAAAGGTGGACAAGCTTATCTATACCGAAACCCGTCGGCGAACACCGCCCGATTCCGCGACTGGTTTGAACGCTATGGACTGGCCACTGTTTTTGTCACCACATTAGTCCCGTTCATCCCCACTCCCACCAAAGCATTTGTGATTTCGGCCGGAGTTTTGGGCGTAAGCCCTCGCATGTTCTTCCTATCGGTGCTGCTGGGGCGCGTGTTGCACTACTTTGGCTTGGCCTATCTGGGCATCCAAATGGGCGACGGTGCTGGAGCGTACTTAAAAAGCCATGGCTGGTACTTGGCGGCGTTCGCAGTGGGGCTTTGCGCCATGCTGTTCCTGGTGTTGAAGGTCAGCGAACGGATGCGGACGGTGCGGTAGCTCGCCCAGGATAGGCATCGCGGCGTGCTATGTCCACCTTTGGAAGACCTAAAAGCAGAACGGCTTGACAATGCGGATGGCTGTTACGAGAGCGAAATCCAAGGTAGTGGGTTAGCTTGAAGTTGGCCGAAGGCCCGGTTCAATCCACAGATCGTCGCCCCCTATATTGATCTGAGATGTTAACACAAGAAACCCATTACCTTTTCCACGCTCAGGATCGGTTGAAAAATGATGAATGTGATCCATGGGAAGGGCGCACACATGATGTGTCCGGTTGTTCTCTATGTTCGCTTCGCCACCAATAACAGTTTTCAATGTCCAAGTATCATCAATTTGAGGAAGTTCCGGTCCGTTCCTGCCTAGAAATCGCTTAGCTTGCGGACGGATTCGAACACGTGTCCATTCGTTTCTTCGTAGCTTGTCCGCGTTCATATACTGATTTTATCATCGCCTGGTGAATTCTGAAATTGGATACTACTATTAATTGCTCAGCACGAAATTTACATCAATTGGCGCGACCACTTCCACCACCTCCCCATTCAATAATGTCGGCGAGTACACCCACTGCCGAACTGCATCAATGGCGGCTTTCACCAGCAATGCGTGCCCGCTGATCACCCTTAGTTGCTGAATGGTTCCGTCTTTGGCGATGATCCCTTCCAGCCGCACCGAGCCCGAAACTCGCGCCTGTTTCGCCAAAGGAGGATAGATGGGAACTACGCGCTTGATCATCTTTGCTTCCAGTACCGAGCCACCTACCCGCACAGGTTTCGTCTGTTCCACTTTCACAGCAGGTGCGGAAGGTGGAGGAGGCGCAATTTCCGCCATCGCCACACCTGCAATTGAGCCGGGGACAAATGGACTTGTTGGCCCTCCTATTCCAATTAACGGAGCACTCGGATCCACTATTCGTGCCACAGGATTTATAGTCCGCCCAGGCGCTTGCAAAACTCTACGTACAAACTGGGTCATCGCGGAAACCGGCGACTGCGTGGCCGGAGCACTCGAGGCTACAGTTTGTTGAGGTATAGGCCTTAGAGGCTCAGGTTGAAAAGTGATCGTCGCCTGTTTGACGATCAATTGCATTGTCTTTGGAGCCAGCAGCGGCACCAGAACAATCGCGCCGATAAGGGCCAATTGCATCCCCACTGCGGCTACTGTCCAGGCGCGGCTTTTCGTCGCCCTATCGTCTAGGATTGCTGTTTCAAACATTGTGTTTCTCCTGCCAGAATAGACTCCGCAAGTTCACTGCAAGTTCCCGTGTCTAATGCAAAGTCTTTCCTCCACCGATAGACGTGGTAGAGGTGTGGATGGTCGGTTCGGCTGCCAATTCAGTGGCTATTTTGATTCCTATCTTTAACGACTGGGAATCCGTGCGTCTGCTATTGCCACTAATTAGCACAGCCCTAGCTGGTACCAGTTGGACGGCCGAGGTTTGCCTGGTGGATGACGGATCAACAGTGCTTCTACCCGATGACTGGAATACTGGTCCCGTTGAATCCATCACATCGATTGAAGTGCTGCACTTGCGCCGGAATCTTGGGCATCAACGTGCGATTGCCGTAGGCCTGTTTCATATTCACGAACGTTACACCGCTGATGCCGTACTGGTTATGGACGGCGATGGCGAAGACCGCCCGCAGGATATTCCAACGCTGCTTGCCGAGTTCGATAAAGCACGCAGAGGAAATGTAGTTTTTGCAGAACGTACCAAACGGATGGAAGGAACACTATTCAAAACGTTTTATTCGTTGTACCGCTGGTCGCATCATGCTTTGACTGGCATTTCCGTCCGCGTCGGCAATTTCAGCGTGATTCCGCCCCTGGCATTAAGCCGATTAATGGTTGTAAGCGAGTTGTGGAATCACTATGCCGCTGCCATCTTCCGTGCGCGAATTCCCTACCAAATGGCACCGCTGCCAAGAGGAGAACGTTTAACCGGTGAATCAAGGATGAGCTTCGTCAGTCTGGTGGTGCATGGGCTAAGTGCCATGTCCGTTTTCAGCGATCAGGTGAGCGCGCGAGTTTTGATTGGTGCATTGGGGACAACCGTAGCGCTTGGGATCGGAATGATATTCGCCGAAAGTGCCTGGCCCATGTTCCTGCTCATGGTTCAAGTGCTGATGCTTTCTGTTCTATTCGTGTTCACTATTATCAGCGGAAGAAATCACCTGGGTTTCCTTCCTATTCGGGATGCGCGTTTCTTCATCATGTCCAGAACTTCAATTGTTCAGCGAAGCAGTTCCATGGAAGCGTTGGCGTCGGCAATTGGCACCATTGATGGGATAGCCAGTATCGAAACAAACAAGGAAGGGAAAGTGATTCATGGCCACTAGTGAGGCGGCGTTTCAATACGAAGGTGAGGAACTTGACCTCTTCCGCAAGGCTGTCAATTGGAAGGTATATTGGTCAGGTAAAGTGATGCCCTATCTCTCGGGTGACGTCCTGGAAGTGGGGGCTGGTACCGGCGTCAATACAGCATTTTTCCAGAGTGCAAAGGTCCGCTCCTGGACGGCACTCGAACCTGATGAATCGCTGGCCAGGCAAATCCAGTTACCCTCGTCTCTGAATGGTCGCAGTATGGTTGGTACAATTGCATCGTTACCCTCCACCAGTCTGTTCGATTCCATTATTTACATTGACGTTCTAGAGCATATCGAAGATCACGCCGAGGAAATGGAGCGCGCAGCCGCCCACCTAAAACCAAACGGCGTCCTGGTTGTTCTATCGCCGGCGCATCAGTTTCTGTTTACACCGTTTGACTCCTCCATCGGGCATTTCCGTCGTTACACTCGCGCCACTCTACAAGAAGTCGCGCCTCAGGAATTGCGACGCGAAAAGCTAGTCTATTTGGATTCGGTGGGCATGCTAGCCTCCCTTGCCAATCGTCTCTTGCTGGAACAATCCATGCCCACCCAAGGGCAAATTCTAATTTGGGATCGTTTGATGGTGCCGGCATCGCGAGTTACTGATCGATTGACCTTTGGCGCGATAGGCAAAACCGTCTTGGGCATTTGGAGAAAACAAAATCAATGACCAGCTCCTTAAGAATTCAAAGCCTTTTGTTCGCCATGGTGGCGGCCGGGTTATTTCTGATCCATGGCAACAAAGTGGTGTTCACCCTGGATGAAGGCATTATTCTGGACACTGCGCAAAGGGTGATGGCAGGGCAGCGGCCTTATGTCGATTTTTTTGGATACATGAGTCCAGGCAGTTATTGGTTGCAGGTGCTGGTGTTCAAACTTTTCGGCATTTCCCTTCTGGCCGGGCGAATTCTTCCCATTCTAGATTGGGGTATTCAAAGTGCCCTCGTCTTCCGCCTTGTGGACCAGTTTGGAACCCGCAGGAGTGCTTTCGTCACCACTGGCTTGTTCTTCGCATCGCAGTTATGCAATGCCGGAACTTTAACGGCGCATCATCGTTGGGACAGTGGCACACTCGCTTTAGGCGCCATTTGCCTTGCCTTGGATGCACGGCGTTTGCAATCCACATGGCGAGTGGTAGTGAGTGGCGTGCTGGCTGGAGCCGCAGCATTGTGCACTCCGTCAATGGCGTTGGTACCCATCGCAACGTTCCTATGGCTGGTGATCGATCGCCGAGGTTTCAACAAGTGGCTTCCGTATGCTTACGGAGTATTGGGCATTGGTGCTGCCGCTGCGGCTTGGCTATTTGCCGAGGGCACACTGATGGCATTTGTTCAACAATTGCTGTGGCTGCAAAAGAACTATACCGCCGTCAACCTGATGCCCTATGGCTCCGTAATCGGTGGCTATGATGCATTGATTCGTCAGGGACTTGTACCCACAGCCTTCGCCGGATTTCTCGCTGTCCCGGCCATACTGCCGTTCCTCGTTTGGCTTGGTCTAGGCGTTTCCGTTTGGCGCAATTCAGATGAAAGCCGTTCCCCATTATTCTTCTTGCTTGCCGCTATGACGGCCATGGTACTAACCGCTTTCCCTCGTCCTGATGTAGGCCATATTTCCTTCGTCACCGCCTTGCCTTACGCCTTAATGGGAATTTGGGTTGCTCGTTCCTGGAGCAATCGGCAGGCAGCTTATTTTGTAGCCGCATTTGCCGTGGTTCCTGCGGCCTTCCTGATGCACTTTGGCCTGGATTCCATGGGCACAAGTAAAATCGGCACTCCAGTTGGAGAACTTCGAGTGGCCCCGGAGGACAACGATGGAATGGCCGGATTAATGCGTCACGTTAAACCAGGCCAGTCTCTTTATGTTCATCCATATATGCCTGTGCTCTACTTCCTCACACAAGCGGCAAATCCTACCCGGTTTTCCTATCTGGCTCCTGGCATGATGACCCCGAACGAGGAAGAAATCGCCCTGCAAGATTTGGAGAAGCATCCACCACAACAGTTGATGCACTTGAAATGGACGCGCGAAGAATTTCTGCGAGTGTTCCCCGGCGGTCGAAATTTGAGCGAGAAATTCCCTCGGATTGAAACATGGATAGAGCAAAACTACACTCCGGTGGAACCTCAGGTTTTTGTTTCCGGTTATAAGCTTCTTCGCCGCAAAGAAGCTCCGGAAGGGATGTGATGGAAATATGACCCGGTCGGCCAACTCCTTAATCATCCAAATCTCCATATTTTTCCTGGTAGCCGCCGGGCTGCTCTATTTCCACGGCACACGCTACGTGGTGACCCTGGATGAAGGTATTGTGCTGGAGACCGCGCAAAGAATGGTTTCCGGGCAGCGTCTCTATTTGGATTTCTTTGGCTACATGAGCCCAGGTGGCTACTGGTTACAGGAATTGGTATTTCGAGTTTTCGGCATAAGCCTTTTGGCCGGTCGCATCCTCCCAATTTTGTGGTGCGCACTGCAAGCCAGCTTGGTGTTCCGGTTGACGGATCGCTTCGCAACCCGTCTGGCAGCCAGCATCGCCACGCTTCTCTTTGTTGCCTTGCAACTTGAGGATCACACCAACATCTCCGCCAAGCATCGCTGGGATTCCGCAGCACTCGCGTTGCTATCCGTCTCCTTCGCCGTTGACGCCAAGGAAAAGCAAAGCATGTGGCGCTGGGCCGTTTCCGGAGCCTTCGCCTGCGCCGCCGTATTATGCACACCCTCCATGGCCATCCTGGTTGTCATTACACTTCTGTGGATCTGCTCCGCTAAACAATGGAGGTCCCCCGCAGCTTATCTAACAGGTGTGATTGGTCTAGGTTTCCCCGCGCTGCTTTTGCTGATGTCGGAAGGAATTCTCCAACCCTTTATCAGCCAGATGCTGTGGCTTTCACACTCCCATTCGGAAGTGAATGCCATGGCTTATGGATCCATTATGGGCGGCTATTCAAAGATCCTGGCGAACGGGGAAGGCATAGCAAAACTGCTCCCTTTGGGTCTCGCCGCATGCCTTGCGCTACCAGCAATTCTTCCAGTGCTAGGTGTTTCCGGACTGACGTGGGAAGCTTTGCGCGGCAAGGCAAAGCAGCAAGAAAAATCAATTTTCCTCTATCTGGCCGCCGCTATTGTGGCCTTGATCGCAGCAACCATGCCTCGCCTCTGCGTCTCCATGTTGCTCTACACTTCTGCGCTTCCTCTGGCCGCCGCCGCCATCTATATTTCGCGCTCATGGCCCGCTCGCGCAACCGCCTATTCAATGATGGTGCTGGGGATTTTCATGGCTGCGTTTGCCATGAACTTCTGGTCGGAATCCACAAAAAGCATGCCCCTGTCCTCACCAGTTGGCATGATCCGTCCAACTCCGGATGATCGTCCAGGTGTTGCTGCTTTGCTCGAAAAAGTCAAGCCCGGTCAGTCCCTCTACGTGCATCCCTACATGCCGCTTCTGTATTTCGTCACGCAGGCCAAAAACGTTTCCCGATTCAATTTTCTCCACCCCGGCATGATGGCAGCAAGCGAAGAGCAGGCGGTAATGGACGACCTTACTAGATCCTCGCCCGAGTGGCTCCTATTCCTGGCTTGGTCGCGTGAAGACTTCCTCAGCCTTTTTCCCGGTGGAGCAAATCGCAGTGACCGCTTCCCTCGCATCGAATCCTGGATTGAAGCCAACTACAAACCAGCCGATCCCGCCGTAAATGTTTCCGGCTATAAGCTGATGCAAAAACGACGCGCGCCGGAGGGAATGTAGGTGACTCGTTTCCGCGCATCTCTGCTAATCCTATTCGTCGTTGCCACAGCCCTGATGGCTATTCATGGATCGCGTCTGGTGTTCACCGGCGACGAAGGCATCTTGCTTGAACCCGCACAACGCGTCGCCATGGGGGAACGCCCATACGTTGATTTTTTCGCTTATATGAGCCCCGGAAGCTATTGGATTCAAGCAATAATTTTCAAGCTCCTGGGGTTCACCATGTTCGCCGGACGGCTGATGACCATCCTCGATTTTTCCCTCCAATGTTCCTTAGTCTTCTGGCTGGTGGCTCGATTCGCTACCATGCGCGCAGCCTCCATCACCACAGCCTTATTCGTAGTTTTCCAAATCGCCGACCCTTCTTTCCTTACCGCGCAGCACCGCTGGGATAGCGGTGCACTCGCGCTGCTCTCCATTGTCCTGGCATTGACCGCCTATGACCAGCCAGGAATCTGGCGCTCGATGCTCAGCGGCGGCCTCATCGCAGCGGCCGTTTTATGTACCCCCACCGTGGGTTTGGTCGTGCTGGTTACCCTCTGCTGGCTGTTTATGGAAAGGCGATGGATCGAAGCTTCAAAATACTCTTGCGGTGGCGCATTGGTGGCAATTTCTGCAGTCCTATTCTTATGGACAGTTGGCAACCTTCAGGGATTCCTCGACCAAATGAATTGGCTCAGAACCAATTATTCCGAAGTGAACATTGTGCCCTATGGCGCAGTAATCGGTGGGTACAAAACCCTCTTTGATGGAATGTCCGGTTTTCTTCTTGTCCTTGAAGCCGGCCTCGTATTCTGTATGGCACTGCCGGCCATCCTGCCGCCCTTTGCTGTCGGTGCAAATCTGATTCAAATCGCTCGTGGCAAAGTGGAGCCTAAGGAAAGGTCCATGCTACTGTTTCTCATCGCCTGCACTGTCGCCCTGGTATCTTCATCTTTTCCGCGGCCCGATGTAATGCACCTGGCCTTTGTCGCTTTCCTTCCATACGCGCTGACCGGCATCTGGATTTCCCGCTGGTGTTCCTTGCGCATTGCTGGGCCAGTGGTTGCTCTGGTTTCTGGTTTTGCCGGACTCTACCTTGTGGGTGTCTATACAGGACTCGCCGGTACAACACAGCTGCCCTTCGCCGTAGGTACTTTGCGTGTCCCAAAACATTTGGAACCGGAACTAAAGCAATTGATAGCCAAAGTCGGCAAGCAGCAGTCACTCTTCGTTCATCCCTACATGCCCTTGTTCTACTTTCTTACCCAGGCAACCAATCCAACGCGCTTCGCCTATCTAACACCCGGATTGATGACCTCACGCGAAGAATCCATGGCCCTCGAAGATCTCGCAAAAAAGCCACCAGAGTGGGTCCTTTTTCTTTCCTTGAGCCGTGAAGAGTTTTTACGAGTGTTCCCCAACGGGACAGCCTATAACGAAAAATTCCCAAAGATGGAAGCATGGCTGGCAACTCATTACCGGCAGCTCGATCCACCATTGACAGTCAACGGCTATCAGTTGCTACGCCGCGACGCCATTCCACTTACTCTCACTAAACCACCCGCCCATCTCGCATCTCAATAGTCCGATCCGCAAAAGCCGCAGCTTCAGGATTATGCGTAATCATCAGAATGGTCTGCCCAATGGTATGGTTCAACTCCCGCAAAATGCTCAATACGTTAGTTGAATTCTCGCTGTCCAAATTTCCAGTCGGTTCATCCGCCAGCAAAATTGCCGGATGATTCACAATAGCCCGTGCAATGGCTACCCGCTGCTGCTCGCCTCCAGACAACGCCCGTGGTTTGTGATCCATCCTGTGCGCAATGCCCAATAATTCCAGCGCTTTTTCAAATTGAGGTTCCAGCGGCCCAGTCTTTTTCGCAATGTTGCGGGCGATTTCAATGTTGTCGCGTACCGTCAAGGTCGGCAACAAATTGTACTTCTGAAAAACGAAACTCACTGTAGTCCGGCGAAGTGTGGTCCGTTCCGACTCCGACATTTTGCTGAGTTCCTTGCCGACCATAAAAACCTCCCCCGCCGTCGCCGGAGTAAGGCCTCCCAGAATGTGGAAAAGAGTTGACTTGCCCGAACCCGATGGGCCCATCACGGATAGGAACTCTCCGCGCTTCACCTGCACATCCACACCACGCAGAGCGGCCACATCCATGTCACCCTGACGATAGACTTTGCGCAATCCCCGAGTCTCAATAATCAGTCCATTAGTCATAGGACAAAGACTCCAGAGTATCCTGCGTTGCCGCTTTCCATGCCGGATAAAGTACGCCCAGCAGTGCCCCGCCCATAGTAACCAGGCTGGCGAAGGGCCACCAGTTGTAAACAATTTCCTGAGTAAATGTTGCCGGGATCAGCAGCATCATCACCCAACGCGTAACGTAGCTGAAGCCAATACCCACAACGGTTCCAAGCAAGGACATCAAAATGGTCTCTCTCAAAAGAATACCCAGAACAAAGCCAGGGGTTGCCCCCAACGATTTCAAAATCCCAATTTCCCGCGTCCTTTCCAGCACGGCAGTATACATGGCCAGAAAAACCATCAATGCCCCGAAAAACACACTCAGGCAAATCACAACGTTAGTGAATACTTTGAACTCCGGCACAGCGTTAGTGGTGTACTGACTTACCAATTCCTCCATGGAGAAAATCTTATAGTCTTGCAACTGGCTCTTTAGCGAGGCGATAACCTTATCGGTATTATTTGTGTCGTCTAGCTTCAGGTAGATCATGGTTAGCTTACCCTGCGTGCTGGTAAGATCCTGCACAATCTTAATGGGAAGCAGCACTCTTGCAGCGTTGCCAGACCGGTACACGCCAGCCACCTTCCAATCCCTGTTCATCATCTTCACAACATCGCCCACCTGTTTCTTTTCCTGGCGGGAATAATATTCGTCAATCAGAATGTCATCTTGTTTAGTAAAGGACCCACCGGACAAAAACTTAAGTCCCCCATTCATGCGGCTGAATTTTTCAATGTCCGCACCATGAATGGTTTTAAATGTTCCCAGCGAATGGACCACCGTGCCGGTTGCCAGTGTGATGTGAGGCTGCTCCTCCAAAAACTTCAGTAGCCCCTCATTCATGGATGCTGTTCCCGTTCCAATAACAGAACTGTTGGAACCCATAATAAAGATGTCGGCACCAATGCCTTTCGTCCGTTTCTTCTGTTCGTTCAGTGTGCCTTCACTCATCCCAACCAGAGTCAGCATCATCGTGACGCCTACGCCAATCACAAGCGTGCTCAGAAGAGTGCGCAAAGGCCTATGTTTTAAGTTTTCGAATACTAGCTTGTATATCAAATCTATTGATCCTTAGCTGCAAACCCCGGATACTGGGAGCCTGAGTACTCTGCAAGCTAATTTTGGCAAGGCCCTTCGGTTGGGCAAAGATAACTTCCATTCTAACGTGCCTTGAAAGTTTTACGAAACATGCAAACTGAAAATCGAACAGTATTGATCACCGGAGCCTCCACCGGTATTGGGGAAGCGTGCAGCTTGCTGCTGGCTCGCGAAGGGTTTCGGGTGTTCGCAGCCGTCCGTAGGATTGAGGACGCGGATCGATTAAAGACAACTATTCCGGGCGTGAACACTTTGCTGATGGACGTTACCAATGACGATTCCGTTTCTCATGCCGCTCAGGAACTTGACCACGCCACTGGTGGCAAATTGTTCGCTCTGATAAACAATGCGGGCATCGCCGTTGCCGGGCCACTAGAGTGCCTGCCCATCCCTGAACTAGAAAAGCAATTGGACATAAACGTGGTTGGGCCCGTAAGGGTGACGCAAAAATTCCTGCCCATGCTGCGCCGCTCGCAGGGAAGAATCGTCATGATGAGTTCAATAGCGGGCCGCAGCGCTCTGCCCGTGGTTGGCGCCTATAGCGCTTCAAAATTCGCTCTCGAAGCCATCAGCGACACTTGGCGCGTAGAACTATACAAATGGGGTATCAAAGTGATTTTGGTAGAACCCGGTGCCACACGAACCCCAATTTGGGATAAATCGGCAACACTCACAACGGGAACAATGGAAGGTGTCCCCGATGAGAAAGTGGCACTTTATCGCAGCCTGATTGACGTCGGCCGCAAGTTCGCTAACAAGTCCAGTGTGGATGGAATGCCCGTGGAAGAAGTGTCGTCCGTTGTGCTGCGCGCCATCACCGTCAACAATCCTAAAGCACGATACCTGGTGGGGCCAAACGTTAGGCAGCGAATAATACTGGAATCGCTTCCTACGGGTATACGGGATTGGATATTGGCCAAGTCGCTTTAGCAGCAGAATAGCTCTGGGTTGCGCTAAAATAAAAAAACGCCTTATCAAGTAATTGGGGACACGCCAGCCTAGTCGCTACGTCCCGGCGAACCTCTTGTCCGATTACTCTTACTCAGTATTTTTCTTCGCACATGCCATTTCAAATTCGTCCGCACAAAGAATTTCTGGTCCGACCCTCGCTTCCGCCTGCCCTCAGCCGCCTAGCGGAATTATCCTCCAATTTACTTTGGGTTTGGGACTATAGTGTCCGCGGAATCTTCCGCCGACTCGATCCAATTGAATGGCGGCAAGCTCACCACAATCCTGTCCTGATGTTAGGCCGATTACCGCAAGCCACGCTGGAAAAAGCAGCTCGCGACCCGCGCTTTCTTGCGCTCTATCGCAAAGCCTGCGACAAGCTCGATCATTACCTGCAATCCTCCAGTCACTCCAACGAAAAATTGATCGCTTATTTTTCCATGGAATACGGACTCGCAGAGTGCCTGCCCATATACTCCGGAGGCCTCGGCGTGCTTTCCGGTGATCACATGAAAGGTGCAAGCGATCTTGACCTGCCATTGGTTGGCGTCGGGCTGCTTTATCAAAAAGGCTATTTTTCGCAATCCATCAATCCCGATGGCTGGCAGATTGAACGAGTCCTTCCTAACGATTTTTATACGTTGCCCGTTTCACCCGTAATCCGGCCCGATGGCAGCGAAATGCTGGTCAGCGTGCAGATGCCTTGGGGTGAAGTATTTGCCAAGGTTTGGGTCATTGAAGTTGGGCGCGTGAAATTATACATGCTCGATACCAACATTCCCGTGAATGCGCGAGCCGAAGATAGAGCCATCACCGAACAACTTTACGGTGGTGATTCCCGCACCCGCATTCAGCAGGAAATCGTACTTGGCCTGGGCGGCATGCGCGCGTTAAAGGAACTGGGACTCAACCCCACCGTGTTCCACATGAACGAAGGCCATTCCGCATTTCTGGCCATCGAACGAATCAAAATCCTCATGCGGGAACAATCGATGAGCTTTGATGAAGCGTTGGAATCTACTCGCAACAACAACGTTTTCACAACTCACACTTCAGTCCCCGCTGGAATTGATCTGTTTGATACTGGTTTGGTTTCCGAATTCTTCCTCGATTACTGCAATCAGAACGGCATCCCCTTCGATAACTTTCTTTCGCTCGGACGTTGGCGCAATGGCAGCAATTCAAGTGAATCGTTCTCCATGGCCATTTTTGCCATTAAGGCATCGTGTTGGCGTAACGCAGTTAGCGCTCTGCATGGCGAAGTTTCACGCTCAATGTGGCAGGAGTTATGGCCTCAATTGCCTCCCGCAGAGGTTCCCATCACACACGTCACCAACGGCGTCCACATCAACAGTTGGTTGAACGGCGACCTTGCTGCGTTGTTTGAACAGTACCTTCAACCAGACTGGCGCGAACGCATCGACGACCCCGCCACCTGGACCTTGGTCGATGATATTCCCGACAATGAATTGTGGGAAATTCACAAGCGCCGCCGCCGGCAGTTGATCACCTTTGTTCGTGGCCGTCTGGTGGATGCAGCAGCTCATCGCAAAGCATCTCCCGCAGAAGTGAAGCGGCTTAGCGAAGCTCTCGATCCTGAAGTGCTTACCATCGGATTTGCCCGCCGGTTCGCCACTTATAAGCGCGCCACACTTTTCCTGCAAGATGTTGCTCGTCTAAAGCGGCTTCTCACTAATAACCGTATGCCGGTGCAAATTGTGATTTCCGGCAAGGCGCATCCGAAAGATAATCCAGGCAAAGCCTTCATTCGCGAAATTGTTCAGTTGACCCGTGACCCCGAGCTGGCCAAAAGGATCGTCTTTGTCGAAGACTACAGCATCGGCGTAGCCCGCGAATTAGTCCATGGTGTTGACGTATGGCTCAACAATCCCGTCCGTGGCGAAGAAGCTTGCGGTACCAGCGGCATGAAGGCCGGCATTAACGGCGTGTTGAATTTAAGCATCCTCGATGGCTGGTACGACGAAGCCTATGAAGTATCCGGCGGTTGGGCTATTGGCGATCGTGACGATTACCGTCCAGAGCAGGATGAGATGCATGCCAGCGCCATTTATTCCCGTCTGGAAAATGAAATTGTCCCGCTGTTCTACGAAGCCCGCGAAGATGGCGTTCCGCATGAATGGGTGAAGCGCGTTAAGCTTTCCCTGAAAAATCTGAATCCCACTTTTGACATGAGCCGCATGTTGAAAGACTACAGCCGTCTTCTTTACGATCCCGCGCATGATGCGTTTCTAGCTTCGGCAAAAGACAACTTTGACGCAGCCCGGAAAAAAGTCCGCTGGAATCAGCAAGTCCGCTCATCTTGGGATCATGTCCGTTTCATTGAAATGGAAGGCGGTCCTGCAACCCCGGTTTACAATGGCAGGGCTCTGCCTGTTCGTGCCGCTGTTGATCTGGCCGGTTTGACTGCAAGCGATGTGCGTGTGGAGGCTGTCGTAGGCCGCGTGGCCCCTTCCGGCAATTTGGAACAAGTGCAGATTTTCCAGTTGCCCGCAGTCGAACAACGCGGAACTGTCTACCTGTTTTCCACAGAATTCATGCCGCATCAGACGGGAAGGTTAGGATATTCGCTACGCATCAGCTCAAACCATTTCACCAATCCTCTGATGCGGCCCTGCGAGGCGCTTTTAAAATGGGGTTGATTTGGAATTAAGTAAAGATTTTCCTTTCCATGAGCGAACTTCCGTGGTAAATAAGAAGTGTAATCTCTGGATGCATTATTCTTGGCCTCCACAGGTTCCCCCGATTCAACTTTTCACTCGTTCCACTTCGTCTGGGTAGCGCCGGCAGATCTGAACCTAAAAATTGTAAAGGTTGTTAGTAAGAATCAAAGCAGTCAATCAAAAGGAGTCTCCGTAATTTTTTATGGACGGCGACCGCAAATATAAACAAAACGGCTATCAACAGTCAGATCGAGATCGCAGTGATCATCCACGTACTGATAGTAGTCCTCGACCTCCTAAACAACCTATAGACATTACTGGTCCACGGCTCCCGCGCCTGGTCCAAGCAACCGCAGCATCGCGTTGCCACGCCTGCGCTACGCCCTTGTTGCCTGGTACCGATTTTCGCGGCACTTGCCCGAAGTGTAAAGCCGATTTGCATAGTTGTAAGCAATGCGCGCATTTTGAACCTTCCACACGCTTTCAATGTTTAAAGCCCGTGCCTGAACGAATTGCCGTCAAGGACAAAGCCAACGAATGCGAATTGTTTAGTCCACGCGTAACCGTCGCCAGGGATTCGGTAGCAAGCGGCCCATCGCCCTCATCCAATGGCAATCGGGATTCCAATGGTAATCCTCGCAACCCTACGGACGCACGTGCCATGTTCGATAATCTTTTCAAGAAATGAACCAAAAACGAATGCGAGTCGCTCCGCTTGTGGCGCAGCATCGCTTTGAACTTACAGATGCTCCGGTTCCCGATCCCGGCCCGGGCCAAGTCCAAGTGCGCGTCGCCTATGTCGGTGTTTGCGGTTCAGACCTCCACAATTTCGCCGAAGGATCTGTCGGCGATACTCCCAGCATTTACCCCATGGTCTTGGGTCACGAACCTTCCGGCACAGTTGTCAAAACTGGGGCTGGCGTCAGCGGCTGGGCACCCGGTGATGAAGCAGCCCTCGAACCGGCCATCTATTGTTACCATTGCGAATTCTGCTTAAGGGGACGCCACAATCTCTGCTCCCACATTGTGTTCCTCAGTCAGCCCACCGACCCCGGATTCTTTCGCGACTACGTGAATCTGCCGGTCCACAATTTGTTGCCGAAACCGAAAAGCATTGGGCTGAAAGAACTCACACTCTTTGAGCCATTGGCTGTGGTGCTCCATTCCATGGAGTTTGTTCAACTCCGCACTGGTGAAGACGCCGTGGTGTTTGGCTCCGGGACCATTGGGGCCATGACG
The DNA here is from genome assembly GCA_043745195.1 of Bryobacterales bacterium. Lineage (GTDB taxonomy): Bacteria > Acidobacteriota > Terriglobia > Bryobacterales > Bryobacteraceae > JANXSF01. The sequence goes on along the minus strand of JAYTTF010000147.1, from coordinate 27,663 downwards.
GTTGCCGCTCTCAAAATGAGTGGGGCCGGTCGGGTGTACGTTGTTGACCCGGTTCCTCACCGCCGCGAATTGGCCAAGGCCATGGGTGCCGATGTAGTAATCGATCCGCTTCAAGTTTCCGCAGGGAAAGAGATCCTACGGGAAACAAATGGCCGGGGCGTAGACGTAGCCATTGATTGCGCAACCAAAAACGGATCCATGGATGAAGCGCTGATCGCCACCCGCAGTGCAGGCCGCGTGGTGATCACCGGAATTCCCTCGGAGCCCGAACCAACCATCAAGTTTCACGTCGCGCGCCGCAAGGAACTGGCCATCTTCAATGTGCGTCGGTCCAATCACGAATCAGAATTGGCACTCCGCGTTCTAGCCAGCGAATCCCGCCGCTTTGCACCAATACTTACCCACACCTTGCCGTTAGAAAAAATCCAAGACGCCTTCACCATGCTGGAACACTATTCCGATGGCGTGGGTAAAGTCTGTATTGAAATTGGCAAATAAATCTGGCTACCGCAAGCCAGTTGGAACATGCTTAAATAACCGGGACACAGCAAGCCAGTGGGGACATGCTTAGATAATAATTTGGATACCGCAAGCCAGCAGGGACATGCCTGGATAATCTGGGTACCGCAAGCGAGCGGGGACATGCCTGGATAATCTGGATACCGCGAGCCAGTGGGGACATGGGTGGCTGGAACAAGCTACGCAACTTCTCATTAAACCAATGGCTGCCCTATGCGAGCTGCCAGCCTCCCGTGTCCCCATTGGCGGCCCTTTTCGAACTCTTCAGTCTCACTCTTTCGGGGCTTATTAGAGTCACAGATTTTCAAAATAATCCTGATCCAACCGCTTCAGCGTAAAGGTTCGGGTAGGGGAGACACCAACGTCATGTTCAATCATCAGAGACGCCAAATATTTTCCATCGATCAGAATGATTCTCTGTGCCAAGGCTTCAACAAACTCCCATGCATCCTTCGTGAAAGTTGATGTCGTAATGAACACGCCACGGTTAGCATGTTTCTTGGTCAGGCTTCCAGAGAACTTCATAATTTCTGGACTCCCAACAACATCCTTCCAGCGCTTGGCTTGAACGTAGATCGCATCAAGGCCGAGTTTGTCTTGTTTTATGATGCCGTCAATGCCACCATCACCAGACTTGCCCACAACCTTTCCTGCATCTTCGACCGAGCCGCCATACCCCATTGCTACAAGTAGGTCCACAACAATCTGTTCAAAAGCTGCTGGAGCTCCATTTCGAATTGACTCCAATAGATCATTGGCAAGGGCCTCACGCAAAGTTTGAAAGCTCCTCTCCAGCAACTCTTCCGGGGTCGATTTAGCGTCATTGGATGCAGCAGCAACGGAAGTCGAAAGCTGTTGCAAGTCAGTTCCCCTCTGCTCAAAATCGGCGAACTCTGGAAACTGACGAAGCGTTTTATTATTGATTTCGGTTGGCTTGCCATTCAGAAGCGATCGGCCTCTGTCCGTAATTTGGTAAGTACCACGACGAACCGCGTTTAGGACCCCTGCCTGTTTCAGATATTGCACGGCCCAAGCGACACGACTTCCAAAGACTGTTTGTGAATCACTTGCTAGTCTCTGAGCCAACTCTTCGTCCGATAAGTTAAGTTTGGCTGCGATTGCCGTTCGCAACTCAGCAACCGAATTTTCATTGTGATCACTAGCCGCACTCAATACTGGAAGCATCAACGATTGGTAATCAGGGATTGGCATCTAAAGTTAACCTTTTTCTTGATCAAAAAATTGTCTGTTCAAAGTTTGTCAGTGTGAGTAAGAGAGATTGGCCTTTAGGCTATCAGATTCGCCGCACTAGTGTTCCTAGTTCCCCTATTCGCATGGTGAAATGTGATCATGTCACCAATGCCCAATTTACGCGACCAAGTCGCAATCGTCACAGGCGGAACCTTCGGCGTTGGCCGTGGCATCACAAACATTCTCGCCCAATCCGGAGCCCAGGTGTTCGTCACCGGCCGTTCTGCTCAAAACTCAGCCGACACCGAAAACATCACCCACATAAAGTGCGACCACCGGCACGACGAACAAGTAACTGCCGCCTTCCACAGCGTAATTCAGCAGACCGGCAAAATCGACATTCTTGTCAACAACGTTTGGGGCGGCTACGAGCGCATGATGGAAGACGGAGTGTTCACATGGGGCAAGCCGTTCTGGGAACAGCCTCTCTGGCGTTGGGACGCCATGTTCAGCGCCGGCGTCCGTGCCCACTATCCCGCAAGTCAACTCGCGGCAAAGTCCATGGTCGCATCCCAGCGCGGGCTAATCGTCAACATCTCCTTTTGGGCCGCTCAAAAGCACATCGGCAATGTTGCCTATGGAGTCTCCAAGGCCGCAACCGACAAAATGACATCAGACATGGCCCATGAATTGAAGGCCCATGGAATTACAGCAGTGTCCTTGTACCCAGGCTTGGTAAGGACAGAAAAAGTGATGGAGGCCGCCGCTTGGCTCGACCTCACCAATTCAGAATCTCCCGAGTTTATCGGTCTCGCAGTTGCCGCGCTTGCCGCAGATGCCAATGTCATACGTTACTCCGGGACCGTTTTAGTAGCCGCCGGCTTTGCAGCAGAGTACGGTTTCACCGACATTGATGGCAAAACTCCCCGACCTCTAACCATCACCGATGTTTAGTCCAATTTCAGCCTAGCGACTAGACTCGATCACGAGTGAAATAAAAATTATAAGTCCCATCACTGCAATAAAGTCCACCTCTCGAACAACTCAAACATTAGAACCCCAATGCTACCGTGGTTTCAGGAAGAAACACCGCTGGCCAGCGATCTTCTTAAACGCAAGTCCGCGCGCGGCATCCTGGGTGTTGTTACTCAGGTGGATATCCGGTCGTCTCAATGTTTCGATAACGATTTGCACTCCCAAGGCTGTGGTGGCTGAAGGAGTGCCGCTGTGAGTCAGCGAAGCTATCGTGGTGGGTAGCCAAATCGACGAAAGAAGAAAGATGGCCGGAAGTCCGTTTCAAATTCTGAGGCCGAAGTGTATTTAAATCTCCGCTAACTTCGCATTCTTGTGAACAACCAGGCAGCAAACAACGCAAAAATCACGTCAGGAGCCCATGCCGCAACTGCCGGTGGCAACTGATTCAGACTGCCGATCTTTTCAAAGAGTTTCGTTACCACCCCATAACCGATCGCCACTATGAAACTGACGCCAATTGAGGCCATGGCCCCGCGGCTTCCAGTGAGAAATGCGAAAGGTACAGCGATGGCTGCCATGATTAAAGCGAAAAGCGGTGTGGAAAATTTCAAGTGATACTGCACCTGAAGCTTCACCGTATCGAACCCCATTTGCTGCAGTTTTTGAATATACTGATCCAGCTGCAGGAAATTCATCTGCTTGTATTGCTTTTCTTCCTGCAGGAAATACCCGGGAGTCTCCACCAGTTCAGGGAACGTGGTGGCCTGGTAAGTGGTGTAGGGGGTTTCGTAAGTGCTCTTGAAATCGCGGACCCAACCATTCTGGAAAATCCAACCGTGGACAGCCTCCTGCCACTCTGCTCTGTCCGCGGAGATGTGGCGTTTCAACTCAAAGGTAGACTTATCCAACTCATAGACATGCACGCCAACCATTACTCTTTCCGCAGCATCAAAGTGCTTGTAATAGAAAATTCGCGAACCCTGTCCGTAAACCCATTTGCGGTCCGGGCGAAGCCAGGTCTGCGTGGCCTTGCCCATGATCTTGTTCCGCAGCGCGTCCTGCCGTAAGTTTGCATCGGGAATAATGTAGTGATCGAATGCAAACAATCCCAGACTCAAAACCACGCTTGCCAGCAGCACAGGTAACGCTAATCGGTATAAGCTGACGCCGCAGGCCTTGAAGGCAGTAACTTCATTTTGTTTGGAAAGGATAGCGAAGGTTGCCAGTACGGACACCAGCACCGAGTATGGTGCCGAATCGTAAATCAATTTTGGCGTAAGAAACAAATGATATTCCAATACTTCGCGGGCTGAGATGTTGTTCCGCAAAATATGACCCATCAATTCGAAGAAGTTGTAAATCTGCGTCATCGAAATGAAGCTTACCAGCCACACACAGAAATAGAAGAAAAACTCGCTCAGAATGTAAGTGTCCACAATCGATGGCAGCATTAAGATGCCCAGCCCAAATTCAGGCCTGGTCTTTGGCTTTGTTCCTTTTACCCAATCACTGACATCGTCGTAGCGGAAGCGGAACCAATCTTTGATGCGTCCTAGATAATCGCGATCCCCAGGGTTCTCCAGCCCAGCGGAAAGGAACACGGCTCCAACTGCAAAAATCGTGTTCGGTAACCAGGCGGCCAATGGGACAGAAAGCTTGCCTTGCTGCGCCAGTTGAATTAATCCAATCTGTGCCACCCAGTATACGAATGCCAGGAATACCGTAATTACAAAGGCACCCGATTTGCCGGACTTGCGTGAAGAAACTCCCAACGGCACACCAAGCAGTGCAAGTAACAGACATGCCGGTGGCATGGAAAAACGCCTGTGGAATTCTATGGCCCCTTCGCGCGAATCCTGTATTTTCTTCCACAATGGAATCGTATCCATATCGCGGAATGCCTGCGCCTTGGTCTCCCCTGGCCTCTGCGCTTCCAGTAATTTATCGCTGGGTGAGGATCGCTCGATGTAATATTTCGCCGGATCCTTCCCCAGAATGTGGGTCCGCTGCTCCTTCATATGTAGCTGGATGCTGTTCTGGTTCGGATTGGTGACGGCAACTGCTTCCCGGGCCGTGGTGATGATCGGGGCATCGCCCATTTCCTGAGTACTTTTCTTGCGCTGCTCCGGCGGAGTGAGGTCGGCAATGAAGATGTTTCTCCACTGCACCACCGGCCCGGAAATTACATCGCTGACATAGAGTGTTTTGTTGGGGAATTGCTCGGCAAACACGCCTCCCTGAATGTCCGCTGTCATCTGGGCGGCTGCCAACTGATTCAGCACCCGATAAGTTTCGCGGATGGACCACGGCGTGAGCCAAAGTGAGCATGCGGCCGTCAACAACATGCCAAAGACAGAAAACAGAATCACTGGCGTGAGAACTTTTCTGCTGGGGATACCGGCTGCTCTCATCGCCGTAATCTCTCCATCGCTGGACATCCGGCTAAGCGCGATCAGCACCCCAGCCAAAACGCCCAGCGGCAGGGTGAAAGTTAAAGTGAATGGGATGATCAGCAGCAACAGATATCCCACCGTTGAAATTGAGGCCGAGCCACGAACCAACTGTTCAAACAGCAAATTGACCCGCTGCAAAAAAAGCACGAACGTAAACAGCACCGTGCCCAGAAAGGCACCGGAGATGATTTCCCTTAGAATTGAACGGCCAAGCAATCCCATGAATCCACTATGCTGCTAATTCGACGTTTCGTAAGCAGGAGGAGCAACTATCGGAAGTCGAGGCTTATCGTTTTGCGGCTGCTCCAGTTCCAATTCATCGAACAGCAGCCCTGGAGATTCAATGGAAGTCCCGTTGACGTATCCGCCCCCACCGCCTGTCGATAGTGGCACGTTTGTAGCGTAGAAGCTGAATAAACTGGTCTCGCTGGAAGCGGCAACAATGTCGCGCAAAGAGCGGCCCGTGATGCCTCGGAATTTCACCCCTCGAATCAACTCTTCGCGGCCGTCTGGATATACCTTATAAATCTGCAGTGGCAAACTAAAGACAAATCCGTTGCCCGATTGCCGTGCTGCAGCCATCATCCGTTGACGATCTTCTCCCGGCGCAACCGATGGATAATCTAATTTGCGTACCAGAATGCCGTAGGGCTTGCCGCGTTGCTTGATTTGATCAATCAGGCTCGCCTTCAGCGCCGCCATAGGTTTTGCGTCGCTAACAATTACCTCGACATTGCTTAGAAAGGGAGCCTTCGCTCCAAACTCTCCAGGAAAACGGGCTCTACCGCTGGAACCTTCATGCCCACGAACAGGAAGCCTTGTATGCAGTTGCGTCTTCAAAGTTCCTTTTTCAATCAGCGTCAGCGGTTCCGGTTCCACGCCTTCCAGGTCAGCATCGAAATTTCCAAGATATGGCTTTCCGTCGGGAAATAGCTTGTGGGGATTGTCTTTAATAGTGATGAAGTCCGGCAGAACTCGCGAACCAATCCGAGTACTCCAATCGCTGGGTGGAAGGTTCACCTGCCGGCCAGGCGGAGTAACTGGGCTTCTAACCGGGCGCAGTTCGTGGCTCAGCATTTGCACCAGCAACTGGCCTGCCGCGCGAGGCTCAAAAAGTACCGGGCCTGTGTAAGCCTCGCCTACTTTTGCTTCCCTCAGCGCCTTTGTATTTTCGGCGATCTCCGTGAAAGCCTTTTTTACTTCCTCCATCAATGGCAGTCCCGATTCGTGTTCAGCGCCAATGGAAATGTAGTCCCAGATATTAGATCCATCGGCGGCCTGGGCTAGCGTTCGTGCACGAAGGTGGAATGCGCCTTCCGGCAACCGCTGCTTTGAGCCTTCGGAATTCACATAGTAGGCAGTGTCGGAAATGGCGTCAAAATCCACGGAAGAATGCAGAATCTCAGGATAATTCAGAAATATTTTCGACAGTTCTACAACTCGGCTCTTCCATTTCGCTTCATCCAACTGGAAGGTAGCTTCCGGCATTATTTTTACAACAGGCTTCGCTGGTGCAAAGTCGTTCAAAGGCTCACCTTGATTGACGTCCTTCAAGGCCGCAACCTTACGGCTTAAGGCCTCAACCGCCGATTTATATGCCCGGTCCGTTGCCAACCAATACTGCTGACGCCATAGTTCATATCCGCCATCGTAAGCCCATTGTCCGCTGTCGTAGTTCGCACCCACAGGCATGCCCGTGTACACAGAGTTGCTGTTGTCCAGCTTGGAATTTCCCACGCGTACCATCACCCGCGGATTGAAGAACTGATTTTTTTGGGACCGGACTAATCCGCCCAGCGTGGCCGAAGCGTTGAAGGTTGTGGACCGCTCCGCGCCGTATTCCATATAGTAGGGTGGATACGGATTAGGCCCGGGGATACGAATTTCCATGGAATGCTTCATCTCATCGGCCATGGCCTTCAACAAAACATCGTCACTCGATGGAGCTTGCGCCCGCACCACGAATGCGGAAATTACCAGTAAGAACCAGTAGCGATTCACTATTTGCTTCCTCCTTCAGGACGGCTTAAAAGAGGTCTCAAATCCCTGGCACGATTCTTCTTTTGTACTTCGATTTCAGAAACCAATAAGGCCGGTGATATGGCTGACACAGGCACCGTTCCTGATTCCGCCCCGCAATAACCATTGAAAACTCGCGGTGCGTCCGACGTTGCCATGATTTTGGCGAAGCTGGCCAGTGGCGTACCCACAATATCCACTCCGCGAACCAGTTCGTCAGCGCGCCCATCCGTATAAACCCGGTAGACCATTATCGGCATAACAGTGAAAGCTTGCAGCCCGGCGCGTCCGGTTGTAGTGTAGCCGCCGGTGACTTTTTCAAAATACAATCCATACGGCTTATTCTGACGCTTCACTTCATCCATCAGCATTTGCCGCAACTGCTTCTCTGGAACTTTCTTGGACGATTCCACAATCAGATTCGATTGCCGCGAAACGATTTCCGCACCAGCTTGCCGACGTCCATGGCCGTTAGAAGCAGGGAAGCCTTGAATAGGCGACCGGGACAGCAGGAACGTTTTCAGGATTCCTTTTTCCACCAACGTTACCGGACGACCCTTCACACCTTCATCGTCGTAGTCATACCAACCATAAAGATCGGTATCAGCAAGACGATGCTTGGTGGGATCGAAAATCACGCTCAAAAAATCGGGAAGAACACTTTTGCCGACGCTACGAGTGAAAGTTTGCCCTTCCGCTTCGTCCTTTTGGCGATGCCCCTCAACGCGGTGTCCGAATATTTCATGAAAGAAGACGCCACTGGCCCCGCCCGATAAAATAGCAGGACCTACAAATGGTTCGGTTTCCGGAGCCTTCAATAATCCCAGAAGATCAGCGGCTGCTTTATCAATCGCTGTTTTGATGACGGCGTCTTTGGGCAAACGTTGAATCGTGTCGGCCTCAAAGGTTTCCGTGGCCATCAGGTCCATACCGTCTAAATGTTTGGCACGTGCGCTGATGGAGACGCGGGCAAACTGGCGGCCATGTTCCAGCTTTGTGCCGTCGGTGTTGACGAAGTACTTTGTTTCCCGTTGCCCCATCACCGAAACGCCGCTGTTGAGGATCTCCGGATAAACCGTGAACATTTTCGACCACGATTTCACCTTCGGTTCCCAAATATCAGCTGGGAATTGTAATGGTGCTGGTGCGGCAGCGTGAACGCTAGGCTCGATGGATGAAAAATCACCCGAGGCGTCGTCAGGCTTTACCTTCTGCTCCTGGTCCGTCCGCAAACGTAACAGTCGTTGGGACCCCATTCGATACACCCGATCAGTTTCTGCCCATAGGAATCGCTTGATCGAATCAGGATTGTTGTCCAAAGAAACGGGAACTCCACCAGTGAAATAGGCTGGATCCCGCTGATTGCGGTGAAAATTGTCGAACTGCATTGTGCCAGTGCGGACAGTAACATCCAAGGTTCTGGTGTTGTTTGAATTCCTGCCAACTACCGCACCGCCGGAAGCGGAAATGGATTCGGCTTGCTCTTCAGTAACGGCGTATGCTCCAAAGTAGGGGGCTGGATCGGCTTTTTCTTTGAGAGTTTTGAAGTTCCGTTCCAGTTCAGTGGACAGAATGTCGACTAAGCGGGGTGGGTTAATTGCGGCACCCAGTAAGGCCAATCCAGACAGCGCCGCGGCCATTAAAACGCGTTTCCAGTAATGCACTGTGCTTAGAATAGCAAACTGTCCTTGTATGGAATGCAAATCCTGTAAACATTGGCGATAGTCGCTTGTTTGGAAACGGCCAGAGTGGACGCCCTGGCCGGGAGGAGGATCAGCAGGAATTAGCTTGCGTTAGAAAGTTCGATGAGCCCCTTTTCTTTCATTACCGAAAGCGCCAGGCCATATCTGCCTCGAACGCCGGTCTTCTCGAAAATGTGTTTCAAATGGATTTTTACAGTTCCCGGACGAATGCCCAGCTCTCTTGCAATTTCCTTGTTCTTAAGACCTTGTTCCACCAATTCCATCACTTGTTGCTCGCGGGGAGTAAGTTCACTGCGGGAATAACGGTCCATTCGGCTCGATTCCCGGAAAACGCTGTCAGCCATCCAACTGGATCCGCCAGCTACCGATTTCAAGCAGGCCATTAAAGTATCGGGGTCGGAAGTTTTGCGAACAATACCCTTGGCTCCCGCCTGCAGGAACCGCAGCGCTTCTGCTTCGGTGATGGACACCCCCCAAAGTACAATCTCCAGATCTTCCAGCATCCCCCGTTTTGTGCGGGTGATCCATTCCAGCACTGCTTGGATCCCCAGCGACTTGTCTAACACAACCAAATCCGGATGGCGGGTCCTAATAATCTCCGATGCCTCCTCCAATGTGGAAACACTTGCCATATGTTCCAACTCAGCGGATACGCACAGCAAACCACGCAAACCAGCCGCCGTAATGGGCTGTGTTTCACAAATAAGAACCGTCTTTTTCGAAATGCTGGCTTGCACCGGCATCGTTACTATTGCATCTTGCACATAAGCCTCTTCTTGCCTCACTGCAATCTCCTTAAGAAAGCCATTTTTTGAATTTTAGGATCTGCATTTCAAGGTCTGCATTCATCCTTTATAGTGCTCAGGGGTGTAGTCGGAATGTCTTACTCCCAACTTCCCCATCCTGAAAAGGCATATCGACCAAGGCCACCTAAGGTTTAAGTTATTTCTTCGCGAAACAACTCTCATGTTTTTGTTCTTTCTTGTCGATAAAAACAACAAAAGAGTTCTGTGAATACACAAGACGGCTATGAAGCCGCAGATTTTGTTGGTTTGGGACATGTTCGCTTAGTGATCAAGCTATTTATCTATTTCAGGCCAGTTGTGCGGAGGAACCTGTGAGCGCGGGTTGGACAATTATTTTGATCAGCCCGAACCGTAAGACTGCTTCGGATGTGCTTCCATTGGTTGCCCAGCAGCTTCCTACATCCGTAGTCACCGAACTTAGCGGCTATCCATCCTCTAGAGTCCTCTCAGAATTGCGCCAAAGCGGAGGTGCAAACCTTTGTTTTCTTGATATTGATGGAGACGCTGCAAAGGCCCTTGCAACCATTCCCGACCTTTTGCTGGTGAATTCCGCCATGCAAATCGTCACCCTGCTTGGCAAAGACGATCCCAATCTGATCCTGCAATGCCTTCGCAGCGGTGCAACTGAATTCCTTGTTCACCCAATAAAGGCCGATCAGTTCAAGGCTGTTATGGAGCGGTTGGCCAAATTGAACCCCTCGGTGGCCGCATCATCGGAAAGCAAGATTGTCTGTGTGGTTCCCGCCAAAGGAGCCTGCGGTGCCAGCACTTTGGCCGCTAACATGGCCATTCACGCCAAACGTTTGAACAAAAGCAAAAAGGCTTTGTTGGCTGATTTAGATCCAGTTACCGGGACCATCTCTTTCCTGCTTAAGCTCAGTCCCAAATATAGTTTTGTCGAAGCCATGGCTCACGAATCACAGATGGATGCCAGCATTTGGAATGGCTTGGTAGTCCAATCGAATAATCTGGACATTCTACTTCCACCCGAAAATCCGCTGGAAGTGCCCTTCACCTTGAAAAACGCCGCTCAGCTTCTGGAATTTTCCCGAACTCAATACGAAATGGTTGTTGTGGACGCCGGAAGTGCATACGGAGACTGGTACTTAAGCATGGCCCGCTTGTCGGATGAAATTCTCCTGGTCGCCACCAATGAACTCCCCTCTCTTCAAGCCGCGCAGCGCGTTATGGGTTACTACGAAACTAATCACATACCCATGGAAAAAATCCATCTTGTGATCAATCGCTACAGCGAAAGAGTGGGTCTAACACAGGATATGATTGAAATGGCCTTGCGCATGGAAGTACGCCAACTGATCCCCAGTGACTATGAATCTGTCCAAAAGGCGCTCCTCGACGGAAAGCAGGTCCCCTCAGCAAGTCCATTTGGAAAGAGCATCTTAGCCTTAGCAGAAAGCGTGTTCGGCAAAGAAGAGCTTGCAAAAGCTAAGCCTTCCGCCTTGGCCGGCATGTTTTCCGGATTTTTTAAACGTAAATAACCCCCCCTCCAAGGCAACCTGCCAACTGTGCGGAAAATTCACACTCTGTGCGATGCAACCACATGGGCCCCTGGCGACGTCTAATCAATTCATCAACCTAACCTTTGGCAAGGAACCTGCAATGAATCTGTTCATGCGAAGTAAAGATTGGATCGCCTCCGTCCTGTTAGCCTACTCTCTTGGTCTCCTTGCCGGTGTGGCTGGCATCCGCATTGCCCATGCAAAAGTGCAGGATGGCACTAACGTCAACACGCGCTACACAGTTGAAAGTATCGAATTGACCGGAATTGACGAAGGACGCCTCAGCCGTTCTCTTCGCGCAGAACTCAAACGCCGCGTAGGGGAAAAATTTCATCCCGATATCTTTGCCGAATTGGCTGTTAGGATCAAGCAGGAATTGCGAGCGAGGGCCGTGTCCCCAAAATTGCAACGTGGCACCAGCGCCGAAAATGTAAAGGTGCTGCTGGACGTTGAACCAGGCAAGTCAATCCTCGATCCCTCCCGTTCCCGCATTGCCTACCACAGCAAGCAAGGCTGGTCCGGTGCCGGGTTCATCACCATGCAGGATGCCAATCAAGTAGTTCGCGGCGGCTATCTAAACAATGGCGATGATTACCTGGATCGTCTGCAAGGTTTCTCCGCCAGTTACCAGCGTAAATTCTTCCGCGACAAAGTGCGCGCCGGGTTTCAGTTCGACGGATTCAGTTCCCAATGGAATCCCATTACAAACCTTGCCACATCAAGTAAGGGCCAGATTTCCAATCGCCAGAATTACACACCATCCATCACTTATTCACCCGTTGATGGCATTGCTATCTCAACCGGCATTTCGTTCACAAATTTCAATTTCTCACAAGCTTCTCAAGCCTCCAGCTTGGGCAGAGGCTCCTCCCAGGCGTTGGTAACCACTCTGCGACTACACCGCGACTGGGGGGAGCTTAACACCATCCGCCAAACCGTATCGGCCGAATATGGAGCCCGCATCGGCACCCAAATGGCTGGTGGCGATTATGCTTTCAGACGCCACCAAACTGAAGCCCGTTACGTGATCACCCTAAACAAGCAGCGCCTGGAAACGTCTTTTATTGCAGGCCGCTTGGATGGCTTGGCTCCCTTGCCTGAAAGGTTTGTTGGCGGCAATTCCAGAATTCTAAGAGGTTGGAACAAGTACGACATTACTCCCGTCGGTGCCACCCGCGTTGTGGCCGGATCCGTAGAATACTCCATGCGCACGGGGCAGAAGTGGATGCCCACTGCATTTGCAGACACCGGAGCTGTTTGGAGTAATTCGCTCGCTAAGGTTGTACGAAACTCAGTCGGAGGCGGTGTTCGAACCCGCGACGGCTATTATCTTTATGTTGCAATTCCACTCAAAGAAGGGCGCATAGAACCGCAAGTGATGACAGGTGTGAACTTCTAATGCACCCCTTCAACACATCGCGGCGCAGACTCTACGTTGGCTGGGTGATGGCCGGAATCTTCAGCGGAGTAGTGCTTCAAGGCGTCGCCAATGTGAATCTTCGTCTTCGTCTGGATGAAAATTACTTACGAGTTTCCGCCCCTCATTTGCATTTCCTCACCGGCCGTCCTCTGGAACGTTTGAAGAATGGTTCCAGCGTTTTGTATTCTGTCCAGCTAGCTTTATCCTCCGACCAGTTCGCCACTGTTGAGCGTCGCAGCTTTGAGCGTTTCGTAATCAGCTACGACATTTGGGAAGAAAAGTTTTCCGTCGTCCGTCTGGGCAACACCAAAGCTGCCTCATCGAATCTTGATTCCTCCTCCGCCGAAGATTGGTGCGTCAATAAAATCGGCGTGCTCACCTACGGACTTCAAAAAGAGGCAAACTATTGGGTGAGGCTTGAAATGCGTGCCGAAGAACCTCGTGATGCAACTGCTCTTTTAACTCAACCCCCTGTCGCCTTGGCGAAGTTGGTGGAGTTGTTTGCCCGTCCACCAAAGCGCGAAACTGACCAGTGGGCTGTTGATCAAGGACCATTCCGGGTGGCGGACCTCAAGCCGTGAGCCTCCGTGCAAAGCTGATCGGGATCTTCCTGCTGGCCACGCTGGCTCCGCTCGCAGTCACCATGTGGATTACAGTTTCTCTTCTGGATGAGAGTCTGCGCTACGCCTCAACACAAGACTTGGACGAGATTTCTCAATCGCTTCATGTCACCGGTCGCGAGTTCTACCAACAAGCCCGTAAATCGCTGGAGCAGGATTCGCTCGCTGGCCGCGTGAAACCCACTCACTTCGACGCTAAAGCTCAAACCAACTGGCCCCCCGCTATCTCCTCATTTATCAACAGCGGTCAAACTTCCAGATTTCTGTTGTCCGGTGCCGATGGCGATCAATTAGATTACCTGGTGGCCCGTGATGGGAACGTGCTGGTTTACTCCCGCGCATTAGGTCCTGTGGGAATGAACAAGTTGGCCCGGCAATACACCAAGGCTCGCGACATGGTGGAACGCGCCAATGTCTTCGATTTGCGCAAAGGCATTACCACCACCCTTGTCCTACTGGCCGCTGCCGCATACCTCATCAGCTTTTTATTACTGGTATGGCTTTCCCTCCGTATCACCAAGCCGCTGAAGGACCTCACCACCGGCCTTGGACAACTCGCCGCAGGGGAATTGAACGTTCAACTACCCGTGCGGCACCATGACGAAGTTGGCCGCGCGGTGATGGCTTTCAATCAAACTTCCACCAAGCTGAAGCACAATCGCGAGCGCCTTATCTACCTTGCTCAAGTTGCCAGTTGGCAAGCACTGGCCCGGAAGATGGCCCATGAGGTAAAGAATTCGCTCACCCCCATTCGTCTTACTATGGAGGAAATTAAGGCCCGCCGCGGTGAGGCCGATACTGAGTTTCTGCGCCAAGCTTCAGACATTGTCGTCGAAGAAGTGGTGTCGCTTGAAAAGCGTGTCAGCGCCTTCAGCCAGTTCGCCGCTGAACCGCCCATGGAACCTCGCGATCTTGACCTCAACGCTGTTGTGGAAGAGCGTGTCAGCTTCCTGAAATCAGCACACCCAGGGCTTGAATACGACCTTGACCTTTCCCCGGTTCCCCCCAGAATTCGTGGCGATGCAGATCTTCTGAAAGGTATTCTCACCAACTTGCTGGAAAACGCCGCACAAGCTGTGTCTCAAGGGGGGCGCATCAAAGGCCGTACATTCCTGGTTGAAAATCGCGCTGGGTTTGAGATTCACGATTCCGGCCCGGGCTTAAGCGATCGCATCAAAGAAACCTTGTTTGAACCTTCCATTTCCTTTAAACCCGGTGGCATGGGCTTGGGTTTGTCCATTGTCAAAAAAAGCGCTCTCGCATTGGGCGGCGATATTCAAACCATTCAAGGAGAGTTGGGCGGCGCTGCATTTCGCGTTCAGCTGCCTGCCGCTTAAATGGCTTCCAAACGAATACTGATTCTGGATGACGAAGAGAATATCGGCCGCTCTCTGCGCATGATTTTAGAACGCGAAGGCTACGCTGTAACCGTCTGCCGCTCTGGTCATGAATTCCGAATTTCCCCCGAGCGGGAACGGGCTGGAGCCATTCTGCTTGACGTCCGCCTTCCCGATGCCAGTGGCATCGACCTGCTGCGCGAACTGCGCCAAGCCGACATCCACGCACCCGTCATCATGATCTCCGGCCACGGCACCATTGCTGACGCCGTGGAAGCAACTCGTGCCGGTGCCTTCGATTTCCTGGAAAAGCCACTCAGCAGGGACCGCGTGCTGCTCTCCTTGGAGCGCGCCTTTGAACAAGCGAATCTGAAAGAAGAAAACGCCCGTCTGAAAGAGTTAGCACCAACGCCTCACAAGATGATTGGTGCCAGCGGAGCCTTCAAACAAATTGTGGATCAGGCAACGCTTGCCGCCCGTTCTGATGCTCGAGTTCTGTTCATCGGTGAATCCGGCACAGGCAAGGAACTGCTGGCAGCGCACATTCACGAAGCCAGCCCATTTTCTGCCGGGCCTTTTGTGAAAGTGAACTGCGCCGCCATCCCGCATGAACTGATTGAAAGCGAGTTGTTCGGCCATGAAAAAGGTGCCTTCACCGGTGCCGTTTCCGTTCGTCGCGGAAAATTTGAAATGGCCGATGGGGGCACTCTTTTCCTGGACGAAGTGGGCGACCTTGCTGCTGCCTCGCAGGCGAAGCTGCTGCGCGTTTTAGAAGAAGGGGAATTCCATCGCTTAGGTGGCGAGCGCACTGTGCGCGTTTCCGTCCGTGTGGTGGCTGCAACCAATCGTGACCTGAATCAAATGGTGGGGGAAGGGAAGTTCCGCGGCGATCTTTATTGGAGGCTGGCCGGAGTCCCCCTGCGCGTTCCATCGCTGCGAGAACGCGTGGAAGATTTGCAGGCGTTGGCCGAATATTTTCTGGACGAATTTTCCCGCCGCAACAATTTTCGGAAACGAGGTTTCTCAAAGGAAGCCATCACGCTGTTGAAAGGATACCAATGGCCCGGCAATGTTCGCGAACTGCGCAACACGGTGGAGCGGATGGCCATTCTTGGCCCGCTGGACGAGTTGCAGGAAAGCGATGTGCCACTGGAAATCCGCGTCCGAGCCGGTGACGTTGGCCCCAACATGTTGGAGGAAGCCCGCCGTTCTGCGGAACGCGAACAGATAGTCCGTGCACTCACCGACACGCGCTGGAACGTTTCCCGCGCAGCCAGAAGCCTCGGCCTGGAGCGGACGAATCTTCATAAACGAATCAGAGCCCTGGGCCTCCGCCGCGCCTAAAGCCGCACCTTACTGCATCTTCCTGCCAGCAGCCCTCCGGAATGATTCCACGTGATAGTCAAACCAAATTCCTTTGTATCGATCCAGCATCTTCTGCTGCTCGTGCGCCAATCCCTCTAACTCCCAATAAGTATGATCAACTTTCGCCTTCACTAACGCCTGATGAAATTCCCGCACTGACGGAAGGTGCCCGTCATCTTTCGTCCCGCAAGCAACCTGAATTCGCAGGTTCCCTTTTATCCGATCCAGATTCTTGGCCAGGATCAGGTAAGCATCATTTTCGATGTACCTCGATTTATCCTTCCCTAAATAATTATTCGGATACACTTCCAGCTTCGATGGATCAAACAAATCGGCAGTGTGAAATACGTTCCCTGCCTGATTGAACAAAGAGCAGAACATTTCCGGATACTTCAATGCCAACCGCGTTGCCCCACGGCCGCCCATGGAAAACCCTTCAATGGCCCGGCCTGTGCGCGAAGCAATGGTTTTGTAAGTCTTATCAATGTGCGGAATCAACTCGCGGATAATGGTCGTCTCTCCCATGTATTTCCCATCAGCAGAATCTTTGTAGTAAGTGAACTTGCCGCCGTTCGGCATCACTAAAATCATGGGAGGCCATTGGCCCTTAATGATCCCCGCATGCAAAATCGCCGCAGCCTGTTGCCCATGCAATTCATTGCCCCCCGCACCATGCAAGTTGTAGATCACCGGATATCGTTTCGCAGCAGCCGAGTCATAATCGGGCGGAAGGTAGATAAGGTACCCCACGTCATGTTTCATTGATGGACTTACGTAAGTATGGTGCGTAACGCGCTGCGGCAGCGATCCCGCCTTCGGCGGATTCACCCACACAGTTGCTGCGTTTGGATCCTTTCCGTTAGGCCCCACTTGACTCCATGCAACAGAGGTCATTAGCGCAGTAATCAGAATTCGATGCATTTTTTATTTTCGCTGAATTCGAACAACGACGTCGCTGAGCCAATGAGGTCATGGTTCGATGAGCGCTAACGTAAGCTGGTCGTCGCCTCTCCCTGGTCAGGAATTCGAACTTAAATCGCACGTTATTCATCGGATAGACTTCGCCCACCGGCGCTCTCGTCACAAAGTGGCGAGGACAACTTCCCGCGTGACACCCTTGTGGATCGATACCGTCCGCAAAATGGAATTCAGCGTACCGATTCGAAGTGCAATGTGATCTGGAATGGCGACGCGCTAATGAAACGGTTCTTCGGTTTGGAGTATGATGTGACTGCCGGATTGATGAATCCTGGAGTACCGCCAGTGACGACAAAGCGTCTCCGCCAGTAGTTTGCCCGACACGTTTCGCGGTAGTTTCACGCTACGGACCGCTCAGGCTTCGGCTGATCGAAAAAGAACGCAGCAGTCGCTTCAATAACGTTTGTTCGCAGTTCTTCCCATGTCTCGCCCTGAGTGAAAATATTCTTTTGTCAGGCATTCAGCGCAGTAGCCGCCATCGGTGTCCTGAACTGCCTCAAAAACCAGATCAGCCATATGCCTTCATGATACTGGACTTTGTTCATTCATGGATGCTGGAGATTGTCCCTGGACCGTTGTTGGGATTCGGGCCGCTGGCGGCATTGCTGACGAGCGGAAAAGAGAATCGAGAATAGCCAGTTTGTGTCCAACTGGACGTATCGCGGGCCTGGCGCGCGTTGAACAGTACATCCCGAACGTCACTGCCGGGACGTATAGCGGTCAAGCAAGCCTGGCCGCGTTTGACGAAAGCCATCGGTTAGGCCGCCGCACACATGACCAGCAATTCTGCAATGCTCCTAAGGTCATCCTCAGGTTCCAAACGAAAATACGCAAACAGTTCCGAGTGATTAGGAGCGACACCGAGCGTCCGTTTCGGATCGAGGCGACCAGAGTAGGCGTTCGATACCAACAGTCCTTCGTCCCAGATCGCATTACCCGCAACACCATTCAAACGGACAAGCACGTAGATACCATTTTGGAGGCCGGGCCAATCCCCGTTCTCGCGGCCCAAGCCCCGTTCGTAGATTATGATCTTTGCTGCTGTCTCACTACATGAGCCTGCCATTATGGTGAAGCTGCCCCGATACTTTTTGCCTCTTGTTCCGACATTCTGCCTTGCCATTTCGAACAACTCTAAAGCGCGTCGGCCGTGTACACTTGAATACTCGGACAAAGGGGCAGTCTGATAGCTCGGGCGGCCTGCCTTACGCGACCTTCCTTTAATCGTCTCAATCGGCGGAACATCAGGCGTCTTTTTTGGTTCATCCGAAGGTTGGAAGGCCTGTGGATTCTCTCTAACTTTGGGGGCCGCAACTCGTAATAGAATGACCATGCCAACAACAGCCAATAGTAGCCACACTAAATCCATTTCACACTCCTTGAGGGTGAGAGGCGATCATTCAAGTTCTGATCTGAGGGCCCGTGACCTTCAGTCTCAGACCTGTAATGGCCCGATCCATATTCTAGCGTGCCGCAACATGCTGCATCCGTCTTCTGTCTGGGCCGCTCTCTCCACATGCCGCTTCGAGGTTGTAGTCGCAGAGGCCCACACTTGGAGTTTAGACATCTTAGTCGTAGAAGTGGCCGATTCGGATTGGGAATGGATCGTCGGCAATCCGGAAGTTATCCAACTGGCCGCACAACGCCCAAACCGGAAACTTGACTATTACCCTGCGCCACTGTTGATAAATTCCCTACTGTTCAACTCAATTTGCCCTCTTTTCAAAGGCTTGCCAAAATCGGCGGAGTTCGCTTAAAATTCCTGTGAGACTCTTACGTAGGGTTTGTCCTTTTAAGGTCTGACTATTTGTTCTACCAACCCTTGATCCATCTGATCAAAATAGCGGTATTGATAAGCTGCGCCCAGCACGCGAACAAATTCGTTGTTCCAATTTACAGGATCCGTCCACAGCACTTTACGATCACCAATTGCTTTCACCACATCGCTTAAGTCCCAACTCAATACAAACCCCGGCATAGTGGCGTCGTGGAGTTGGCGGTGAACTGCTGTATCAAATGCTGCTCGCAAACTATAAGGAGTACGGTCCACCCAGACTGCTTCAATCCGAGGGTCAATTACCGCGGCCATCAGTGCCCAAATTCCGGCTACACCGTCGGCAACAACTCGAACTTTTTGATTTCCGGTGGCATCAACACCGCGCAGAATATCGCGTACTCGCATGCCTGGCAAACTACGGCCAATCAACCAGGCTCGTGTGTTGGTAATCCAATCGCCCAAAGCTGCACGACGCTCAACCGTCGATAAAGGCCAGCCGCGAGGAGTAACCGACCAGACTTCAGCACCTTGTTCAGCCATAGCTTTCATCCTATCGGTGACAATGCCGTAGCTATCGACCACAATCACCGTAGGCCCGCCTGCTTTGGCTTCGGACACTTTTGTCGTCTTGATCTCAAATTCCGGTGCGTCCGTTTCAGTCCTTGCCAGATCCTTGATGTAGGTGCGAAGTTCATCCAAAGTACCGGGTTTGATTTTGGAATTCATTTGGTCGCGAATATACTCGGTTAAGTCGATGGAATTCCAATCTTCGGCCACTTGTCCGGTGGTAGTAACCTGCAAATCCAAGTTGGAAAACATTTTCAGTTTTGGATCTTCGGAGGCATCTTCAGCGTTCAGTAACCAGCGAGTCATCCAACCGTAGATGGCTTCCCGGACAAGCAAAGGCATGCCGTGTTCGCCTGGGCCCACCACCCACTTCACCTTGTCTTGCGCGTCCCAAAGGCCGTACCATTTTTGCGATTCTTCAAAGACAATTTTCGCTGCAGCGGGTGTGAAGAAATCCTTTTCCGTTGAGGAAATCAGCCAAGGTTTAGGGGCGAACGCTTGGACATAATCTGTCTCGTCCAAACCGCTTGAAAGAAAACCGGGAACACTTTGTTCGGAATCGCCGATGGCTCCCTTAAACAAAAGTTGGAACGATTGCAGAAAACAGGCAGGGGCAGAAACTTGAATTCTGGGATCGAGCGCAGAGATGTAAGTCGTGACAGTTCCACCGCCGGAACAACCGGTGGCGCCGACTTTTGCAGCATTCACTTCGGGTCGGGAGACTAAATAATCGAGCGCTCGTTTGGCGTCCCAAACGCGATAGCGCATGAAGCTATCGCCCATTAAAATACTCTGCGTTCCGGCGGCAAAATGTTGATCGGTGGAGCCCCCTGCAAGAGCCGTTCCGCTGCGGCGGTCCCAAGCTTGATTTCGCTCTCCTTGTCCCATTGGGTCGAATGCCAACACGACGAATCCTTTGTTGGCCAAATTCGCCGCAATGCGTTGTGCTGCTGGTTTGCCTTCGTTCCAATGACCTAAGGCAAATAATACGGCAGGGTGTTTTCCGGGCGATTTCGGAAGATAAAGATTTGCGGTAACCCAGTAGGAGGGTAAACTTTCGAAGGCAACTTTATCGATGGTAAACGTGCCTCCATCAAGGGATCCAGTAGTGCGAGGATTCAGCGCGCCGCTGTAATCAGGGAGGCCACCAATGAGTTGCAACACTTTTTCGCGGACCCATTTTTGACGTTCGCGCGCTTGGTCTATTGTGCGAATTGCTGCTATTTTTTTCCCGCGTTCAGCGAGTTGGGCCTGGGCAATATTGTTCATCCAATCCAGAAGCTTGGGCTCTTCAGCGGCGCTGAGAATGGTGAGAGATGCAATCGCAATTAGGAAGGGTCGCATTTGAGAAGTTTCTCCAAAATATCTGGGATTTCAAAAACAGCTCGATTGTGAAGAGCGGCCGTGTTGGCTTTGTATTTTGCCAATATGCCGGGTTGAAGCATGCGCCGGGAAGCGTCGACGATCTGGTCAAAACTGGAAACTACTTCGCCTATTTGGTTTTCCACAATCCAATCGGCATTGTAGCGTTCTTGCGGTAGAGTCCAAGCGTTACGTTCTGTGATCACGGGCAGACCCATGGCTACAGCTTCGCTGATACTGCCGGGGCCTGGTTTGCCGATTAGCCAATCGCTGAGCTTCATGTACATGGGTATTTCTTTGGTGAAGCCTTCCACGAATTTTGTAACGCGTCCGGATCGTCCGCGTAAAGTTTCGGCGAGTTTCGCGTTCTTGCCGCAAATGTAGATGCATTGCAGTTCGAGGTCGGATTGATCCAGACGGTCAGCGATGGTTTTCATTACGTTCGAGCCCATGCCACCAAACATCACAAGGGCGGTGGGTTTGGATGGGTCCAGGCCGAGCTTTCGCCGGCCCTCGGCAATATCCACATTCACTGGTTCGTAAAAGCGCGGATTGAGAATCATGCCCGAAGTACGGATCACCTTATCCCTGGAGTGACCAACAGCCAAAGCCTGTTGTTCGGCTTTCGGCGATCCGCAGATGAAATATTGATCCTGTTTTTCGATCCAGAAATGAGGGGGGTAATCGGCGATGTCGGTAAGGATTGTGATGTATGGAATTGTGGATGAAACTTTGCGAAGCCCTTCAAACATGGACCGATTGAAATTGGGGACAAGCGAGACTACTAAGTCTGGTGGGCTGGCCTTCCATTCTCTGGCTAAGACACGAACTTGCGAGCCATGATAGACGCGAATAACACCGTGCATCAGCGGTACGAGTTGGGCTGATCCAAGGGTCCAACCTTTTTCCAGAAGAACATTGTAAATGTCTTCCAGGCGCAATCCGGTCAGCTTGCGGAAAATATCCAGCTCGTCCAGAACGTCTTGAACGTCAATCAGGCGAACGTCCCACGGTCGTTGCTGATTTTCAATCACCTGCTTCAGTGCGGTGGCGGCGGCACGATGGCCGCCGCCTGCATCGAAGAACATGAAGTCCAGAACTGGGCGTTTTGGCAATGGTTGCTCTTAAAGAGACGGTTGCGTTGCGGCGCGTTTTTTCCAGCGATATGCGGCAACAGAATTTTTCCAGAAGTATTTTTCCTGAACAGCCTGGGGCTTGGTGGCAAAATATTCAGTGACAATTTTGAGCACTGCGGGGTATTCCGCCCAGTTGTCGCTATTGGGCCAGTCACTGCCAAAGACTACGCGATCCTCTCCGAACACATCAAAGATCCGATCAAGGCGCGGCTTGTAGAAGGCCAAATCGGTAGGGACACGATCGTAAGATTTTCGTAGGACTGAGGATATCTTCACGTACACCTGCTTTCTGGTTCGGAACTTGTCAAGGTTAGCCTCGTAGGCTTTGAGTTCCGCACCTCCTGCAGGAGGTGCCAATTGCGGTAGATGATCAATGACCAGGCGCAACTCTGGAATCTTGTCCGTTAGGTGAAGCAGATCTTCGACCAAGGCGGGGTTTGGATTCGCCGTATCCATAGTAAGCCCGGCTGCGGCAAGAGTCTTCAAGTCGGCTATAAATACTGGGTTAGTAATGTTAGTGCGGAAATTGCGATCCCATAAATTTCCATTGCGAATTCCAAGGAACAAAGGGTTCTTATGGAACCGGTCAAAGTTTTTCTTGAAATCGGGTTTGCCAACATCCAGGTTGCCGATGAAGCCCACTATTAGTGGTTCGTTGGCAATTAAATCGAGCACCCATTGGTTATCTTCGAGCCAAGGGCTGGCTTCCACTTTGATGGCCCCGACCACGCCAAGTGATGCCGTGAGTTTTCGATAGCGATCGGGCAACGAGGGTTTGTAAAGCTTCTCATTGGTTTTTGGAGGCCAGGGGATGCCTTCTTTACGAGTAGGGTCAAACAGATGAATGTGCGTGTCAATAATCGGCACGTTTGGTTTGCTGTCTGCAGCCATGGCGCTGAGTGCGGCACCGGCGGTTGTGGTAGTGAAAGTTCTGCGGTTCACCAACGTATTCTATCGCGCTGGATGGTTATCGCGATACTTGAAAATCGTCCCACGGACTGGAAGGCAAATCCTTCATCAGTTTTTGCCAATCGTATTCCTTGTACTTTTCCAGATGCTGGCGAGCATTGAAGTTGCGTCCACAAGCGTGACCCATGGCAGCGGAGAGCTTCATGGACTTCGCCATACTGGCATCCATCACCTTATTTTGAACGGCACCGGCGGTTCCATAAGGTCCCCACCAACCTTTTACGCCACGAGGCGAAAGATCGATGTGCCCGCAAAGAGTGCGTTCGTTGGGCTGTTCTAAATTTTCAAAGGTGTCGAAATGATCGGCTAGGAATGTCTTCGCTAATTGTGCATCAATCTTGCCTTTGTGCCGGCTCATCAACTGATCCCAACGAGCATGACGGGCATTGGCGCTGATGCTTTTATCAGTGAGATCGAAATCTGTTTCTTCGCGCACCAGCTTTTCGTTCACCGGGAAATTGGATCCAGCGAAATAGCCGTCTTTTGTGCGGCGCAAATTCACATTCTTCAACCCTAATTCAAGAGATGCGATTTCACCGGTACGGCGGTCTGCAACCAGCCAATTATTTGCGTATCCGCCGTTGTTGCCTTCCGTCATGATGCGGGCGAACTCATCGATGGAAGTGGCGTACTGCATGGCCTTGCGAGCTCGGATGAATTCGGGAATGCCTTTGGGATCGAATCCGCTGAACTGGCTGATGGTGGTTTCGGTGATCATCATTCCGGCGGAGTTGACGCCAAAATCGTCGGCACTGTGAATGTAGCCAGGGAGACCGTCCATCAAGATTCGATGGCCTTTGGAAGGCGCGATATCGAAAATGACATTCCAACGGGAACCATCCATATAGCTGGTCCAAGCGTTGTGGGCGATGACGGGTTTGCCGTCTTTGGTGTAAGCGCCGGTGGCTACAAAAGCGCTGCAACGTTCTGGAACGGGCGGTTTGATTGCACTTGGGATGCCTTGTTGCTTGTCGTAAAAGGGGACATAATAGGGACCCAATTCAAGGGAAGCATTCATGGCGACGAGATCCCAAATGTCCACTTTGACGCCTTTGGCTGCTAAGCCGGCGACGATGCCTTGGAGTTCTTCGCGATATTCTTTTTCGATTTTTGGCCACAAAACTTCCTGTGCGGCTTTGCGGAAGAAGGGCCAATCTTTATTGGAATCGTGAACGGATTCCATTTGAATGACTTGAAAGGTGTCGTCAATTTCGGGGGCCATAAGGAAGCCGTGTTGATAGCCAACGTCGAAAGGTGTGCCTTCCAAGTGGACGAAAATCCAACCGCTGCGGACAGGGGCGCGGAATGCCCCTTTGATTTTTCCGGCGCGCGGCTGATCGATTCGACCACCGGCGAAGAGAATGGATGCACCTAAAAGTGCGGTAAAAGTGATGCGGCTGATAGACGGCAAGGGCCTCTCCAATGTTTTCATTATAGGAAGAAGAGATGATTGTTCGTGGATTATTTCAATTCTCTTTTTGGAGGTGTTCTTATCGGGGTTAAATATGTTGGTAAGGAAAAGTGGTGGGTACTAATTTGCGAATGACAATAATACCGTTTTGTGGTTTTATGTACGGTGGTTCAACGGGTTGTAGGCACTGCGGCCAGCGTGCACAGAAGGTCGTTTTCGCAGCGAGGTATAGGGGAAAAGGTCGCGGCTTGCTAGCTTCGCTTTCGCATTTGACGAATGTGCAACATGGACGGTAAGAAGGCAGGATAATGAAGAGGAAATGAATAAGCTAACAATTGCCCTTCGCATCCTACTCACGTGCGCACCGCTTGCGCTGTGCGCTTTCGCCCAGTCGCTGAGTTCCAGCGGCCAAGTACAGGGCGTCGTAGTTGATTCAAGTGGCGCTCCTCTTCCTGGCACCCAAGTAACAGTTCAGCATCGCGGGACTGGTAGCACTCGTGTTGCGTCCACGAGCGAAACCGGCCAATTCCAGTTCACGGCGCTTCCGATTGGGCGATACACGCTCAAAGCTGATGCGGCGGGCTTTGCACCGTTTACGATCGAGATGTTTTTTGTCTCCGTGGGGCAAACGGTCTCGCAGAGAATCGAGATGGCTCCTGCTAACGTCGTCGAGAAGCTCGAAGTCAAGGGCGAGACGGACGCGCTTCAGACTACGGCGACCACAAGCAACATCGCGCTCGGCTACGACCGGATTGAGGAGACACCATCACAGGGCCGGAACTATTTGAGCTTTGTCTTCTCTGCCCCTGGGATGGCTCCCTCAGCGGGCGCTAATACGAACCGCTCCGCAGCGGGAACTCACAATGTAGCAAATGACAGTGGTTTCGTCTTCGCCGGTCTTCGAGGGAGGAACAACAGCATCTCAATTGACGGCGTTGATAATCGAGACGAAACGACCGGCTCAAACCGGGTGGCTATAGGGCTCGAGATGGTACAAGAGTTCCGCGTCTCCGGGACGAGTGTCAGTGCGGAGTTTGGCGGCGCTTCCGGGGGCATCGTTAACGTGGTGACTCGCGCTGGAACAAATCGCTTCCGTGGCGACGCAACGATGTTCTTTCAGAATGAGGCGCTGAACGCGCGAAACGCCGAAGCCGCTGTGAACAAAAAGCCGCAATACCGGAGGTATCAGCCTGGGTTTTCGCTGAATGGTCCGATCAAGAAGAACCGTACCTTCTTCGCCACGGCAATTGAAGGTGCCTGGGAGTCTGGTGAGGAGTGGTCTGAAACCTCTTCCTCTCTAGCCCGTGTGGTAGAGCGCAGTTTTTCACAACCCTTCTTTTCCGGCGTAATGGCGCCAAAAACCGTGACCGGCTTGTATCCGGCAATAGGGCAGGATTCAGAGTTCTCTTTCAAGTTGAACCACACCATCAATCAACGACACGCGCTAACGAGTCGTTATGCATTTTCCCGGGGGCGAGTCGATAACGATGTAATTGGCGTTGAGAACTTCAGCGACTTCACATCGAGGGGGAGTAGTAGACTCCGGGACCACTCCTTTGTCACGAACCTTATCTCGGTCTTCTCTCCAACCCTCGTCAATGACGTTCGCTTCCAGCTTGCCCGGCGAACAGCAGATATTTCTCCCAATGGTGTGGGCGGCCCGATGTACGAAATTCCCGGTGTGATTACAGTCGGCCAAGCCTACCGCCTTGACCAGGCGAGAACCGAAGACCACTTTGAGCTGGTTGATAGTTTCAGCGCGTCGATCGGCCGACATCTCCTCACTGCAGGTGGAAGCATTCATCAAGTGCGACTCGATGCCCGGCTTGCAAACCGCTTTCATGGACTCTACCTCTTCCCTACACTTGCCGACTTCGAGGCTGGCCGTCCTGATGTTTTCATTCAAGCCTTCGGAAAGCCGGAAACGAATTACTCGACACTCCCCGTTGGGTTCTGGTTTCAGGACCGCTTCCAGGTAACACCGGGTTTTACAATCGAAGCGGGTGTCCGCTATGACCGGCAGAAAATGCCCGAGGGAATCTCCCCAAGTAGCAACAATGTGGCTCCTCGGATCGGGTTCGCATGGCGTCCGCGTCCGAAAGCTCCTTGGGTGATTCGTGCTGGGGCGGGGCTTTTCTATGATCGCTATCCGCTGGCCTATCTGAATGATGCCCTTCAGAAGAATGGCACTCAGGGATTTGAACAGTATGCTGTGGGTGGCGATGCGATGGCGGTTTTTCGGTCGATGGGCGGAGCTGCTCTCCTGAATCCACTGGCCACTCTCACGCCGACAACATACAGGGCATCAGGACATTTTCCGTCAACGTATGCCTCGAAGCTGACTGCGGGCTTTGAGCGCAGCTTGGATCGAGACACTACGCTCTCCGTCGAGTACAGTTTCGTGCGAGGTCTTCACCTTCCGCGAGTGCGAAACTTCACCGGCACGCTACCACCGCAGTTTTTACTGGAGCAGACGGCGCGCTCGCACTATCAAGGCGCAACGATGACAGTGAACCGGCGCATGACGAAGGAATTCACGTACCTGCTCACCTACACGGCGGGGCGCACGCGCGATGATGCTTCGGACTATGATGAACAGCCGCTAAACCCGCTCAATCTCCAGAAAGACTTGGCGCTTTCTCGTCAGCATCAGCTTCATCGTCTGACGGCAAGCGCTATCTTCGAGCTTCCCGTTGAGGAGTGGGGTGCTGCGCCGCTTTGGCTTAAGGAGGGACTTAAGCGGATTACGATTGCTCCTGCCTATACGTTTGGGAGTGGTCGGCCGTTGAACGTTCTGGACTCGACGGACAGTTTGCGGACCGGAGCTTATCCGCTTTCGGCCCGTCCATTTGGTCTTGGTCGCAATCCAAACTATGGGCCTAGTATAAAGTCACTTGACCTGCGAGTGTTCAAGGTTGTTCCCGTTCGTGAAGGGCGGGCTAAGTTTCACATTGGTGCAGAATCGTTCAACCTCCTGAACCATACCAACGTGCTGCGGGTGAGCCCTTTCTACGCTGCGCGTGACATGCGGCTACAGAACTACAATCGACCGATTGAGATTATGAACGCTCGACAAGCTCAGCTTTTTGTGGCGTTCGAGTATTGAGAGGTTGCACTAGTTTGTGTCGAGGTTATCAGTACTAAGACTGTGCCGGGTGCTGTGTTGTTTGAAGTCGACAGGCTGGGATGCATGCTCTTCTGCGGTTACGACCCGAGCTTTGAGGGGGATGAACCACCGGGACTTTAAGCTCTTTGTAAACATGTCCTTATTAGCGCTGCAACGCTCTGGAAGGGGCGGTTTTACTGCACTTGGGATGCCTTTGCTTGTCGTAAAAAGGAATGTAATTGGGACTCAATCGCAAGGGAAGCATTCATGGCGACGAGATCCCAGATATCTACTTTGACGCCTTTAGTTAGCGGCTAGACAATTCTATAAGGGTGCGCGACATAAAAGTGAAGATTCGCCGGATTTCCTTTTTTTGCGGCATAAAGCTTAGCGTAGTGATACGCTAGGCTTTAGAGGAAGAAAACAACA
>JAYTTF010000146.1:0-60724 GCA_043745195.1 Bryobacterales bacterium | reverse complement strand
TTGAAACCATGCTTTACCCTCAAAAAGCCCACGGAGTGAGCGGCCCTGCCCGAAAGCATATGCTGCAGATGATGACCAGCTTTTTTGAACGGAATCTAGAGCCGTAGGCCGCAATAAACCACTCGCCGAAATAAGTTTACGTAAAGTTATTCGTATTTTCATTTGATTGTAAACAACTCCAACGTATGGTGTAAGGAGAAGGAGCTGGCAATGAACCTCCCCTATTTCTTGCACCAACGAGTGCAGCAACACATTTGCACGCTTGATTTTTTGATGATGCATAAGGCTCACCAGTGGAGCGCCCCACGGTGGGTCCGCCTCTGGATGTTGTCAGCCACCCGCGGAGGAGATGGTTGGCTATGGTACGCAATGGCGACGTGGGTTGTTCTATTTGGAGGGGATTCCAAATGGCAAACCCTCGGCTCCATGGCGTCTTCCATATCGGTTGGCATCGCACTTTTCATTTGGCTAAAGAAAGCAACTGGACGCAAACGGCCGTGCCATATTGAGCCGCATTGCTGGTCGACCTTGCTCCCTCCAGACCAGTTTTCGTTCCCCTCAGGGCACACAATAACTGCTTTCGCGGCCATAGTTCCGCTGAGTTACTTCCATCCAGGGCTGTTCTTGGGACTCATGTTCTGCTCCCTCAGCGTGGCACTTTCCCGTATTCTCCTGGGAATGCATTTCTTCAGTGACGTTGTTGCAGGCGGCCTTATCGGCGGAATACTTGGCTGGGTTTCCGTTCTCGCTTGGGAAGTTGCCTAGCCCGCCCCCTTGACATTCTACCGGAGTGTCGATATTCTTCCATAGAATGTCTACCGGTAATGCTCGACTTGAACTTCTGCAAGGTACCCTCGATTTATTAATCCTGCGCACACTGCGGACAGGTGCGGCACATGGTCATGCCATCGCCCATGCCATTGAACTTGCCTCAGACGAAGTATTGCAGGTGGAACATGGTTCGCTCTACCCTGCCCTGCATCGTCTGGTAAAGCAACAGCTAATTGCCTCCGAAGACGGGCTATCAGAGAACAATCGCAAAGCCAAGTTCTATAAGCTCACTGTCAAAGGGAAGAAGCATCTGGTGGAAGAGACCTCCAAGTGGGACCGCCTGGCTGCGGCCATCGGACGCATTCTGAGACCGGGGCCAGTGGAGGTATAGCCATGTTCTGGAAGCGGGGCGATGCGGAACTCAATCGAGAACTGGAAGATTACCTCGATGCAGAAACGCAGTTCAACATAAATCAGGGAATGGACCCAGTTGAGGCTCGTTTTTCGGCGCGAAGAAAGTTGGGCAATCTTGGGCGAATCAAAGAGGACACTCGTGAAGTTTGGGGCTTTGCGTCAGTTGATCGAATACGCCAGGACCTGGTTCACGGCTGCAGAGTTTTAAGGCGCACTCCCGTTCTAACCACTGTAGCGGTGCTTTCCATAGCCCTGGGCATCGGTGCAAATACTGCTATTTTCCGGGTTGTGGATCAAATGCTACTTCGTGAGCTGCCGGTGGAAAAACCAGGCCAACTGGTGGCCGTCCAGCGGGTCGATTCCACAGGCGTCAGTACCAGACACTCCGCTCAATTGTTCGACTTCCTCGCGGAACGAAGCCAGTCCCTTTCAGCCGTAACAGCTTCCGGATCGTTGATCTGGGAACCAGCCAAAGAACTGGCAGATGGCGAAACAAAAATTGGTGCCTTTGTTGCCGGAAACTATTTCTCGGTACTCGGCCTCAAACCCGCCGCTGGCCGTTTGTTATCTCCTTCCGATGACAAATTGGCAACAGACGGCCCAGTGGTTGTGCTCGATTTTGAATTTTGGAAACAGAAGTTCCAACAGGACCCCAATGCAATTGGGAAACTTTTGCGAGTCAATGGCGAACCCTTGAGAATAGCCGGGGTTGCCCCTGAAGGATTTTTTGGAATTGAAGTAAACCTGCGACCTCAAATCTACATTCCAATTCGATTGCAACCACGAATCCAAAAGGGAAAGGACTACATCACAAAATCGAAAAAATGGTCCATGCATTGGCTTTCCATCGTCGGTCGCCCCAAGCAAGGCTTCCAACCAAAGCAAGCGGAACTGGAGTTAAGCAAGCTGCTGGAAGACTACAACGCCGAACGAACCGGCGATCATATCAACCCCGATAAAGAAAGAGTCACGCTGGCTTCCGCTGCTAGAGGACTTTCCGATTTGCGTGAAAAATATTCTCAACCCTTGCAATTTCTGATGGCGGCGGTTGCGATAATCCTCCTGATTGCCTGTGTAAACGTAGCAAATCTATTGCTTGAAAGAGCAAGTGCTCGCAGTAAAGAAATCGCCGTGCGCATTGCACTCGGGGCTGGAAGTTGGACGATTGGCCGCCAACTATTAACCGAGGGTCTGTTAATCGGACTGCCGGCAGGAGCCCTTGGATTGCTATTCTCCATTTGGTGGAGCAAGGGACTTTCCATCTGGCTGAATATTACGCTAGAAGACTTCACGGACATGCGCACGGATTGGCGAATCCTTGCTTTCACCTTCGCCCTTTCTCTTCTAACCACAATCTTGTTTTCTCTAGTCCCCTTATTCAGCGCGATTCGTCAGAACGTGCACTCCTCCATCAAAGCAACTACCTCTACAACTGGAAAATTAGCCAAGGGTTTGGTGGCGTTGGAAACATCGCTGGCATTAGTGCTGTTGGTGGGTGCAGGTTTGTTTTTTTCTTCCCTTCAAAATCTCCGCAATGTCGCGACTGGATTCCGTAGTGAGGGGGCGCTGCAGTTCAAAATTAACCCAGGATGGAACGGTCCAGAGGATAACGAGAGTGTGCGGTACGACAAGCTGGAAGCTGAACTGGCCGCATTGCCCGGCGTTAAATCAGTGGGCTTTTCGACGAGAGGGTTCCTTGAATCCAATGGTTCACGGCTCCCAGGTGTTCGCACAACCGAGTTCAAACCTCGAAAGCCGGAAGACGCAACCGTTGAGTTCGCAGAAATCACTCTGGGCTATTTTGACGCCGCTGGCTTGAAACTGTTGGCCGGTCGCAACTTTGATCGCAATGACGGAAAACACGAGGAATTTGCCGAAGTGATCCTTAATCAGACGGCGGCCAAACATTTCTGGACCCGTCCAAACCCCATCGGCGAGAATATATCTTTCGGTCCTGAAACAGAAAATGTTCGCGCAAGAGTCATTGGAGTTGTTGCCGATGCCAAATACAATGAACTGCGCGAAAGTGCGGAACCGATGCTGTACTTCCCTTATCGTAAAGACTTTCTCCCCATGTACTTCGGACTAATTCGCGCCGATTCCAACGATGCTGCATTGAGTTCATCGGTTCGAAGGATTGTGCAATCTGAGGGAATGGATCTGTTCCAGAGCGCGACGAAACTAACCGAGCAGGTGGAGCAATCAACCAAACGGGAACAGTTACTGGCCTCACTTTCCGGACTGTTCGGCTTGGTTGCTCTGGCGCTGGCGACTATGGGAATCTACGGAGTAATTTCCTACACGGTGACCCGGCGGACAGCGGAAATGGGGTTACGCATGGCGCTGGGTGCAATGCCGGGACAAGTGATTTGGATGATGTTAAAGGAATCAATAATGCTGGCAGCACTTGGCATAGTAGTTGGAATTCCCGCAGCTTATTTGTTGATCGAACTGGTGAAAAGTTTGCTCTTTGGAATCGACACATCCGCCAATGCGCTGCACATCGCAGCCGCAGCTCTGGTGCTTTTGCTGACTGCGGTTATTGCCGGAACCATTCCAGCAATACGAGCATCCCGCGTCTCCCCACTTTCAATCTTACGTTGCGATTGAAACGCAATTCCGAACCGGTTATGACATGACTACTTTCCCGCTTTGTTCGCTTTAGCTCGCAGTTCCAAAATCAACTGCATCACTTGATTTTCCAACTGATCGCGCACTTGACGGAAAACGCCTTCGCTTTCCCCCATCGGATCGAACACTACCCAATTTCGGGCATTTGTTTGAAGCGTCCTAGGAATCGGCTGGCCACTCATATTGATCACCGCATCGAATACAGCCCGCTGATACAGCTCCAGTCCTTTAGGAAATTGCTGGTCAATAGGTGTGTTCTTTTCGAGCATCACCTTTCGGGTCATGCTGGGGATGCTTATAGTGGGCATCAAACCGGCGCTGAAGGCATCCAGCACGTCAGAACCGTATTTGCGCGCAAATCCTTCGGCCATTTGACTTCGGCAAGCGTTGCCAATGCACACGAATAGGACCTTAAACTTCCGCACACCTGCTGATTGTTGCCGCACTAACGAAGCCTTTCAAGAAACAATTTATGTACTGGATTGCTAGTAGCTAATTCGGGGTGAAACGTCGCCGCCATATGCAAACCCTGTTCCACTAACACCGGATTACCCTTATAGGAGGCTAACACTTTTACCAGCGGTCCTGTTTGCCGGATGATTGGCGCGCGAATGAATACCGCCTCCGTTTCTACGCCATTTAAGGAAAGCGTACCGATCGTGGAATCCATCTGTCGCCCGTAAGCGTTGCGCTCCACTTCAATATCCATCAGGTTAAAGGAAAATTGCGAAGGATTGGTGACGTGCCTGGCCAACAGAATGGCACCCGCACAAGTACCGAAAATTGGCTTCGTTTTGCCGAAATCCTGGATTGGGCCGGTAAGGTTTTCAATCTCAATCAGCTTCAGCATGGTTGTGCTTTCGCCGCCTGGAATAATCAAGGCGCCTATTTCGGCAAGCTGCGCGGCGGTGCGGACCTGGCGGGCGGCAAAGCCCGACAATTCCACAGCCGCCGCATGTGCAGCAAAGTCGCCTTGCAGTGCAAGAATCCCCACTGTTGGCATTTGTTACCAACCGCGAGTTTGCATTAATTCGGATTCGGCGATTTTGGAAATGTCCAACCCAGGCATTCCAATCCCCAGTTCATCACTTGCTTCCAACAGCTTTGCAGGATCGTTGTAATAAGTGGCCGCTTTCACAATCGCCCGGGCACGCAGTTCAGGATCACCCGATTTGAAAATGCCCGAGCCCACAAACACAGCTTCCGCTCCCAGTTGCATGACTAAGGCAGCATCAGCCGGAGTGGCAATTCCACCAGCGCTGAAGTTGGGAACAGGCAACTTTCCGTGCTTGGCGCAATACTCAACCAATTCCAGTGGTGCCTGCAGTTTTTTCGCTTCGTGCACCAGTTCTTCATGGCCCAAAACCGTGAGTTGCCGCATTTCCTTAACGATGGTGCGAATGTGCCGCACTGCTTCCACAATGTTGCCAGACCCGGCTTCTCCCTTAGTACGAATCATCGCCGCGCCTTCGGCAATCCGGCGCAACGCTTCTCCCAGGTTACGAGCTCCGCAAACAAAGGGGACTTTGAAGTCACGCTTGGCGATATGATGCTCTTCATCAGCAGGCGTTAGAACTTCAGATTCGTCAATGAAATCGACCGAAAGAGATTCCAGGATGCGCGCTTCCATGAAATGGCCGATTCGAGCCTTGGCCATCACGGGAATCGAGACGGTGGCCATAATCTCGCGGATCTTTGATATCGGTGCCATGCGAGCAACTCCACCATCGCGGCGGATGTCACTCGGCACACGTTCCAGAGCCATTACAGCGCATGCCCCGGCCTTTTCTGCAATCTCAGCTTGTTCGGCGTTGGTGACGTCCATAATGACGCCGCCTTTTAGCATCTCCGCCAGTCCAACCTTTAACCGGAAATCTTCACTCAGCAACATGATTGTGCACCCTCCTTAATGATGAACAATGAATTACTTCCACACAAAACTTAGACAGGCCGCTTATACAATGGCCATCGGGGCACGATCCCGGGGAAGCTCCCCTGCCACAGCGCCCGCAAACAGGTTCCCCAATCGGGAGAGACCTTCCGTGATCTTTTCAGGAGCCAGGCCCGCGAAACTCAGGCGCAGGCTGCGACTATGATCCGCTTCTACTTCAAACGCACGGCCAGGCAGATAAGTAACGCCCGCGCGCTCTGCATGACGACTGAGCGAAGCTGCATCTAACCCCTTAGGCAGCGTGACCCACAAATTCATTCCACCTTCGGGCCGGGTAAATATGCTGCCAGTGGGCAGGTACTTTGCGCAAGCTTCAAGGACCGCCTTCAGACGGATTGCTCCTGCACTCCGCATGCGGCTGCGATGTTCGCGCATCAAACCACTTTCGGCGAAGCGTAACAAAACAGCTTGCGAAAGTTGATCGCTGTGAAGATCGCAGGCCTGCTTCATCTCCGCTAAACGATCGATGATCTGCTTAGGTCCAACAATCCAACCAACACGCAAACCCGGGAATGCGATTTTCGAAAAACTGCCCAATTGAATAACAGCCCCAGTTTCATCCAATGCTTTCAGGGAAGGAATATCCTGGCCTGTATACCTAAGCTCTTCGTAAATGTTATTTTCCACGAGTTGAATGCCGACCCTTCGAGTAACGGCCAACAGTTCATGGCGCGTTTCAAGGGGCATGGTGATTCCAGTGGGATTCTGGAAGTTTGGCGTCACTACAGCGAGGGTGACCCGCCCTTCCGTTGTAATTTGGTTCAGGCTGATTCCTGATTGGTTGACGGCAAGGCCGACGCATTTCCGGCCGGGGCGTGCGAAAACTCTTTTCACTCCCGGATAAACCGGATCTTCCACAGCGGCAACACCCTCGCCAAATGCACGATCCAAAAGGTCCAACGCTTGCTGGCATCCATTGGTGATCAGAATTTCGTCATCCTTGCGGGCAATGCCATGTTGCCGGGCCGCCTCGATAAGGTAGCTGCGGAGCGGGTCGTATCCGTAGGGCGAGCCCAGCTGCAAAATCTGATGGATATTCGACGATGCCAGAACCGTCTGGCAACAAGCTCGGAAGTCTTCCAGCGGAAACAGATCCTGCCCTGGACTGGCTGACGAGAAACTGATCACGTCATCCAAATTGGATGGCCCTTCGTTTGCAAAAACCGTAATTGGCTGGTTGGAGATGTAACTCCCTCGGCCAACTTGGCCGGAAAGAAGGCCGTCTTCTTCAAGCACTGAATACGCCGCAGAAACCGTAGACCGGTTCAGCCCTAAGTGTCCAGCAAGATCTCTTGTTGGTGGAAGCTTGTCTCCCGGCTGTAGTTGTCCCAATGAAATAGCTGAACGAATCTGGTTTGCCAGTTGCCGGTAAACCGGAATTGGGGAGGAGCTGATGAAGTCCGATTTGAGGAAAGGCAACGTCACAACTGGTCCAATCGTACCATATTGGACGATTACATGGCCATCCAATTAGAAGAAAGTTGACGCGAATGAGGTAATTGGAAAAATCAGGTATGCTACGAACTCCCGTCTACGCGCTACTTACTACGTGCATCAGCTTCGCACAAGATCCCCAACCAGCACCGGTTTCCCAACCACAAGAAACGAAGCAGACTCCTGCAAAAACTATGAAAGTGAGCCGCAAAAGCGATAAGGCGAAGTGGATAGTGATCGCTGTAGCAGCAGGAATCACAGTAACTGCGCTATTGCTGGTAGATAGGCGTCTAGCAAACGAGGGTGACGGTATCTTTTGCTAGCTCGGACTCGCTAGTCCGCCTAAGCACCCGTAGATTTCTTAGGATCCTGGAACATTCCTGGGAGCAGACTGAAATACTCCACAAAACGCCTCGACTTCAAAACCTGCTGAGGAACTTTACGCTCGAAAAGAATATTGGCTAGCTTTGTAAATTGCTTACCGAGTTCGGTAGACGAATCCACGTTTTTTCCCGAAGTTAGTGCGCGATTTACAGCTTGATAATCGTTGGGCAATGACAGTAGCACTGGAATTCCAAGCAGATCCTCAATTTGTTGAGGCTCAATGGCAGCACGCTTCTGATCCCGGTTCAGCAAGATTCGTACGCGATCGCCAAGGTCAATATTTTTCAGGAAATTGAAACGCTCTCGCGCCAAATGAAGAGATGAAATTTCCGGAGTGCATACCAGAAAGACGTACTTTGATTCCTGCATGATTTCAATGGAGTACTTTTCCATGTTGCCAGATAGATCAACACAGACCACTTTGTATAATCTTCGGGCGAAATCAAGCAAATGTCGAACTTGGCTAGCTTCCACACGGTAATGCGGATTCAGCTTCCCCGAGTGAAGAACGTCCATCTGGCCAATGGTTGTTACCAGTTGAGGCCAAAGGTTGTCATCCATCTTGAAGGAATTTTCAGCCGCATCGGTAATGCAATACTCGTTATCAAGCTTCAGCATGAAACGAAGCATCCCACTGTTCAAATCGAAATCAATCAACAAAGATCTGCTATCCGGGACTTTGGCGGCAGCCATCGTGGTATTCAGCGCAACTGTTGAAGTGCCAACCCCCGGCTTTGAAGGAAGGAACGAAAACAGTAAATCCGAAGAAAGACTCGGGAGCGGCTTTTTCTCAAGAGTTTCTGTAATTCGGGAAAGACATTCATGCATGTCTGACCTGCGGAAGGGCATGGCCACAAATTCGCGCACGCCAATCCGCATAAGTTCCAATAGCGCCTTAGGTTCGCAAACTCTGGCGATGGCAACAATCTGCATGCCAGGCGCAGCCTGCTCAATGCCTGCAATCGTCTCCATAGCCTTTTCAACGCTATCC
Source organism: Bryobacterales bacterium (assembly GCA_043745195.1). Taxonomy (GTDB): domain Bacteria; phylum Acidobacteriota; class Terriglobia; order Bryobacterales; family Bryobacteraceae; genus JANXSF01. The sequence continues at coordinate 52,148 of JAYTTF010000146.1, read as the reverse complement.
ACACCAAGGAAAACCACTTGGGGAGCATGGGCGCGCAATGTGCGCACCAAGTCGATTGCGGTCGGGTACTTATCCGTCGTCCGGACAACCCCTACGTTACCGATCTCCGCCAGCAAATCCTGAAGTTGCTCGGATTGCTCTTGGTCCGGAGTGATAATGATGCTTCTGAGCATCCACGATCTCCTTGATTAACCCTGACTATCATCGATCTGATAGTGGGCTCTATTCTTAATCTTCCGCAAATGAACTGAAACGGACAATCGGGATATTCCCTAGTTCCATGAACTCGTTCAGTACTTCCACCTAAGGCTGATCCCCTTAGAACTTCCAAATGCCGCTGGCAGTAGAAGCCTTCATAAGTTGTATCGGTGCAATTCAGGATTACTTTAGGGGATTCCCTCTGAACAGGCACCTAAGGTAAGCTCTTGAATATGGCGAAGCCGATTGACCTGCTGGAAATACAGTGCCCTTGTTGTGAATCGATGCTCAAGGTAGATACAGTTTTAGGTGTGGTAATCAGCCACAAAATTCCGGAAAAACCGCTGCCAATGCAAGACTTAGCGGCAGAAGTGGCAAAAATTAAAGGCGAAGGCGCAAGGTTGGAGAATGCCTTTCAAAAATCGTTTGATGCTCACAAATCACAAAGTACAGTTCTCAACAGAAAATTTGATGAACTCCTAAAGCAGGCCAAAGAAAGTCCTGATCAAGGCCCCCCCAAACGCGATATCGATTTATAGCTCACAATATTACATGATGACCCGCAATCTGTTAACTTTAATTTCGCTCGTTTTGCTGCTGTTGGCCGTTGGCTGTGCCAGCGAAAAACATGTCGTGACAACCCCCATTCCGCCGGCCCCTCAGCGCAATTAGCTGGAGGACTTGGCAAATGGGTTGAAGTTGGTATTCGTGTCGAACAAATCGACCCCCTCCGCTTTCTTCAGGCTGTTGACGATCCAATATGTCAGTGGCGTTGCTAACACTTCGTAAATCACTTTAATAAAGTAACCATCAATGATCAACTGCATCAAGGTCTTTGAATCTACCGACCCGCCAAAAGCAATCGTAATCACAAGGATCGTGTCTACCGCCTGGCCAACTGCAGTTGAGGAGATAGTTCGAGCCCACAAATGCTTCCCTTTCGTTAGCAATTTCACCTTAGCCATGGTGTAAGAATTAGCAAATTCTCCCACCCAATATGCGATTAAGCTTGCCAGAGCCAATCGCGGAAGGAATCCGAGAATTCCGAAAATCTTAGCAAAGCATTCCTGGTCGTTCCAACCCGGGGCAGGTGGCAAAGCGACGATAACCGCCCCGAGGGTTACCAAAAGCCCCTGCGCCAGAAACCCAGTCCAGATTGCCCTGCGAGAGCCTGCATACCCGTAAACTTCGGTAAAAATATCTCCAAATATATAAGTGAGAGGAAAAAGAAGCTGCGCCCCGCTGAACACAAGAGGTCCAATCTTTGTCAATTTTGGGGCCACAAGATTGGAAATCAACAGCGCAACCACAAAACAATTTACTAAAATGTCAAAATAACGATATCTAGGAAAATCGGGAATGTTTTTTGTTGTAGCCATGAGCAGGTAGTACTGACTACTATAATTGATGACAAGTGACTGAAGCAGACGAACTTTCTTTTCACAGCTGGAAAGCGCCCGGACACGATTTGGAGATCATTACGGTTGAGGCCGTTTTGACCCAGATTCGTGATTTCGCGGTGGATGGCTATTTGCGCCTGGCACGCGGCGGAATCGAAGTTGGTGGAATCCTTTTTGGTTTGCACGAAGCCCGGCAAATCAAAATCAAAGCTTGGCGTCCCATCGCCTGCGAACATGCTAACGGACCCTCTTTTCAATTGTCGGCAAAAGACGAATCAGGTCTGGTGCGGCTGATGGAAGAAGCAAGGGACGAATCGGAACTGCGTGGGCTGGAACCCGTAGGCTGGTTTGTTTCCCACACACGATCAGACATTTCTATTCGCATTGAGGATGGCATTTTTTGGGGAAAGTATTTCCCTAAAAGTTGGCAGATCGCGCTCGTCGTCAAGCCTTCCCGGTTTCAACCAGTTCAGGCTGGTTATTTCTTTCGCACAGGATCGCAAACACCTCTCGATCCCTGCTTAAACGAATTTGTCCTACCGGCGGCACAAGTCGAAAAAAGACCGTTACGCGAAAAGCGCGTATGGACACCACCGCCTCCAGAGGTCAGACACGAAATTGTGGAGGAACTTATCGAATCGGAAATGGCGGTTCAGACTTCTCCCCGCACTTACCGCGAAATGACGTCAAAGTACGAAGTTCCTTTCGTACGCGAAGAACTTCGGCCAAAGCGCAACTATCGAAGATTGTTGGTGGTGTTTCTTTCGGTGATTGCAGGATCCTTGTTGGGTGTGGTTGGACGGCTGGCATTTCTCTACTATTCCGACACCCATCAACCACACCTTGGCTTAAGCGTCAGTGAAGTGAACCAGGAGTTGAGAGTGCGGTGGAACAAGGAACTAATTCGCGAATGGAAAACAAGTACTGCGGAAATTCGTTTCAGAGAAGCAAATGGTGAAACCGCACAAACAATGACCGCCGAAGCTCTGATGTTAGGCGCCTTTTCCTACGTTCGCAAATCAGGCGACGTTCAGATTCAGCTGAAAGTTTTCCGCGATGGAAAATCTCCAGTTGTGGAATTGGCGAGGTTTGTAGGACCCTTGCCAGCCACTATAGGCAATAAGCCCCCTGCGGACGGCAGACGACAGGTGCGTCGCCGTAGAGTGAACCGCAACGCGCAGGAAGCGCAAGTTGAGGATGTTCCACCTCTATAGAATGGAATGCCAACCTCCGGTACAATAAAACAGAATGGTGGTATTTCGTTTTATGGACCAACTTTGGTTTTTCGTTTTTGCGTTTGCAAGTCTCCTCGGTGCGGTGGCAGTCTATTTCTTCATGCGTCTTCGAACCGTTGCTGAAATAGCGCCGCTTGCAGAACGTTTGCGGGCGCGTGATACGCAAATTGTCAGCTTGCAAAGCCAGTTGCAGCATGAAAAAAACCAAGGGGCTCAACTTGTTGCGCTTAACTCCTCTTTGCGTGCAACAGCTGCCGAATTGGCAGCAAAACTAGATGCAGCCAACACCAACTCCCTTGAAAAAGTACAGTCACTGGAAGATTCTCATCAAAAATTAATGGTTAACTTCCGGGCCCTGGCCGCAGATGCTTTGAAAAATAACAACCAGTCATTTCTTGACCTTGCCCATCAAACGCTCAGCCGCTTCCAGGAAACTGCCAAAGGCGATCTGGATGTCAGGCAAAACGCCATCGCCGATGCCTTGAAGCCTATTCGCGAATCCCTTGAAAAAGTGGATACGCGAATTTTGGACATGGAAAAAGTGCGCATTGGCGCCTATGCCGGACTTCAGGAGCAAGTGCTGGCCATGGCCTCTACGCAAGTCCAACTGCAATCAGAAACTGCCAATCTGGTGAACGCCCTGCGCGCACCGGCAACTCGCGGACGTTGGGGTGAAATTCAATTGCGCCGCGTCGTTGAAATCGCCGGCATGCTGGAATTCTGCGATTTTATTCAGCAGGAATCGATCAACACCGATCAGGGCCGCTTGCGTCCGGACATGAGCATCAAACTGCCCAACGACCGCATGGTGGTGGTTGACTCCAAAGTTTCCCTTTCCGCCTATTTAGAAGCCATTGACGCACCCACTCCAGCCATCCGCGCAGAGCGCCTCAAGGTTCATGCTCAACAAATTCGTACACACTTGACTCGCTTGGCCTCAAAAAATTATTGGGATCAATTCGATCAATCCCCTGAATTCGTAGTGGCATTTCTTCCTGGAGAAATTTTCTTTTCAGCCGCATTGGAACAGGACCCTGAGTTGATTGAATTTGGTGTTCAGCAGCGAGTCATCCTTGCCACACCAACAACGCTCATCGCATTACTTAAGTCTGTCGCGTATGGTTGGAAGCAGGAAAAGCTTTCGGTTAATGCTGCCGAAATTCGTGATCTAGGCAAAGCGCTCTACGATCGCATCCGTAACATGGCCGAACACTTCGACGACATTCACAAGCATCTGGAACGCACCAATCATGCGTTTAATAAAGCCGTAGGCACGCTTGAAACCCGCGTCTTGGTATCTGCACGCAAACTTCATGAATTAGGTGCTGGAACCGGGGAACTGAATTCTCCACAGCCTGTTGAAACCGCGCTTCGCCTGTTTCAAGTTCCGGAATTAAAGCCGCGCGCTTTAGAACAGCCGGACACTACAGCCGTCAACTTCAAGCAATAAAAACCATATAAAGTGCTGAAAAACACCACGCGGTGGTTTTCAACCAGTTTGTAAATGTATCGTAAATTCGCCCGGATTCTGCAACCGCCAAGGCTCCATTCGCGTTTACTGAAGTGAAGGAGCCAAACATGAAACGCACAATCAACCAATTGACAATGACCATGGCGTTGGCCGCAAGCTTCGCTTTCGCCACGCCCAACAACAGCAACGCCAATCCCCACCAGGAAAGGCTCGAAGCGAAAGTTCGCCATGAGCTTTTGATGTTGCCCTACTTCGGAATTTTCGACAACCTGAAATTCAATGTGGACGGCGATGGCACGGTGACGCTGATCGGTCAAGTAAACCGCCCAACATTGAAATCAGATGCAGCCAACGTGGTGAAGCGCATTGAAGGAGTCACGGCCGTCAACAACCAGCTTGAGGTGCTGCCGTTGTCTCGCTTTGACGATCAACTGCGTGTCCAGGTGGCGCGCAACGTCTACGGGCAGTCTGCGCTCAACCGCTATGCCCTTGGATCCAACCCGTCTATTCACATAATTGTGAAAAACGGCAATGTGACGCTGGAAGGTGTGGTAGCGCGTCAAATGGATAGCAATATTGCCAACATTCAGGCTAATTCGGTTGCTGGGGTGTTTGCGGTAACAAACAACCTGCAAGTGGAAAAGTAAGCTTCTGTTCGGTGTGCAAAGACCCTCCAAGTCAAATTTAGCAGAGGCACTCTGGGCCGGCCAATTATGGCTGGCCCGATTTCTTTTTAGCCGCAGTCCTCGAATTCGAGTCAAGTTCTAAGCCTGTACTGATAAGATGGTATTCGCTGTCAATGTTAGAACATATTAAGACCTTAGGGTCCCTCATGATTATTTTGGGCATTCTTGGCGCTGTTACCGCTATTGGGTGCCTCATTGTTTTTGGCGGCTTCGCCGGCATAACTGGCAATGATGATTACGGCCGCCCAGGAACCATAGCATCCACGCCCATTTGGGGTATTTTCACTGGCTTTTTGGCGCTCTTTTCCATTTTTATCGCGCCATTACTAGTCATCAGCGGTGTCGGGCTACGCCAACTGAAACCTTGGGCCCGGTCCATGAGCATCGTTGTTTGTGGAATCAACATTCTCAGCGTGCCATTAGGAACAATATTGGGCATGTACGCTATTTGGGTCCTGTTATCAGAGGAGAGTGAACCGATTTTCGACGAAGGATTTGGACGCGGCCCCATGCGTGCCCCTCGCCCTGCCCCTCGTCAATCCCGCCCGAAGTAAGAAAACCTCAGGACACATAGTCCTGTCATTACATACAGCATCCAATGGACTCGCCCAGCCCTGCCAGTGGCCACCATCAATAATGCATAAGCGATAAATCCAAAGGCCAAGCCTGTAGCAATGCTGAACGTTAAGGGAATGCTGATTATCGTCAAGAAGCTTGCAACACCAATAGCCGGATCCTCCCAATTGATTTCACGCGTGTGACTCATCATCATCGCTCCAACAAGGATAAGTGCCGGCGCGGTCGCCGCAGGCGGAATGGCACCAACCAATGGAGCCAGCGGAATGGATGCAAGAAATAGCAATCCCACAATCACCGCAACAGCACCGCTTCGCCCACCAGCAACCACACCCGCAGTGCTTTCAATGTAACTGACTACAGTGGATGTCCCCGCCAGCGATCCAAAAACGGTAGAAATTGCGTCAACCATAAGAATGCGTCCCAGGCGGGGAATTCGGCCGTCGGCGTCAACCAGCCCCGCCTTCTTCGTGACGGCAACCAGTGTTCCCAAATTGTCGAACAAGTCCACGAAGAAAAAGACAAACACAATTTCCAAAACGCCAAGACGCAATGCCCCCGGAATATCAAGGGCAAACGCAGTGTCGGTCAGCCTCTTGAAATCAAAATGCGCCACGGTGGCAGGCAGCATTCCTGCAAAAGCTGCGAATGCTGTGGCACCAACAATGCCGAACAGAATAGCCCCACGTACTTTACGCGCATGTAGGATCGACATCACAGCCAAACTCCCCAGACTCAGTAAGGTATTCGGATCACGTAAATTGCCTAGACCAACCATCGTTGCCGTATTGGGTGCAATGACTCCTGACGAGCGCAAACCTAGTAGTGCAATAAACAACCCAATTCCCACCGCAACAGAAGCATGCATTTCACGTGGAATAGCCTCCACAATTTTCTGGCGAATACCGGTGACTGTAAGAATTAGAAACAGCACGCCAGATAGAAACACAGCACCCAACGCCACCTGCCACGGCACATGCATCCCCTCCACAACAACGTAGGTGAAATATGCATTCAAACCCATTCCTGGGGCCAATGCAATGGGATATCGCGCCACCAGCCCCATCAGAATGCTGGCAAACCCTGCGGATATACAAGTGGCTGCAGTGGCCCCTTCAATTGGTACACCGGCTTCCTTCAGAATGGCGGGGTTAACTGCGATGATATAGGCCATTGTCACGAATGTTGCCAGCGCCGCACCAACTTCCTGCTTCCAGTTAGTTCCCAGCCGCGCAAATTCGAAATAACTAGCAAGCCAGTTCATTCTAGTGAGGATAGCGGAAAATGTTCGCTAGAATAACGGTTTGTGGTTGTTTTTGATTTGCCTGGTCATGTCCTATAAGCTTCAAACTCTTCTTGTCATCGCCGCCGTTGCACTCCTGCGCCTTCCGTTTCTCAATCAGGCCATCCAAGGGGACGAAGTTTATTATCTTGTCGGAGCTCAGCATGCCCTAATAGAACCGCTGCACCCCAAACATGTTGACTTCGCCTTCAACGGAAAAATAGTTTCGATGCAAGGGCACACTCATCCACCTTTCAACGTTTGGTACCTCGGATTGCTATTGTGGATTTTTGGCGATGTGAAGGAACCTGTCTTCCACCTTGCCTACTTCCCGTTCTCTATCGTTGCTGCTCTTGCGTGCTTCGCTCTAGCGCGCCGTTATAGCCCGCAACCACTGGCCGGCACCTTACTCTTCATGGCTACGCCGGCCTTCGTCATCAACGGCACATCCCTCGAAGCGGACTTGCCGTTGCTTGGATTCTGGATGGGGTCCATTGCTCTTTTCATCGCCGCTGCCGAAGCAAAATCCTACTCCCTGTTGGCCACAGCAATGCTGGTAATGATGTTGGCCGCAATGACCGGTTACCAATCCGCTTTTCTACTGCCAGTATGCTGTTTGTATCTTTGGTGCTTTCAGTGCAAATGGAAGCCGGCCTGGGCCGCCGCCTTCACTGCCCCTGTGGTAATTGCAGCCTGGCAACTATTTGAACGCCTCACCACTCAAACGGTACCACTGGCCGCACTCGCTGGAAATTTTCAAAAATATGCGCTGCAATCGTTGCCAAACAAGCTGCTGAACGCCACCGCATTAACCATCCATTTAGGAGCTAGCGTTTCTTCCTTCACCTTGGCCTTCACCTTTTCCCGAATCATTTTCCCCTTTGCCATCGGCGCTGCACTGCTGTTCTATTGCGTTTGGCATGTGCGCAGAAATCAGCCGGAAAGCCGCTTCCTCGCAGGCTGGATCCTATTCTATTTTGCCGCTTCCCTAGTTCTATTCTTCGCTGGATCAGCCCGCTATCTATTGCCGATTGCTGCACCCCTTGCCATCCTGCTCAGCCGCATGGTATTCCCTACCCTGCTCCGCGTTGCCATCGTCGGCAATCTGGTTGTAAGCCTAGGCATGGCCGCTTCCAACTATCAACATTGGGACCAGTACCGGAAAATCGCTCTCAGCTTGGCGGAGCAAGCCAAGGAAAGGCGCGTCTGGGTGAATGGAGATTGGCTGCGCTTCTACCTTGAAGAAAGCGGTGCCTTACCTGTGATGGAAGGTCAATCCGTGCAGCCGGGGGAGATGGTGATCACCAGCAAGCTGGCGTATCCAAGCCATTTCAACACTGGCGGAGGAATGCGCGTACTTACCCGCGAATGGCCTGTTCACTTACAATTGCCCTTCCAGTTGATTGGCATGGATGCGCATTCCGGTTACTCCACCGTCGCCATGGGACTTGAATCGTTTGGTTTCGCGCCAGGAAAAGCAGTCGACGTTGTTACCGCCGAATTAATCGTAGAAAAGAAAGCCACGCAGTCATTTGTGAACATGGGCGATGCCATTTCAGAATCACAAATCGTCGGCGGTTTCTATTCCATAGAAGATGGACGATGGCGCTGGATGTCCGGCAAAGGGGTCGTTCTCTTGAAGAGGGAACCACAGCATCATAAAGTATCTCTAACTTACGCTGTACCGGAATCCGTCCCCGGCAGGTTGCTTGAAATGTTCGCCGACGGACAATCTATTGGTCTAAAGCGTCTTGGTGGTCCAGGCCCGGGCGAATTCGCCGCTGAGTTACCTTCCTTCCTCAACGACCAAGTAACGATTACTGTTACTATCGATAGAACGTTTACACCTTTAAATGACCAGCGGAGTCTGGGTGTCATCATAAGCGCTGTGCGCCTTCTGAAATAATTTTTGTTATTTTATGTTAACACTTGCAACTTAATTCGTTCTGTTGCGTTCTATATGATTATGCGCCCCCAGCATCTCTTTTTGTTCGCAACTGCCCTAAGTTCAGGCCTGTGCCAAAGCGTCTATGTGGAAACAGCGGACCGCGTAGTTATGCGCGGCTCTGCGGATTCCAATAGCCCCGCTCATTGGTTCGCAGGCAAACGCTATCTCTACAACTCCTCTGGAATGCCCGTCCGCCTGGAAGGCACCGACGTGCTTCGCATGGCCGGTGCCCGAGCAGTGATGTTCGATAAGTATGATCGTATCGCCCGCTGGATCGAATCCGTTTGGCAGGATACTGACGGTAAGCTGTATGCTTGGTATCATTACGAACCGGGCAATGTCTGCCAGGGAGATTATCTTACAGCTCCCCAAATCGGTGCCGCCGTCTCCACCGATCATGGAGTCAGTTTCCGTGACCTTGGGATTGTGATCAGTTCTCCATTTGAACCAAATTGCGACGCCAAAAACGGTTACTTCGCCACTGGCAACGGTGATTTTTCTGTAATTTTAGATCGCGAGAAAAAATTCTTCTATTTCTATTTCAGCCACTATGGCGGCGATTCCTCCAAACAAGGTGTGGCCATTGCCCGCATGCGTTTTGAAGACCGTGCGGATCCAATTGCCCACGTCAATAAGTACTTCAAAGGCGATTGGAACGAACCAGGAATCAATGGCGATCTTACTCCTGTTCTTCCCGCAAGCGTTTCTTGGGCGTCAGAAAATGCCGACGCCTTTTGGGGTCCATCCGTCCATTGGAATCGCTACCTTGGAAAATTCGTGATGCTACTCAATCGCTCCTGCTGCGATTCCCGCTGGCCTCAGGAGGGAGTGTACATCAGCTACTTCGCTGATCCATCCGACCCTCTAACTTGGTCCACTCCGCAAAAAATCCTCGACACCACTTCCTGGTATCCGCAAGTAATGGGCGACGGCGCCAATGATACGGACACTAGTGCAGGTCAGTCTCCGCGTTTGTATGTGGGCGGTGAATCCCGTTGGAAGCTGGTGTTCAGCAAGTAGCAGATTGTAACTACTCAACAACCCTCACCCGGTGAGCTTCACTATCGCCGACGTAGAGCTTGCCCTTCTTATCCACAAACACTCCATGGGGCCGCGCCAGCTTGCACTTTAACGGATCCGTCTCAGGTCCGTCGCCTTTTTCACCGCTTCCCAACACTGTTGTAATCACGCCCGTCTTCAGATCAATGCGGCGCACCACATGGCTCTCCGTATCGGTAATGAAAATGCTCCCATCCGGCGACCAGGCAACGCCCTTCGGGCCGTTCAGCTTCGCTTGCCTGGCTGGACCGTTGTCCCCTGTGTAACCTTTTTCGCCAGTCCCAGCCAGGTGATGAATGGTCCCCTTCTTCATATCCAAACGATAAATCTGGTTCCCTTCGCGCAATGCTAAATACAAATTCCCCTTAGGATCAAAGTCCAGCGCGCGCGGTCCATTCAAAGGCGTACCCGCAATCAGAGCGCCGTCAGGAGTAGGCTTTTTTTCCCCAGTGCCGGCAATGGTGCTGATCACGCCGCTCTTTGAATCCACTCGCCGGATACGATTATTCCCCACATCGCAGATCACAAGGTTCCCTTGCGGATCAATATGAACACTGTGCGGCTGCCGTAATTGAGCCTTCGCAGCATCGCCTCCATCACCGCTAAACCCCGCTTGCCCAGTGCCCGCTACGGTGGAAACATTTCCCGTTTTCGCATCAATTCGACGAATCGCATGATTGCCCATATCCGCAACAAACATGTTGCCCGCCTTATCAAAACGAATCTCGTGCGGATCACTAAACGTTGCCGCCATCGCCGGACCACCATCACCGGTATAGCCCTTCTTGCCAGTCCCAGCAATCACAATCATTTTGCCGGTTTTCAAATTCAACTTACGGATGGTATGGTTCCCGTATTCGCAAAAATAGACATTGCCATCGGGGCCAATAATCACGCCAAAGGGATTGTCGATCAGCGTATCGCTAAAACCTTTTTGCCCTGTACCAGCAATAGTGTGAACTTTGGTTAGCTTAGGAGCGGAGATCGCGAATGACGCGGTCAGAAGACAGAGTGCGAAAATCGGTTTCATCAGCTATGGAGTCTAACACATGAGCGACTGTTGCAGAATCCATCTGCAGAATCTTAACAGCCGTTCCACGCGGAGCCCAGATTTTTTGATCCGTCGGTCCAAATAAAGCAATCACAGGCGTTCCAACAGCCGCTGCCAAATGGCTGATGCCGCTATCGTTCCCCAAGTACAGCCGTGCCGAAGCCAGCCACACTGCCACGTCTCCCAGATTCTGAAAACGATGAGTACCGTCCGGCGCAGTTGCCCATTCCACTGGTAATTGCGACTGACCAGCAACTTCCTGAAACTTTTCCAAAGGCCAGTTTTTCGGAGCGGAACCAGAAAACGGATGAATTGCCATGAAATCGCGCTTCTGAACACTCACAGCAATTCGCGGAATCGCACCAAGCGGCGCACCAACTTGATCTAAATAAAAATCCACCACGTGCATCGGACAATCAGTGGCGGGCAATGCGCGATGAAACTCCACCGGCAAACCCTGCAGAACCTTGCGAAACTCATCACGATTCGCCCCGTACCAGGAAACGATGCGGTCAAATTCGCGAAGTTTTTCTGCTATCGGTTCGTCGAAAACACCAATCCGTTCGAGCCCAGTCGATGCAATGGATCGTACCTTATCGGCGAACGAAAACAAAGGAAGGTTTACAGTTGGAGCCCAGACCTCAGTATATTCGTCCCTTAAGAATTCCATCGCCGGCAGCGAAACAATCGCGTCCCCAATGGCACCCGGACGAATCAGCAGCGTCCGCTTCAAAACAGTTCAAACGGAACGCGAACATCTATCGTTTTCGGAGGCAGACAGGCATTTTCCGTACAAGCCTGATATCGTAACTTCGCGTTAGCAAAGTTCATACCAGCCCTGGCATCGGGCTTGGCCCGTACTTTGGCCACAATTTCGAAAGCCCCGGAATACACCGAAAGGGGCTTTTCCGCAAAGGCGTACTTTTCCATTTTCGGTGCCGGGAAATGCGCGTACACAAGCTCCAATGGAGTCGTGTCAAAGGAAAGCTTCAACGGAATCAAATATTCATCCGCAGGCTTGTTCGAATTCACATGGTAGCCCTGCTTCACTTCAATACGCAGTTTCACCTCCGCCACCTCTCCCTTCTTCAGCGAAGTCTGCGCGGGAGCCTGCGCGGTTATAACAGCGCTACTTTGCGCCGGCAACAGCAGCGCGCTTAACAGCAGCGCCGGGCTTAGTTGCCAGAAGTTTTTCAATTTCATCCGAATAATCCTTCTTTGAAACCAAACCTACATGCATTGCCGTAATGCGCCCATCGCGATCAATGATGAACGTCGTGGGCATCGATTCCACTCCGCCGTACTTTTCCGCCAGTGCCTCGTTGCCAATCATAATCGGATACGGAATTTTGTTCTTGGCAAGGTGTGGGCGAACCATATCCCAACCCTCGTCATCCATCGCGATGCCCAAGACTGAAAATCCTTTAGCCTTGTAATTCTTTTCAAATTCAATAAACCAGGGAATTTCAATTTTGCAAGGACCGCACCAGGTTGCCCAGAAATTCAGCAGAACAACTTGCCCCTTGTAGGCGCTAAGCTTCACCGTCTTGCCCGTGGAATCAGGCAAGCTGAAATCGAAAGCAGTCTTTAGCGGCTTAGCGGGTCCCGCTTTGGTTTGGGCCTTGGAACAAACCGCCACCCCTAAGGTCAGCAGCACTTGCAACGCCAAGCAATTGATCAATTTCATCAAGATATTCCTTTTTTCGCGGCAACCCTTCGTGTACTGCACCGATGCGCCCTTCCCGGTCAATAATAAATGTTTGCGGAATGGAATTCACTCCGCCGTAGTGTTCGGAAATCAATCCATCACCCAACACCATCCGATAGTTGATCTTGTTCCTAGCCATGTACGGCTTAACCACTTCCCAACCCTCATCATCCATCGCCACACCAACCACAGCAAATCCCCGATCCCGAAACTTTTGTTCGAATTCAATCAGCCACGGAATCTCCGTCCGGCAAGGTCCACACCAAGTGGCCCAAAAATTCAACATCACCACTTTGCCCTTCAGTTCGCTCAACTTCAGCAGGTTTCCTGTGGAATCTTTCAATGTAAAATCCGGGGCAGCATTCCGCTTTTCTAAAGGCTTCACTCCTCGCCCATGCTTTTCCTCGCCGCTATAGCAGCCGGCCAACATAGCCAAGCCAAAACTCGCGACTAAGACAGGAACACGACGAAACAAGAAACTCAGCCTCCACTTCAATTATATAAATACCGGCCGTCCGCGAAATATTCCCGCATACCATTGGATGCGCCTAACCCTCCAGCGGTTGCGAAGAGTAAATTCCTTATGTACTGTGCAATCAGAATAAATATAGGCAGCCGTATCGCAAAAACTTTCCACAGCGTATTCCCGCCACTTCCGCGAATTGCCTTGCACATCAGAATCTGTCAGCTTTTCCTTGCGCCATTCAGCTGACCACCCCATTTCCCCGCGCGCTCCAGCCTTCATTTCTGCCCGTAACAGTTCGTGATAAGACAACCGCAGCGGATTGCCTAAACGAACCCAGGCAAAGTGAAACACTTCATGAACCAGAATGCGGCTCAGTTCCGGCCAGTTTTCCAGCAGTGCGCTTTCCAGAACAATCTGCCGCTTCGGCAGAAAAGAACTGGCGTGCACCGGTTGCCCTCTATCTTGATTGCTCAGCAACTTCCCCCGCCAGTTGGTCAACTCAGGCCGGAACTGCACGCGAATCGCAGATCCGCACAATTGCGGCGATGGAAGCCTCACAAAATCGGCAAAGGCCCAAACACAGGCACTGCCATTCCTAAGTTGTCTTCCAAATTGCAGATAGGATCCCGGCTGTATCCATATATCAATTGGGCTCCTTCAGGAAGTTTGCCGGAAATATAAAGCAGTACTGCCGAAGTGTCCTTCGGGTCAACCACCGCCTTATAAATGGCCATCACCGGTTGGCTGTCTTTATTCAGAATCGTAAAGCCAGAAATCCGGCCTGCAGCACGCAATCGTTCGTTCACTCCAGTGAACTTCACCCGGACCGCAAACGTGGGACCTTCTCCAGTGGTGCTGATCGCTCCAGGTCGTGGACCATGCTTCAAGGTTTGGCAATTATAAACTTCCGGGAACAGATCATGACACGCGATATCCGCAAAATTGCGCCCCAACTTTTTCAAGTCTGGAGTAGAAACGTGAATGCCATCGTCCAGATCCGAGTTCACCGATGCAATCATTCCTGTGTTGGGAATCGCTTCCGATTTGCGCTGCAACTCCTGAACCCTGTTCCATTCCACAAAGTTGGCAGCAGCCACATGCCGCCCAATTTGCACGGAATAAAAAGGAAGATTCGGCTGGTTCAAATCAGCCCGGAAAGCTTGGATCAGCTTTTCATATTTGTCAGCAAACAAATTCACAGCAGCAGGACTTGCATCGGATTCCCCCTGATACCAGAGAATGCCTTTCACCTTGCCGCCGGCTGCAGCGACGCGACGCAGCGTTGACCCATAGAGCGAATCACCACCCTTCGACTTCAGATCGGGGCTCCATTGAGACATCGACGTCCCACCATGCGCACAGGGAATCAGGCCCACAGGGACGTTCGTACGCTTGTACATTTCCAGCGCGAAGGGCAAACCAAGTCCCGCCCCTTTCTTGCGTGACTTGATGAAGTCCGCCTTCGCTTCGCCCGTGAGTCGCTCTGGAACACCATCTTTATTCTTCCGCCAATGAACAGAATCAGCCGAATCCGGCAAGGAGTGCAGCGGTTCAGAAGCAATTTGCCACACGTCACTTTGGTCAAAACTACGGACCATTTCGTTTGGCGCAGAGACGTCAACCAAGTTGCCGACACCTTCCATGTTCGATTGGCCCGCTAGGACCCAAAGGTCCCCAACCAGCACATTTTTCACAGCAGCAGTTTGGCCAGCCGAGCGAACTTCAATGATATAAGGGCCGCCAGTGGGCACCTTAGCAATTTCGCCGCTGAATAAGCCAGCCCGTGCCGAACCCAACGACTTCCAATCCAGCCCCTGCATCACCAGGCCGCCATCATTCATAACCCGCGCCTCAACATTGCCGGTTCCCTTACCAGTAATCTTTACAGTGGCAAGGTTCCCCTCCCCCCGTTGCATAACTTGAAATGCAACCGGATAAGTGATTTCGACGGCATGCAGCATGCTGGCTGCGGCGAACAGCAAAGTGAGTGGAAAATTGTAACGCATCCGGTGATTTTATCATTCACCGGGTGTACCCATGCTGATCGTGTTGCCGAAAACCCGATAGAATCAAATCAAGGTTATGCCAAAAACTCTTACAGCGCCTCCTCCTGGGGCTCTGCCAATTGACCCGCTGCGGAAACTTTGGACTCGCATGCAATGCGAGCAATTAGATAAAGCAGGTCTATTGGATCAACAGCACCTTGAGTTGATCGAAGGGGAATTGATAGACAAAATGGGCAAAAAGCGTCCCCATGTAAATGCACTAGCCTATTTAGCGGGATGGCTCGCCAGCGTTTTCGGAAAAGAATTCGTCCTGCAAGAAGCCCCAATTGACGTCGCTCCTCAGGACAATTCCACAAGCGAGCCCGAACCCGATGCAATTGTTTTGAAGAAACCATATCACCAATTTGTTTCTTCAAATCCCCGCCCTAACGATCTGAAGTTGGTTGTTGAGGTCGCCGATTCCAGCTTGTACTTCGACATTACGAAGAAAGCAGCACTGTACGCGCGAGCCGCCATCTCTGAATATTGGGTCTTGGACGTTACCGGCCATCGCCTTTTCGTTCATCTCGATCCTAATGAGGGAAAGTACCAATCCGTAAAAGAATACAAGGAGCAGGAAAGCGTTTCTCCATTGTCAGCTCCGGATGCTCAGTTTTTAGTTGGATCGGCTTTTCCTGTACAGGAATGAGTGCTCACAATCCCAAACACCTAGCGGCCTTTAGTACGAGCGTGCTCGTGAATCGAATCCAGGATTTGATCGAGCTTCAAATCCTTCTGCCATCGTTCACGGTCACGAGTGTAGTCACCTGTTCCTGAGCGATTCAAGCGCAAGAACCGTGCGAGGCCATCGGGACCCAATTCACGCTGAAGAAGATCGAGGGCATGCCGTTCAAACTGCTCGTCCGTCAATTGGTCGATGGTCGCCATAGTCCTTGCTTCTTGATCCAAGATAGCGGATTCCCGCGTTGCAATGGAATTTTCAGGATGTTGCTCAAAAGGGAGCAGGGCACAAAGGGGGACAATCTTCAGTGGTCATTGTCCCCTCCATTCGCACCTAAGGCTTCGCGCGCGACGACCCTTGCCTCAATCGAGTGATGTCCGCAACGCAGCTGGACCTCAGAATGTATTGAATGTGCCGCGAGAATACAGCGTACCTCCTCGATCGGACGTTCGAAGAAATAGCTCAGCATGGCACGATACTTCATGCATTGCAGCGGGCCAGGGAGTTCTGTGGCATCGCAGTCTACTTCAACCTCGACAGCGACGAACCGATCCAGAGAGTCCTTCAGCACTAAATCGATCCGGTCCATAGTTGGCAACAGCCACTCTTCGTTCCAAAGCGTCAGACCTGGTTCTCGCAATAGGTCGGCAGGATTCTCAGCGATTCGCCTCTTCAGTGCAAGGTGTTCTGGCCCCTCACCGCCTTCGCCGAACCTGCCTGCACTGGCGTGTGCAATTCGATCTTCCTCTTCTGTCAGGGCCGATGCGTTATATGCGCTGCGTATAAGATCGAACGTCTCCTCCGTGACCTGCTTGAGGCCGGAGTGCTCGTCGCCGAATCCACGAAACACATAACGTTCAGAAAAGCCGAGGAGCGCGGCCACTTCCAAACGTGAGAGGAATCCTGACGAGTTGGCGCTACGCGTCGGAGCGCGGTATCGCCACCAGAGAGTGGTTCCATCGTCGTACCGTTCCGGGCGCGAGTCCTTCGGCTGAAATGCCCTATCAGTGACCTCCACAAGTGAGACGATGCCCTCGCGTCCTCGACGGCGCGCGATCTTTCGCGTCGTTGCATCGACGTACTCTCGGATGACCGCGGGGCCCGATTTCGACTCATAGATAAACACCAAGTCTTGAGGTGCAACTTGATCGATCAGGTGCTGCTTACCATCCTGCACAAGCACGCCCGCATGTGGGTTGTCGATCGACTCGTCTTCCATCCGGGGCCAATGTGTCGTGATCCAATAGTTCACTGTTCTAATACCTCACTGTTTAAGGCTTCCGATTCGTCTGTCTTCATTTGCAAGCTGCCCTTTCCGTTCACACTCTTGAAGAGAATTCGGAGTTGAACCGAAGCCGAATGAGCTTGTCAGAAGCAATGTAATCTTTGCTGGCGCTACTTCCAACATTTTACCAATAGCAAAGAATCATGATTGCCATTGCGACGAAGGACAAAATAATCGCCCTTTCTCGCGCTGCGCGCAGAGGTTCCTTGGGGCTTATGTCTGAGGATATTCGCAGGTTTCCGCGCCACAATCCATCAAAGTCCCGAGTCCCTATCGTGCCGTCGTCCGGGGCTCCCCTCGAACCACCTGTGCTCGTCTCCTGCCCTTTTCCAAATTGGCTGCGGACTTCGCCCTCGCCGCTTCACTAATCTGAATATTATTTACCACCGCCCTTGCCCCGGCAGCCTTCGCCATCCGCGTCGCCGACCCCTTATGCTGCACCACATCCGCCTTGCCTTCCCACGTCACAATGCCCCCACTCACCTTGTATCGAAATCCGTTCTTGCCGATCTTCGACCTCGCTAACCGTTCCTTGATCGATGCCGAAATAGCAGCATCTGTTGCCAATGGCGCAGCTCCAATCGTCCGCTTGTGCGAAGTTTGAGTCGGCGGATTTGCGGCATTCGCAAGCCCCGAAACCATCCAGAACGTCACAGACGCCATCGAAAAAAACGCTGAAATAAGTCGCATTGTATATAAGTGCAGGTTCAACGGGAAAATTCGCAGCCCCATTGCGGTAAAATCATGCCAGCTATGTCTTCCCGTAGAACATTTGTAACCGCAACCGGAGCTGCCGCGCTCACCCAACTCTCCTCCACTCGCCTTCTAGCCAATGGTAAGGTCCGGATTGCGGTGCTCGGCGTCAATGGACGCGGGCAGGATCATATCAAGGCCTTCTCCAGTTTGGGTAACGCAGAAGTCGTCATGCTTTGCGATCCCGATCAAAGCCTGCTCGATAAACGTTCCGCAGAAATTGCAGCCCTAACCGGCAAGAAAGTGACAACCGTCCAGGATCTGCGCCGCGTGATGGACAGTAAAGAAGTGGATGCGGTATCCATTGCAACACCCAACCATTGGCATGCGCTGGCCGCCATATGGGCTTGCCAGGCCGGTAAAGATGTCTATGTGGAAAAACCAGGCAGCCACAATATTTGGGAAGGCCGCAAAATGGTGGAAGCGGCCCATAAGTACAATCGCATTGTTCAGCACGGCGTCCAACTGCGCAGTTCCGAAGCTTTGCAGGAGGCCGTGAAACATCTTCGCGCAGGCGTGATTGGCAAAGTCTACATGGCCAGAGGTTTGGTTTACCGCAACCGGCCGTCCATTGGAAAGTCTCCGGAAATCCCCGTGCCCAGCTACATCGATTACGATCTCTGGACCGGCCCCGCGCAGAAGCGTCCTTTCTCCAAACGCCTTGTTCATTACAACTGGCACTGGCATTGGGACTATGGCAACGGCGATGTTGGCAATCAGGGCGGCCACGAAGCAGATATGTGCATGTGGGGACTGGGCGTCAATTCCCTGCCCTCAAAAGTTGTCTCAATGGGTGGCAAATTCCTCTTCGATGACGACAAGGAAACCCCTGAGCTTTTGACTAGTACCTACGCCTATCCGGACCAGAAAAAGATGATTCAGTTCGAGGTTCGCCCCTGGTTCACCAACACCGAAGAAGGCGTGGACGTTGGCAATATTTTTTACGGCTCCGAAGGCTACATGCTGGTAAAAAACTACGATGCATACGAAACATATCTCGGCCCCAAGAAAGTGAAAGGTCCAGCCCGCAAGGCCGGTGGCAATCACTTTGCAAATTTCATAAAGGCAGTACAGTCGCGCAAAACTTCCGATCAGAATGGCCCTGTGGAAACTGCTCATCTTTCCAGCGGACTAGCCCACATGGGGAACATTGCCTACAGGCTGGAACGCCACCTGACGTTTGATGCAAAAACGGAAAAGTTCATTGGCGATTCTGAGGCCAATGCCATGCTAAAGCGGCACTATCGCAAGCCCTTTGAAATCCCGGAAAAAGTCTAGTTTCATGCTTGAATTAGTATTCGGTTTGCAGTCGGCCTTCTCGCTCTCCGCCTTCGCCGAAAGCCTAATAGAAAATAGGGGTGACACTGGCAATATCGACCTGCTGAAGCGTACATCGGCCAAAGTCCCGCAAAGTTTGGGGTCACCCATTCAACCGACGATGGCATCACCTGGGCCAAACCAACCGAAATCACCGGCACGCACGGAACTGTCTCCATTAAAATAAACTGAACATCGGGAGACTCTTTCTAATGCACCCAAAACCCCTCAACAGCACTTCGCATTCGCATACTTCTGCCGCATGCGCTCTTCTGAAAACTTTCGCCACTCCGCCCCGGAATGCTGGCAGTGGTGCGCCGTTAAATGCCGTTTATACGCGCTCTCATCACCAATTTCACGAAGAATCCCAATGAGAATCCGCCCCAGTTTTCGCAACGCCCTCATACTTCCTCCGCGCTCAATCGAGTTTGCACAAACGGAGATTCCAAACTTCGCGCATCCCGTTGTCCTCTCAAAATCCCTACCCAAAGCAGGATAGAGTCGATCAGGATCGTGGCCACCAGCACAAGGAATAAACCACAAACCACGGCGTCCAACTGGTTGTTGAAAATCAGCGTCTTCACTTCCCCAATCTTCGCCGCCGCCACTTTTCCCGCCGAAATATTCCCTTCAAAAACTCGCGCTTGCGAAAGAAATCCAATCCGTGGAACCTCGCTGAATATTTTTTGCAGAGCCGCTGTAAACGTAACCGTAACCAACCACAACAGCGGCATGATCGTGATCCACATATATCGCGCCCTGTGCATCTTTACAAGAATCGTCGTCCCTAGGCACAGCGCAATAATCGCAAGCAATTGGTTAGCAATCCCAAACAATGGCCACAAGGTATTGATGCCACCCAAAGGATCAAGCACCCCCTGCACCAGAAAATATCCCCAACTCAAAACAATCACCAGACTGGAAAATATGACGCCTGGCATCCAACTGGTCCGGCCCAACGGGGCATAAACATGGCCTAACAAATCCTGCAGCATGAACCTTCCCACACGAGTCCCCGCGTCGATCACCGTTAGTATAAACAGCGCCTCAAACATAATCGCAAAGTGATACCAAAATCCAAGAATCGCGTTACCGCCCAGCCCTTTTGCAAAAATGTGCGCCATCCCTAAAGCCAGCGAAGGAGCCCCGCCTGTTCGATAAAACAAGCTCTCCTCACCAACACTTTTCGCCAATTCCGCCATTTGATCCGCTGTCACCGGAAAGCCCCAGCCACTCACTGTTGCCACCGCCGCCTGCGGAGTCGCACCAATTATTCCAGCCGGCGAATTCACCGCAAAGTAAACACCCGGATCCAACACGCAGGCCGCTATAATCGCCATGATCGCCACAAAACTTTCCAGCAGCATAGAACCGTACCCAACAGGAAATATGTGCGATTCTTTGCAAATCATCTTCGGTGTGGTGCCGGAAGAAATCAACGAATGAAAACCTGAAATCGCACCACAGGCAATGGTGATAAAGCAGAACGGGAAAACCGATCCCGCAAAAATCGGCCCAGTTCCATCAATAAATCGTGTCAGCGGCGGCATCTGCAAATTGGGCTGCACAAATAAGATCCCAACTCCCAACATCAACACCACACCCAACTTCACAAAGGTCGAAAGATAATCGCGCGGTGCCAACAACAACCAAACAGGCAGCGCGCTGGCGCAGAATCCATAAACAATCACAGAAATTGCCAACGCCAATCCAGACAGTGTGAACCAAGGTGCCCATGTTGCAGAATGCGCAACCCACTCGCCGGCAAAGATACTAGCCAATATCAATAGAAATCCCATCACCGATGCTTCCAGCACTTTCCCCGGCCGCCAGAATCGCAAATAGAGTCCCATGAAAACCGCAATTGGCATGGTGGCCGCAATCGTAAAAGTCCCCCATGGGCTGCCCTTCAGCGCATTCACCACAACCAGCGCAACCACCGCCAGCAGGATGATCATGATCAGCAGCACCGTGATCAACGCTGTGAACCCACCAACCTTGCCAATTTCTTCTTTCGCCATCTGCCCCAGCGATTTCCCATCACGCCGCACACTGCAAAACAGAATAATGAAATCTTGAATAGCACCGCCCAGCACCGCGCCAATGATGATCCAAAGGGTCCCCGGCAAGTACCCAAACTGCGCCGCAAGCGTCGGCCCTACCAGTGGACCCGGCCCAGCAATAGCAGCAAAATGATGGCCAAACACAATCCATTTATTCGTCGGTTCGTAATCGTGTCCATTGCGCATTCGCTCAGCAGGCGTCGCCCGATTGTCATCCAGCGCCATCACCTTCGCCGCAATCCACGCCGCGTAAAAACGATATCCCGTTATGTAGGTGCATGCCGATGCAACCACCAGCCACATGGAGTTCACAGGCTCGCCCCGGTTCATTGCAATTCCCGCCAAAGAGAACGCCGCAATAACCGCAATCAGCATCCAGAAGATTTTCCAAACAGTCTTATTCATGAATCTTGAATTTTACCCGATCTTGGTGAACGTCGTTTTCGTGTACATTACCCGGAACCCATGCCTCTCGTAATTTTGTTGCGACACAGAACCGGGTGCCGTCATCGCCACTGCAATCTGGCTGCCGCTTTTTTGTGCATCCAGCAAGCGATGTTGGATCAGCGCCGTTTGCGCGCCACGGCCCCTGGCCTTGGGAAGTGTTGCATCGGCGGAAAACGTGGCAACGTCTCCCCGAATTTCCAAAGCAGCTGCCGAGCTTAAGCACCCATCCAGTTCCACTCCATACGCGCAAAGCCCTTTGGTCTGGTGCAAAATACGGCCTGTATCAAGGGCCTCCTCGCTGGGGTCATCCATCTCTGTAAATCCTTGTCCAAGCATACGCGCCCACAATTCCCGCTCAGGATGCACACTCGGAAAAGCAGGTGTGAACAAGAAGGCATCCGCAGGAATGGGACGCGCCAATACGTTCTCAAATTGCACCGGTTGGTACCCACGCTTGATCAGCAGCGCCATAGTCTCGCCATCAGCCAACGGACAAAGTTCGATGAAGACTTGCGCCGTTCTTTGAAGGTAGAACTGTTCGATCTCGTACAGATCCCCTTCTTCAACCACGCCGCTCATTCCCAAATTCAGAACATTCGTCAACGGCGAACCAGCAGTAATGAAAGATGCCAAAGCACCATTCACCTCCAGGCAGCATGCTTTTGAATCAGGATACATTTCCCGATGAGCCGCCGGACGCGCAGCAGCCGATTGCCCATCGGACTCTGCAATTCTGCGTGCCAAGCCAAGATTGGCAAAAAAGAAAGTATTCGGTGGTGCGGTCAAGTTTCTACAATAGCGAATTTCCGGAAATCACATTTTCCTAACTTCCGCCGACAAGACACCTAACTTGCTATTCGAACCAGCATAAGAAATGTAAGCCTCAAACCTCCCCTTGCGAGCTTCAAATGCCAATCCCGCAAGCCGCACTTCTTCCGCACCTTTTATAAATTTCTGTTTCCAATCACGCATCCCTAAATGCACCGTCGCCTCCCCTGCTTCCCTCGCAGGATTGATGCGCAACAGAACTTCGTAATTTCCCTTAACCCGAACATCTACTTCCCAAAAGCCATTCGAAGTCCGGTCCCAACCCGCCTCAGGCCCCCGCCAATCCTGACGCGTCAACGTCACCGGATTATCCACTTCCGTGCCCACAAATATTCGCGGCGGCGCGTACCCCCGAGTTTCACTTACCTCTTTAAACCATGCTTCCGTTTCCTTGCGCAGCTTGGCAACAATCTCAGGCTTTTGCGCAGCTATGTTTTTCGATTCCCCCGGATCCTCCTGCATGTCGTACAATTCCGTTCCATTGATCAGCTTGTACCTCTGGGTTCGCGCCGCCGCATTTTGAAACAGCACCGGCTCATCTCCCCTGTGCCATTGCGTGAAAATTGTCCTATCAGCCCACCGCGAAGGTTGCCCCGTCAGCACCGGAACCAAGCTCCTCCCATCTATCTGCAAATTCTGCGGCAATCGCACACGGCAAAATTCGAGCAAGGTCGGAAGAATATCAATGTGAGCCGCAATGTAACTCACTTCCCACCCGGCCTTAATGCTCCTTGGGAATCGCACCATGAATGGAACCCGAATGCCACCTTGATAAACGCTAGTCTTGATTCCACGCATGCCTGCATTGTAGCGGGCATGCTGCGGCCCGTTGTCCGTCATGAAAATCAAAATCGTATCGTCCAGAATATACAGCTTGTCCAGAGTGTTTATTAAATTGGCAACGTTCTCATCCAGATTCGCAACCATCCCGTACACTCGTTCCGTTTTCTCACCCAGGTTCTTTCCACGGAAAGGTGCAACATAGGCATCAGCGATTTCCAAAGGATCGTGCGGAGCATTTGGAGCCAGATAACAAAAAAACTGCTCTTCATGATGCGCTGCCACAAACTCCTGCGCCGCTCGAAAAAAAATGTCCGTACAGTAGCCTTTTCGCTGAATCAACTTCCCGTTTTCGTAGACGAACGGATTCGTGTAGCTCGATCCACCAGGAGGATCCGACGGCTGCCCAATCCCGCCACCTTTTATATACACACCCTCTTCAAATCCACGGTCCAAAGGACGCATTGGATACGTATCACCCAAATGCCATTTACCGAAAATGCCCGTGCGGTATCCCGCTTGCTTCAACAATTGCGGCAGCGTCACTTCGTCGGTGTGCATCATCGACCGGCCAAGATATGTATCCACTACACCAGTGCGATAGTTGTAACGGCCGGTCATCAGGCTGGCCCGCGTCGGCGAACATACGGGACAAACTTGGAACTGGGTAAACTGCGCCCCTTCCTTGCCAATGCGGTCGATGTTCGGAGTATTCAAGTAGGGGTTGCCATGCAGCGATAAATCTCCATAGCCCTGATCATCGCTGATAATCAGCACAATGTTTGGCCGCTGAGTTCGAGGCTGAGCAACCAGCGCAGATGCGCCGGCAGCAGAAAGAAAAGTTCTTCGGGTCCAGTTCATGAATGTCACTTATTAAACACGCCGCCCAACCTCCCAGCAGCGAAAATCCTTTTATCCACCCGACGCAACCCCTTTGCCACATCGCTCGAAATTAGCGGAGTGTGGCCGATGGTACACAGGTGTTCTGGAATTTCCCATACCTCTTTCTCGCGCGTCATCCATTGGATGCGGTCGAACCGCTTTAGGTGTACAGGCCGTGAGAATGCTCGCAAAGATTTATCACCTCGCAGGTTAAAATAATGCTCAAAATAGCTCATTACAAGTTCCCGCAACGTTCGATAAACGGCTGACCGATACCGCAATCCTGAATAATTCGATTTAGCCAAAGAGCCCCACAATTCCCCAACCTTATATACGGCCAGCACATGGTCATCGTCATGCTTCGCTTCCAAGTCAACTAGTAACGGAGGATGCCCATGGAATTGTAGCGCGGCTGCTGCAAACAGCGCACCTTCCATACAATGCGCCTTGCCATGCTGCAAAACCTGACGCGGAGAATAACAGGTCCCCGCATGGTTGTAGGCCAAATCTTCATCCAAAAACTTCTGAATTTTTTCAGGCGTGGACAGGCGCCGCAGTACTCGCGCTTCCACCGCCGTGTAAGGATAGCCTTCAATACCCACATCGCATAGAGTAACGCAGATTTCCCTTGACTCTGGCAGATTCGAATGCTACTTTTCTAACATAGTGCTACAAAACTAGCATATGATTCCAGAGAAATCAGCAACGCCACACCTCAGCCGCCGCGAACGGCAGATCATGGATCTCCTTTTTCGGGATGGAACCCTCACCGCCCTGCAAATCCAGGAAGCTCTCCCAGACGCGCCTAGTTACTCTGCCGTCCGCGGGTTGCTCCGCATTCTTTTGGAAAAAGGGCATGTCAAACACCAGGAACAAGGTCCAAGGTACGCCTACAGCGCCGCACTGCCAAAGGACCAAGCCAGCAATTCAGCTGTTGCGCATCTGGTAGAAACTTTTTTCAGTGGATCGGTGTCCAATACGGTTGCCGCTCTACTTGATTCCTCGGCTGGAAAGTTAGACGCCGAAGAACTACGGCGCATTCAACGTATGATTGAAAAAGCTAAGAAGGAGGGCCGTTAGCATGGAACAATTACTCCTTTCGCTATTGCTTGAAAGCACCGCCTTCTTGTCCTTGGCCAGCTTCATTGTTCTCTGCGCTCGCCGTGCATCGGCCGCCCAGCGTCATCTTGTTTGGACATCTGGTTTGCTGGGCCTTCTGTTGCTACCAATTGCATTGACAATTTGTAACCTTCTTCCAGCAGCTGTGCCACCCATCTCGTTGTTTGTGGAAGATTCAATAACGGTCCATGGTGCCGATGATTTGGTGACGGTCTATTCCCTGAGCCGTATTTTGGTTTCCCTTTGGGTAGTGGTCGCATTCTTCTTATTTCTGCGCCTCATCCGATCCACCGTTGCGGCCAGCTTGTTCGCTAAAAGAGCCATGCCCCTAACCGACGCTGCATGGGGGGAAATGCTTACGCAATGCGCCACCGAGGCCCGCATAACCTCGTACATCGAAATTCGCCACAGTCCCAAAGCACAAACTCCATTCACATTTGGAGCGTGCCGTCCAGTAATCATCATTCCTACAGATGCGAACAACTGGGATAACAATCGCCGACGCGCTGTTCTACTGCATGAAATGGCACATATTGCACGACGCGACGTTTTAACCCAATGGTTAGGTTCACTCGCTTGCTGCCTTTACTGGTTCCAACCACTAGCCTGGTATGCTGCTGCTTGTATGCGATTGGAACGCGAACACGCCTCCGACGACGTTGTGTTGGGCTGCGGCATCTTAGGGTCCGATTACGCCGGGCATTTGGTAGCCCTTGCCACGGGGATGACTCCAGCAACCACCCTGTCCATTGCTGCTGGGCCTCGTCTGGAAACACGCCTGGCTTCAGTTTTGGATGCCATGCGCACGCGCCGGCAACTAACAGGAACGCATCGGTCAGTAGCCTTTCTAATCACAATTACGCTGCTCGCACCCACAGCCGTTTTGCGAGCAAGAACGGAAATGGCCGCAAACATGCATGGTGTGGTTTACGGCACCGGTTCCTCAGCCATACCAAATGCCAGCTTGCAATTGACCAATCAACAGTTGGGAAAAATGCAGGAACTAAAGAGTAGCAGCAGTGGCGCATTCAACTTTCGGGCATTGAAACCTGGCATATATGCGTTGCACGTAAATGCGCCCGGGTTCGGGGAAACTCTATTGCCAAATTTGGAAATTCGGCCTGGTGAAAGACGAGAGTTTTCTCCTTCACTGCAATCTGCAGCAGTACCCCAATCCGAATCACGCAGGCTCCGCATCGGTGGCAATCTTCAAAGCACCAAACTCGTTTTCAAATCAATGCCTAAGTATCCCTCTGAAGCAAAGCAAGACCGCATTCAAGGCACTGTTCAATTGAATGCGGTGATTAAGCGCGATGGCTCCCTGGCCCAGTTGCACGTCATGAATTCGCCTGATTCTGCCCTGACACAATCCGCGCTTGCAGCAGTCTCTCAGTGGCGCTACAGCCCTACACATCTAAACGGAGAACCAGTCGAAATTGAAACCAGCATCTCCGTAAATTACACACTCACAAAATAGGAGCTAAAAATGAATCTACACTCAATCCATACCGGCCTGCTGTTCGTTGTACTCTCATGGGCAGCGTTAGCGGCAGATCAAACGCGCATTCAGGTGGGCGGCAACGTCCAGGCAACAAAGTTAATTCACAAGGTGACACCAGCATATCCTCGGCAAGCAAAGGAAGAAGGACGGCAAGGAACGGTAATGCTACAGGCAGTCATTCTTAAGGATGGATCCATTGGATCGTTAGAATTAATGCCCAGGGCAGATTCCGATCTGGCGTCCGCCGCAATGGACGCAGTACGGCAATGGATCTACTCTCAGACGCTACTCAATGGGGAACCCGTGGAAGTCGCAACCACAATACAGGTCAATTTTACCCTCGCAAAGTAGCGAATTTAGAAGAATCGGCAAGTTGAAATTGCTACTCAACTTGCCTCAGGAAAACTTGGCCGAACGTGTCATTGCCATCTTTTAAAGTTACCTTCGTGCGCAGCTTCAGGATTTCACCCAGCCCGGTGATCGACACTCGGAACTGCGGCCCTCTTCCCAACCTTCGCACGAACTCCGGCGAATCAGTTCCACCATGTAATAAAGACACGCTGTCAACGATCAATCGGTTGGCACCGCCAGTCGACAAAAACTCCAGTTCATACTGGCCTGCTGCTTCTGCCAACTCAGTAATATTCAAATCCCAAGTATCCTCACCAACCTTGACTGTCCGCGGATCCCAGCTACGCAGTATGTGCGTCTGGAATGAATCGATGGGTGCCAGCCCTTCGCCTTTTCCAACTGCATGAACTGCGAAGCGCGTCAAAACGGGATCCCCTGACAATTCCTCAATTCGCAACCGTACACGGAGCAGTTCCTTTGCAGGAAACGGGTCGATCTTCTTGTACCCAATCGAAGTACCGCGGCTCAATGGCTTCCAACCCTCCCCACTTAGCCCTTCCAATGAATATTTACGAACTCGCTCCCCATTCTTGATGTCTTCCATCAAAACAACATGATCGATTCTGGCGGACTTAGGTAGCCGTAATTCCAGAATGCGACCCGTACCTTTCGTTACAGCCACCGGCTCTTCAAAACGTCGCCGAACTTCTTCACCAAACTCCGACGCACGCTTGGCATCCGATTCAGGAATAGCGCCAGTCATATCCGGCGTATGGTTCAACAGCAGCAACGATCCATGCCCTACTGAGCGGTAATACATCAGCATCAACTGATCCACGGTCTTCAACGATTCGGCATTCTTTGAATTCCAAAACCATTCGCGACGCATACGCGCATCACATTCATTGGGCAACCAAATGGTTCCGTCAGGAGCGCCGTCTTTTGCCGTTGCCACTCCGCTTGCCGCAGCCTCCGCCGAAACCGAATTCCAAGCCGGATTAGGCGCGTAACCCAGTTCGTTGCCCACCCAGCGAATGGTTGCGTACTTACTTTGAAACACCATCGCGTGCGGAGCATGGCGCTTTAGTATGTCACCCACATCCACCACGCTTGAGCCATCAAACCAAACTTCACTCATCTCTCCGTACTTACTTAGTAACTCAGTAAGTTGCTGACGGAAAACGGCATCGTACTTAGTCTGTGCTTCGGGAGTCTTCGCCTTCCCACCCAAACCAACTTCTTGACTCCGATCCTGCGGACTCAGATATACCCCCATCTTCAAACCAGCGCGTTTGCAGGATTTGGAAAGATCGGCCATCAAGTCAGCCTTGCCACCGCGCCAGCCCAGTTCCTTCGCGCCGTATTTCGAGGTCTCCGTTTGCCACCAGCAGAACCCGCCGGTGTGCTTCGCAACGAAAACAATCTGCCTGGCACCCATCGATTTAGCCACGCTCACCCATTGATCGGTATCCAATTTGTTAGGCTGAATTTTGTCCAATGGAGTCGATAAATCATCGTACTCCCGATCCTGCCAGGTGTTCGGAGCAAAGTGCACGAACATGGACATTTCCATTGCATGCCATGCCAGTTGATCCACCGAAGGGCGAGCCGAAGGCTTGGCCGTTTGGCCCACCAGACCACCCACTGACCCAATTGCAGTTACTCCGAATTGACGGCGATTCATATGTTCATTTCTTCTCAAAAATAGCCAGGTATTGCGACTTCGGATTGAACTCTGACGACTTTACTAACTTGAAGCCATTGGCCTCGATTTCCTTAATTACATCAGCCTCGTCCAAACGAATGTGCTTCACAGCGCGGTCCGAAGTGGGATCGCCCATGGCACCAACTCGCTTGTAGTATTCGCAAATGGCCAGGCGTCCGTTCTGCTTCAGGGCGGTATGAATTGCCACCAGCATTTCGGATGGATAGTCGAAGTGATGATAGACATCCAGCACCACCACCAAGTCCAGAGTGCTGCCTGGCAACTTCGGGTTCTTGTCCGTTCCTTGGATAAAATCAATGTTCTTCAAACCTTTGCTGGAAGCGTGTTCCTTCGCTTTCGAAAGAAAATCAGGGAAGATATCTTCTGCAACAATTCGACCCGAAGCTCCTACTGCCTCCGAAAAATATGGCAGCATGTAGCCGACCCCAGTGCCGATGTCCGCAACGTGCATTCCTTGTTTCAAACCCAGCGCCGCCACCAATTCCTTGGGACGTTGGCGCGAATCGCGTTCATCTGAATTTAGCGTCTTCGCAATGCCGGCGCGTGCTTCCGGAGTCTTATAGCCAGAGTTGGCCTCAACCGCCACTTGCGTCCAGGCAGATACGGGAAGAAGGCAAAATGCCAGAACAGTTTTCATAATGAGGTCTCCATCGGTAAGGCTAGCGGCGGCTCCACCATAAAATCAAGTTTAGCCATAGCAGCAACCGCTTCCTGCACCGCACTCTCCGAACTTGGTTCAACCGTAATCACAAACGGCAGATCTGTTTTCGATTCGCTGGGAAGTTGCAGCACAGCATCCAGACTGATCTTTTTCTCAGCAAGAATAGATGCCAGCGAAGCAATGATTCCGGGACGATCCTCCACTCGGAATCGCAGAAAATAGGCGCGTTTTTGCTGAAGAACGGAAATAGGTTTGAACTCGCCCAACCGCTCATGCGCAAATGGCGAAACACGTTCAGGCGAACCGTTGACAATTTCCCGAGCCACACGCATCAGGTCACTTACAACAGCAACACCAGTCGGTCGAGGTCCAGCACCGCGGCCGTAATAGAACGTGTCCTCTCCATACAATCCGCGTACCCAAACAGCGTTATAGGCACCGTGCACATTGGCCAAAATGGTGGACTGAGGAATCAGCGCCGGCCTCACCGAAAGGATTAAACCTTCCTTGGTTTGACGCGCACCACAGATCAAACGGATGGTGTGCCCCAGGCGATGGGCATATTGAAAATCAATCGGTGAAACGCGCCGAATGCCTTCGGTGAAAATATCAGAGGCCGTAATTTTCATACCAAAGGCCAGCGCGGCAAGGATGGCCAGCTTGCTACGGGCATCAAATCCATCCACATCAGCAGTAGGATCAGCCTCTGCGTATCCCAGTTTCTGGGCCTCGGCCAAAACGTCGGCAAATGCTGAGCCGTGCTTTTCAATTTCTGTAAGGATGTAGTTACTGGTACCGTTCAGTATTCCGTAAAGCGCAGTAACACGGTCACCGGAAATGCCTTCGCGCAAAACGGCATGAATCGGAATGCCTCCAGCCACGCTTGCTTCCATTGCCAGATTCACACGCTTTGCGATTGTCCGCTCCCACAGATCTCCACCTATGGAGGCCATCATTTCCTTGTTCGCAGTCACAACACTTTTGCCCTGGTCAATCGCAGTTTCCACAATCTGCCGGGCCACCGTTGTGCCACCAATCAGCTCAGCCACAATGTCCACTTCCGGATGTTCCACCACGCGACGCCAATCGGTGGTCCGTTCCACACCCGCAAGCCCTGCGGGTACAGCGACTGTATCCACCCCACGGCTGCAGATAATTTTCACCCGCAACGGGAATCCTAATTTTTGTTCTATTTGTTGGGCGGTCTCCGCCAAAATGGTCATGGTGCCTTGACCAACATTGCCCAGGCCCACAATACCGATACGAACTTCACGCATTCTTTAAGTATTGCTCAAGTTGCGAAGGATGCGGGTTCCTGCCCCGCCCCTCTGACATACAAACCTGCAAGGTACTTTTCACGGCACGTATCCGAAACTAATAATCGGAATTCCCAATTCCTTTTTATCCGCATACTCCATTTTCAGTGGGGGATCCACTGCAAATTCCACTTTCACCGTTCTTTCCGGCTTGCTGCCCACAGACCATTCCGTGCGTTCCACTCCCGACTTGCTGAAGGTCCGTTGTCCCACGGTTTCCCCATCTATCTTTACAGTCAGCGTCACCTGCTTCACTTGCTTAATGTAGTCCGGGCCAATGTTCGCCGTCACCTCAAACATCTCAGCACCCTTAGGACGGCCTAAACGGGCCCGGGATTTTGGTGAAGTCCAGCAGAAGCCGCCGCTAACAGGAAAAAATCCTTCTTCCAATTGCCAAACCGGAGTCAGCACCCCCATCTTGATTGCCGATGCTTCCGGTTCGCCGGCCCGATGCGCCACATAGTTCACCCTTTTCTTCAATGCGTCCCAACTCAACAGCAGTACGTTTCCCGACACCGGAATATTTTCCGGCACTCCCTGGTTCATGTGGATCACTTTCAGGTTAGGATTCTTGTAAATAAAATGGAGCGCCCCATCGGTTCCCCAAAACGCCATGTTCTTCGGAGCACTTTCACTTACAGCTAGTGTTACTCCCGGTTGCACCAAAGAGATTTGCCGGATGCCCCGGACATAAGCACGATGTTCTTCACCCTCAGCCAAGGTTACATTGCGGTAATCACGGAGTAACTTGTATTGGAAGGGTTGCCAAGCCAGGCAAGTAATCGCCAGTGTAATTTGTGCAGCCAGCTTTGAATGATCAGCCAAAGCCCCAATCGCCAGTGCAAAACCCGCCAAGGGGAGGTACAGATAGGCTCCAAACAATCGCCCCGGCACAAAGAGCATGGGTGAGAACAAAAGAAAGGCAAGTAGGAGGCCGAAGTAACTCCGCCGATCTCTGAAAGCAAGGAAGATGGGTAGTACCAGTAAGATCGGCACAAGGAAAATTTTTGGCGCGTAAAAAGCAAAGGTTTTCCCAATAGCCTCCGTATTAAATATCAAACTGTAAGGCGTGGGGTTAGGATCTCTCAACAGGAATGCTTGAAGCCCAAAACTCACTGAGATTGCAAAAAATGGAATCAAACGCAACCAGCGTTTTGACCCAAACCAAAATTCAACCAGCGTCAGAACTAAGGGTAAGAGGATGGCCAACTCTTTCGACTTATAGGCACACCAGAAAGTAAGCAGGCTCAACCAAAACTTGTCCTTGCGCCAAAGGATGATTGTAAGTAGGCAGAACGTGGCGCACAGTAAGTCGAATATATACATGGGCCGGTAGTAAACATCGAACACTGCGGAATGAAATGCGAAGAAAAGGATGGCCGCCAACCGCGCCATAGTGCGCATTCCAAAGCTGCCGGTAAGTAGCCAAAGCAGAAAGATGTTCAGGATGTGGAATGCCTGAATAACAGACACATACGGTGCAAAAGTCAAACCCGCCGCGCGACTAAGGATGAAAAAATAGAAGTGGCCAACCGGGCGGAAATTCCATTTCGAGTATCTTGGAGAAACAAAACCTTCCGAAAACTCCCCGGAATCAACGACGCTCGTCCATGCAATATTATCCAGGTCGTCGGCATGAAAGTAGCCTTTATAAGCACCCTTATCCGCAAGCAAAAATAAGGCAGCCACAAGGACCACCAACAGCCACGGCCGTGCACGAAGGAAACTCATTCTTCTTCTGTGGCAATGCGGTGCAGAAAATCAAAGTCGCATCCCTCATCAGCCTGCGTCACATGATCCAGAAACAGCTTTCCATAACCGCGATTGTAATGTGGTTTGGCAGGTTTGAACTTAGCCAGCCGCGTCGTCATTTCTTCAGCAGAAATCAGCAGATTCAACTGCCGCCCTTCTACGTCTAACTCAATTTCATCGCCTGTTTGAACCACTGCCAAAGGCCCGCCAATGGCCGATTCCGGTGCCACATGCAGCACCACAGTACCAAAGCTGGTGCCACTCATCCGCGCGTCCGATATCCGCACGCAATCGTCAATGCCCTGGGCCAACAGCACCTTCGGCATAGGGATGTGCCCCCATTCCGGGAACCCCGGCGCACCAATCGGTCCACCGTTTTTCATCACCAGAATTGTGTCCTTATCAATGGGCAGATCCATTCTGTCTACTGCATCGTGCATAACTTGGTAATTTTCGAAAACATAAGCTTTTCCACGATGCTGCAGTAAATGCGCCGAGGCCGCGATAGGCTTGATCACCGCTCCACGTGGACACAAATTCCCATGCAAAACAACTGTCCCACCCGTAGGATGCAGCGGTGCATCTACTGTGCGAATCACATCGCGATTAAAACATTCCGCCGAAGCAATGTTTTCCGAAATGGAGTTGCCAGTAACGGTAATGCAATCACGGTGCAACAGCGGCAGCAGTTCCTTCATCACCACTGGCACACCACCTGCGTAGAAAAACTCCTCCATCAAATGCTCGCCGCTAGGCCGCACATTCACCAGGAACGGAGTCTTCCGCGAAATCGCATCAAAGTCTTCCAAACTAAGTTTCACCCCAGCGCGCCCGGCAATGGCCAAAAGATGCACTACAGCATTTGTCGAACCCCCGATGGCCATATCCACCATCACCGCGTTTTCAAAGGATTCCCGCGTCAATATTTTCGATGGCTTCAAGTCTTCCCGCACCATGCCAACAATGCGTTTTCCAGATTGCTCAGCAATGGCATAGCGGCGCGAATCAACGGCTGGAATCGCCGCACAACCGGTCAGAGTCATACCCAATGCTTCGGTGATGCTAGCCATTGTGGAAGCCGTCCCCATCACAGTGCAGTGGCCGGCACTGCGCACCATGCAGCCTTCAATTTCAATCATCTCTTCTTCACTAACTTGGCCAGTGCGATAGAGATCAAAAATCTTCCGCCCATCCGTGCCGGTGCCGAAAGGTTTGTTCTTATAGTTGCCGGAAAGCGTGGGTCCGCCAGTAACAAAGATCGCTGGAATGTCAGCCGATGCGGCCCCCATCAATTGAGCAGGTGTCGTCTTATCGCAACCACAAAGTAGCACCACACCATCCAGCGGATTGGCCCGGATCGATTCTTCCACATCCATCGCCATCAAGTTGCGGAACAACATGGTGGTGGGCTTCATAAACTGCTCACCTAACGAAATGGTGGGGAATTCCAGCGGAAATCCGCCAGCCTCCCAAACCCCGCGCTTCACAGCATCCGCAACATCGCGCAGATGGGCGTTGCAGTTGTTCAATTCGCTCCAGGAATTACAAATGCCAATCACTGGCTTACCTTGGAAGATGTCACGATTAAAACCCAGCGACCGCAAATTCGCTCGTCGTGAAAAGTTATAATATTCGCGTCCGTTGAACCAAACGTGGGAACGGAGTTTTGTAGGATCGTCGCTGGCCATGAACTATCCATTATGCCGAATAACAGCGTATCGAAAGTAGTCCAGCTTGAACTTAAATCCAGCGACCTCACTTGCGCCTTCAGTCCTGATCGGAAGCGGGCCGTAACCGGAGTTGTGGGAAAGTCTGTTGGAATGTGGGATCTTGCAACAGGGAAATGCATCCGTCAACTGGAAGGCCATAAAGAACGAGTTTGGGGCTTAGCCTGGAGCGCAGATCAGCGGTACGTTCTATCAGGATCATTTGACAACACTGCCAGGCTTTGGGAAGCCGATACCGGCAAATGCCTGCAAGTCCTGGAAGGTCACAAAGGGTTCGTGCGTGATTTGGGATTCAGTGATGATCAACGCCATGCCATCTCAGCAGCAGGCGATAATACGGTGCGCCTGT
This sequence comes from Bryobacterales bacterium, assembly GCA_043745195.1. Taxonomy (GTDB): domain Bacteria; phylum Acidobacteriota; class Terriglobia; order Bryobacterales; family Bryobacteraceae; genus JANXSF01. The sequence goes on along the minus strand of JAYTTF010000146.1, from coordinate 17,484 downwards.
GGGACCTTTAAAATGGTAAGTGCCTGCAAATATTCAAGGGCCATACTGACGGTGCCTATTGTGCCTTGTTGGCATCCGATCAGGGGCGTGCAGTCTCCGGATCTCGCGATGGAACCATCCGCGTTTGGGACATTGAAACCGGAAAACGTCTCCGCGTAATGGAAGCTCATACTTATCATGTACAGTGTCTGGCCTGGAACGCAGATCAAAGTCAGGTGCTTTCCTGTTCAAGACAACTCAAGCTGTGGGACATCAACAGTGGCTTATGCTTGTTTTTCGACGGCCATACCGAAACCATCCGGAGCGTTGCATGGAGCACTTGCCAGCGCTGGATTCTTTCCGCCGCTCACGATTACACAGTTCGTGTTTGGGACGCAAAACCGGACACTGCTTGAACGTATTTAGTGGCCATTCCAGCATGGCGGTGAACGCTGCATGGCTCCCAAATCAACGCCAAATCGTTTCCTGCGATGAAGGGGCTCAGGTTCGATTCTGGAACTGGACCGAAATTTGATAGAATTACTTCAGAGAGTAAATAAATATGAGCACAGCGAATGCCGGACCTTTAGACAACCTGGAACAGTGGGATGACTTTGTAAAAAGCCGCTACCGCACTGATCGGAAGAAAGAAGAATTCCGGATATTCGACGAATCCTCTCCTCAAGTAGTAAAAGATTTCTACCGCCAAAATCACGCACTGCAAACTCACGAATTCGCACGTGCCAAGAAACAGGAATATGGTAAGTTGGCAAAGGCGAAGATGGGAATTTGGGAAGCCATGGACCGCCTAAACGCCCTTGTCGACGATTCCGATCCTGACACTGATCTCACTCAGATGGAACACAATCTGCAAACCGCCGAAGCTATCCGCAAGGACGGGCATCCGCGCTGGATGGTGCTTACAGGTTTCATTCATGACATGGGCAAAGTGCTTTGCCTGTTCGATGAACCTCAATGGGCGGTGGTTGGCGATACGTTCCCAACTGGTTGCGCTTGGTCAAACACCATTGTTTTTCCTGAATATTTCGCAGCGAATGCCGACAACAAGGTTCCTGAATTTCAAACCGCAAATGGCATTTATGAAGAAGGCTGTGGCTTAGAGAAAGTAGACATGTCTTGGGGCCACGACGAATATCTTTACCATGTTACTCGCCCCTATCTTCCGGAAGAGGCCCAGTACATGATTCGCTATCATTCGTTCTACCCCGGGCATCGCGAAGGTGCATATCAAAATTTGATGGACGCCAAGGACCTAAAGTTGTTCGACGCCGTTCGCACCTTCAACCCTTACGACCTTTATTCAAAGAGCGATGTGAAGCCCTCGCTCACCGAACTGAAACCTTATTACGAAGATCTGGTTGCGGAATTCTTTCCAGCTCAGATTTCCTGGTAGTCCATTTATTCTTGCCGCAATACTGAAATTGGATTCACGCGCATTGCCCGGAATGTTGGAATTAAACAGGCCAGCAGTGATGTGACAATAGCCAACACTGAGGCAACAATGTAAGTGCGCGGCTCGTTGGGTTGCACGCTATACAACATGGATTGCAATGTCTGGCTCAGTAACAATGCTAGCGGAAATCCGATCGCCAATCCCGATAGCGCCGGAATCAATCCGTGCAGCAGTGCAGTCCTTGCAATCTGGACAGGCTGTGCCCCAAGTGCGATTCTTAGTCCGAATTCCGGGGCGCGCCGGGCAATTTCGTACGACAGCAATCCGAACAATCCAATTGAAGAAAGCCCCAACGCCAGCAGTGCGAATCCTGTGATCAATAGCGCCCGTATTCTGGGAACTGTTTTCGTCGCCGCCGTTTGCTCGGATAACGAGCCCAGCTTTTCAATGATCTGATCAGTTAACAAAGGCTGAATGCTGGTTCTAACCACTTGTACAAATTCAGCCTTCGGCATGGAAGTGCGCACAACAAATTTGAGCTGTGGCCAATAAGCGGTTCCAAGGGGTAAGTAAATCTCCATTGGTGGTGTCGAGTCGGTGGAATCATGACGGACATCGCCAACTATCCCCGTGACGCGAAAGTACTGAGCCGTCGCATCTTTGCCGCGCGGCTGTCGAGCGATTTCACGGCCAATGGCGTTGCCTTCAGGAAATAATGAAGTGGCAAGGCGTTGCGAGATTACAGCTTCCAGTGGAGATTCTTTCCCAGAGTAGCTCCGAAATACAGTGCCAGAAATCACCGGCACTCCAACCGCAGCAAAGTAATCAGCACTCGCCGTACGCCATGAAATTTGCTCCACCGCCTGGGCAGGAGTTGAGGAAAGATTGCGCACCACAATTGGACCCGATTGGCTTCCACCTTGCAAAGGCAACCTGTCTACAACGGCCGCTGTAGCCACGCCTGGGATTGCTTTCAGCCGTTCCAATGCTTGCCCAGCGAACTGATCGAAAACTTTGTCATCCGTATCCCACGAAAAATTCACAGCAAAGGTATAGGCGTTTTGTGGGTTGAAACCTAGCGGCGTTTCATTCAAGTGCAGAAAGCTGTTTGCGATTAAACCAGCCGTTACAACCAGTACGAAGGACAACGCGATTTCCGCCGTTACCAGTGCCGACCGAAGCCATTGGCGGCTGGAACCAACACTGCCTCTGCCACCTTCTTTCAGAGCCGAACTCACCGCGCGAGTTGCGGCCTGCCAGGCTGGAAGTGTTCCGCTTACCAGCGCCGCTAGAACCGCAAAGCTCAGGGTTGCCAGCACGACGCGAAACGAAATCGAGGCTTCGGCTAATCGGGGAATTTCATTGGGCAGCAGTGCTTTGATTGTGTCAAGCCCCAACCCAGCCAACCCCAATCCAAGCGCAGCACTGGCAATCGCAATCAAAAAACTTTCCATCAGGAACAGACGAAACACTCTTCCGCGTCCAGCCCCCAGCGCTACTCGTATGGCTGCCTCGCGACTGCGGCTCATGCCACGAGCCAACAATAAGCCGGCAACATTCAGGCAAACGATCAACAAAATCGCAATCACAATTGCGAAAAACAATAATAAGGCCGTTCGAGAATTGCGCGCAACTTGCTCTGCCAGTGGAGTGAGTTGCACGGAGCGGCCGCGGTCCGTATCCGGATACTGATTTGCCAATTGAGCACCAATGGTATTTAACTCTGCCTGCGCCGAAGCAAGCAATACGCCAGGGCGCAGAATAGCAAACTGACTCAAAAACCCAGCTTGTCTCTGGAAAAAATCACCTGGGCCAGGAGTCCAAACATCGATTTCTTCGGGATACTTTGCCGCTTCTCCCATCACTCCAATTACTTGGTAAGCAGTACCGCCCAGTCGCAAAGTACGGCCCACAATATTCAAATCTTCATGAAACTGTTTCCGCCAAAAGCTCTCACTGAGCAGAGCCACAGGTGTGCCTTTACCTTCCGATTCAGCCGACGTAAAGCCACGGCCCAAACGATTTGGAACGTTCAGAACATCGAAAATCGGGCCATATGTACGGATCATATTGACGCGAATCGGATCGCCTTCTCCGGTAAGAACCAAGCCTTCTCCATAGAAACCGGCCACTGCACCAAAGCTTTGCGACCTTTGCCAATCCTTCAATCGCGCTGGATTCCCGTTGTAGATCTTGTGGTCGGCACCAAACTCCTGCAGCCATACCAAACGCTCAGCATTGGGGAAAGGCAAAGGGTTCAATAGCCCAACATCGACTATGCTAAAAACCGTTGCCGCTGCACCGATGCTAAGAGCCAGCGATAGGACGGCCACCGCTGTAAAGCCTGGTGTTCGCCGAAGAGTGGTGAAACTTTGCCGCGCATCCTGCACAAGACTTTCCAACCACTGGAAGCCTCTTGCATCGCGATACTCTTCTTGATGTACGCTCAAATTGCCGAAGCTTTTCTTTGCCGCCAGTCGAGCATCTTCAGCACTCATCCCATTTGCCATCAGTTCTTCCTTTTGCATTTCCAGGTGAAAAGCTAACTCATCATTCATTTCTTTTTCGGCACGATTCCGTTGAAAAAGGGTGCGCAGCCGCAGGGGTAGCATGTATCGAAATCGAGTAAACATTAGATCTCCGAGAGTCTGACAATATGCGTTATTGCCGATGAGAGTTTTTCCCAATTCTTCGATTCCCGCTCCAGTGCCTTGCGCCCGGGAGGAGTAAGCGCATAAAATTTGGCACGACGATTATTTTCCGTAGTCTGCCAATCCGATTTTATCCAGCCTTCTTGTTCCAACTTGGCTAGGGCAGGATACAGCGAGCCATCACTAACCTGCAGAACTTCATCGGAAATTTGGCGAAGCCTTTGGCTGAGCGCAAAGCCATGGGCAGGCTGCAGCGCAAGAATTTTCAGGATTAGCAGTGCCAAAGTGCCTTGGACCAGATCAGTAGGTTTGCTCATATCGGTTACCGAGCCCAGAATACAACAGCCTCCCTCGGTCGTCAAGAGGAAAGATATTTTCAAAGCTATTCGCTAAAGTTCTTCCCCTCTCTTAACGATCCTTGCACAAAGAAGAAATTTAGAAATGGAAAACCGTGTAGCTAAGCCCGCTGCCAGATTCGTCGGCGCTTTCTTGTTGGTGATGGCTCTGCTAGGATTAATCAACAATCCGCTGATTGGGCAAGATGTAATGAGAGCGGCCGATACTCCCATGATCATTGCTTACGCTCTAGCAGGAGCTGCCCTCTTGGGGGACTTCCTTAAGTGGAGAAAGTACGTGCGCATTTGCACTGTATACTGTGGCAGCTTTTAGTGCTCTTTTGGGCTCATATGCACTCTATATGATGGGTTCCTACAACAACGTAAAAATTCTCGACTTGCTGGTGGCTTCCAGGTCAGGGTCATACTTTGAAATTGCACTCGCATTGATTTGTGCCACGTGCGGAAAGATGAACACTGCAAGTCAGCAACTGTTTCACGAATAGGAAGAGCTCGCACGCGCCTGCTTAGAGCCTCTACTATAGAGGATAGCCATGCGTATTATTTTCTCTTTGTTGATTTGCCCTCTCGCTATTCTGGCGGCTGACTGGCCGCAATGGCGCGGACCCTCTTCCAGCGGTATCGCCACAGGTGCTGCAATCCCCACCGAATGGAGCGAAACTAAAAATCTCGCATGGAAAACTGAGTTGCCTGGTCGCGGAACTTCACAACCCGTGATTTGGGGAAACCACATTTTCCTTACATCTGAAATGGATGCCGGCGATGCTCCTGCCGGACATAAAGCACCCATCCACCACATGTCAGGTTCCGTGTTTCTGCATCCCGATAGTACGGGAGCAAACAAGTTGCACCGCTTGATGGTGCTCGCTCTTGATCGCGAAACCGGGAAAGTTCTGTGGCAGAAAACTGCATACGAAGGGACCGCTTTCGACAACAAACACAAGAAAGGCAGCTATGCCGCCCCTACTCCAATAACGGATGGCAAGGCCGTCTACGCCTACTTCGGCAACGAAGGTTTATACGCCTACGACTTTGCTGGAAAATTACTTTGGAGCTATGAAAACGAAAAGTTGAAGACCTTCGGCTTGGGTCCCGGCTCTTCTCCAGTGATGGATGGAAATCTGATTTTCCTTCAATGTGATGACGGCGACGGGGTTGGTTCCCATATCATAGCCATCGACAAACGAACTGGGAAAAAGGCGTGGAAAACTTCTCGCGACAAACTGTTCACCACTTGGTCTACACCCGTTATAGCCGAATCGAATGGACGCAAGGAACTGATCACAACCGCCAATGATGCGGTGGTTGCTTATGATCCGGCCACAGGCAAGGAACTTTGGCGTGGACCTGGAGTGAAAGGCAATGCAGTTACAACTCCAGTGATTGGTCATGGCATGGCATTTGTGGCCGCTGGCTATCCCACAAAATACACCTATGCTGTGAAGCTCGGTGGCACTGGTGAAATGAAACCCGTCTGGTCCTATGAAAAAGGTACAGCCTATGTTCCCTCCCCTATCCTTTATGGCGACTATTACTATGTGATGTCCGATAAAGGTTTGCTCACTTGTTTCGACGCGGTCACTGGTGTTGTGAAGTATGAAGGCAAGCGCCCTTCCAAGCCCTCCAGTTTTTCCGGTTCCCCTGTGGCCATCAATGGGAAACTATTGATAACCAGTGAGGATGGCGATACGTATATCATCAAAGCTGGCCCTGAACATGAAATATTGGCTGTCAATTCGGTGGGAGAGCCTGTGTACGCCTCCGCTGCCATTGCCGATGGCCGTATTTATTTGAGAGGGGAAAAACACCTGTTCGCGATCAAGTAAATGAAAAGCTTCGGACTCTGCGTATTTCTATTGGCGTTCTACGCCTTGCATCAGGACTTTTGGAATTGGCGGGAATCGCAACCATTAGCGTTTGGATTCTTGCCTGTCGGCCTGTGGTATCACGCACTCTACACATTGGCCTCCTCTGCCGTGTTGTGGATTCTTGTGAAAGTGGCCTGGCCCTCGCATCTTGAAAAGGCCGTGGATCCCATTCAACCTGGGGAGCGACCGCGTTGATTCCTACAATTTTTGTAGCTGTCTATTTGATAGCGGTTCTCTACATTGGCATTTTTGCTTTCCGGCGAAAACAAACGAGAGGAACAGCAGAAGACTATTTTCTAGCCGGCCGATCTCTTGGCCCATATGTGTTTTTGCTGAGTTTGTTCGGCACCCACATGACCGCCTTCGCAATTTTGGGCAGTAGCGGATTTTCCTTCAACAACGGCATAGTTACATTCGGACTGATGGCATCTTCTTCAGCGATTATTGTTCCTCTGTTATTGCTGTTCGTAGGAACACGGCTGTGGGCTGTGGGAAAGAAATTCGGCTTCTTCACCCCAGTGCAGATTTTTCGAGATCGATGGGAATGCGGCCACATTGGAACGTTTATCTTCTTCCTGCAATCAGTATTGCTGGTGCCCTACATCATCATTGGCGTGATTGGTGGAGGAACAACTTTGAATGTGATCAGCGGCGGACTGGTCCCCTATTGGCTTGGCGGTTTAGTGGTTGCCTGCGTGGTGATGAGCTATGTTTTCTTCGGCGGCATGCGTGGAACTGCCTGGGTAAATACGTTTCAAACAATCCTATTTCTGGGCTTCGGAACGATTGCAGTTATCGTGATCGGCATCGGAATGGGTGGATTCAGCGATACCGTAAATGCCCTGGCAGCCAATGCCCGAACAGCACCGTTGTTGACCCGCGAACGCATTTCTCCGCTGTTCTTTTTCAGCTATACATTCAACCCTCTGTCGGCCATTGCCTTTCCGCACATTTCCATTTTTTGCCTCACTGCAAAACACATGGCTCAGTTCAAGAAAACAGTGATCCTGTATCCTCTCTGCATTTTGCTAATCTGGCTTCCTTGCGTGTTTCTAGGAGTAGCGGCGAATCGCGCTACCGACATTCCAGCCATCAAAGCGAAACAGGAAGCACGTGGGCTTTTAGCTGCGAAGGGTGCCACGATGACTCCCGAGCAGCGCGACGATCTACGCGGCAAAACCAATGCCGATGATGTGATGCTGATTTTGCTGGACCGCTATGCCCCAGTGTGGCTTGCCGGTTTGCTGGGTGCGGGAATTATGGCTGCAGTGATGGCCAGCGATTCACAAATCCTGGCACTGTCCACCATGTTCACGGAAGATTTCTTCGCTTATTACGGTGGCACTAAACGATTCGGAGAACAGGCGCAAGTTGCAGTAGGACGGGGTTTCATTGTCTTCATCACAGCCACAGCCTACCTGTTTGCACTCTTTGCCAAAGCCAACATTTTCGATTTGGCAATTCAATATGCATTCGCCGGATACTCAGCTTTAAGCCCGTTAATGATTGCCGCTCTATTCTGGCGCGGGAGCACTAAATGGGGAGCCCTTGCGGCATCCGTTTGGGTTGCGGTGGCGGTGGTTGGAGTTGCGGTATTCCAATCGTCGGTGCCAGCCCCGGCCCCGGGACCATCCATCGTTTTCCTGAAATGGAATGATTGGGACGTGTTGGCTCGCACACCCGGTGGAACGGCAATTTTCGGGTTCTCTCCGGTGGTACCGATGACCATCATTTCGTCACTTTTAATCTGGATCGTATCGCTTGTAACTCCTAAGCCATCACAGGCGACGATTGAAAAATACTTTTCCCTATCGAGTTAAGGTAAGCTAATGCAAATGCGAAAAAGTTTGACTCCCGTTCAGTGGTTGATTTGCGTCGTAGCGGCCATCGGCTTCGCGTTCGACATTTATGCATTGCTGGTATTGCCGTTGATTGTGCAACCGGCGCTGCTTGAAATCGGCGGCTTCAAACCGGGCACTCCGCAGTTCAACGATTGGACAGGCTACCTGTTTTATATCCCCGCAATTGCCGGCGGAATATTTGGAATGTTGGGCGGCTACCTCACCGATCTTTGGGGCCGCAAACGAGTGCTGGTTTGGAGTATTCTGATCTACACTTTCTCATCGCTGGCCGCAGGATTCGCCACCTCCCTTCCCATGCTGCTTTTCTTCCGCTGCACCACATTTGTGGGAGTATCCGTGGAATTCGTAGCAGCAGTTGCCTGGCTGGCTGAAATGTTTTCAGACAAAGAACAACGCGAATCCGTTTTGGGATACACGCAGGCCTTCTCTTCTTTTGGAGGGTTGCTGGTAACCATGGCGTACAAACTTTGCGTGCAAAACGCCGCATCCCTTCCGGCAATTTACGATGGACATTCTGCATGGCGATACACGCTGATTTCCGGAATCATTCCGGCAATTCCACTGATGATCATCCGCCCTTTCCTGCCGGAATCTCCAAAGTGGGCCGCGATGAAAGCAGCAGGAACATTGCAACGGCCGAGCTTTATGGAACTTTTCAAGCCGCAATATTCTCGTGGAACTTGGGTTGCCATGTTCATGTATGCCCTCAGCTATGCAGGCGCTTTTGGAGCTCTGCAACATTTGCCACGAATTGTTCCAGGTTTGCCGGAAGTAGTGGACCTCGCAAAACCGGCCCAGCAAATTGTGATTGCCAACGTGCAATTGTGGCAGGAGTTGGGCGGGTTGCTTGGTCGCTTTGCCTTGGCCGTGCTTGCCATCAGAGTTGTTAGCAGGCGTTTGCTGATTCGTATTTTCCAATTCCCCGGCATCTTCATTCTGCCCTACGTATTCTTCTACCCTGCTGTAGAGAATCTGGAAATGCTGAAGTGGGGAGCGGCGATTTGTGGATTCCTTACCGTTGCTCAATTCAGCTTTTGGGGAAACTATCTACCCGGCATTTACCCGACGCATTTGCGAGGCACTGGTGAAAGTTTTGCGGCTAATATCGGCGGCAGATTACTGGGCACCATGGCGGCACTGGTCACCACAAAACTGGCAACAAATATGACTGGCACCGGTGCTCCAATGAAGCTGGCTTATGCGGCTGGATCGGTAGCTGTCACTGTTTATGTACTGGGCTTCCTGCTTAGTTTCTTACTGCCTGAGCCCCCTGAAAAGCTGCCGGAATAGCCGCAAAGCTACAATAGAAAGGTGCGGAAGTTTTTCGTCCAAAATTTCGGTTGCCGTGCTACCCAGGCCGATGGAGCTGCTCTTGAATCGCTGCTCGCGGCCAAGGGGCTGAATGCTATTCCAAGCCGCATTGATGCGGATCTGGTTATTCTCAACACCTGCACTGTGACCGCCGCTGCTGACGACGATGTGCGTAGCACCGTTCGCCGTGTGCATCGCGAAAATCCTGCTGCAAAAATTCTGGTTACAGGTTGCTACGCACAACGAGCTCCTGACGAATTGGCGGCGATGGCAGGTGTGGAATGGGTGGTGGGGAATTCCCATAAAACGCAAATCGCCGATATTGTTACGGCTACCGAATACCACGGCAACATTCACCTGAGCGACATTTTTGAACAACATGATTTTCTATCGGCACCGGTGGAGGATTCCGCAGGTGATAGGGCGCGTCCGAACCTGAAAATACAAGATGGCTGCAATAACCGATGCTCATTTTGCATCATCCCTTATGTGCGCGGGCGAAGTCGCAGCATGGCGGTGGAACAAGTTGTGGATCAGGTGCGGCAACTTAGCAAGCGATATCGCGAAGTGGTTCTGAGCGGAATCAATTTGGGCCGCTGGGGCCGGGAGCCAGGAAGCACCATGCGGTTGGCCGATTTGGTTCGTCTGCTGCTGGCTGAAACTGAGATGGAACGACTGCGGCTTTCGAGTGTGGAGCCGATGGATTTTTCCAATGATCTTTTGCAATTGATGGCAGATTCGCCGCGGATCGCCAAGCACGTGCATGCGCCTTTGCAATCTGGAAGTGATACCGTTCTGCGTCGTATGCATCGCAAGTACAGGCCTCGGCACTATGCTGATCGTATTTTGAGGGCACGTGCATTGATGCCCGATGCTGCCATTGGTGCCGATGTGATGGTTGGTTTTCCTGGGGAAACAGAAGCAGAATTTGAGCAGAGCCGCAGCTTTATTGAAAGTCTGCCCTTTACGTATTTGCACGTTTTCACTTACTCAGAACGTCCGGGAACTCCGGCGGCGGAATCTGTGGGGCAGGTGCCAGTCCCGATCCGCAAGCAGCGCAACAAAGTGCTGCGCGATTTAGCGGCGCAGAAGAATTTGGAGTTTCGTCGCAGCATGGTGGGACGTAGGCTATCGGTGGTGACTTTGGGCGAAGGCAACATGGCCTTAAGTTCAAACTATCTGAAAGTGGAGTTAGCCGAGCCGGTAGCTGCGAATAGGTTGCTGGATGTTCAGATTGAAGCTGTGACGGAAAGCAATCTAAGGCAAGCCGCGTTGCTGACCGTTCTGGTTTAGCTTCAAGAATACTTGCAACAATGTCTGGGCCGAATGTTGCCAGGAAAATTCAGAAGCACGTTGTAGGGATTTGGATTTGAGCGACCCGTCATTCAACGCCAATTGCAGTGCGGCTATCCAGGATTGAACATCCATCGGAGGGCAGACAATTCCGGCATCGCCAACTACTTCGGCCAATCCGTTTCCGGAAGACACAACTATTGGTGCCCCGCATGCCATGGCTTCCAAGGCTGGTAATCCAAACCCTTCATCGAGCGAAGGCATAGCGAAAACTGCTGCGCCGGAGTAGAGTTCCCGAAGGCGTTCGTCGGTAATAAAACCGGTGAATTCGATTCGGCTCTTCAAGTGCAGTTGATCGATTTGTTGCACCAAACTTGTGTAGCAGCTTTTGAATCCGTCTCCCTGATAATCGCCGGCGAGAACGAGCTTCAGATTAGGGTCCAGGTGGGCGAAAGCTTCAATCAAAACGGGCAGGTTCTTGTTTGGACTGATACCACCGGCGTAGAGAATATAGGGTCGTCCATTATCCGCAGCAACGGGATGAAAGAAAGGGGACACGGCATTGGAAACCACGCTGATGCGGCTGCGTGGTTCTTCAAACAAGGAACTAATCTGTTGGGCAGAGTATTCAGAAACAGTGACAATATGATCTGCCTGCCAGAGTGCCCCTTTCACTTTCAGATTCCAAAAGAGTTCCTGCATGGGCGTTGAGAAGGCGAGATGCGGGTTGCGATCGGCAATCGTATCGTGGATTCCAACGATGTTGGGAATGCGCCGGTGAAGTGGAAACCAGGAATAGACGGCGGGGTAAAAGAACAGGTCGAGTTGTTCGGCGGATACGGCGCGCCCCATTCGCAAAAGGTCTGATGCAGAACGTCGGCCATCGGAAGTAGCGGCGTCTTTGACTGTTTGCGAGGTGCCGACAATTTTTGCTGTTAAGTTGGGTGAGGAAGGAATGTCTACCGGTGAGTCTAGGAACAGAAGATAGGTGTTGCTGGTATCCAATTGGAGTAACGCTGTCAATTGTTCGCGAAGCACGCGGCCGAACCCGCGGTTGTTGGACCAGCAACCACCGTCAATACCAATCCTCACGCGGCACTCCGGGCGAAGCGGATGGATCGGCGAAATGTGGTCCAGGTCTTGCCGACCGGAGTTAACAGGCCGCTTAACCAAACGGGATGGCCCATGGACCGGACATCAATGCGAGGTAAAAGATGAGCCAGGTCCTTGCCGGAAATGTGCCGGAATTCAGTGGTACATGCCGTTGCGAAATTACGCTGAACGGTTAGATGGCTGCGGGCATCGGTTGCACCGTAGGGGTAGGCGAACTCGGTGATCTCGACACCAAGTTTGTCTTCCAGAGTTTGCTTGGCAGAAACAATTTCTGTTCTTTGCGTTTCAAAGGATAGTTTGTAAAGTGTGGGGTGAGTAGCGGTGTGCGAACCGATGCTGATTCCAGCTTTGTGAATAGTGCGAAGATCCTCCCAATTGAGTAAGGGAAGTTTGGGTATGCCAGATGGTTGGCCGGGCCAGTGGTTATTTTTGCCCACAAATTCGCTGACGGCAAAAAGGGTGGCCGGAAAATTGTGCTGCTGAAGAACCGGCAGGCCATGCTGGAGGAAGTTTTGAAAGCCATCATCGAAAGTGAGGGCGACTGCATTGGGTGTTGTGAAAATCTGCGAAAGCGGGACGATGTGGATGCCTGATTGGGCAAGCGCCTCTATCTGTCTGGAGAAAACAGCGGGAGCAGTGGAGATGGGCGAACCACTCGTATCGAGGGAATGCCAGGTGAGAATTGCTGAAGGCATCGTGTCATTGGTTACGATAACAAAGTGAGCAACAACCCGTACAAGAAAATATCCAGCAGGCTGGTGTATGAAAATCCGTGGATGAAGCTGCGCGAAGATGCGGTGACCAGACCCAATGGAAATCCCGGAATTTTTGGCAGCGTTGAAATTGGCCCAGGTGCATCGGTGCTGGCGATTGACCGTGAGAAAAATATTTATCTGGTAAGAGAATGGAAATACCCATTAGCGAGGTACACGCTGGAGGTGATCAGCGGCGGCATAGATGGTGACGAGACCTTTGAACAATGCGCCAGACGGGAGTTGGAAGAAGAGGCAGGATTGACTGGCGGAAACTTAATTCCGCTTGGGCTGATGGAATCGATCACCACAATGGTGAAGGCATCGGTTCATATGTTTTTGGTAACTGATGTTGAGCCGGGAGTGGTGATGCCGGGGGATGACGACATTATGGAAGTGGTGAAGATGCCCTTCACGGAAGCAATTGAAAAGGCGATGAACGCAGAGTTTGAACATGCCGCCACGGTGATTACGATTCTGAAAGCAGCAAGACTGCTGGGGTATTGATTTGATACAACAGTTGGTGATGTTACAACGACTTTTATTCCTTTGCGCACTTTCCGTGGGGCTTGTGCAATCGCAGGGCCGCTATAAATGGAACGACGGTGATGACCATGGCGATCCGCCATATTTGATTGAGCAGGGATGGACCGCATTGTTCAATGGACCGAGCAGCCTTAGTGGTTGGCAGGGTCAAGACGGAAAGCCGCTGGCATGGATCAGCACGGCGGGGGTGGTGTGGGAGAGGCTACTTGGTCCCACCCGACTTTCCGCGCTGCCTACGCAGGGTGACCGCTTGATGAATGGGCCAAACGGGAGAGTTCATAACATCGTAACTTCTGACAAGTTTGGTGATGTTGAGTTGTATGTGGAGTTTTTGATCAGCAAGGGATCGAATTCCGGTGTGTATCTTCATGGTCTTTATGAGGTCCAGATTCTTGATAGTTACGGGTCTTCCGAGCCAATGAGAACTTCTGACGCCGGGGGAATTTACCACAAGTGGATTGATGAACAGGGAGTGGGTGGATCAGCGCCATCGCGCAATGCCAGCAGGCGGCCCGGCGAATGGCAGAGTTTTCACATCTGGTTCCGTGCACCGCGTTTTGATGGCAGCGGCAAGAAAACGGAGAATGCAAAATTCATTCGAGTGCTGCACAACGGCCTGTCTGTGCAGGACAACGTGGAAATTGACGGACCTACGCGGGCTGCCATGAACTTGAAAGAAGCGCCGCTGAATCCGATCATGCTGCAAGGGGATCATGGCCAGGTGGCGTTTCGGAATATTTACGTGAGGCCCTTGCAGGCTCTTGTGAACCGGTGACAAGGCGCAGTTGTGCCTTGCGTTAATGGGAACTTTTAATTTGAACCGCAAGTTCTCCTCTCCAGCGTGGTAAATTCAGGATTGAACCATTCCGCCGCCCAGCGGAATGATGGACCCTGTGCTTTGCTTTAGCCTTTGAGGAGAACTGTACGATCCGTTAAACTCGAACGTCCGAGAGCCGCCAGGTATTGCTACCGAGCGGCTTTTTTGTGTGGAGAAGCAAGGTGCGCACTTGACTTTCTCTAATTCCATTATGCACTGAGGTGTGCAAATTTCGGGGGTGTAGGGGGTGAGTGGAATGGGTGTAAGTGGTTGGCTGTGTATGAGGTGGAAGTAATTTTGATGGGTTGTGACTGGAGTGGGGTGCGTGCCGTTTTTCTGCTTACTGTCAGTCGACAGTTTCGACATTCCTTGGCCCAAAGAATCACTTCGCCCATTCAAAACTAGATAAATATTGGTGAACGGTGGAACTACGGAAATTGGTACGCTAATTATCGGAAACTGTTCCGATTAATCATGGCCCAATATCAGCATTCTTATCCGTTTGATGTGTTCATTAGTTACGCTTGGATTCAGGGGGAACCGGACCCTTGGGTTGAGGCGCTGCATTTGGACTTGGAGAAAGCGCTTCAGAAGATTAGCGGAACGAAGCCAAAGATATGGCGGGACCAACAGCAAATGGGTGCGGGTAGTGTGATTGATGCGGCGATGCTGGAGGGTGTGCGGCAGTCGGCAGTGTTGCTTCCAGTTTTGACGCCAGCTTGGGTCAAATCGACAAAGTGTCAGCTGGAATTAGCTGAGTTCTCTAAGCGGCTTACTGCAGTTACCGCTGGGGCGGTAACTGTGCCGGTTGCGATTGTCGAGCAGTTGCCAGCCAAGGGCCTGCCGGAATTGTTCCAAAACGTTCTTAGAACGAAGTTCCACCGTCAGTCGAAGGCCGGAAATCCCAATCCATATCCCCCTGCGAGTCAAACTTTTCGGAATTTGGTCAATGACCTGGCTCATCAGATTTACGACGTTCTTGAGAAACTTCCGAAGACCGAGATTAAGCCTGACCTTTCCCAGCTTGTACAGAGAGTTCGTAAAGCCACCTACGCCTCAATTAAGGAACGTTGCGGCACGATGAAAGTGCTGGATATGACCGAGCCGATCGACCTGGACAGCATTTACACCGACGTCAACATTCTGGAAATTCCATCGCACCTGCGAGCGTCGCCTGAAGATGAACTGATGCAGTCCGTGATAGCGGCGCGCGATTCCGTGAACCGCCTTTCCGGCATTCATAGTGAACGTATTGAAGGCTTCAAGGCGGTTGAAATACACAGTCGGTTATTCATCCTGGGAAAACCTGGCGCTGGGAAAACAACCTTTATGAAGCGGTTGGCATTCCATTGCGCCGAAGGAAAATTCTGCGAAGATTTTATTCCTGTGTTTGTGACCCTTAACGACTGGGCTCAGGATTCAGGAACCCTGGCCGATTTCGTCACCAAGCGGTGGGGTAAATCGGCAAGCGAATCGGAAGCGGTAGATCTTCTGCGTGAGGGGCTTGTTTTTGTCTTGCTGGATGGCCTTGACGAAGTGCCAAATGAAAAGCTTAAACATGTGCGGGACGAGGTGGAGAAGTTTTGTGTCGACTATCCTAAATGCCGGATAGTGATGACATGCCGCATTGCCGCTCAACAATATAATTTCCAAAAATTTAAAGATGTGGAAATGGCCGATTTCAATCGGGAACAAATTGGCCAGTTCGTTGCCAACTGGTTTGGCCGAAAAGGAAACGCGGAAAAGAGCAGGAAAGTGCTAGCGGACTTGGACAGCAACCAATCTGTTCTTGAATTGGGAAGCAGCCCGATCCTATTGACGATGCTTTGCTTACTGGCCGATTCGGGCATCACACTTACCGGGAATCGGGCTAGCGTTTACGAAAAAGGGGTGGATGTGCTCCTTCAGCGTTGGGACAAGACTCGCGACATTGAGCGGGCTTGGCCCTACAAACGGATGGACGCGGCTGGACGAAGGCTGCTGCTGAGTGATATTGCCTATAAACAATTCGTCAAGGGGTCGTTTTTCTTTAAGAAAGTTGAATTGGAGGAACTGATCGACAGCTACTTCGAAAAACGCCCAACTCTACTTGGTTTGGGAGAAACATTTTCGGCCGACTCCGTGCTTAGGGCGATCGAATCGCAGCATGGCTTTCTGGTGCAGCGTTCGCAACAGTTCTACTCATTTTCGCACCTCACCTTTCAGGAATATTTGACCGCAAAAAGGATACATGACGGGCAGCATTTATTGTCGGATTTGGCGAGCCGGGTCACAGATGCCAAGTGGCGTGAGGTGATTTTATTAACGTCATCGTTGGTTGATCCAATAAGCTACTTTCCCATTATTAAGACGGCTGTCGACCGAATTGTAAAGGATAACCCAGACATCAATAGGTTTTTATCTTGGGCCAGTGAAAAAGCTGCGTCTAGCGGCGGAACTAACAGTCAACAAGCCGTGCGAGCATTTTTCTTTGGCAGAGCCATTGATCGTAACCGAGCTCTCGACCTCACCATAGACCTTGCCCGTGACCTTGGCCTAGTCCTTAACCTCAACCTCGATCACCACCTCGCCCTAGATCTCGCCCTAGACCTCGCAATCAGCTATGCCCACGCGAGGACACTCACCATCGACCACGTTCAGCGCGCACTGGGCACAGCTTTCAAGCTTAAACTGCCAGAACTCGAAAATGAATTACAGATCTTGTTAAACATTTGCGAATCGACGGACTCTCTGTGGTGGCAAAAAGAAGGGAATGCTTGGCGCGAGTCGTTACGGAAAGTTGCAATCAGACACCGCAACATTGGTGAGAAATGGACCTTCTCTAAAGACGCCAGCAAGACCTTACTTGAGTACTATCAAGCTAACCGCATGCTGATAGCCTGCCTCAACGCGGCTCCTGGACTTTCCGCCGCGATGCGCCATCAAATTGAGGAGAGTATGCTGCTACCAGAATCGGAACTGAATAAAATTGCTAACTTTGAAGCATGACTGCACTGCTTGAAAAGGCCCTCGAAAAAGCGCAAGGTCTGCCTGAACAAGAACAGGATGCCATTGCCGCGCAAATACTCGCCGCCATCGAATCGGAAGATTCCTGGCAGGCTCGATTCGCTGCCAAACGCGATCTTTTGGAGCGGATGGCTGATGAGGCTATGCAACTAGACTCGAAAGGCGAAACCCTGGATTTGGATGATCGGATTCATTGATCAGATCAAAAGCGACACCTCAGTTTTGGAAGAGCTTTAACTCGCTTCCCATTGAATTCGAAAGCAAGCGGAAAACGCATATCGGACTTTCAAAATAAACCCGACACATAGGGGCCTCGACTTCAAGAAACTTGCTTATGAGATGGTTTGTTTGCCGATGAAGCTGCGCGGAGCGGACGGGGCACCGGTCGGGTTTTGTTGCGTTGCTGAATTGCTGAAATGCGCGGTCGGAGACATGGGTAACACTTTAGTCCATTGACATAGGTTACACTTTTGGGGCTTTCGCTCTATCGAGGATAACCCATTCGGGGATGCGATT
>JAYTTF010000145.1:0-5511 GCA_043745195.1 Bryobacterales bacterium | reverse complement strand
AAAAAGAGCGAGGCTAAAGCCTCGGGCGGACTGAAGTCCACCCCACGATTAGAAGATGCACTTTACTCATGGGGGATCACATATGACTTCAGAAATAGGTCATTAGGCCGACCTCAATTTTACCGCCCTAACCGGCTGAAATGGGTACTTCGGATTTTAGACAGTAAGTCCAGCAGCTTTCAAATGACGGTAGACCAGCGAAACCGGTAATCCGACAACATTGAAATAGCAGCCTTCCACTCTTTCAATAAACTTTGAGGCCAAACCTTGAATCCCGTAGGCACCCGCCTTGTCCATGCATTCGCCGGAGCTAACGTAGTCATCGATTTCTGCATCGGTCATGGTGGAGAAGTGAACTTGGGTGGACTCGGCATCGATCTGCAGCTTTGATCCGGAGAAAAGGCAAATACCGGTTAGCACCTCATGTGCCTGACCCGAAAGCAGGCGCAACATTCGTTTGGCATCCTGGGCATTGTCAGGCTTACCAAGGATCTGTCCGGCGGCCACAACGGTGGTATCGGCGGCCAGCACTGCATCGCCCGGTTCCCTCGTAATCGCCATGGCTTTGGCAACGGCCAAGCGGCGTACATAGGAATTTGGGGCCTCTCCGGTGCGGACGGATTCATCGATATCGGCAACTCTGACGACGAATGGAATACCGGCAGTTTGAAGAAGTTCTTTCCTACGGGGCGATTGGGAAGCAAGGATTAACATGCGGTTGATTTCCTGATGTTACCATCGGAATCGGTGATTCTCCCTCCAGCTTTCAAACTTGCGTCGCTCGAAATGCGGCTGCGAGCCAGAACCAGTTTGTCATTCTTAGATTGGAGGGCGGGAAATTATTTTCGCGGCCAATTTGGAATCACCGCCAGAGGACTGTGCTGTCCGGCCAGTTGTCCAGGGGCGGCCACTTGTGAGTTGCGCAAAGATTGCCTCTATGCCAATTTGTTTGAGCCTGTTCCACTAACAGCAGCGCCAAGCGGTTTTGCGAACTTACCCCGGCCATTTGTTCTGAGAACAGAAGAGTTGAATGGCAAAACATTTCAACCGGGTGATGTTTTTCAAATTCGGATGCATCTATTTGGAAACAACCAAGCACTCCCTTTGATAGAGCAAACATTCCGAAACCTGGAGCGGATGGAATTGCTGGAAATGAAAGTTGTTCCGGTAATCATTGATTTGACGCCGCAAGCTTGCTGCAAGGTAACGTTGCAATTTCTTACGCCAACTGAAATCAAATGGAAAGATCAGTTGCTCTGCGAGCCTCAATTCCCTGCACTGATCAGCCGTATCCGTGATCGCATTGCTGCGCTTTCAGCCTTCTACGGGGACGGTGCACCCGATTGGGATTACAAAAATCTGGCTGACAAATCCGAAACCATACGCTTGGTCAAGCATAGCGTCGAAATGGCGTATGCAGAACGGCGGTCTTCAAGAACCGGCCAACGGCACGGTCTAGGAGGATTTGTAGGTTTAGCTACATACGAGGGCGACTTGGCAAATTTCATAAAGTTATTGCGTGTTGCAGAGTGGACTGGAGTTGGCCGCCACACCCCTTGGGGCAACGGGGCGATTCGCATTCAGGCCAAAGTTCCCGAGGTTGGTTTGAATTGTTAGAAGGCGGTTCAATCGAACAGGATGGAATCGCCTTCCTACTTGTTTGGGTCAAGGCAAGATCCGAGTAGATTGAGTGACCCATTTTTTGTAAGGGTTCGGTAAATATGACCATTAGTACTTATAGATTTTTGTTCAGGGTACGTTCCAGTTAAGCGAAATTTTCTGCCATCGCACTCAAGGGTGGATCGTAGTTAGCATATGAGTGACGATGTTAGTTCGAGAGCAACAGGCAGTTCCAACGCTGGAAAGGGCGGCACAAGGAGACCAATCGGCCTTCGGTGAACTTGTGCGTCAACACCAGGCAATGGTATTCAGCATTGCTCTGCATTTTCTAAGGAACCGAGCTGTAGCGGAAGAGTTGGCCCAGGACGTATTTTTGCACTTGTTCCGGAAACTGAGTGAAATTGAGTCTCCGGCGCATTTGACCAATTGGTTGCGGCGCACCACTTCTCATCGTTGTATTGACCAGTCGCGCCAACAGAAGTATCGTCCCAAGGTAGGGCTTGAAGCAGCACCAGAACCCTCCATTGCGCCGAGGTATGGAGATCCTCTTCTTTCTGTAATGCTGGATCGTTTGATTCAAGCATTGCCGGATAGGCCGAGGATAATCGTAATCCTTCGATATCAAGAGGAGATGGAACCTTCCGAAATTGCAGATATGCTGAATATACCGGTTGGAACCGTGAAGAGCATTCTCCATCGCGCCTTGGCGCTACTTCGAGGCAAAATGGAGAGAGAGCAGAAAGGAGTTAGAGCGTGAACCAGTTCGAGGATCAGTTACGGCAGACACTATCCAGAAAGCAGCCATCGGCGGACTTTGCGGATAAGGTATTGTTAAAGACAACTCCACGAAACCGGTTGTGGCGCTGGCCGCTAATTGCTGCACTGGCTGCTTGTTTAGCAGGAGTAGGGATTTACGAAACCTACCGCTACCAGCAAGGGCAGTTCGCCAAACAGCAATTGTTGCTGGCACTGCGGATTACTTCGGAAAAAACACACGTCGCTCAACAGAAGGTAGAGCAGTTGAATCAAAGGAGTTTCCTTCCATGAGCACCAAGCAATATTTCCTTGTTCCTTTTTTCCTTGCCATCAGTTTCGGGCAGGACTTAATTCAATCGTTCGATTGGGCGAAATTGGCACCGAAAGCCGCTGATACGGTGGAGGTGAATCTGGATGGATTCATGCTTTCGCTGGCGAAGAAATTTCTTTCCGATTCGAATCCCGAGGAATCGCAGGCCAAGAAGCTGATTGGGAATTTGAAGAGTATTAAAGTTCGCTCTTTGAAGTTCAACAAGGAAGGCGACTATACCAGTGCCGATGTGGATAAGCTGAGGTCAGCGGTTTCCGGGGCGGAATGGTCGAAGGTGGTTGAGGTTAAGAGTAATGAATCGAAGGGCGGGAACACTGGAGTTTATATCAAGAACAATGGTTCCAAGATAGAGGGCATTGTGGTGCTGGCTGCCGAACCCAAGGAACTGACCATTGTGCAGGTAATTGGATCCATCGAACCTGAACAGCTTCGGGCATTGGGTGATGCCGGGATTATTCCTAATGTAGGCAATATTCTACCCGTGAAGCCGAAGGCTAAGAAAGATTAGCCACCAGAAGATTGATCTCGAGCTGCGGCGGTGGCCAGTTCATCGCAGCGGTTGTTATCAATATGGGAAGCATGACCCTTTGTCCAAGCCCAACTGGTTTGGTGGCGTTCGGTTTGCATTTCCAAATCCATCCAAAGGTCCTTGTTCACAACTGGCTGCTTACTGGCGGTGACCCAGCCCTTGCGCTTCCAACCGTGAATCCATTCGGTGATGCCCTTCATTACGTATTGCGAATCGGTAGTGACCTGGACCTCGCATTTTTCTTTTAAGGCGGCTAATCCTTCAATGGCGGCTTTTAATTCCATGCGGTTGTTGGTGGTGTGTTTTTCAGAACCCCAAACTTCTTTTTTGTGCTCGCCAAAGCGAATGACACACGCCCATCCACCGGGGCCGGGGTTGCCTATACAGGCACCATCTGTGATCAACTGAACTTTTTTCATAGAGTTACTGTTTTTTCGCAATGTTGTCCGTCTCTGTGTAGGCTGGCGAGGGCGCCAGCCTGCAGGCCAGGGGGCCTGCCCCCCAACATCTGGAAATTTTGGAGAAGCATTAGGCTGCTGCCAATTCTCTGTCGAAGAAGGCGTCTACGATTTCGCGAATCACTGTTGCCTCGCGAGCTTGATAGATTTGCGTCCGGAGCTTTGCGCCGTTACGAACACCATGGGAGAAATAGGTTGCGAACTGCTTCATTTTCCCGACGGCTTCGGGCACTTCTTCTTCCACCAGCATGCGGTAGTAGGTGCTCATAATCTCGTAGCGATCCTGTTCTGTGGGCTGGAAATAATCTCCGGTATTTACGTATTCTTGAATCTGCCGGAAAATCCAGGGATTGGATGCAGCGGCACGGCCAATCATCACGGCATCGCATCCGGTTTCATTCACCATGCGCACAGCGTCTTCCGGAGTGAGGATATCTCCATTACCGATCACAGGAATTTTCACAGCCTGCTTGACGGCGGTGATGCGAGTCCAGTCAGCGCGGCCTGCGTAACCTTGTTCCCGCGTTCGGGGATGCAGGGCAACTGCGGCAAGCCCTTCTTCTTCGGCAATTTTGGCCATATCCACCATGACCAGTTCCTGATCATTCCAGCCGGCCCTGAATTTCATGGTAAGTGGGATAGTCAGCGCGTTGCGGCATGCGACGACCAGATTACGCACAAGAGGTAGATCGCGCAAACAGCCAGAGCCTCCGTTGCAGCGGACAACCTTTTTCACGGGGCAGCCGAAGTTGATGTCGACGGCGTCGAAACCCAAATCCTGGCAAATGCGCGCCGCCTCAGACATAACCACAGGATCGGCTCCAAAGAGCTGGGCTGAAATTGGATGCTCTTCGGGTTCGAAGGCGAGATAATCGAATTTTTGAGCTTTACGGGTACCCTTGCGGCCACCGTCGGTACCAACTACGCCATGGGAGCTGGTGAACTCAGTCATGATTAATCCGCAGCCGCCTTGGTCGCGAATCAAACGGCGAAAAACGGTGTCTGTGACGCCAGCCATGGGCGCCAGAACAGTGGCGGGTTTTATGAAGACCGGGCCAATATTGAAAGTTTCAGGGAATGGAATGTGTGCGCTCACCAATACCATTCTACCGAACCCAATTCCTTTTTTAGCCCAGGATTTCGTGCAACCTGTTGGAGAGCCGGTAAGCACCCAGCGCAGCCTGCCTACGGCCTACCTTTTCGGCGTTCTTTAGATAGGTTGCTGAAGGAGTGGGCGGTGTCGCTGGATTTTCAGTGAGCGGTCCGTAAGCGAATTTCTTGGCTAGTTTGAAACTCGCCCTAGCCCAGGTCTCAACACTGTTAACCTGCAAATCCGTGGCCAGCTTTGCCCTGGTATGTTCAGCCAAAATGTCGTGGGCCAATTGCGTGTCATTGGGATTACTGAAATTGACCGAACTATCCCAAAGCGAGTGCAAGTTCTTTGCCCGCCCCTTGAGCAGGAAGGAATTGCCGCCGCGATCTCCGGTTGGATGCAACGGACTAATTCGTTCGGTACAGTGCAGCGGCTGATGGATGTCACCAAATAAATGAATAAGCCAGCTAAGGGCATCTACTCGACCCTGAGCGCTTCCGCCTTGGCGCAGCACTCCCGTAAAATCTTCGATTTTGGAAATAATGTGCGGAGTAGGCGGCAAAGGAGGATCCGTGGGACCTCCGGCAGTAAAGGGAATGTCAATGAAATGGAACGGTTTTGTTTGGGGCTGTGATTGCCGAATTTGATCAGGAAACACGGCCGCATCCAAGAAAGTGCGCCCACCATCGTCTAGAATTTTCTGAACCTTTTTCATTGTCTGGGG
>JAYTTF010000144.1:0-21067 GCA_043745195.1 Bryobacterales bacterium | reverse complement strand
GCCGCAGTTCGCCTACTCCAGTTTCACCTTTTTCAGGATCATCTTGTATTGGAATTAACTCCGGTTTCAGGATCATCTTGTATTGGACAATTCTCATCCAGTTCACCAACCCCACCAGTGCGATAATAGTTACTTCTCATGGAATCAGGACAGTTCGACCTGAAGAAGACCGTCAACCTGCCACGCACGGACTTCTCAATGAAAGCAAATTTGCCGCTGTTGGAACCGCGGCTTTTAGAAGAGTGGCATAAATTCGATTTGTACGGCGCTATCCGTACCGCCCGTGCTGGACGCCCTCGCTACGTCCTGCACGATGGGCCCCCGTACGCCAACGGCGACCTCCACTTGGGCCATGCTCTCAATAAAATCCTAAAGGATTTCATCGTCAAATCGAAGACCATGGCTGGCTTTGATTCGCCATACATCCCTGGGTGGGATTGTCATGGCTTGCCGATTGAAATTAAAGTGGATTCGCAACTCGGCTCGAAAAAGGCGCAGATGACGCCTTCGCAGATCCGCAAGGCTTGCCGACAGTACGCACAAAAGTACGTCGATTTGCAGCGCAAAGATTTCCAACGTCTGGGTGTCCTTGGCCGATGGGATGCCCCTTACCTTACGATGAGTCCTGGTTATCAGGCGGTCATCGCACGTGCCTTCATATCCTTCTTTGAAAAAGGCTACGTCTATAAAGGACTGAAGCCGGTGAACTGGTGCATCAGTTGCCGCACTGCGCTGGCCGAAGCTGAAGTGGAATACGATAACCACTCCAGTCCATCCATTTTCGTCCGCTTTGCGCTTACTTCGTCGCCGGAAAACATTGATCCGGCGCTTGTGGGCAAACAGGTTTACGGATTGATTTGGACTACCACCCCTTGGACCATTCCTGCGAATCTGGCAATTGCATATCATCCTAAATTTCAATATGTTGCCGTTGAAATTGAAGGTAATACATATATTGTTGCAGAGGGTTTGCTGGAAGAAACCTCGAAGAACTTAGGCTGGGGTGAGACAAAGCAATTGGCACGTTTTGAAGGCTCTAAGATCGAAGGAGCTACATTCAATCATCCCTTTATCGAACGGCAAACAAAGGGTATTTTAGGTACGCACGTGACTCTGGAGCAAGGTACCGGAGCGGTGCACACTGCTCCTGGCCATGGTGCTGAGGATTATGTTGCGAGTTTGCAATATGGCATCGCGGTTTACTGCCCCGTGGATGGCGCGGGGCGCATGTACCATACCCCTGACGAACCGGGTGCATTGCCGGAAGAACTTATTGGCAAGACGGTTTGGGAAGCGAATCCAATTGTGATTGAGCTTCTTCAGCAGAAGGGCGCGCTGCTTGCCGTGAAGAAGATAGACCACAGCTACCCGCATTGCTGGCGCTGCCACAAGCCCACTATTTTCCGGGCAACTGAGCAGTGGTTCATCGGTATGGATCGGAACCAGCTGAGGGAAAAGGCGCTGGAAGCAATCCACAAGGTTAAGTGGATGCCGGCCTGGGGGGAGGATCGTATCTCCAACATGATCGCCAGCCGCCCCGATTGGTGCATTTCCCGACAACGCCTTTGGGGTGTGCCGATTGTAGCCTTCCATTGCAATCCTTGTGGAGCATTAATGGAAGACACGGCACAGATGCATGCGATTGTGGACAAGTTCGCAGAAGCCAGCGTTGACCTTTGGTACGAAAAGACCGCTGCCGAACTGCTAGGACCGGGAGTCAAATGCGCCAAATGCGGTGCCAGCGATTTCCGCAAAGAAAACGACATTTTAGACGTCTGGTTCGATTCCGCTTGCAGTCAGCTAGCTGTACTTACGCCGGAGAACAATTTGACCTGGCCTTCGGACATGTACCTGGAAGGCGGCGATCAGTATCGGGGATGGTTCCATAGTTCTCTATTGGTTGGCGTGGGCCTGAAGGGCGATGCTCCTTACCGTGCATCGGCAACCCATGGATGGACTCTTGATGAGCACGGCAAGGCCATGTCCAAGTCCTCGGGAAATGGCATTGAGCCGGACAAGATTATTAAGCAGTACGGGGCCGATATTCTTCGTTTGTGGGTATCTTCGGTGGAGTTCACAGAAGACGTCACACTGTCGGATACGATTCTGGCCCGGCTTACTGAGGCCTATAGGAAGCTTCGCAATACTTTCCGCTATGCGCTGGGGAACCTGGCTGATTTCGACCCTGCGGTGAACTCTGTACCCTTTGAAAAGATGGAAGAGATTGACCAATGGATCATGATGCGTGCCAGCGATGTTTTCGCCAAGTGCCGAATTTCCTATGATGAATTTTCGTTTCACAGGGTGTATCAGGCGCTTTATAGTTTCGCGGTGATCGACCTGAGTTCCCTTTACTTTGACTTGTCGAAAGACAAGCTTTATACGGCCGCAGCCGATTCCCACATGCGGCGTAGTGCTCAAACGGCGCTGTATCAAATTACTCATGAGTTCGTCCGGATGATTGCTCCTTTGCTTAGCTTTACAGCGGAAGAGGTGTGGAAGAACTTGAAGAAGCCGGAGGGTGCGGAACCTAGCATTCACTTGGCGATGTTCCCGGGCACCGGCCCAGTAATCGCCCCCGAAGTAAGGGTGCGATTGGAGGAGTGGACCAAGCTAATTGAACTTCGGGAGCCGGTGTTGAAAGCCCTGGAAAGCGCAAGGCAAGCCAAGCTGATTGGCGCACCACTGGAAGCCAAATTGACGCTAAGAGCCAGTGGCGAACAATTGAGCCTTCTGCAATCCAAGCAAAACGATTTGGCCGGATTGTTCATTGTTTCGCAGGTGGTAGTGGAACCCGTTGCGGGAGAATTGGCGATTCAAGTGGACCGCGCCGATGGAGTCAAATGCGAACGGTGTTGGAAATACACGTTGGACGTCGGATTGGATTCCGAGTTGCCGACTTGCTGCGCAGCATGCGCTGTAGCTGTGCAGCCCCTGCTTGAAGCCAAGTAACGATGCAGCCAAGACAAGTCATCGCCCTAATTGCTCCTTTGATCTTCCTATTCGATAGGATGACCAAAGCTGTGATTGAAGCTCGTGTCAGTTTTTGGGACAACCATACGGTGATTCCAGGGTTCTTCAGCATCATCCACACACAGAATCGTGGGGCGGCGTTCAGCCTGCTGAATGACGCTTCGGACCTTGTGCGCGGAGTGGTGTTGATTGGAATCTCTACCATGATTGCAATAGTTGTGGCGTATATGCTGATCCGTTTCTTGCAACCTGGCGACACCCAAAGCAATTTCGTTCGATTGGCCCTTGCGCTTGTGCTGGGTGGAGCCTGCGGGAATCTGCACGATCGAATTTTCCACGGCAGCGTCACCGATTTCCTACTGTTCTATTGGCACGATTATCAATTTCCAGCCTTCAATGTGGCCGATAGTGCCATCTTCATTGGTGCTTGCCTGTTGATCCTGGACATGATGCGGGAGAGCAAGAAGCCGGCCGAACCTGTCTTGCCTGCTAACTAAACTATGTTTCCAAGAATCGTAACCGTCGGTGACTTTTTCCTGCCCAGCTACGGGGTTCTGGTAGCGCTGGCATTTATTGTTGCTCTTTGGATTACCACTAAGCTGGCAAAGGAAAAGGGGCTTGATCCGGATACGGTCAGCAACCTGGCGGTATATTGCGCTTTCGGCGGGATCATCGGCGCGAAGCTTACGATGTATCTGTTCGATTGGGGCCACTATTGGGAACATCCTGACGACATGTTTTCCGTGAGCACATTGCAGGCGGCAGGAGTTTATCAGGGTGGCTTGATTCTGGCAATCGGGGTTGCCTATTGGTATATGAAAAAGCACGGTCTGCCGTTTCTGCATACGGCTGACCTGTTTACGCCAGGGCTGGCGATTGCACACGCTATTGGGCGGCTGGGTTGTTTTGCAGCTGGTTGTTGCTATGGTGAAAAATGCACTCTTCCATGGGCTGTTACCTTTACAGATCCTGAGGCAGCGCGGCGGGTAGGCGTGCCCTTAGGTATCCCGCTGCATCCGACGCAGCTTTATGAAGCCATGGGGAATTTGGTGCTGTTCGTCATACTTTGGTTAAAGTTCCGAAAAGGCTACAAGGATGGGGAATTGTTAGGTTACTACCTGATCCTCTATTCTATTCTGCGATTCGGAGTAGAGTTCTTTCGGCATCATGAACAAGCCCTGCCGTTTGGATTGCCGATATCGATCACGCAATGGATTTCTGTTGGCCTGTTCCTGCTTGGTGCATATATCCTTAGCAAGGCGCAAACACCAGCCAGCAAAATTCGCTGAAGTATTAACGCCTAATTGCCGATAGCCTAATAGCGGATATTGACCTATGAAGCGCCGATCCAAACAAGCCGGAAGCACTATGGTTGAGACAGCATTTGTCCTGGTGCCGTTTTTCATGCTCCTGTTAGGGATCATCGACGTTTCGTTGACGGTCCTGCTTCGCAGCACTTTACAAAACGCTGTTAATCAAGGGGTAAAATATGCTGCCAGTGCTCAAGTATTTCCTGGCAAGTGCCATGAAGAATCTATCCGCAAAGTTGTGCAGGACAACGCTTTAGGTTTTCTGTCCGGAACAAAGGCGAACACCATTGCGGTGAACTATTATTCATCAGCAGATTTGTCACAACCCATTACCGGGCCAACAGGAAGCGAACCTGGGAATGTTGTTGAAGTAGCAGTTAAGAATTATGATTGGAATTTGTTGATTCTTAATAGATTTGCTAGTGACTCAGGATTCTCTGCCTTTGCTGCGGACCGGCTGGAGAATGGTGGCGACAGTTCCGCAGTCCTCTGCCGGTAAGCCAGCCACCATGCTAAACCGATCCAAACAACAAAGTGGCAATGCGATTCTTGAATTCGCAATGGTTGCTCCACTTTTCGTAGTCATGCTTTTCGGGGTGTTCACAACCGGGATGTCCATCTCGAAATCTCAACAAGTGGCAAGTCTAGCCCGTGAAGCTGGTGGCATGTTCCTACGGTCTGTAGATTTTTCAATACCAGCCAACCAGGCAATGTTGATCCGGCAGGCCGAAAGTTTGGGAATGACGGCCGATGGCGGAAACGGAGTAATTCTACTTTCGGCATTAAAAAGGGTTGGAGATCGTGATTGTCTTGCGGCTGGAGTGGAACCAAGGAACTGCCCGAATCTTGGGTTACTGGTGGTGGTGAAACGGCAAGTAGTGGGGAATCGGGGTCTTTACCAAAGCACTTTCGGAACTCCAGAAATCGTTGAAGCGGACGGGACTGTTCTTGCAGCTCAGTACCTTTCCGATCCGGCTTGTCAGGCTAAAAGATTCGACGCCGTAATTTCCCTTGCCGATGGAGAAATTGCCTATTTGGCAGAAGCCTTCTTCCGTACTCCGCAGTTGGATATCCCAGGGTACAAGCGTGATTCCACGATTTATCAGCGGGCAATTTTCTAATGCGAGACAACCAAAAGGGGATTGCGATCATCGCCATGGCGATATCGCTGGTGGTGCTGATTCCTGTTCTGGGTTTGGGAGTAGACGCTGCCATGCTGTGGTCGGCACGAACCAAACTAAACTCGGCTTGTGATGCGGCTGCTTTGGCTACCGCGCGAAACGTAGGGTTTGGCGCAACGCTTCCCGATCAAATCACCTATGCCACATCCCGCGGTGAGGCATTTTTTCAAGCTAATTTCGATCCGGCTCCGTTTCGTGCGGCTCCGGTGATGCCGGTAATTCGTATTGTGGAAACGACTAAGTCTAACCTTGCAATCAGTGCCAGTGCACGGCTGAACATTCCACTTTATTTCATGCGTTTTCTGGGGTCTCAAGCTACCGAAATTCAGGCTTCCAGTATTGTGAATCGCCGGAATGTGGATCTGGTCTTATCGCTGGATACCAATGTACGAAAGGATATCTGCCGGGAATTCATCAATGCCGCAAAGGTCTTCACGAGTTCTTTCCTGGTAGGAAGGGATCGGTTGGAGCTTTTGGTGAATGGGTCCGTGCTGTATCCTAAGGACTCAAAATTCAAGGAAGGCGAAGCATTGGCTGGTAGACTGGATGGCGTAAGTTGCACAGGCGGGTCGTCTGAACCAGTTAAACTATCTTGGACTCACCCAAGAACCACTGAGGCAGGGACATTGGAAACCAAAGTGACCTTATCTACAATATCTCCAACCGCACAAACCAAAGCAGTTGTCTTGAAGATCAAGGAGCCCGCCGCTTTAAGCCAAGCGTTCTCCCAGGTTTCGACTGACCTACTCTTTTCTGGCCGCTAAGTAACTAACCAGACGCATTCGAGGTGGGGAAATCCGGGACGGGGCTGCAATTCCCGTGGGATATTCTAGATGCGGAAGATGCGCCAAGGAATTGCACCCTCGTCCCGGATTTCGTGCGGATTTCGCGGTCAAAGGGCTCGGACCAGTTTCGCGGGCAGTGCGAATAAAGCCCAAATCAAGTGGAGGACTCCGCCAACGGCCACTCCTACAATCTTGAAGGGTAGAAGCACGAGCCAAATAATGGGATATAGCACCAAAGCGAAGATCGCCAGCGGCCAGCAGACCACCAATAAGATGCACCAAAGCAGGAATTTCACCATTTACTCAGTCCCTCCCGATCATTAGATACGCACAAATCTGTAAAATGTTCCACTCTCTCTCGTTACAATGATGATTGATGCGTCGATTCTTGTTTTATTTCCTGTCTGCAATTGCTCTTTGGTCACAACCGGCGCCTGAAATTTCTACTGTCACCATCCGGCGGCTGGAACGTGCGCTTGAAACTGAGCGAGTGGCGGAAAAAGTGGTGGGGATGTCTGTCGCCGTGGCCCATCATGGGGCGCTACGTTACGCAAACGGCTTCGGTATGGCCGATCTGGAAAACAGCCTTCCTGCGCGACCCGATACCATTTATCGGCTTGGCTCCATTTCCAAAACCATATCCGCAGTTGCCGCTCTCCAATTATTTGAGCGAGGGAGAATAGATTTAGACGCGCCTGTTCAGCGTTACGTCCCCACGTTTCCTCAAAAGCCCTGGCCACTTTCCTTGCGTCAGATTCTGGGCCATTTGGGCGGGATCCGGCATTACAAAGGAGATGAGATGATGAGCACCCGCTACTATTCGAACCTCTCCGACGGCGTAAAATTCTTCGCCAACGACCCTCTTGAGCATGAGCCCGGCTCAAAATATCTGTACACCACGCATGGTTTTACGCTGGTTGGTGCTGCTGTTGAAACCGCAGGTGCCCAGCGTTTTGTTGATTATGTATCCACCCGAATTTTTTCCCGTGCAGGCATGGACACGGCTCGCGAAGACAGTGTCTACGCAGTGATTCGCAACCGGACACGAGGCTATGCGCTGGGCACCAATGGGGAAGTCTTGAACGCCGGTTTGGCCGATACCAGCTACAAAGTCCCTGGCGGTGGTTTTGTCGCATCGGCGATAGATGTGATGCAATTCGGAGTAGCTTTGGACGCTGGACGGCTCATGAAACGGGAAACCTACAGGTTGATGACTGCCACACAAAAAACCACTGAAGGCCGGGAAACCGGATATGGCATGGGCATCAGCTTGACCATGTTTGAAGGCAAGAAGGCCTACAGCCACAGTGGTTCGCAGCAAGGCTGCAGGACGGTATTCGCCATTTTCCCTGAAGAGCAATTTGTGATCGCAATTCTTACAAACTCTGAGCATGCCGATTACAAGAAACTGATGGAAGCCGCTGTCCGCGTTTTAATGAACTAACGCAAAACAGTACTAACTCCGGGGGCGGATAATTTCCGAAAGCAAATCGGGCTTGCTTTCATCTCGTTGGAGTTGAGGATAGCGATTCCCACCATTCCAAATCGCTTTATGCATGGTGTAATATTCACCATCCTTGACCAACAATTCAATGGCTTCGGTTCCGCCTTTGGCCGCCGTGATGGCTGACCGCAGCACCTTCCCCGTGAACTGCCGGCCATTCACTGCAATCAGTTTCGCGGAAGCGGAAACACCAGCCTTGGCGGCGGGCGAACCGGAAATCACGTCCTGAATGATGCCGTCTTCTTTCAAAGTCAGGCCCAGGGAGAACCGAACGTCCACGGACTTGTTCTGTTCTTCAAGAATGCGCTGCCGCTCTGGTAATTCATCCTTGAAAACCAGCGTCCATCCTGCTTTTTCAATTGCTCCCGGAGCCCTTGGGGCAACCTCATAAATCCGATCATTGAAGAACTTCTTCCAGTCATAGGCTTGTACTTGGTTAAGGGTGGAAATAATGTCGTCCAAAGCGTACGTCTTTACTTCGGGTCCGCCACTTTTGCCGCCATGGAACGCTTTGCAGAAATCATCCAACGACCGCTTTCCTGCGCTCATCTGCCTGATCTTCACATCGGCTTCCAACCAAATCAATGCGCCTTCCGGATAGAAATCGGTGCTCCGTCGCAAGCTCTGCTGATCACCACGCGCCGAATAAAGCAACTGAGCGCCAACGGCTGTATCGGCCAACGGACGCCACTGCCGACCAGGTAGCTGATCCAATTCGGCCAAATCTTTAGCTACAATCTGCCGGTAATCAGCAGCGGTGATTAGCCCACTGCGTGGCGTTAAAATATTTCCCAGGTATTGCGTTAGACCTTCGTAAACCCACAGCAGTTCCCCTTGCATTGGTTGCTGATAATCGCTGGTTGCCAAGCCCGTTGTATTTGCCATTCCAGGAGTGCGACATTTCATGCGGCAACAAGCCTGCACTTACACGCAATGCATCAGGATCAGTTTGGGACGCTTCTGGTAGGCGGTTGTCGCTTGATTCATGATGCTACAATCCAAAATGCGCCACATGATCGGAAAGAGTCAGCAAAAAATGGTAGGAACCATAGTGGCGGGCTCCAAAAAGGACGCCGGTTTCCGCTACCAGTTTTCGATAGGAGGCTACCAGGGAATCGGGTAGCGCCACTGACTCGCGGCTGTCACCGGAAACATGAAGGTAGTGCGGAGGATTGCCACCGGGCGACAAATCAAATGTCCGAAAATGCCTGCCGGATATTACTGGTGAATCCACCATCGTGGTTGCTGAAGCAGTTTTGAACTCAATGCTATCGCCAGTTTCGCGGGCAATTGGAAGTGCTGTTCCATATTTCCAGCCAGCGGGCACTCGCAACGATGCCTGTACCTGCACTTCATCCGTCTTCTTACCTTCGGGATACAGCATCACCTGATTCCAACTCAGCAGTGCCAATTCTGTGGTTGTGGATGCACCAGAACTGAAGCCGCCCATTTCCGGCGGAGCAATAAAATCGTAAGTAAGTTCAAGCGATGTTGCGCCAGAGGGAGCATCGGCTATGATCGTGTACATTTCAACAGGGTCGCGCCGCCAGCTAACTGATTTACCGGCAGCGGAGATTTGCAGATTCACCAAATCTGTGACAGGTCCGGTTGGTGCATGTTCGCCGGGAATCCACTTTGGGTAAACTAACCGCACAGGTCCACCGGTTACGGGAATGGTAAGGCGGGCGTGTAAAATACGCCGAGGAGCATCGGTTGCATCCAATTGAAGCTTGATTTGGGTTTGGGCGAAAGCCACAGAGGTTACCGCAAGAAGCAGGAAACGATTCATTCCACTATTCTTCCATGCTATTAAGGAAGTATGTGGCTTCTTCTTTTGCTCTCAATTTCCAGTTTTGCCATGGCCGTTACACCAGCTACCTCAGCCGGTTGTGGCAGCAACTCTTCCACCGTAGGCACTTTCCAACTGATGGTGCAAAGGCCGGATGGTGCAAGACTGCCAATTCGATCCGTTCAAGTTTTAAACAATGGCTTCAAGGTTCTATACAAGCCGGTGAATCTTCCAGCCGACGTGAAGAAGGAAGCGCGGGTCACGTTGGTATACATGGAATCTGGAAGTGACGGTGCAATGTCCGTTATGGATATGGTGCCAGCCGCAAGTCCGGCCGAATGGACTCTGCCGTCCCGGGCTCGAGTTTTGGTATTCGCCTTTGGATCACAAGGTCTGGACGAAAAGAAAGTCACCAATCTGGTTACGAAAGACAAACGCCTGATTTCCCAAATGACGCAGTATGCCGAACAGACTTCGCAGACGGAAGACAATTTGGAATTGCTGAGCGTTCTTGAAAATGAGGATGATGATCCATCGGCGGAGTTGACGCGAACCAATCCATCCGACCGCATGTTGGCCGCAATTGTGCGGGCTCTAAGTGGCACCAATTATGGTTTGGACGCATCGGGAAAAGCTCGACGTGCACCCATCGTAACGATGAAAGACAAGGCAATGGACGGCTTCTTTTCCAATGCTGGAGGCCTGTTTATGGGCGGAGGCATGTTGCCCGAAGTTAAGAACTGGCTATTCCCGGAGACTGAATTCCGTTCTGTGTTTTCAGTCGCCTCACCCGATGATTCCATGCAACTATGCGGCCGATTCCTGCCAACCGGCAGCAGCAGGACGCGGACTGTCTACCTTTGGGCCCATCGCTTCAGCGATGCTCCTCGCCCAAACCCCGCGTTCGTGAACGGCGCGCACATTCCTTTGAATGCGAAATCCATCCTGCCTCTGCAGCCGGGGGTGGACCTTCTGCTGCTGGAAAAAGTTCGTGACTGGGTAATGAAGCCCGTTGGGCAAGGTGCCGAAATTCCAGTACGAGTGAGTGTGCAAGGCAGGTCTCTTGAAGTGGATCCGCGCAACACCAAGCTTGCTCCTGGCACGTATCAATTAGCGGGCCGTTGGGATTTCGAGCAGTTAAAAGTAACGGGCAACATTGATGTCTATTCGATGGATACACTAACCTCTGCGCAACCTTCCTCGACTTCAGAGGATCGATTGGTTGCCGCTTCAGGTCCAGTGTTGCTCGATTTGGAAGGGGCAGATTTCCAGTTTGTGAAAAAAGTTTCTATTCGTCGTGCTGGGGGCCAGAAGGCATTAACAGAGGAACTGGATTGGCAACCTCCTGTAACTTATCAAGGACCGCAAAAAAAGCTTACGGTCGAGTTGGATACGGATCGTCTGCGTCCTGGAAACTATATTTTGACATTGGTATCAGCCAACAATATAAGCCGCGATCTGCCGTTGAGCATCCTCCCTGCCCCACCCCAAATTGAAAATCTACCGATTCGATTGGCTCAGGAATCAGCGGAGCAAAGCTTCACGCTGAAAGGAAAAGGGCTGGACCGGATTGAATCCATAGTTTCCCCAGGAGCAAAGTTCCGGTTGAGCAGCTTTGATCCTTCAAGGCCCAACGAACGTATTGTGGTCGTGACATTGCCAGATGCTCAAGCCAAGGCTGGCACGCTGCTCGCGATGAATGTTGTTGTGCCCGGAGTGGCTCGGGGCATCCCGGTAGCAGCGGCGCTGCAAGTGGGCGGCCCCAGACCGCGGATCACCAGTGTGAAACTTTCCCTTCCTGAAAACCTGGGCATAACGCCGAAAGCGGAGGAGCTTCCCGCAGGTTCGTTTGTCAGTGTGTCTCTTCGCATTGAACCAGCGGATCTGAAGCCAGCGCTGAAACTACAGTGCAAGGAAGGATCGAAAGGTTTTGAAGAGCTACAAATTAATGTCGGCGAAAAGAAGGCTGGAGCAAAGCTGGAAATGGTTGGTCCTGGTCAACTGTTTGCCACATTCGATCCGGGTCTTCTGGGCCCAGCGGGATGTCAGGTAAGTGCGGTGTTGGTTGGTGATACTGCATCTGAAGCTGTCAAGGTGGGTACGGTGATTCGATTCCCTCGGATCGAAATGTTTTGGATGACGGACGAAAAGGCGGGCGGCGGAAACTTTCTTGGCATCCTGAGTGGTTCCGATTTGGAATTGATTGAACGTACAGGTTGGGACGCAACCAAAGGTCTACCGGTGGACGCCATTCCGGCAACGGGTGCAGGCTCTGGTTTGCAGCAGACTTTGAAAGTAGCCATGCCCTGGCCCTCGCCCACGCCGCGCGCGCCAATCTATGTTTGGCTGCGGGGTGAATCGCAAGGCAGATTGGTTGAGGGCAGCCGTACAAAATAACGTTACGCTGGTAAACCGCCGATACTAGTAGTACTATTTAGACTAAAGGCGTTACTTTGAAACAGAATCCCCCAATTCTTTTTGTATTTGCAGCTGCATTTCTATTCAGTCTCCCAGCAGGAGCCCAAAGCGGCGGAAGATTTGAAGAAAGCAAGCGCACAGGCATGGCACTTTTCGAAGGTGAGCACTACGAAAAAGCGTCAGGCAAACTGGAAGAAGTTTGGGAGCAAGATAAGTCCGATCCAACAGTTGGCGAATATCTTGCGATGGCGTATTTGAATACCGAAGACAGACAGTCCCTAACCACTGTTGAGAAGCAGGCGTTTGAGATTATTGAGAAACTGCAAACTTCTGGACAGAGGGTGAGTTTTCTTATCATGCACTCCCACGAAAAGCTGGGCTGGCTGCAGGGCCG
The DNA here is from genome assembly GCA_043745195.1 of Bryobacterales bacterium. Taxonomy (GTDB): domain Bacteria; phylum Acidobacteriota; class Terriglobia; order Bryobacterales; family Bryobacteraceae; genus JANXSF01. The sequence goes on along the minus strand of JAYTTF010000144.1, from coordinate 8,713 downwards.
CGAATTAAACAATTATTGCCGCGGCAAAGTTTCTATCAAAGCGGGGCACCTTATCTACATTGCAGACAAGGGTGAGAAACAGCACCGCCATACTTTCGATCTTACTGGTTCTGGAATTAATAAGATTTGGGTTAACGAAGACGACAGGCGAGGTACCTTTCAATTGAAAACAAGTTCTGAGAACTACTACTTCGTAACCCGCAACCGCAATCGCAATGAAGCCAGATTTTTTGTAGATCTGGTGAAAAAAACAATTCAATAAAGGGAAAACAGGAGAAAAGCAATGAAGCACCGCAGTTTAGCAATGCTGGTTATCGGGATCGTTATGGTCTCAACAATTTGTGCCGCGCCGGAACCGGCCGACAAAAAAACTAAGGAAGAAAAGCAGGTCGAAAAGGAACAAAAGGCCGACCAGAAGAACGCCGACCGTTACGACAAGGTTAAGGAATACGCCCTTAACAAATACAAGACAGACCCTGACTTCCGCGACGCAGTGGACCGCGCCTTCGATGAAAAAATGCGCGAACACACAGAGGAAGCCTTTAGCAATAACGTTGGCCGTGAATCGCATTTGGTTACGGTGCACGAAGATACTTGGCGCATGCATTCTAAGCTCTACGATAATCTGATGGTGCAGGATCACGTTAACCGCATTGGTCAACGTTTGGTTCCCCCGGATTCCGACAAGCTTTACGCATTCAAAGTGATCCCGTCCCCCACGCCAATGGCGCGAGCTTTGTCCACTGGAACAGTTTATGTTTCCACCGGCTTAATCTCTCTGCTGGATTCAGAGGCTCAGCTTTCCTACGTTCTGGCGCACGAAATGGCCCATGTGTATAAGGACCATTGGAAAGAACAGAACATGATGGAATTAGGAGAGACGGCCTACAACGAAGATCAAGCGAAAAAAGTTGCCAAGATAACGGGTGTAGCTACACTGGCTGGCGGACTGCTTGGAGCTAGTATCGGCAAAAGTGCCGGCGCGGCAATGAGTGGTGCCCTGATTGGTGGAGCGGCCGGTTTCCTGGTTGGTTCCCTGATGAACAAAGGTGTGAAGCATGTGGAGTGGGATAAGGTGCAGGAAGATGATGCCGACGAAATGGCCTTCAAAGCTGTATTGAACTCAAAATATGACGTAAGGGAAGTGCCGAAACTATATCTGGCACTGGATAAGGCCTCAGCTAAGGACGCAAGATTGCAACTGGGTTTCATGGGTCAACGCAAGCGCGTGAAGCAGCGCATTGAAAAGGCAGAAAACCTGATTGCGAATTCAATGAAGGCGGAAATTGAATTGAAAGCGAAGAACGGATTTGTATCCAGCAGCGCCGAGCATCGCAATCTAATGGCAGAACTGAAACGGGACAACGGAATTCTGGCTTACTATCACGACATGTTTGATATGGCCCGCACCAACCTTGGCGATGCAGTGGCTATTCGCGACAACGACCCGGCGGCACATTATTTTTACGCGAAAACCTTGAAATTGGTTGGTCGGACGGATGATGATGCGCGTATGGCAAAAGAGTCCTTCTTCAAAGCAACAAAGGCAGATTCACGCCGTCAAAATTATGGATCTCATCTTCATTTGGCTTTGATGATGGCTCGCGAAAATGGCGTGGACCCCAAGCAGGTGAGCGCTGAATTGGATACTTACGTCACCAACTATGCGCGCTGGAATGCAGAAGCGCGGGCCATGTCCTACTATCCGCCGAACCTGGATTCCATTTACGAATACATCAATATGTACGGTGGAGATCCTAACTGGAAGCCCAAAGTTCCAGATTTGCGAGAACTTCAAAACTATCGCGTGATTGCCGACCAAATGCTGTTGGCACCAACACCTGCTGTGAATCGCCAAGCGGTTGCAACCGTTCCGGCAGCCGGACCGGCAACAGTAGTGGATCAGATTAAAAACCAGGTGAATCAAGTAAATCAGATGAAGAAAGCTGTGATACCTGCTTCCCTCCCGACTAAGAAATGAAACGGAGCGCTCTGCTATTCCAGAGCCTTCTGCTAGGCGGCATGGGGCTTTCCGCACAGGAAGGCCCCAATCTGTTTCAGTTATGGCTCCCTGATTTTTTTGAAACTGCATTTGCTTCCGGCAACGCGTTGATTGAAGTGCCTGATCGTCAGATCAAGAGTCTTCGAATCCTTGTTCGCGATGCCCAGAAGCGCAACATCAACCCTGGCCGCTACAAACTTTTTGTAAACGGCAAGGGAATGGGAAATGTCTTTGAGGAGAGGACGGTTCCTGAAGGGACTCTGTTAGTAATGGAGCCTGAGGCGCTGCGCAAACGCCCCGATGAACTGTTTGATCTCCGCGAAAACGCCATTGAAATTTCCGCTACAAACAAGGCTGGGCGGCAGTTTTACCAGAACTGGGTAGTGCGAGTAAATGAGATGCAACGCAATTCTCTGTTTGGGTATTCAAGCATGGTTTCTGCTGACGATCCCAAAGGGGTTCCGCCTGACCTTATTTTGAGTGAACCTGCAGGGCCAATTGTATTGGCAGCAAAACAGGCATCGGCCAAGGTTACGCTGAAGGGATCTGTTTCGCGCGGTGCAGCACTAAAAGTGAACGGCCAGCCGGTCACCATTCCCAGCGGCGCTGCCATAGCTCCCTTTGAATTCGCAACCACAGTTGCGGCCACCCAGAAGGAATTGTTGCTTGAAGCAACCGATGGCAAAGGCAATCGAAGGTCGATTTTGATTCCTGTACATACCCCAGCGAATGTAGTGAGGGCACCAAAGTTTGCCGGGCAGAAATACGCCATCATAATCGGAATTTCCAAGTTCGGCTCCAGCAAAGAAACACTTCCAGTGCTGGAATTGGCTGCTGCAGAAGCAGAAGTATTCGCCCAGGATCTGGAAAAGCAAGCTGGATTCAAGCATGAAAACATCCGGTTGCTCACAGACGAGAAGGCCACACTGGAGCAGGTTCGAGTAGCATTTTCGGACTTCGCCGCAAAAGCCCAAACCAACGATATGCTGGTGATCTACGTCGCCACCCATGGCATCCACGACCCTCGTCCAGGCAGGGGTGACAAGTTGTACCTTGCACTCAACGGTACGCAAATTGCCCAAATTGAAAGCACCGCCTTAAACTTTTCTGATCTGGAACTGTACCTCAACCGAAGCGTCCGTACCAATCAATGTTTTCTGATTTTCGATATTGGCCATAAGCTCCCGCAGGATTGGCAATTCTTAGGCGGAAAAAGTTTGGTAAATAATCACGTGCTGAATCTGTTTGGCAGCAAACCCGGATGGTCAGTTCTGGTATCAGGGTCAAGCGATCAGCAATCTCAACCTCGAGGCACTGGCACACTGTTCAATCACTGGCTGACGCAGGCACTTGGGGGTAAAGCAGATCTGAATGGTGATCAGGTGGTAACGGCCAAGGAGCTTTTCACGTTCGTTTCGGAGAAGGTCAAAGTGGAAAGCGAAGGGGCTCAAATGCCGCGGTTCCGATTGGCCGCAAATGGTGGCGAACAGGCCATTCGTTAACGCATGGCGGAAAGCCGGGAACGAGTGCGTTCCCGGTCCGCCTTCGCTGCAGGCCAATCCTGTTTTCGAGCCAGCGCTGAATCGAAATCGGCCAAGGCTTCTTTGTACTTCCCTAATTGATGCAACACCTGCGCGCGGCCATGAAAACCGTATGGGTCTGATGGGTTCGCCTGAATCGCATTACTATAGGCTGCCTGTGCATCTTCATATTTGCGCAAACCGAACAGCGCTTTGCCTCGGTTATAATGCGACACAGCGTCCGTGGGATCCTGCTCAACAGCCCAATCGAAATCCTGAAGAGCCAATTCATATTGCGCGTTCAATAGAAAAACTTGACCACGATTGAGATAGGCGTTTGCCATGGCGGGATTCAGTTGAATAGCCATTGAAAAACTCTTCGCTGCCAGCGCATACATTTGGGCACAGGTATAGGCCATCCCCAGCGCGTTATGAGCCATCGCATTGCCAGGGTCGCGGCGAACAGCCAGGTCCAACGACTCAATGGCCTGATTGCAATCCTTTTGATAGTAACGTTCCTTCGCCTTGTCGAAGACGTCCTGGACAGGCGATGGAGACGGGGCCGTTGTAGTAGGCGACCGCAGATACACATCGCTCACCACCTGGTCATGAACATAGGGAAGCTGCCGTTTTTCAGAAGCATCATAAACCTGCTGGCGCACTTTGCGGAACAATTCAGAAACATGCAGCGGTTCCAACAATGCCGCCAGTAGGTACTTTGTGAACAGTCCATTGCGTTCCCGCGAATTGTCACTTGCGGTTTGCCCAGGACTTGCTGCAAAAGCAATGTAGGCACCCAGATCTGCCTCAAGCGCCGCCAGCCCTTTTGTTGGACGCCCTGGCGCACTAAAAGGATTGTCACGGCACGAATCAAGAATCATTACCACTAGGCTGGCCCGGCTGGCTTCCAACGTTGATTTTGCCTTGCTGAAAGGGACCGCCTGCGCCTTCGCCTGGGTTTCGTTGGCCGCAGCAAAGTCCACCGGGACCAGATAATTTTCCGAGTCAATCTGCAGCCCATGCCCGGAGTAGAATAGCAACGCAATGTCGCCAGCCACCAACCCTGACGCGAACTGTTCAATCGCAAGATTGGTTTGCTTCAGCGTTGCGTCGGTAAGCACTTGTACTTTGAAAGCAATCTGCCCCAGCGCCTTCGCCAAATCCTCAACATCATTCACAGGATTTGCCAGCTTGGACTTTGGATAGCTCTTATTCCCGATAAGGAGGGCACGGCGCTCTGGAGCACGCGCCGCTACTGGTTGAATCCGTCTGGCGTCGGTGGGCTGTGCCCAGCTAGCAGCAACCGCAATGAAAAGCGTAAGAACCGTCTTCAGATGCCTCATGTAGTTAGTATGTCGTAACTTCTGGAACACGCGCAAAACGGAGCTCAGGCGGCGAGACGCTTTCGTGTTCCTCGTACCATTTGGTGGCCCTGCCGCCAGGCCCTTTGCGCTTTTGAGGTTCTTTCATGAGTTATTCTACAAAGGCGGGACTTGTCGTGATAAACAAACTCTTATTTCTGATCTTATTCAACACTTGCATTGCATTTTCAACCAGCCGGGCGTTGCTGATTGGAGTGGGTGAGTTTCCATATTTCCCCAGTGTCTCGCCGTTATCTGGCCCAAGCAATGATGTAGTGGCCTTGAAGAACGCCTTAATCAAATCCTGGGGATTCGAGCCGAACAATGTGCGGAGCCTGGTAAATGCTTCCGCTACCAAGGCAGGGATTTTGAGTGAAATTGATAGATTAATTCAAAACACACAAGCCGGTGACTTTGTTCTGATTTACTTCAGCGGCCATGGCACAAGCTTCCATGATTCTGCCAACAGTGCCTTGGGGTTGGATATGCGGACCGGAGCCATTGTCCCTTATGATTTCCGTCCAGGCACACCTGCCCAGATGGTAAACAGCCTTTTGGTGGGTAGCACCGACTTAAAGAAACGCTTCTTGCAGATCCAAAATAATGCTGAAGTAATGGTTTTGTTCGACGCTTGCTTTTCAGGAGAATCAGCCAAGTTCATACCGCAATTAGTTGCCCGCGATTTGGAAATTGTGGACACAAGGCCTGCGAAAAGAGAAAGCACCACCCCAAACGTTGAGCCATTGAAAGAGGAATGGCCGTACCGCAATCTTGTCTATATCTCCGCATCGGCGCGCAACGAAAAGGCCTGGGACATTCCTCAAAAGGCGATCGACGACGGACACCGCAGCACCATTGATGGACGCCCCCATGGCGCATTCACGAACGGACTGCTGGCAGCACTTAGCGGTGAAGCTGATTTGGATCATGACGGTTTGATTACTTACCGCGAGCTCCATCAATACCTGATGGAAAGTGTGCAGCCAAGCTTTGGGCAGACGCCTCAATTGTTCCCAAAGGAATGGAAAGATCCATTGGTCGCCAAACCACTTCTTGGACAGAAGAGATCCCCAACCGCAGTCAGGCTAAAGCAAGAGTCAGCCTTAAGAGTAAAAGTGGAACCGGCGATGGATGCTTTGGCTGCACAGTTGAAGACCGGCACCAATATCAGAGTTGTGACCAAGGAATATGATGTTCTCGCCAGACGCTCTAATAATGGCTACGAATTAATTCACCGCAGCGGGGGGAAAATGTTCTTCGGTCAATTGTCTCTTAAAGAAACAGAAGAGCGCCTTTTGAATTTGGCTCAAGCGCAGAAAATTGTGACCTTAGGCTACCAGTCACAACCATTCAACGTATCTCTGTCCGTTGAGGAAGTGAGCAAGTCTGGTTCACAATTGCAAGGGGTCTATCGCGCGGGAAGCCGCCTGAAGCTGACAATGGTTCCTGATCGGCGTGCTTGGCTGATGCTGGTTGACGTGGATGTTAGCGGAACAATCACGGTGCTCTATCCGAACAAACTGGAAGACCTACAAAAGGCCACCAACGCGGGCCAGGCAGTGGTAGCAGTAGAAACAGAAGTAGCGCCACCCTTTGGAACAGAAGCTTTAAAGGTATTTGCATTTGATAGCAAGCCCGAGGGGCTGGAAAAATTCATTGGGAAAAAATTGGAAGGTAAAGGCGAGTTGGGACCATTTATGAAAATCCTGCAATCCGGCAGATCTCAGACAACACAATTTGTCTTGTCCATACCGAAGCTGTAGAAGGAACTGAAGATGATAATTAGACGAATCGGTATTTTTGTATTGCTTGCGGCATTGCATCGTCCTGTTAAAGCTCAATCCAGCGTGGAGCCGAAAGACATTTTCGAGAAAGGACTCAGTGTAGTAGAAGGGACAACTGCCATTGCTCCTGCCCTGAAATACGAAGTCTTGTTGAAAAACGAGGGGAGTGAGACCATTGTTCATGCATCCCGCCGCTTTGTTGACGGCGAACAGTTCCGGCTCCGTTTCACGATAAGCAAGAATTCCCATGTGTACATTCTGCATCGAACGCTCGATGGAAATCCTGACGATATGAAAAAGTACTTGGGTGACGCTGGAATCCGAACCATCCGCAAGGAAGATTCGGGGCAAGGTGCGCCGGGTAAATATCAACTTCTATATCCTGCTTCCAACACCGGCACCCAAAACCGGGCCATCGCCGGCAAACCGAGTCTGGTACCCGAAGGTGGTCGATACTTCCGAATGGACCGCAACATTGGGGTTGAAAAGTTGGTTATCATCGTTTCTCCAAATCCAATGAACGTTGCCAGCCTGTTCGGAATGGTTTCCGGCGGCACAGTGTTGGAAGCAGAAAAACAGTTCCAAATTATGGAAGAGAATACAGTTCAATCCAAACAGTTGATCCCGGAAAGCTATGCTGCCGCAAAGGCCGCAGCAAAGCCAATAATGATCAATGTGGACTTACGGCACTATCGCCGTGAATAGTTGAGAATCGCTTCAACCAATCCTTCTATTGTGTAAGGCTCAGCCTCCACACTCACTTCCAAGCCATGCATTTTCGCAGTAGCCGAGGTCACTGGACCAATGCTGGCAATGTTCACGCCAAGCAATGAGTCCGCACCGGATAGTGCCAGGAAATTCTTTACGGTGGAAGAGCTGGTGAACGTGATCCAATCGGGCTTTCCTGCCCCGAATAATTCCTTCGCCAACTGTTCGGATGCGGCGGGAACCACTGTGCGGTAGGTCTCAACCACATCCACTACCGCACCCAGTTTGCGCAGTTCAATGGGCACAATATCGCGCGCAACTGCCGCCCGTGGAATCAACACACGTTTACCGGACAATGCTTCCCGGCTCATCGCGGCAACCAGACTCTCAGCTACATATTCTTCGGGGATCAAATCCACCTTCAAATGCAATGCTTGCAACTCGCGCGCGGTAGCCGGTCCAATGGCGCAGAGTTTTGCCCGCAATCCGCGCAAGTCATGCGGTGATTGATCCAAGCGATCCAGAAAATAACGCACGCCGTTCGCGCTGGTAAAAATCAACCAGTCGTAGGCAGAAAGGTTCGCCAGCGCTGCATCAAGAGGTGCGGAATCCATCGGTGGCGCAAAAGCAATCACTGGTAGCTCCACTACATCAGCACCCAATTCGTGCAGCTGATGTCCCAGCGTTCCCGCCTGCGTGGCTGCCCGTGTGATCACGATGCGCTTGCCAAACAGCGGCAACTTTTCAAACCAATTTAATTTGTCACGCAACGCCACCACTTCGCCAACCACAATCGTCGCCGGTGGCTTCATCTGCGCTTGCAGAACCAACCCCGGGAGTGTCTCTAAGGTTCCAACAATGGTTGATTGCGTGGATCGCGTTGCCCACCGGACGGCCATCGCCGGAGTCTGCGGACTTCTTCCAGCTGCAATGATCCTCTTTGCAATATCGGCTAAATACGAAAGCCCCATGTAAAGAACCAGCGTTTCCGCATGCCCTACTTTCGACCAGTCAATCTGATCCGGTGCATGGCCAGTAACGAAGCTCACAACGGATGTATGATCGCGATGCGTCAGCGGCACTCCGTTATAGGCCGCAATCCCCAGCGCAGCCGTCACACCTGGCACCACTTCGTAAGGAATCCCCGCATCTACCAGTGCTTCCATTTCCTCACCGCCACGCCCAAAAATGAAAGGATCGCCACCCTTCAACCGGACCACTCTTTTCCCTAGCCGTGCATGATCCACCAAGAGCTGCGAAATTTCTTCCTGCGGCATGGAATGGTTCGATTTTTTCTTGCCAGCGTAAATATGTTGGGCTGCTGGAGCATATGCCAGC
>JAYTTF010000143.1:0-61000 GCA_043745195.1 Bryobacterales bacterium | reverse complement strand
ACGTGGCGATTTTGACTGGAGATACTTTCATTCTCAGCGGCACAACGATTCAACAAAGTATTAACCTTCGGGCATTGTCGGTTGGAAAAACGGAGATTACCGTGGCCATCCCACCAGCTATCTTGGCAGGGAATCAAACCGGAGTGATTCCAGTGGAAGTGCAGGGCCCCTTGCTACGATTCAGCGAGCCGCTGCAGGTTCTAGGGCGCGATATGGTTAAGCAGGTTAACATCACATTCGCCAATGTGGAATCGCAAGGCACGATACGGCTAACCGTGGAATCTTCCGATCCAACGCGAGCGTTGCTGTCGGCGGATGCAACGCAGGCCGGACAAGCTAGAATTACTATCACAACACGGCCAAACCAGACACCGATTTTCCTCCATGTGTTGGGAAACGATGGAGACGTGGTAATAACGGCGAAGTCCGACGGCTTCGCGGATGGAACCATGCGCGTCTCCTTACGATCTTCCGGACTACTTCTTACCTTGGACAATACTTCTTCCGGTGCACCATTCACTACCATATTGGGCGCAGTTCCTTTCAACGGGCGATTGAGCACCAGGATCATTCCAAGGCCAAACGAAAGTTTGCCGCAGTTCGAAGCAGAAGGTTGGCCCTTGCGTCCTGGCGCCGTTTGGTCTCCTACTATTACAGCAGCCGATCCTTCTATAGTTGAAGTGTTAACTCCCAAACCTTCGGTCGCAACGGGTGGGGCGCAGGTCAACTTTCGAGGAGTCAGGACTGGTGACACCGAAATTCAGGTGGCCGCCGGCTCGGATATTTCCGTTCCGCTTCCCAGCAGAGTACTCATTCGTCTTCGGCAGTTCAATGTGAACAATTCAACTTATTTTACGGGCGTCCAACTGCAAAGCTTCATTGACTTGGGTTTTACTCAAGACACGCCTTTAACCATAACCAGCAAAGATCCTTCCCTGCTACGGCTCTCATTATCGGAAAAGACAACGGGCTCCGGCACGGTAACTTTTCCAGCAAATCAACGCTTGTCTTTTTTCATTCAAGGCGTTGCTGAGAGCAACACATACTTTATTTTGTCTGCGCCTGGCTTCGACGACAAGCTTATCAACGTATTCATCGGCAAACCCGGGTTTGCCTGGAACCCCAACGGCTTCACGTTTCTTTACACGCAAGGTGGTCCGGTTACCAGACAACTTGACCTCACAGTTGGCAGCGGCTCGAATGCTGTTCGGGGACGTTATTGGCCTAGTCCCAACACGGAAATTCGTATTGGCTTTACCAGTTCCAACAGCACCAGCCTCAGCGCTCCCGCCGCTATCAGTTTGCAGGGCAGCGTCCCGCCCGCCAGCTTTACGGTTTCAAATGGACACTCACTCACGATTCCATTCCAGGCCGGTCAAGCGGGAACCGCCAAGATCGCGATTGTTCCACCTCCTGGTTGGGTGGCTGACAAGGACTTGGAACTGGAAGTCCGGAATTCCGGGATTAACAATTTCCTCTTACCTCCAACCGTCGGCAAGGACTCAATTCGTGCAATCGGTTATCAAGTTGTTGGACTTACCGACGAGGCTATGCGGAGCCTTCGCGTCCGATTCGCATCTTCCGATCCCGCGCGTTTGGTCTTGTCCTCCTCGTCCGATATCCCCGGAACGGCCTCCTTGGTTCAGAGCCCTTTTACCACCCAGCTTAATCTGCACGCCCTCTCAGACAATGGATCAGCCACAATCACTGCATCTTTAGAAACCGCTGCGGGTGCGCCGGTAGCTGGATTCAGCAGTGCTTCCGCAAGCGTGGGCCTCTCGCCTAGTGTATGGAGTTTTCAGGAACTAACCCTCAGGTTCCAGGCTAAGTCAGTTTACGGACTCGCTGTTGGACTCTCGGACTTAGGCGCAATTAACCGGCAGCAGTATGCGCTCCGCCCAGGAGTGACCGCATCGATTGCATTTGACGTATCCGATGCCTCAGTTGTATCTGTGCAGCCGAATCCGATTGTTGTATTTGGACAGAATTCAAGACGCCAAATTGATGTGAGTGGTCTGAAGCCAGGCGAGGCCAACATCACCATACGTCCCGTAGCAGGGTTCGCAGCCGATCCCTCCGTACAAACGCTTCGGGTGACAGTGCAGTAATTAATCTAAAAACGGCAGTTGAGTTGGTAACAGTACAACGAAAGGCTTAAAACAATCGGACTTGCCGTCATAGGATCAGAGCAATAGCATCACCCAAATGGTGAGACTGAAGTGCGTAAAAAGGTCGCCAAAGGGGACACGGTACCCAGGCCGCTGCGCCTAGAGTCCTAAAGGATTTCATTCGGAGTTCTGTCGCTTCAGGCCAGGGAACCATGTCCCCGTTTGGCTCGCGATACCCAGATCTTCGAGACAGTCAACTGCCGTTTCTAGGATTAAGGAAATATGGAGAGGCCCTGTTCCCCGGCGTTATTGGCATTCAGTGGATTCGCCGTCACTCGGAATCGAACGACACCAGGGCGCAGCACTTTTACGCCAAAACTCCACTTATCCTGATTGGCGGCGGTTAACGTCGCCTTCGGCTCTGTGATTTCTACCACCGTAGGATCGGAGGAAGTTACATCCACTGTTATGGACGGCACTTGCGGAGCGGCTCGGGTCTGGGCGCAGTATGTTGTCTGGCCAGATGCCGGCAACATCTCACACAAAGAATATCCTACCCGTCCGGGTTGGCCAACTCTCAGCGCCGATTCGGATGGTGGTGAAACGATGGTTATCCCCGAAGCGCTTGCGTCCACGGTGTATTCCCTGGAAGCAAAACCAGGTGCCGACACAACAACGATTGTGGATCCGGAATTACTCAATCCTTGCAGGTATATTGTTGGCCACTGTTGCCCAGTGCGAAACGGGACCGTGGCCTCCGCTGAACCAGCCATATCCGCAACCCCGGACACCACTAGTGCAGAGGGATTGCGCGAAGTAATCTTGACAGCCAACCCGTTTGCCGGCTGCATTCCAGTGAAATTCAAGAGCATGCTTTTTTGCGAGTATTGACCAATCGTGAAGCGTGTGGAGACGTTGAAGCCAACTGCGGGTTCAAGAATTTCGATGCTTGCATTGACAAGCGTACCCGCGTGCCCGGTTACAATAAGCGAAGTTGTTCCAGCCCGTTTTGGAGTAGCAGTGAACTTTGTAGTAAGTGAATCGCGCAGTTCCACCGTGGCCGCGTTCACTTCAACAACCCCTGGGTTTGTATTGACGATCGAAAGAGGAATTGTGGTTCCTGTGGGCAGAATCGCCCCGTTGCCTCCAGCGGAAAGGGCGAATGAAATTGGTCCCTGATTGAGGAATTGCGTAATGTTGCTTGGTTCAATGGAGAGCGCGAGAGGAGTTAGCAATACATTGAGCATCACTGGCTCCATCCCTGCGGCGGAAAAACGGATCTGCGTCTCGCCAATTTGTTGGAGCGCTGCAGCATAGAAGCGGGCGGGGCTATTGGGTGAATAGCCCACCAAGGTAATTGCGTCCGCCGGCGCATTGTCGGGGCTTGCCGTCAATTTGACCAACGATGGGTTTAAGCTCTCCACGCGAACGTCAAAAGGTAGACGCGCTTGGCTGTTTACCGAGACTTGTCCCAACGTCAGCAAGGGGTATGGAAGCACGGAACGGGAATTAATGAAACTGGCGCTAAGCGACGGTTGCAAGCGTAATGCGTCCACCTTAATTGGAATTGTTGGTGGTAGAATTTGAAACCCTGGCACGCCGCCCAAGCCTATTTCGGTGCTTCCTGTATTCAACGGGCGAATGGTCACAATAGTGTTAGATTCACCCGTTTTGATTACCGCCGAAGGGGGATCGGATTCCGCTATACCCGGCTGACTGAATACAATCGGAACGGATAGGTCGCCTCTTCCCACGCGGATAGCGTTCCCTGTGGGTAGCAGCGGGATCTGATTGGGTGGCTGCAATACCGAAGCAAAAACTGTTACGCGAGCGCTGGTGTCCGATCCCGATATGAGCGTTGGAATTCCGAAATTGTCGACCAGCTTTAGACCAACCTCATAGAGAGGAATTGTGGTGCGGAGTTCTGGAAAGCCGGCTACTGCAATCTTGATCCCAACTTCACCGGAACCGGCCAAGGCCTGAGCGAAAAAGTAGCCTACTGGGGTCCTCGCTGGTTATGGTGACTGTTGCTGACCGGTTTTGATCGCTGAAGAAGGCAGTGACACTTAGCTGCCCTTGTAGATCGCGGCCCAATGCGATTCGTCCAACTCGAAGCCGAGGCCCAGTCACAACTACGCGGATGGGCGATGCCGAAAGGCCAGCCACGGGCGTTAACGTAACTTCCCCGCTGCGAATCGGAACAAACCGTAAATTGCGGGTTTCGTCGCCTTCGCGGAAAGTGATTGCCGCTGGGGACAATATGCCCGCACCCGGATCGCCCTCAACGGTGAAGCGGGCCTCAATCGGCGTGGCTCCAGGCCGCAGGGAAAGTAACGGCGCATTCCAAACTTGTCCGTCAACCGGTAAAAAAGAATCGGGCGATTCCACGGACAACGCCAAGGGAATTTGCAGGGGTGCGCTACTTGGATTAATCGTAAAATCAGGATCCTTGCCCTGTATGTCAGTGCTTAAGTTCGGGGAAGAAGAGTCGTTCGACCTCATAAATCGAATGCGCAAGGGGCGGATGCTAACTGGAATTCGTGAAGTTTGACTAGTAGCTCCCCGAATGAGAATACCCACTTGATCCCCTATTGAACCTGGTGCAGCTTGCGCATAGATGATGGGCGGGTTCTTGGATGGCCCGATTTGGAATTGCACGGATGTCTTACCAGGATCGAGCGGGTCCAGGCTCAATAGAAGGCGGGTTGGGTCCTCTGTGGCCACTTCCAGATCAATCAAGGATTCGGCTCTTTGTCCGTCCGCCGGCCGAACGCGAAACCCCACTTGGGTATCGGGAGCCAATACCAAAGGCCCTGAATCGGCTAGGGTCCCTATCCACTTGTAACCTGTAATCGAAATCCTGGCGCTTGCTCCTTTGGAAGGCTCTTGAAATCCCGCCGGCTGTGATACCGAAACGATGACATCCCCTAAACCTGTTGGATTCAAGCTCAAGCTAAATGAAGGATTTTCGTGCGTGAGGACAGCTTCCGTCGAACCTTGCGCTGGGCCTGAAATCTTCGGCGTTAATCGGATGGGAGCAAGTCCACGACGAAGCGGCTGTTGGGTGCGTGTCTCGCGCGAGACCGGGTCAATAATGTAAGTGGTGATTCCGAGGTTTGCTTTTGCGCCAAAAGGTACACTGTTGGAAAACGCGCCAAATCCAATGGAGGAAGGGACAAGACGCACTGTCCAAACTTCGTTTAATGCGTCACCTACATAAAACGAAACAGGAACATCGAGCACGGAATTGAGTTCCGGGGCATTGGTGTTTGAAACAAGGTAAATGGTTTGCCCGTAGTTGCCCCTATCGGTGAGAGCGGAAAGCGTTACCGAAGAAGAAGGCGTCTTGTTTGCATCCGCAGCAAGCAATACACGAGGATCGCCGCTCACCACGCGCAACGAAAAGTTACGCAGACCAGCGCCCAGTGTTAGCGATGTTTCTAAATTGTGGCCCAGCAATACCACTCTTCCAACCAATGTGGGCGTGGTTTCCAGGCGATACAATGAGGGGTTAGAGTCTGGATTGGTTTGTGCTACAGCGCGGAAAAAGCGTACGCCCACAGCCGCGATATTGGACACATAGTAACCCAGAGCGTTAAAAGATATTGAAGCAATTGTAGTGGGAGGTCCATTAGCCTTCCATTCCTGAAGTTCAACAACCGAAGTTTCCCCTGGTTCCTTCACATAAACAATGGGCGTTCGAGGATCGACTCCAACTGGCAGGGCAAGCACGGAAAGCTTTACCAGTTCATTCACACTGGCTGCGGAACTGCGCGGAAAGAGCGCCGCTAGCGAGAAGTATCCGTCGGCGTTGGCGACATCCTCGAATCGGCGAACGGCGAAAGTGGTGGGACTGAGAGGAATCGAAATGCGGATGGGCTCAATGCCGGGTGCGTCGATCCGTACGATTGCTGTACCCGCGTTTGCCAGCCCCACCAAACCTACTGTGCCAAACTGTGGCGGCAGTTTATCGGTGAGGGCCACCCTGGTATTCCAGTTTGAACCGTGTTGCAATTTGAGCAGTTCGGGGGTTTCCGAGGTGACCGTCAGGTTCGCGAGATTGTTAGGAACTTTAAGGTTGGTGGACAATCCTTTGGATAGGCCGGGCGGAACGTCGATGAGAATCGGCCTGGCGGACCCTGTGACGTTAACCTCAAGAGGGGGAATGGCAAAACCAGCTTCGGGAAAAATTACTTGAACGGTGGCTGTTCCATTATCCACGGCCTCAATATAAAAACTGGCACTCGCACAGGACGCATTATTAAAGGTGGCTTTTACGATTCGTTCGTCCGTGACGGTTTGGTATTTAAAAAATTCCGCTTTTGATGCGCATCGCAACGGGCCAGTATCCCCAGTTGCAGGATCAAGCCAAAAGAACCGAAGATTGGCGGTGCTACGATCACCTTTCCGCAGCGCAAATTTCCGCTGGTCCCAAAAGGCGGCCAATTTTACAACCCGTAACTTCTGTTCAAAGTTTCCACCTGGCCAGGAGACAGTGACGGTGGTTTCTCCTTCGGTTAAACCGTCTACAAAAAATCGTCCTTGAGTAATGCCTCCAAAGAAGTCGTTGGGGAATTGGGCCTCCGCACGGCTCTGGTTATTGAAGCGCGCTTTACTAGGATCAGCAATATCTATTCTGAAAGTAGTTCCTTGCGGAAAAACGCCGTTGACGTGCAACATCAATTCCACTTGTCCGCCCTTTGCAACGATGGCCGGTGAAAGGGTAACGCCGCCAGTTCCGATAGATGCGGCAAAGCCATCACTTCCCCCAATCGGCTGAAATCGAATCTCCGGGTAGTTGGATTGACTGACGGGCTGTAGTGTCGAGAATGAGGACGAAAAGGAAGATCCGGCCAGTAAGAGATCGCCACCATATTGGCGGTTGGCCATCGATATGGAGTCCCGGCTTGCACCACCAAAATAGCTGGCTTCCTGCAGATCGCCTTTGAAATTCCAAGATGCCCACCATCCATCGGTTTCGCCTCCTCCATAATTTGGTTGCAGAGCATTATTAGTTGGTAAATCCGAAGATGCCGATTCGCCAAAAATCAAAACCTCCGAACCGCTGGCATTTACTCCTAGCGCCTTGTCCAGTCGGGATCCTCCAAAATAGGTGGAAAAAATCACGGATTGACCGTCGCGATACTGAAGGAGAACGTCCCCTTCGCCGGAAGGCTTGGAGCCATTGGTAACTTGGATATCCTTACTTTGCGTATTAGCAACCAGCGCCCACTTTTCATCGGGCAAGGAGGCCAAACCGGCAATGCCATCATCTCCAGCCCCGCCCCAGTATTCACTGCTAACAACCTCACCCAAGGCTCCATTGAGTTCCAGCAAAACTCCATCCCAGCCTCCATTGAGCCGGCTCTCGGAGTTCAACAAAGGAAAATCGCGGGATTTGGACTGCCCGCCAATTCGGACCGTACCGTTGCCGCCTTCCAGAAGGCTCGTAAACCGGTCATCGTCGCTACCACCCCAATAGCTTAAAACTGTCGGACGCGAGAAAGAGTCTGTTTGTCCAAAGAAGCCATCAATTCCGCCGCCTAATCTGGTCTGCCGGGCACGAACTATGGGCAGGTCCTGAGAAGTTGTTTCACCTGCAAACCAGTTCCCTGAGACAGCCAATACACGGTCGTCTCCGCTGCCGCCGATATAAGTGGACATGGATGGCCTTCCCGGGTAATCGGAGTTAAAGGCAATCACAAACCCGTCCCAGGCCCCTCCTCCGTAAAGCCGCTGCATGGGTTTGCTATAAAAGCTTTCGACCAGGGGAAAGTCAAGCGAGTTCGTTTCACCGCCAATGATTTTGTTGCCGACCGACAGAACACGATCCCGGCCGCGCCCTCCCATGATCGTAAGATTTGGCGTTCTCCCAGGAAAGCGAAGATCCTTGACGGCGATAAATATATCGGTTTGCGAAGTGGCCAACCCATATCCATTAACTGTTATATCGAGGGATTCGGTATTTCCAACAATCACCGAGTAGCTGTATTCAACCCATCCGCCAACGACTTCGTCAGTTCCCGCTCCGCCCAACCGTTCCATCCATATCGTCTCAGGATCGATGATGAGTGGGAGGGAATGGTCATAGGAGCCAAGCTGAATTCCAGCTTCGTTACCTTGAATTACCCAGCTTGCTGCAACCGCTTTTCCTTGCTGAAAAGCGCGCGGACGCCGGTAAAGGATGGAGCTATCGGTCGCTTCTACCGTCAGGTCCCCTTGCTTATTTTTTGAAAGACCAAGCATTCCTTCAAACCGCAAAACGATCTTTGAGGCGTCTGCTTCTGGCGAAAGAAGCCAATCAAACTCCAAATCGCCTTCCCGCTCGTGGTACTCGACCGCAATTCCGGGATATATATTCTCTTGCCGAAGGTGTTGATAGTGAGGAACGTTTTTACGCCACTTTCGTGAATCGTTTCCGATAAAGTAATTGGTCTCAGCGGAGTCTTTGCCGCTCGGGATCAAGTCATGAAATACTGCTCCGGGCATGGTTTGACGAATGCGCGTTTTACCGCGAAACCAATTCAGTTCGGCGGATTTTATTGTAATAGGGCCAGTACGTGTTCTTGCGAGAAAGGTTCCACTTTGAGCGCCGGGTTCAATGAAAAAAGTGCCGGGACTAATTGCAAGCAATTGGGCTGCAAAAATACAGTGATTGGCAATAACAAGGCGGATAAGTTGCATGCACCTCAATTATTCCAGATTTAATTTTTCTTTTTACGTTCTCGAGGAAGGCCGGTCGAATTAATTAATGGAATATGGCGGAGAGAGAGGGATTCGGACACTCGGTAGGATTTCTCCTACACACGATTTCCAAGCGTGCGCCTTAAACCGCTCGGCCATCTCTCCGATTTCTTCCAGTTCGGGTGTCGAGCTTGCAATATGTACCATGGGGCGGTACACTGTTTCAAAGCGGGGCTGCGGAATGATCGTGAGCTTTCGAGATGACTGGCTGTGCGATTTTTTTGTCGATGACGTTCGATCGAAGAAAATTCCATCCGACCTTGAAAGTCGCCTCTTTCGCAAGCTCCAGATGATTGACGACGCGACAACGGACCATGACTTACGGGTCCCGCCCAGCAACCATTTCGAAAAGCTGCGCGGCAATCTGGAAGGCTTCCATTCGATCCGAGTCAACAAGCAATGGCGGCTCGTTTTCCAACGGGATGGCGGCCGAGGTGAAGCGGCGGGCGTCTATTTGGACGACCATTCCTATAGGTGAGGTGAGCCATGTTGATGACTAAGCGCAAGCCGGTGAGCGTTGGCGAGGTTCTGATCGAAGAGTTCATGGTCCCGATGGGCCTGACGCAAGCCGCGCTGGCCGAAGCCATGGGCGTGCAGCGCAAGCACGTCAACGAATTGTGCAACGAGCGCAGGAACGTGACGGCGGCGACGGCTCTCATTCTGGCCCGCGTGTTCGGCAACAGTCCCGATTTCTGGCTGAACGTGCAGCGGCGCAGCGATCTATGGGAGGCGATGCACAGCCCTAAGGAGCGGGAGCGGATCAAGCGGGCTCGGCCGCTGACAACCGCCGCATGAATCTTGCCGACATGCTGCCTAATTGTTTTACTTGTCCCAAAGATTCCAGAGTTTCCAAAATTGCACTGACTTCGGGCGTACGGGCCCTGCTGAAATTGCGAGCCACAGTTTCCGGACTGGCTGGATCGTTTGCTTGGAGCAGGAAATGACGGACTACCCTGACGCGATCCAGCAGTGTGGTGGGCCATGCCGTGCGGACTGCCTTTTTGGGCTTGGTTTCCTCTTCTTCCATCTCCACCCCGAGTCCGCCTTGTGTATCAGAGGTTTTTTGGAATGTTCAGTTCCACCAGACGGAACAGGATATCTTCGAGGCGAGATCGACAGGCCAGCCGTAGGCTTCGGCGACGGCACGGACCAGATCGTCATGGATGTCACGCAGGACTGAGACAAGGACGTGGTCGTGGATCCGTTGACTAATGATGGAGAGGGGTTGGCCGGAACGAAGTTCTTCGAGGACGTTGTACATTTCCGTCATGGTGAGCGTTGGATACGCCTCCTGCTGACGTTTGCGATGGGCGTCGAATTGTTCGGCCAGGAACCGAATGCGTTCGCGTTGCGGTTCCATTCATTCATCAGTAAACGGAAAGAGTTCGAAACAAGTCGTCTTAACATAGACGGGACGATCTTCGAGCAATGATCCAGCCACCCCTTTAGTCGCATCGTTGCGCAGGGTGATGGTGACAGCGTGGAGCAGGCAACTGGGGAATCTGTGGCCGTACCGGTTAGCGTCGCAAGTTCAGATTGCGCGGGCTGAGGGCCGCGGATAGGAACGAATACGAGAAGGCGGACAAAGCGAATCTCATAAGATTTTTACACCCGACATACTTATACGTATCGCCGCACCAGCGCTCCAAACGCCAGCAACCTACTGATTCAAGTGGTGGGCCCTGTCTGATTTGAACAGACGACCAAGGGATTATGAGTCCCCTGCTCTAACCGCTGAGCTAAGGGCCCGTGCAGGTGTGTACGAATTCTAGTTTAGCAACTACTTAACGCATTTCGTTGCCTGCGGCCACACTTTTCGGCCTGTTTTGCTTGTACCAATCTACTGTTCGGCGCAGACCCTCATCAAAAGAAATCTGCGCCTGCCATCCAAAACAGTCTCTTGCGCGGCTGACGTCCAACCCGCGGCGGGGCTGTCCATTGGGCTTATCTTTCTGCCAAGCGATGCTGCCCGAAAAGCCGGCCTTCCGTGCAACCAATTGAGCCAAATCCTGAATCGAAATTTCCTGGCCGGAGCCAAGATTCACTGGGTCAGCACTGTTGTATCTTTCGGCTGCCTTCACAATGCCAATTGCTGCATCTTCAACGTAAAGGAATTCGCGTGTCGGCGATCCGTCACCCCAAACTTCCAACACTTTGTCGCCTCGATCTTCGGCTTCCACTGCCTTTCGAATCAGTGCTGGAATAACGTGGGATGTTTCTAAATCGAAGTTATCGCGTGGACCATACAGGTTCACCGGCATCAGAAAAATGCAATTGAATCCATATTGATCCCGGTAAGCTTGCGCTTGAACCAGCATCATTTTCTTGGCAAGTCCATAGGGCGCGTTGGTTTCTTCTGGGTAGCCATTCCAAAGATTAGATTCCAGAAAAGGGACAGGAGTAAATTTAGGGTAGGAGCAAACTGATCCTATTGCAACAAACTTTCCTACACCATTTTTGTAAGCCTGATGAATCAACTCCGTGCCCATCATCAAATTGTCATAAAAGAATTCTGCCGGTCGCTTCCGATTGGCCCCGATTCCGCCAACATTCGCAGCCAGATGGATCACCACGACATTCTTCGGGTCAATCCCCCGTAACGCATCACAATACATGCGACTTACATTCTGCGGGTCAATCAGATTGTACACTTTAGAGCGAGGCATAAAAATATCCGTAGCTCCGCGCTGCGCTAGTTGTTCAATGACGAACGAACCGAGAAATCCCGACCCACCAGTAATAAGCACGCGCTTGCCCTGCCAAAAATGTTCAGTCATTGTTTGCTTACTTCAATTCTATCGCCAATAAGATCCTTAGCTTACCCTAATATGTAACTTGTAGTGTTGATTGCAAACAGATTGGTAATAGTACCTTGAACAGTTGGACCATCCATCCAGTGTCGGAAGTGATGAGTGCCCTGGTATGGAGCGAAAAGGCGCAGGGGAAAAGTATGACGGCTGCCGGGTGGGATCGCACATATCAGGATTTCAAAGTGTAGTCGAACACACAAATGTGAGCCTGAGTTATTCATACTCGGTGGACGTCAAGTGGAGGCGAGTTGGTCCTGATTGCCGCCACAATCCTTTGGTTACAGCGGGTGCAACAGTAGCTATTGCGAATCCCCGAAAGTAAGGGACTACAATTTCCAGTTTGGTTACTTTTCTCCGTTCACAAGGATTGCCAGACTCTGATTTACGCCACTGGTAGTTAGCAACCATGGACTTGATTCGCCCCACACCACGGAGAAACCTGCAACTGTGGACTCACCCCAGACAACGCTTTCTCCCCAAACCACGCTTGAACCTGCGATATTTTCACCCCAAACAACGCTGGATGCAAAGGTGCCCGTCTCGCCCCAAACAACACTGGTAGCCCCGGTGGAGTTCCATTTCAGTTTTACTTTTTTAGCAACCACATCATAATAAGCTTCCGGCGATGCGGCGGAACCGGTTGGTTTGTCTGTACTGAAGAATGCTGCGGAAATATCCAACATTCCCGCGCCAACTGTAAAGATGTCGTGCTTCAAGTTGTAAGTCTTATTCGTCGCGCTGTCATAAATGGATGCCGTCTTCGGAAAGTAGTTCCGCGCAGTTTTCATCATTCGCGCCTTTATCTGATCCGGGGTAAGCGTTGCATCCTGGGAAATCATGAGGGCTGCCGCACCTGACACGAAAGGCGCTGCCATTGAAGTTCCACTCATACGGTAGAAGTTTGTTGAAGGCGCTGTTGCAGTTGTCACTTCGGTTTCGCTTTGAAGTGGCCGATTTCCTGGATAGGATTTCACCAGTGTGCCATTGGGTGCCTGCAAGGAGAGCACCAAATTGCCAGGAGCAACTAAGTCGGGTTTAACAATCCGATCAATCATGGTTGGGCCTTTGGACGAATAGGAAGCGATAACGTCATTTGTGGCATCGTAATCGTCTCGCAAGTTGGCGGCCCCCACTGTGATGACCAGGGGATGATTGCCAGGGGAGGTGATTGTTCCGTAACCATTGGTACTCTTCGAATTATCACGACCGCTATTTCCGGCAGCCACAACTACTGTTATGCCAGCCTTCCAGGCTCGCTCGACAGCTTTCGTAAGAGGGTCCGTCTTATATGACTCAACGACCGGACGCCCCAGCGAAAGGTTCATTACGCGAATGTTGTAGGTGGACTTCAGTGCTATGGCCCGGTCAATTGCGGAGATTACCGCAGCATCCGTGCTCTTGCCTGCCGAGTCCAGCACGCGCAGATTGATTAGGCTGGAATCCATGGCCGGAGCATAGAAATACTCCCGCCCGCTACCACTCGATGCGTGCAAATTGTCAAGGCTACCTACGATGCCCGCCACATGGGTGCCATGTCCCTGCAAGTCTGAAGTTGTACTATCGATGAAACTTTGGCTGTACACAACGCGGGAAGTTGTGCTTCCCCACTCCTTGAAATTAGGGTGGGTACTCTCTATACCACTGTCGATAATGGCTACTCCGACACCCCAACCTTTGCCCTTCTGATTTGCATTTAAATAGTCGTTTGCCTGCCAAAAGTTGATTGCATTGTTTTCTTTATCCAGGAAGCCGCTCACTTCGCGATCAGCCGGGCTGATGTAGATCACATTGCTATCGGCCTTCAGCGTTTCGAGTTCCTGAGCCGTCACTTCCAGGATTTCAATATCGAGCTTATCGAGGGATTGAAGAAGCCGACCATGCGTCTTTCGTTGTGTTGCTGTGAAAATGTTTTCCTCGGCGAGTTTTTCAGCGTATTGAACAATTACAGGGATGCGGTCCCGTTTCTTCATCAAGCCGCGAGAATTTTGAGTACCATTGCTGAGCGAGGGTTCGCTGAAGTCAAGATCGGGGGAGGTTTTCTGCGCAACAGCAATCGTTGTCAGAAGCAGCATAATTGTCAAGTTCTTCATTGCCATGCGCTTTTTAATGCAATAGAAGTGCCAATCTGTAAGTACTTGATTACTATGACGGAGTGGGCCCTGAAGGTTCTCAAGTACTAGTCAACTTGTCGCGAGCTCCAGGACAAATTGGCGTTGTTCAGACATATTCGCAGTGATAATCCTTTGAATCCAAATTGAAGGTTGGTTGCACTGGTCGGTCTCCCATTTTAGTGAAACGATTTACCACATCTCTAGAGTTACCCATCAACCCCTCTCCAAGTGCCAATACAATCAATCTGATCAGCCGGTCACTTTGTGGGCCGATTTTATCTTCGTCGTTTTCCCATTTTGAAATGCTTGTTTTATCGACGTTCAAGGGTTCAGCAAACGTTGCCTGGCTCATGTTTAGATATTTTCTGAGGTATCGCAACTGTTCTCCTTGTAGGGGGTAGGGCTGCTTCACAATAGCCATCGCCAGCGCTGTTAATAGTTCTTCAAGTCGAGGCATGGTCACATCGACATTCCCACAATGCCCGCACCGGGCAACCTCAATACCCTTTAAGACAACATTAGAGAGCCCACTCTCCTTGAATGGATAGTCCTCAATGCTTAATTTCGATTCTTGACCGCATTCGGTACACACTGTTTTAGGCGTAATTTGCTTTCGTTTCTTCCGCACTTGGTGTTCACCTCTCTAATGAAAAAATAGTGATTAGGAAGCCCCTTTCGTTTTCTTTGAAGCAAAAAACAATGGCTAGTTTTTTCCCGTCCGGTTCTCTGCCTTCAATCCGATACTTCCATTCACCGGTCCGTAAATCCTCTTCGGGCGTCATAAAAACGTTGCCGTTGCTTAGTAAATGATAGGCATCTGCAATTGTAAGTCTTTCATTGGCAAGTTCTTCCCTGAAATGTTTTCCGTAAACGATAGCGCCCCGCTTGACGCAGAATCGAATCAAGTCTGTAGCTTCTTGCGTTGTCTTGCAAGCTATCATGTTGGGATTTTACCAACATGGCTGTTGGGAGTCAACATCGACTGTCCGTTTCTGCATATTGATACCGCCACATTGGATTCGGAAGGAACCTCTTCGGGTGAAATCTGCGATGAACCAAAATCTTTGGTGGGCCCTGTCTGATTTGAACAGACGACCAAGGGATTATGAGTCGTAAGACTTGGTAGTATCAGGGTTGCTTAAGATTGCCAAGAGTTGCTAAAAATGGCCTATTTTCAGCCCTTTCGTTAATTGGGCTTTGCTAACCGTTCTTCAGGATTGCCCTTGATATTTACCGGTAGTCCCCACAAAATCCCCCACAGTTTTCAATGCGTGAGTCAACTACCTCAAGATTGCTCTAGTTATCACGCGCGCGCGTACAATAGAGTTGCAACAGGCGCTGTCAGCAACCCACGTTTACTTCTGCCTTGGCTTCCATTCACGGCTAAGGAGTGGGAGGGTGATTTCCCAGAACGCACGGCCCCGCTGGAGCCTCAACCGATCCATACTGTAAAGATTTACACTATGATAAAGTCTCGATGGTCGACTTATGACGCCGATGGGTCACCGGGATTCCACGCAAGGGGGATCTAAACCGGAATTGGGAGTTGCCGGGTTAGGGTGTTGGTGAGGTCTTCGGCTGGGTCAGGTTGGCCTCTTTGTAGTCCTTAATGAATTCATCAAGTAGTTTATCCACCGTCTCACGCACGGGCGTAACGGGGATCCCATTGGATCGCAGCATGCCGACCCTGTTTGGGCCTTCCCAGGTTTGAAGCACCGCATTCGGGCGAAAGTTTTCAGCTAGAGGGCGATATAACCAAACAAACTGGCTTAAATGAAAAAAGATTCCATAAAGCGCTTGGTCCCCCTCTGGAGCAGTAACCCTCAACCATAATTTGGGAGCCCATAAGACGAAGGTTTGATGCTGCCGAACTCCCGCTACGGTCAGCTTTCGTGAAATAAACTCGCGAAGCTCACCAGACCCAATCCCAACTGCTAGTGGAGCTTCAATGTCAACCTCTAGCATTAAAGGCGGAAGGTCTTTCAGGCTAGGGACGCTTCTCATCTGCGCTGGCAACTGGCCAACAGCCACTAGCAATAGCGCCAATTTCCACATTACCCCTCCCTTCATTTCCAAGCTCACTTTGAATGTAGCCGCCACACCGGCAGATGTTCACGACTCGCAGCCCACCACCCACTCCGTCATCATACACCAGCCGGTTGACGATAGGGCTTAAGAGCGATTCGGAACCCTTTCCAGTGTGTTACATTGCGCATTAGGCTGCCTAGTCCGACTGGATAAACACCGGGAACCCTACAGGTTGGCGGCCCATTCACCTTAGGGTTTGTGAATGGGAGCTTATAGCCTTGGCATACGATCAATCCGATTGGGAACAACTGGAAGAAAAGTTTCGCGCAATTAGCGACCCACACGCCGAACTATACGCCACCAATTTTTTTATGGGAATTTGGGATATCCGTTCCCACAATGAAAGCGATTCATCCAGAACAGAAAGGCTGAATGATTTGGTTGGTCAAGCAGGCATCATGGCAAACTCGCCCCCTGGAGTCGATCCAAAAAATTGGTGGCTCGACTGCTTGAGGTTGGAGGGTCCCAATTGGGCCTTCCGCTCAAGAGATCCGGTTAGAACTTTCGGCAGCATCGGTAACCTTGCGCGAGCGTCTGCCGAATATTGCCACTCGCTTGGTGTGGCAATATTCAAGAATAGATCGCTGGTTCGCGATCAGGCCGATTCAAGATTAAATCGACATTTCTACCCTGAGGCTATGTTTGTTGAGAAGGATCCTTGGCTGCGATTTGACGAGGAAATCCGGCGGATAAATGACCCGACTGTGAGAGAATTCGATCGCGATGGAGAATTGAAATGTTCCATCCGGAATCTTTCCTACGATTTAGTCGTTCCCATTGCAAACTCAATTCTCGGGGGAGGAAGCAAAGAGGGGTTGGAGGAGTTTGAAGAACAGATTTCGCATACTTTGAAAAAAGTTAGAGCTACTTGGCTGAAGGTTTCAAAGCGCTTGAAGTTTTCAAAAGCTGTTACAGTAGATCCGATCTATGCCCGTGACCTCGAATACCCTTTCCACAGGGTTAGGGCCGATTTTAGATTGCTTCTCGATCATGCAAAGGAACGTCAGGCGGTTGAACCAAAAAGCCTCGCTAACGCGGAGGCAGCCACGAACCAGAGCCTAAATGCTGGAGTGCCTGAAGGTAAGGTCAGAGATCGAACACAAACATTTCCAAACAGAGCAAACTGGCTCAAGAATGAGTTGCAGAAACGCAACTGGAGTAATCCCGCTTTCAACAGGAAAGGTGGCCCGGATGCAAAGACAACTAAGAAGATGCTCGGTGGATTTGAGGTACGAGCTGGAATATTGTATCTAGTTGTAACGGGGTTGAACAATCAGAAGAAGCTTCCACCAATTAACTGCTCCGATATTCCGGGAAATTAGAGGTTCGCAAGGAAAACAGGGAAATCCGGGAAATTCCCGTTTTTCCTTCGATTGATAGTTCATTGTGATGGTGTACCCAACCTGGGTAGCAAGGATTCAGAATGAACAAGAACTTAACCACCCTTCTCAACGAAACGGAAGTAGCTAAGTCTTTGAATGTGTCTCTTGCAACGGTTCGCCGTTGGAGAGTAATTAGTCAAGGGCCACAGTATAAGAAAATCGGCGCATCGGTTCGCTACGATCCGAACTGCGTTTCAGCTTGGCTTGCGAGCCGACCCAACGGCGGAAGCCGGACGGAGGCGGCGTAGAACCATGCAGAAAAAGAAAAGCCCGGCGGGTGCGAACCGGCGGGCTTCCAAATCAAACACCTTTACCCCTGCGCATATCGGGATCGAGCGAGTCTTAGAAAGCTGCGTCTATGAGTTGTTGCTCCAAACCCCACAGATTGCCTTCTGCGATCTTCGGGCGAGGGTTAGGGATTGGGCAACCCGTGGTCAGCTTGTAGCGGCACTTGGGACTTTGCTAAAGGCCGATTCCATTCAAGTTACGACTTCAATAGTCGGGCCACAAATCTCCTTGAGACAGGAGCGGCAATGAATAAACTTCAGAAGACTGCGAACCCGCTACAAACCAGATTTGAAGGCATGGCCGCTCTATGCAACGAAGCTGCAAAAAGTCGGGATCATCGGATTCATGTTGACATGGTGAGGGTCTTGGCAATTCAAGTCAAGGAATTGCTTCGCCTTCTGATCCAAAGCACGGGGTGGAGATAGATGATTGAAAAGCTGGCACTCAAAACGCTCGCATTTCTTATGATTCAAGTGGTGGGCCCTGTCTGATTTCAACAGACGACCAAAGGATTATGCGTCCCCTGCTCTAACCGCTGAGCTAAGGGCACGTACAGGTGGTTACGAATTTTATTTAAGCAACTACTTCCGGGTTCGCGCTGTACCTTGGCCGCAGCGAGGTGCAATAAGTCTTGTTTTTAATCCAGACTTTACTTCCTCCCAGGGCGTCAATCCTTATAAGATAAGTGAGGGAGACCTATTTGACCGCTCCAGTTGCCCTCCTTTTAGAAGGAACCAGCCTGATGAACCTTTTCATCAGCTCCAATCCGATCCACATTGCCACAATTCTATTGCTATTGGCTGCGTCCATATTTTCATGGACAGTGATTTTCGCCAAATGGAAGTTATTTAGAAGAATTGACCAGTCCAACAATAAGTTTTTGAAAGCCTGCCGCAAGGCTACCAACATGGAGGCTGTGGCGCTTGCTACTGAGCAGTTTCGCGAATCCCCACTGGTCACCGTGTTTGAATATGGTTTTGAAGAAGTCACCCGGCAAGTGAAAAAGGCGCGCACCCTGTTCAACAAGACCGCAGTGGAGCGCACCTTGCAGTTGGGCATTAGCGAAGAAATTACTCGCCTGGAAAGCAACATGAACTGGCTTGCAACTGTAGCCTCGGTTACTCCGTTCATCGGCCTATTTGGCACGGTTTGGGGAATTATCGATGCTTTCAACGCGCTTAGCGCTGCCGGTTCGGCAAGCTTGCGCGCCGTTGGTCCGGGCATTGCTGAGGCGCTGGTGGCCACCGCCATGGGACTTTTCGCGGCTATTCCAGCGGCCATCTGCTACAACTATTACGGCAAACAGATCCGTGACGTTGGAGGACGGATGGAAGATTTCGCCCTTGAGTTTTTAAATCTGGCAGAACGCCAGTACGAGGAGTAACGCGGCTATGGCTTTTTCCACAGGCGGCAACATCTCTGGTAGACGGCGCGGCAGCCGCAGTTCCATGGGCGAGATGAGTGAGATCAATATCATCCCTTTGGTTGACGTGGTGCTGGTGTTGTTGATCATCTTCATGCTAACCGCTCACGTAATGGAATATGGGCTGGAAGTGGATGTGCCGAAGGTGGCCCAGCAAAGCTCGAAGTCTGCGCAGGATCTTCCGGTGGTCACGGTGGCTCGCAGCGGGAACCTTCAATTAAACGAAAAGCCAGTAAACATCAATGAACTGGGCAATGCAATCAAGAAACGTTTCCCCAAGGATAAGGCTGTCTACGTAAGGGCGGATAAGGCTGCAACATGGGATGGCCTGGCGCAGGTTGTTAGTGCTTTGGGGAATGCGAAGTACGATGTCCGTCTGGTAACGCAAACTGCTGATGATGGCCCACGGAAGCCCTAGTTACGAAGAAAATCTACGAAATCCGCTAGTGGTTTCGTTGGCGCTGCACGTAACGATAGCGCTGTTCGCTGTGGGATTTGCCTGGTGGCGGATGCGCGCGGTGGATACTTTTGGCGTGGAAAATCCTGGAGCCGGTGCCTACTCGGTGCAAGTGGTGAAATCGATTAACATCGCGGCCCGGCCTGGGCGCGTGAATCCGGTGGCTGATGATACAGAATCGGAAATTGAACGAGCTCCCGAAGACAAGCAGAAAAAGAAGCCATCTGAAAAAAAGCTGTTCGACGACGAAGGCATTGTGCTGGATGACAAGCCGAGCCAGAAGAAGCAAAATAACCCGGCTTCCATGGCGAATGCAAATCCCGATCCGAACCGCGTTACTTCCACAGTTGGGCAAGCAGCGGTTGCTCCGATGTTTGTTCAAACTGGCGGCGGGGGCATTGGCATTGGACAGAATGAGTCAATAGGGAAAAACTACGGCTGGTATAAGGAATTAATACGCCGACGAGTGGCGGAGCATTGGCGCCAGGACGAGATCAGCACTTCGCTCAAAACCAGCAACCCGGTCATTGTGACTTTTGAGATTCAGCGCAACGGTTCTGTGCGCAATGTCAGGTTGGTGAAAGCCAGCGGGATTTCCGCTTTGGACTATTCGGCGCAGCGTGCAATTCAAGAAGCCGCGCCGTTCCCCGAATTACCTCGACAATTTGAAAAGGATTCAGCCACAATAGAATTTTGGTTCGAATTGAAACGATGAAGAAAAAAACATTAATATCCCTTCTTGTTTGTGCACTGCTTGGACTGGCGCAGCAGCAAAGCGACATGATCGTTAAACTGATCGGCCAGGAAAAGCCTACCATCGCCGTGCCCGATCTACGAGGGTCTGGCGGCGCGCAGGCGTTGATGAGCGCGTTTAATGGAACGCTCTATGCTGATCTGGAAACATCCGGGGTCTTTAAGATGGCTCCAAAGACCATGTATCCCACACAGGTGCCGCAGCGGCCGCAGGATTTCCAAAAGCCTGCCGACAATGCCCCGCCCACTGGGCTTTGGTTGACTGGATGGGCCAATCCGCCGGTGAACGCGAATTACCTGACCTTTGGTTACACGGCGGAATCCAGCGGACAGTTCGTGCTTTACGGCTGGCTGTATAACGTGAAGCAGCCCGATTTGGTGAACGCCCAAATGATTGGCAAAACCTATCTTGGAGCGCTGAACGATGGCGGTGCGCGCAAAGTGGCTCACGAGTTCGCGGCGGACATTTTGAAACTGTTCGGCGTGGAAGGGTTGTTTGGGACAAAAATATTCTTCATCTCCTCCCGTTCCGGAACCAAAGAGCTTTGGTCTATGGATTATGATGGTCAGAACGAAAAACAAGTGACCTTTTATAAGACCATCACAACCATGCCATCCGTTGCTCCAGATGGATCTCGCGTGGCCTTCACCAGTTACTTGGATGGATTGCCGAAGATTGTTGTGCATTCAGCGGAGACCAATCGCCGATTGCCGTTTTTTAATCAAGAGGCTTCCATGAATTCCAATCTCTCCTTTGCACCTGATGGTAAGCATGCGGTGTATTCGTCCAGCGTGAGCGGCCATCCCAACCTATACATTGCCGATTCCAACGGTGGCGGAATCAAGCGGCTGACTTCAGGAAGATTTATCGACGTAGAGGCAAAGGTGAATCCTAAGACTGGCACCGACGTATTGTTTATATCCGGGCGCGGTGGGCCTCAACAGTTGTACCGCATGAGCATTGAAGGCACAGATGTGGAACGGTTGAGCACTGGGGAAGGTCAGGTTTCCAACCCCAGTTGGCACCCCAATGGAGCGCACGTTGCATTTTCCTGGACAAGGGGCTTTGAACCGGGCAACTTCAATGTTTTTATAATGGATATAGCAGATAAAAAATATGTACAGCTCACTCACGGAGCCGGACGGAACGAGAACCCATCATGGGCACCAGACGGACGGCACATCGCGTTTGCATCCAATCGGTCGGGTAGTATGCAGATTTATTCAATGCTGGCGGATGGATCGCAGGTACGGCAGTTAACCAAAAGCGGCAGGAACGAAATGCCGGTTTGGAGTAAATAGTTTTAGGTTTAGCAATATCGAGGAGGCAAACCTTTGAATAGAAAAAGTTTGGGAGTGATTGCCCTAACACTCTCAATGTTATTGACGGGCGCTGGTTGTAAGAAAAAAATTGGAGTAATTGATGCTCCAGCGGCACCACCCCCGAAAGTTGTTGAACGGGTGGAGACTCCAAAGCCTTCAAGGCCAGTTGTCAGCAACTTTTCAGCAGAGCCATCGGCGATCGAGAAAGGCAACTCATCGACGCTGCGGTGGTCTGTAAAAGATGCTACCAAGGTGACCATCACTCCAGGCGTGGGTGAGGTGACGGCGATGGATGGAAGCCGCGCAGTTTTTCCGGGCTCGACGACCACTTACCGGTTAGTGGCCGAAGGTCCGGGTGGCACAGCAGAATCAAGTGCAACGGTAACGGTAAGCGATCCTCCGCCTCCGCCAAAAGTGGAGACACCGAAAGCGAAGGAAGATTTCACTACAGTGATCTCCCGGGAACTTGGTGACATTACCTTTGAATACGACAAGAGCGACATCAACGAAACTGGCCGAGGTGTGTTGACTCGTAATGCTGACAAATTGAAAGCGATTCTGGCGGACTACCCGACGAACACGCTGACAATTGAAGGGCATTGTGATGAACGTGGTTCGGCTGAATATAATTTGGGGTTAGGAGACCGCCGCGCTTTATCTGCCAAGGATTTCCTGCAGCAGTTGGGCGTTGGGGTAGACCGGCTCCGCACTGTTAGCTATGGCAAGGAACGGCCGCAATGCACCGATGCGACCGAAGATTGCTACCAGAAAAATCGCCGCGCGCATTTTAGCGGTAATTAAAAGTAAGTGGGGCAGGCCTTACGGTCTGCCCCTTGTTTCAAATTTGAAAACCTTCCCATGAACATTAAAACCCTAACTCTTCTAACTCTGCTTGCACTGCCCCAGGCCGGCTTCGGCCAGAAAAAGGAAATTCTGGAAATGCAGCGGGACATGTCTTTGCTGCAAGATCAAATGCGGACCATGCAGCGCGGGCAAGACGAAAAATTTGCAGCGCTGGAAGTGCTTTTGAAGCAGACATTGGAAGCAAGCAACAAAGCCAATACTTCGGTGGCTTTGCTGGAAGCGAAGATGACGGACCGGTTGGCCAATCAGGACAAATCACTGGCGGTGCCGATCGCCAGCATGGGGACCAAAATTGATGCCATGGGGAGTGACTTTGGCGGCGTCAGGGAGGCTGTGCGCGACCTGGAATCGAAGATCGCAAAAATGCAAGGGCAGTTGGTGGATTTGACGTCCTTGGTGAAGTTGATGAACGAGAAGCAACTGGCACCACCGCCGGCACCAGTGGCACCTGCGGGGGAACCGACCAAGCCGAACGCAGCGGCCGCAGCGGTGCCTTCTGAATGTACTGGAACTTCGGCTGAGCAATTATTCAACAACGCCATGCGTGACCGGTCGAGTGGAAATTCGGACCTGGCAGTGGCTCAGTTTCAGGATTATGTGAAGTGCTACGGAACCACGGATCGCGCGCCAACCGCGCTTTACAATATTGGCGTGATTTATTACCTTCGAGGCGATCATGAGAATGCCATTGCGACTTTGGATAAAGCAATTAATGACTACCCGCAGAACACCAAAATTCCAGATGCCATGTTGGTGAAAGCCCGGGCACTGGTGAAGGTAGGGCAGAAAGAATCAGCGCGGTCTGAATTTAAAGAGCTGATCGCAAAGTATCCAGATAGTGATAGTGCGGCCAAGGCTCGGGTGGATTTGGTACAACTGAACCCGGCCAGGCCAGCTTCAACTGCGGCAAAAAAGAAGCGCAAATAAAAATGAAGTGTATTCTTCTGCTGTTTATTCCCTTCCTTCTGCCGGTAGCTGCTGGCGACTTTCCCCGAACCTTAAAAGCGTACCCCGGCAAAACTCCAAAAATTGATGCCGTTCTGGATCCCGGCGAATGGGCCGATGCGATTCCGTTTGAAGGGGTCAGCGGGGAAGGGAATCGAAAATGGATTTCTACCTTTTCTCCGACAACCGATGCAAAGGATTTGGCTTTGAAGGGATGGGTGAAGCATGATGGCAAGCGGCTCTATTTTGCATTTGAAATTACGGATGATGTATTGTACGGAATCGACACGCCGCGCTGGTTGCCTGATGAAAATCCTAAAGCTCATGAACTGACGCAAGTCGGCTTTCCATGGTTCGGCGACGAGATGGAATTGCTGATTAACGCCTCCAATGTTTGGAAGGGCGAAGAAGGTGCGCGAGGGAATGGGTCCAGTTGGCAGATGGTTGTGAACCTGACAAAGTCAAGATTGGGCGGAGTGGGCCGCGGTGGGCTGATGGAAGGCGAACCCCGCAAACTGGATAGTGCCTGGAACACCTATCGAAAATGGATTGAGACTGGCGCCATGGAAGCGGCTGCGAAAGTGAAGCCCGGCGGCAAAGGTTACATCATTGAATGGGCGATCAATTTCGATCCATGTTTAGAAGTGACTCCTGGAAAGTTTTATTCCACTTCGATGGGTGACCGCAAAATGGGCTTGAACATTGCTTTGGGCGATTTGGATGAGAAGGAAAAGGGTAAGGGCAACTTTGGAAATTTTCATCATGAAGACTGGTTTGCTGGAACACCCAAGTTGCGTACGAATATGAATCAGTGGGGAACGCTATGGATCATCGCGAAGAAGCCGTAACTCAACTCTCAACATACGCCGATCTTGCGGGCCGTATGGAGCACCAGTTGTTATTGCCCACGCTGAACGAAGATCAAGTGATTGATGGCTGCCGAATGGCGTGGGAAGCAGGAGTTGCCGCATGCTGTGTTCGCCCGGTGGATGTGGATACGGCCGTGAGGATTTTAGGTAGCTCGCCGGTGAAAATTGGATCCGTTGTGGGCTTTCCACATGGTTCGTCCAACACGGCGACTAAGCTTTACGAAGGCCGCGACTTACTGCGCCGTGGAGCACACGAGTTGAGCATGGTGGTGAACGTGGGGAAATTTGCATCGAGACAGTTTCAGCACGTTGAAACCGAAATTTTGCAAATGGCCGATTCCTGCCGGCAGAGCAACGCAACGCTGAAGATCATTTACGAATGCGCCATTATGACGGATGAGTGGAAGATCATTCTGTCGAAAATTTTGAAACGCACAGAAACTCCTTTGGCGGTGTTGGGCACTGGCTTTGGTCCTGGGCCGGCTTACACCATGGAAGATTTAGCACTGCTGCGGCAGATTTTGCGCGATCGTGCTGAGGTGCAGGTGAGCGGCGTAACTTCATTGGACGAAGCACTGCGGCTGTGTGATGCC
This sequence comes from Bryobacterales bacterium, assembly GCA_043745195.1. Taxonomy (GTDB): domain Bacteria; phylum Acidobacteriota; class Terriglobia; order Bryobacterales; family Bryobacteraceae; genus JANXSF01. The sequence continues at coordinate 36,242 of JAYTTF010000143.1, read as the reverse complement.
GGGGCTAACCGAATTGGCACAACAGTGGCCGAACCGATTCTCAACGATTGGAAAAAGCACTTAGCGAAACTGGCGGCGGAAGAACGGCTTAAGACATTGGAGGTTTGATGTATGCGCCTTCTGGCGATTTTGTCTATCTTCGGTGCTGCGCTGCATGCCCAGGTGCAGTTTCATCATTTGACGCTGAATTCAACTGACCCTGAAGCGGCCATTCGTTTCTACACTTCACGATTCAATTGTGAGCGCGGCAAGTTCGATGGCAAAGTAGAAGCCGTCCGCACCCAAAAATCCTGGATCCTTTTTAACAAAGTAAAGCACGCGCCACCTTCAGCGATTGAATCGGCCATATGGCACTTTGGTTGGGGCGCTGAAGATATGCGGAAGACCTACTCCGCCCAGCTTGAGAAAGGTACCAAGTTTGATACGCCAATTACAGACATCAGCGATCTGGCCCGTGTGCCGAACTTTTTCTATGCCTACGTCAGCGGCCCCGATGGTGCATTAATCGAATTGAACACGGCAGTCCACCACCGTTTTGGTCATCTGCATTTGTTTAGCGCAGACCCCATTGCCGCCGGGGAATGGTGGGCGAAGCATCTTAGTGTAAAGTGGCCCGCAGGTGGCCGCCTGCCTTCCCGCGAGAAGCGGATGTACCGGGATTTTCAAGTTGGGCCTTCAGCCAGTTTCATGGTGGGTGACGTGAATGTGATTATTTTTCCGCTGGGTTACTTGAAAGGTAGAACGGATCTGGTTTCCACCCGCGGCCGCATTGTGGATCATGTTGGATTAAGTGTTAGTGATCTTTCCGCCACGCTTGCCAAGTTGAAATCCCAAGGCGTTCCCTTATTGACGGGCGTGAAAAAGATAAAAGGGACCAACGTGAAGACGGCAATGATTGAAGGGCCGGACAAACTGGCCATTCAACTTGTTCAGCAATGACTATCATTGACACACATCACCACTTTTGGAAATATTCGCCGGAAGAATATGGCTGGATTAGCGATGCAATGTCTGCCCTGCGTCGCGATTTCCTGCCTGCAGATTTGAAGCGTGAGTTGGACGCAGCCCAAGTGGCGGGAGCGATTTCCGTTCAAGCTCGCCAGAGTTTGGCAGAAACGGACTGGCTGCTGGACATGGCTGATGCGCATGAATTTCTTCAAGGCGTTGTGGGCTGGGCACCCTTAGTTGATCCAGGTGTTGAGCCACATCTTGAGCAATACGCAGCACGGCCGAAGTGCAAAGGCTTCCGTCACGTGGCACAAGATGAGCCTGACGATTTCCTCCTTGGCCCCGATTTCAACCGCGGTGTGGCATTGCTGAAAAAATACAAATTGCGCTACGACATCCTGATTTTTGAACGGCAACTTCCCGCTGCCATTGCATTGGTGGACAAGCACCCTGCACAGGAGTTCATACTGGATCACATTGCCAAACCGCGGATAAAGGACGGCGCAATGGAGCCATGGGCATCGGGCATTCGCGAACTGGCGCGCCGTGAAAACGTGACTTGCAAGATATCGGGGATGATCACCGAAGCGGATTGGCGCGCGTGGAATCCGCAGGTACTTCAGCCTTACCTGGACACTGTGCTTGAGGCCTTTGGCCCACGCCGATTAATGTTCGGCACTGATTGGCCGGTGATACTGGTGGCCGGCGGCTACCGGCAGTGGGTAAAACTGGTGCGGAGCTTTGTCAGCCAGTTGTCAGAGGCTGAGCAAACCGCGATACTAAGTGGAACGGCGCGCCGCGCCTATGGTCTTTAAGGAGCAATATGGAACGAAAATCTGCCAGTGAATTCCCCCAGGATCTTTTGAATTTGTTTGATCTTTATATCCACGGTGATATTGAACGCCGTGATTTTCTGGATGGTGCAAAGAAATTCACCACAGCCAGTATGACGGTGGCGATGATATTGGAAAGTCTTAGTCCCAACTACGCCTGGGCGCAGCAGGTGCCTAAAGATGACAAGCGACTGAAGACGGATCGCGTTAGCGTCCCATCGCCGCAAGGCAACGAATCCATTAAGTGCTACGTTGCAAAGCCTGCGGACGCGAAGGGCAAATTGCCTGGCATTCTTGTTGTACATGAAAATCGTGGACTGAATCCATACATTGAAGATGTGGCCCGGCGATTGGGAACTTCCAACTTTTTAGCAGCTGCTCCTGATGCCTTAACCAGCGTTGGTGGGTTTCCTGGAACTGACGAAGAAGGCGGAAAGCTGTTCGCGAAAGTGGATCGTCCGAAGATGCAGGAAGATTTCGTAGCGGCCGCTAACTGGTTGCGAAAGCATCCCGATTGTTCCGGAAAAATTGGTGTTGTAGGATTCTGCTTCGGCGGTGGCGTTGCCAATAGCTTGGCGGTTCGGCTTGGGGCTGACTTAGGTGCAGCCGTACCTTTTTATGGAGGACAGCCTCCCGCTGCTGAGGTTGCCAAAATCAAAGCACCTTTGTTGATCCACTACGCGGGATTGGACACGCGCATCAACGGCAATTGGCCAGCCTATGAAGAAGCGTTGAAGGCCAATCACGTCAGCTACAAAATGCATATGTACGATGGAGCCAATCACGGCTTCCATAACGACACAACGCCCCGTTACGATCAGGCAGCCGCCAAGCTTGCGTGGGAACGAACGCTGGAATTCTTCAACGCCAATCTGCGCAAATAGTTACTCTGTAAAGAATGCGTCTTTTTATTTCCTTGCTTCTGCTAATGTCCTCAGTTCAGGCTGAGGACATTAAGAAGTTGACGATTCTTCATTCCAACGACCTGCATGCCCGCCTTACTCCCGGCGCAAATCATCGTGGAGGATTCGCTCATTTAGCCACACTTGTGCGGCGTGAACGGGCCGGTTGCGATCATTGCCTTTACTTGAACGCCGGCGATCTGGTGCAAGGTACTCCTGTTTCCACAATCTTCCGCGGGGAGCCGGTTTACACAATTGGAAACAAATTAAAGTTCGACGTTTCCACGCTTGGCAATCATGAATTCGACTACGGCTATGTGCAAGTGGAAAAGTTTTTGCGCATGGCGAAGTATCCCATTGTTTCAGCCAATATTGTGGATCAAAGCGGCAAGTTGATCGCAAAAAAACCGTACGTTATTAAGAAAGTGAATGGACTGCGCGTGGCGATTATTGGCAGCGTGATGTCTGACCTGGAAGGCTTCTTGAAGCCTAAGGACTTAGGCCCGTGGCATTCCTCGCCAGCGAAGGATGCTGTTGCCAAATATGCTTCGGAGTTGCGAAATAAGGCAGATGTGGTAATTGTGCTGGGCCACATCCACGAAAAAGAGGGCAGCGAGATTATTGCGAATGTGCCACAAGTGAACGTGGTTGTAGAAGGCCACGGTCATTCGGGACGCAAGCAATTGGAAGTTGTAGATGGGCGCGTAGCAGTTGGTTGCGCCGGTTATGGCGTGGACCTGTGCCGTTTGGATCTGGAAGTGAATAAGACTCAAAAGAAGTTGGTTTCATGGAAATGGACCAAGATCCCGGTAGACGCAAACACCATTCCAGCGGCTCCCGACGTTGAAAAGCTGATAGCGAAATGGGAGAAGCGAGTCAGTGACAAAGTGGACCGCGTGATCGGCGAAGCCAAGCGAAATTTAGAGAAGAGGGATCTTACTCCGCTGATTGAACAAGCAACTCTGGAAGAAATGCACGCCGATTTCACAGTGATGAATGCTGGCGGGGTTCGGGATCGTTTGGTGAAGGGCCCAATCATGGAACGGCAGATTTGGAACATTATCCCCTTCGATAACGTGATGATGACCGCTACTCTGCGTGGTTCGGAAATCCCAGAAGCGATTCGCAAAGGACGCACGGTTGAGCCGGACAAAGAATATCTTCTTGCTATGAGCGATTTTCTAGCCACCAATCCGGTTTCCATTCAGCAACTGGGTTTGCAATCGGTAAAGTTTCGAGACACAGACTTGTTCCTGCGCGATGTTTTGTTGAATTGGGTAAAGAAGAAGAAAATTCTGCAATAGCTCTGTTTTGATAACATCGAAGATTCATGAGTGAATCACAATCCCCACGCCGCCGCCGGAGCGAGATATGGTTTAACGACCTTACCCGATTAGACGAAACTGCAATTTACCTGGAGCGTTACGGCAACTTTGGCCTGACTCGCAAGGAACTGCAAGCGGGCCGTCCAGTGATCGGCATTGCACAAACCGGCAGCGATCTGACTCCCTGCAATCGAATCCACGTAGAGCTTGCCAAGCGCGTGCGCGACGGTATTCGTGATGCCGGCGGGATCTGCTTTGAGTTTCCAGTGCACCCCATTCAAGAGAGTTGCCGCAGACCCACTGCAGCGCTGGATCGCAACCTGTCATATCTGGGTTTAGTGGAAATCCTTTGCGGATATCCGTTGGATGGTGTTGTGCTAATGACCGCCTGCGACAAAACCACGCCTGCTCTCTTGATGGCCGCAGCCACAGTGAACTTGCCCGCCATTGTGCTTTCCGGAGGGCCGATGATTGACGGCTACTTCAACGGCAAACTGGCAGGTTCAGGAATGGCATTGTGGGAGGCGCGGCGCATGTATCAGGCCGGCGAAATCGAAATGCCGGAATTGATGGATATCGTATTTGCGTCCGCACCTAGCGCCGGTCATTGCAACACCATGGGCACGGCTCTTTCCATGAATTCGCTAGCCGAGGCTCTGGGCATGTCACTGCCGGGCTGCGCTGCGATTCCGGCCCCATACGGAGAGCGCGGAGCCATGGCCTACACTACGGGTCTGCGCGCTGTGGAGATAGTGAATGAAGATTTGACGCCCACCAAAATAATGACTCGCGAAGCGTTTGAAAATTCCATTTATGTCTGTTCGGCAATCGGCGGCTCTACTAACTGCCCGCCGCATATCAACGCCATTGCGCGGCACATCGGCGTGGAATTGCACGTGAAAGAATGGGAAACCATTGGCCACGACATTCCTTTGCTGGTGAACATCCAACCGGCAGGTGAGCATCTGGGCGAGGCCTATCATCGCGCTGGTGGCATTCCTGCTGTGATTGGTGAACTGATCCGTGCAGGCAGGTTCAATCCTGATGCACTCACCATCAATGGCAAGACAATGGGCGAAAACCATGCGGCCACCCACGCGTCCAATGCTGATGTTATCCGGCCCTTTGAAAAGCCCCTGCGTGAAAAAGCCGGGTTCCTGGTGGTGAGTGGAAACCTATTCGATTCGGCACTGGTGAAGACCTCAGTAATCAGTCCCGATTTTCGCCAACGCTTCCTATCCGAAGTCGGCAACGAGGATTGTTTCACCGCTAGGGTGATTGTGTTTGAAGGGCCCGAAGATTACCACAATCGCATCAATGATCCTGCACTGGATATTGATGAGACGTGCATGCTGGTAGTCCGCAGCGTTGGTCCCATTGGCTATCCAGGTGCCGCTGAAGTAGTCAACATGACTCCTCCAGACTATCTATTGAAGCGCGGCATTCGTATGCTGCCTTGCATGGGTGATGGCCGCCAGAGCGGCACGTCCGATAGTCCGTCCATTCTGAATGCGTCCCCAGAAGCGGCTGCAGGGGGGAACTTAGCATTGCTCGAAACTGGAGATAAGGTGAAAGTGGATTTGAAAAATCGGCGCGTGGATTTGCTGGTGAGTGATGCTGAACTTGCGGCGCGGCGGGCGAAGTACGTGGCTCCTGAAATTACTAACGATTCACCCTGGCAGGAATTGTATCGTGCAAACGTCGGACAGTTGGAAACCGGCGCCTGTCTCGATTTCGCTGTTAAATACCGCGATATTGGAAAGGTGGTTCCAAGGCACTCCCATTGAAACCGTTATTCTAAATGGTAGCCTTGGTTGCTATTCATTAATCCGAACAAAACCTCATTTGCGGAATATCTTTAGTATGTACTTTGTCCGAATCTTTATTTCTTTTACCATCTCTGTATTGCAGTCTCAAGCCCAAGTTCCCACCGGCGAAATTCGGTTGGAAGTGAAGGACCCATCGAACGCTGCTGTTCAAGCGAGCGGGCAATTGCGAGGAAGCAGGCAGGATCGCCAATTCGAAACCGATGCCCAGGGCATTGCGAGAATCGCACCTCTTCCCTACGGCCGTTATCGGCTGGATATTTCCAAAACTGGTTTTGCCACGCAGATAATTGAATTGGAAGTAGCATCCGCAACGCCCGTTTCCAGAGTTATTACGCTTGCATTAGCTCGATCGCGGAGCACCATCGACGTCGTCCATACCACTCCATTGCCCGGCGTTGATTTAACCCTTGACCAAATCGCAGCACCAGTGCAATCCATCACTCAGCTTGACCTGGCTAGAAGTGGCGCACTGGATCTTTCGGACCTTCTCAATCGCCGTTTGAATGGTGTCCACTTGAACGAAATTCAAGGCAACCCTTTTCAAAGTGATCTGAACTATCGCGGCTACACTGCTTCGCCCTTGCTCGGCACTCCCCAAGGTGTGTCAATTTATATGGACGGCGTGCGACTGAATCAGCCGTTTGGCGACACTGTCAATTGGGATCTGCTTCCGCGCATCGCGATTTCTGAAACGATTCTAATGCCAGGGTCCAACCCTTTGTTCGGGCTGAATACCTTGGGTGGAGCGGTGGCAATCAAAACCAAGGACGGACAGTCAAATCCAGGTACTTCGGTTCAGGCAGTCTATGGCAGCAACCGGCGGCGAACGGCCGAGTTGGAGCATGGTGGAGCATTCAAAGAATTGAATTGGTTCCTGGCGTCGAACCTGTTTTTTGAGCGAGGCTGGCGGGATGCCTCTGGTTCAAACGTTCGGCAATTCTTCAGCAAATTTGGTTGGCAGCATGGCAAAACCAATTTGGGATTGAGTGTTTCCTATGCCAATAATTCGCTTATAGGCAATGCGCTTCAAGAGCAGCGTTTCCTGGAACGCGACTATACCAGCGTTTACACAAAACCTGACATCACCAACAACAAGTCGCCCTTTGTGAATTTCACAGCACGCCATTCGCCATCAACCAGCTTCACCCTTTCTGGCAATGCATACTACCGCAATATTGCGTCCAGCACTTTCAACGGGGACATCAACGAGGCGTCTCTGGATCAATCGGTTTATCAACCAAATGCCGCTGATCGCGCTGCTTTGAATGCAGCCGGTTTCACCGGCTTCCCATTAGCCGGAGCAACTGCCGCAAACACGCCATTTCCCTTTTGGCGCTGCATCGCCCAAGGCTTACTGCGTGACGAACCCGGTGAAAAATGTAATGGTCTTTTGAATCGCAGTTATATAGACCAGACCAACTATGGAGGCTCTGCCCAGTTCACTTTGTTTGGGTCGACGGGCGGGAAGCGAAACCAATTTACCGGAGGGGCCACCGTTGATCGCAGTGCCGTGGATTTCCGGCAAACTACACAATTGGGATTCCTGAATCCAGATCGAACTATAACGGGCATTAACGCCTATGCAGATGGAGTCACAGGTGGAAATGTCGACGGCATCCCTTTCGACTCTCGCGTAAACCTTGGTGGACGCATTCACACTTGGAGCCTTTTCGCGACCGATACGCTATCCCTTGGAAAAGCGCTTAATCTAACTCTTTCTGGCCGCTACAATCGGACCAGCATTAACAATACCGACCGCATCAGACCGGGGGGTGGAAAAGGATCCCTTGACGGTCAGGAAGTTTTGGGACGTTTTAATCCATCAGTGGGGATTACCTATGGTTTATCAGAAATCTTCAACGTATATCTTGGGTACAGCGAAGGAAGCCGCGGCCCAACTTCCATTGAACTTGGATGCGCAGATCCAGAGCAACCTTGCAGATTACCTAATTCCGTTGCCGGTGACCCACCGCTGGATCAAGTAGTAGCCAGAACTTTGGAGGCGGGGGCACGCGGAAAATTGGGCAACGCAATTCGGTGGAATGCAGGGGTTTTTCGTGGCGAAAACACTAACGACATTTTGTTTGTAACTTCAAGCAGAACTGGGTTTGGGTACTTCAAGAACTTTGGCAAAACTCGCCGCCAGGGCTTTGAACTGGCTGCTAATCGAACTATGCGCCGCGTAACACTTGGCGGCGGGTACACCTTTGTTGAGGCAACTTATCGCACTGCGGAAGTAGTAAATGGTACCGGCAATAGTTCCAATAATGCTGAGGTCAAAGGTCTGGCTGGCAGCATCAAAATTGTTCCAGGTGACAACATTCCGCTGATTCCCCAACAGATGCTAAAAGGTTTTGCAGACTGGAACATCACCTCAAAACTAACCGCTGATTTTGGCTTGATTGCAATGTCTGGTTCCAGCGCTCGTGGAAATGAAAACAACAAGCACGCACCCGACGGAACTTACTATTTGGGGCCTGGACGCACGCCTGCCTACGCTGTGGTGAACCTTGGAGGCCGGTATCAATTCAATCGCCGAGTGTTGCTGCTTGGTCAAATTAACAATCTCTTCGACCGCCGCTACTATTCCGCCGCCCAATTGGGACCAACAGCATTTGGGGCAACCGGAAATTTTGTTGCCCGGCCTTTGCCTGCTGTTGGTGCCAATTTCCCGATTCCTCAGGCAACATTTTATGCACCAGGGGCACCACGGCTATTTTGGGTTGGATTACGTTTTCAATTTTGACTTGGTCCCACTACCATCAAGTTGCCGCAACAATATTTAGGAAAAACATTCGATTTCGCATCGTGGAATGATATGCTTGCACAACAGTATGGAAGCTCGTCAAAAAGCAGCAGAATCTTCCCGTAAGGGTGCGCAGTGGTTGCTCTCTCATTTAAACAAAGATGGGACGTTCCAAGGTGGCACCGACCTTCGTGCATACTACAAGACACCTGCGGCTTTTGCCATTGCCGGGCATAACGAAGAGGCTGAACGCGTACTAGACCACATTTCAGAGCACCTTCTAAAACCCGACGGCGATCTGGATGGCACTGGTGTTCCATGGTTTCGTACCTATCGCACCTATCCGCATTCCTGGATTTGTTGTGCCGCGATGATGCGCGGACGCTTTGAACTGGCGCGCTCGTTGTCCGGTTTCATCGCAACATTTCACGACCCCAATACCGGGGGCTTTTTCGCGGACCAGACTTTGACTACTCAGGAAATCATGACAAGCAGCATGGCCGGTTTGGCATGCCTTTGGGCTGGTGATCTTGTTCGTGCCGAAGCAGTCGGTTGTTGGCTTGAGAATCTGTTTCTGGCGCAGCCGAACTTAAGCCGAGGCTTGTACACTTCCTGGAACAACGGATTGGTAACCTGCTTTACCGAAGAGGAAGCACCCGGTTGCCTGGTGGATGCAACCAAGCCCAGGCAATATTATTTTCAATACGGAATTAGCGCAGCATTGCTTTCGTCCTTAGCGGGAGCCACTGGGAATCGCAAATGGTCGGTGCTGGCTCGTGTGTTTTTGCATGCCAGTGAACATTGTTATAAAGATCGATACAGCACCCCGCAAAGCGGCAAAATCGGTTGGGGCGCAGCGTGGACTTTTCGGCTCACTCATCGCCAGGAGGATGCTGCCCTCAGCCGTTCGGTTGTCGATGGATTGATCGCCATGCAGAATGCCGATGGGTCTTGGATTGCCTCTGGAGCCTACGGCGCGGCCAGCGCAACGGCAGATAGTGGAGTGATTGATATTACGTCCGAATTTACGGCACTGCAAGGTGCCATTGGGTTGGTGGCCGGTGTTTGAAAATCCAGTAAAGCAGAAATTGGCGAATGGCGAAGTGGCTTGGGGTGCGGCACCGGTGTTGCCTCATCCTTTGGCAATTCAGTTGGCTGTTGATTCCGGAGCAGACTTTATTTGGATCGATACCGAGCATGCCAGCTTCGGAATGGAAGCACTTGAGTTGACACCTGCATTGATTCGCTCCAAAGGTGTGATGCCCATGGTTCGCGTTTCGCATCTTGATCAAGGCTTGATTAAGAAAGCTCTCGATGTAGGGGCAATGGCCGTGATGATTCCCCAAATCGACAACCCCGAGCAGGCTGAACTTGCGGTAAGGTACGCAAAGTATCCACCATTAGGGACCCGAGGCGTTTCGCCCATGTGGACCTTCTACAACGGAGTGGATTGGAAGCAGTACCTACCTGCTGCAAATGACGAAATCATGGTGGTTGTACAGGTGGAATCCGTGGAAGCATTGAAACATGTGGAACTGATCGCGCAGGTACCCGGAGTGGACGTTGTCTTTGCCGGACCCGCAGATTTGGCGGCTGCCATGGGACATATTGGCAACACGAATCATCCACAAGTTCAAAAGTTTCTGGAAGATTTTCCTGCTCGTGTGTCGCGTTACGGAAAAGCGGCTGGGATCTCAGTTGGTGGCGTTGAGGCTTCATTCAAGGCATTCCAGCAAGGGTACCGCTTCATCAATTTCGGCAACATCTTGTGGGACGGTGCCAATGGCCTTAAAGCCAACCTTGCAGAACTTCAAAAACGAAGCCAGATCGGTTAACGATCAACGCCAGCCTTGGCTCACCGTCGGGTTACTGTTTGCCTGCGCCTGTTTGAACTATGCTGACCGGACGGCGATTTCCGCAGTGTTCCCATTGTTGCGGGCCGAATTTGGCATGAGTGATGTGGAATTAGCTGGCTTGGGCTCCTTCTTTTTATGGAGCTATGCACTGTGCTCACCCCTTGCGGGTTTAGCTGCAGATCGGTTTAGACGCAGCAGCCTCATCGTCGGTAGTCTCTTTGCCTGGAGCCTTGTTACCTTGGCAACGGGTCTGGCTGCATCCGTGAATCAGCTATTCCTAGCCCGAATGCTACTCGGTGTTGCTGAATGTTTGTACTTGCCTGCTGCAATAGCTTTCATCGCCGATCATCATTCGCAGCAAACGCGCGGCCGCGCTCTAGGACTCCATCTTTGCGGATTGAACTTAGGCTTGGTCGCTGGCGGCGGCTTGGCTGGGTACTTGGGGGATCATGCCGGTTGGCGGCAAAGTTTCTTCATCCTGGGTGCCGCGGGCATGGCATTGGCTGTAGTGTGTTGGTTTCTCTTAAACGACGTTCAAAGCACCACCAAGGCAAAGCCTTTGGAGTCGTTCGCCCAATTGAGAAAACTGCTTTCCAAACCCGTGTACTTATTGCTGCTGATTGAGGCGATGCTGGTTGCCGTTGGCACCTGGATGTTCTTCAATTGGATGCCTCTCTATTTCCAGGAAACCTTCCACTTGAGTCTGGCGGTTGCCGGTCTTTCGGGAACTGTTCCATTGCAGATTTCGGCCGTCATCGGACTTTTGCTTGGCAGTGTACTCTCTGATGTCGTTGCAAAAAAGCACGATGCCAATCGGCTTCTGTTAATGGCCGTTTTCTACTTACTAAGTGCCCCTTTGTTGCTTGTTTTTGTAACCAACTCATCCATGGCCATTGTCACTGTGGCGGTTGTCCTATTCGCTTTCTTTCGAGCAGTGGGCGCAGCGAACGATTCGCCGGCGCTGTGCGATATGCAGGCTCCTGAAGATCGTTCCACGGCCCAAGGACTTTTTAATATGCTGAACGCACTTGCCGGAGGTCTGGGAATTTTCGCCGCTGGCTATCTGAAAAAGGATTTCGGTCTTGGCGGAGTATTTGCGGGAGTTACTGGAATCATGATGCTGGCAGCTCTGGTTGCCTTCGCCGCCTCGGTTGTTCGCCGCCGCACTGCGTGAAACTTGAAACCTCTTTTCTCCCAGGCACTCCCAGTAGAAATGGTATGTTGAATGGTATGACAACAACCATTGATAATGCCGGAAGAATTGTCATTCCAAAAGCGATGCGAGATCAGTTGGGATTGACGGCTGGGAGGCAAATTGAAGTTGAGCTAAAAGATGGAAAGTTGGAGCTTGAGCCGAAGACTCTTGTCACATACCAGAAGCGTGGAAGGTTCCTGGTTGCGGTAATGCCGCCTGGAACTCCACTCATGGATAACGACATACTTGCCGAAACGCTGAATGATTTACGGGAAGGCCGAATCAGGTGAGCCGCAACTTTACTGTGGATTCTAATTATTTACTCTATTTCACTCAGAGTTGGAGTCCTCACCATCAAACAACTGTTGAGGATTTTGAGCGGAGATTGAAGCGTAGGGATAAATTCCACTTAATTCCCCACACACTCATAGAAGCATTTTCTGTACTCAGCAGACTGCCCTCTCCATTTCGGCAATCGGCAAGCGATGCGCATAATCTGCTGAGGGCGAACTTCGGTTCATTTCCATTGACCCAACAACCAGAGCCGCAAGAAGCGTGGAAGCTGTTAGCCAACTTGGCGGCAACGGGAATCGGTGGTGGCCGCACTTACGATTCCTGGATAGCCTTAACTGCTCATAGAGCAGGGATGAAGGAATTCGTCACCTGGAACGCACGGCACTTTCCGCCAAATGGTTACCCCGGGTTACGAATTATTGAGCCTGTTGCTATTCAGCAAAAAAATTGATCTATCCAAAGTCTACAAGTCTGAAAGGTGCTCGATCTTTCCTGTGCTGTCGCCGATTTTTTCCGGCTTCACTCCAGCCATATCCAGCATCGATAGGAACAAGTTGGTCATTGGTGTTCCTTTCTTATACCGGATGTGCCGTCCGCCATGAATCTTCCCTGCAGCACCGCCCGCCACGAAGGCTGGCAGATCGACATGCTCGTGCCGATTTCCATCACTCAAGCTGCTACCATACACCACGCAAGAATTGTCCAACAAACTTCCGTTGCTCTCTTTGGCAGCTTCCAACTTCGCTAGGAATCGGCTAGCCACTTCCACGTGATGTTGGTCGATTTTCTGCAGACGTGCAATCTTGGCGTCGTCATTGAAGTGATGTGATAGTCCGTGGTGAGCATCGGGAACACCAATGGAACGATAAGTCCGATTGCCTCCTTCACGTCCAATCATCATGCTGATGACGCGTGTCAGATCAGCCCGGAAGGCAATGGTCATCAGGTCGAACATCAAGTCCGCGTGTTCTTCGAAGGTAGGCGGAATACCCGCAGGTCGCTCAATGGTGGGAAGCGTAATGGCATTCTGTTCGTGCTTTTCCACTTTCTGAATACGCTGTTCAATTTCACGAATGGAATCCAGGTACTCCGTCAACTTGCGGCGATCCCCAATACCCAATGTCCCTGAAAGCCTTGCCGTATCGGCGCGAACGAAATCCAAAATGCTGCGATCCTGGCGGGATTGCAATGCTCTTACTGCAGGGTCCGTTGTTTCTCCATCACCGAAAAGCCTTTCAAACACAGCTCTCGGATTGCTTTCAAGGGGCAGCGGAGTTGTAGGGGAACTCCAGGAAATCGTATTGCTATATGCGCAGCTGTAACCGCTGTCGCACCCGCCAACCATGCGGTTATCATCCAATCCCAATTCAAGCGAAGGCAGCACGGTTAGCTTGCCAAATTCTTTGGCCGCAATTTGATCCACGGAAATTCCAGAGCGAATATCGGCGCCTTCCGTCTTCTTCGGATGAACGCCTGTTAGCCAGGTAGATCCCGCGCGGGCATGATCCCCGGCACCGTCACCCAGTGAATTTCCGGTGTAATGATCCAGCCCACTCAGCACCAACATTTTTTCCCGGAACTGTTCCAATGGCTTTAGCGTGTTTGTGAATTCGTAGCCACGCCCTTCGGCTTTCGGCGTCCAATCTTTCATGATGATGCCATTGGGAACGTAGAGGAATGCCATGCGCATTGGAGGTGCTCCAGCCGATTTGCTGGCGGCTGCGAAGGCCGGCGTCATGGCATCCAAAAAGGGCAGCGCAAGCGCAGTGCCAAATCCGCGAAGAAAAAAGCGGCGGTCTAGAGATTTTCTGGTGACGATCATTTGGCTGGGGTTCTCCTCTTATCGAATGGTACGCTATTCACAATTGCTTGGGCCAAGGCTGAAAACTTGTAGCCTTCGCCAGCCGTCTGGCGGCGAATTTCGCGCACCGTCGGCAAATCGTAATGTTCCAGGCCGCGGCCCAGAGCATAAGTCAAAAGCTTTTCAGCCAGGCAATCTACAAATTCATCCTGACGTTCTAACAATATTTTCTTCAGGCCGGGCGATCCCTTAAACGTTGCACCACCTGGCATTTGACCGGAAGAGTCTACTTCCGCTCCGTCTTCACTTGCTCGGAACTTTCCAATAGCATCGTAATTTTCCAGAGCGAAACCCAACGGGTCAAGCCGTGAATGGCACGAGGCACAAGCTGCATTGGCGCGATGCGCTTCCAGGGCGGCCCTCAAATCTTTAGCCGATTTGGCTGACGTTTCTTTCAATGCAGGCACATCTGGCGGAGGAGGTGGCGGCGGTGCGCCCAGAATGCTTTCCAAAATCCATTTGCCGCGAAGCACGGGGGATGTTCGTGTCGGGTAGGACGTTACAGTTAACACGCTGCCTTGCGTCAGAATGCCACCGCGTTCTTCGCCTTCCAGCCCAACTCTTCTGAAGTAGCTACCTTTCACGCCTGCGATTCCGTAGTGGCGCGCCAGCCGTTCATTTAAGTAGGTATAGTCAGCATTCAACAATTCCAACACGCTACGATCTTCGCGAAGGATGTAGGCAAAGAACATTTCTGTTTCTTTTTGTAGGGCTTTCTTCAGCGGTTCATCGAACTGCGGAAACTTGTCGGGATCGGGCTTCCATCCAGCAATATTGCGAAGGCGCAACCACTGTCCGGCAAAATTCTCCACTAATGCTTTTCCTTTCGGATCGGCCAGCATCCGTTGCACCTGGATCTTCAAGGCCGGACGTAATTTCTTCTGCTCTGCTAATCGCAGCAATTCTTCATCAGGGATGCTGCTCCATAAGAAGAAAGATAAGCGCGAGGCCAGTTCCAGATCGCTAACTTTGTGAATTGTTCCTGGTGCTGCACCAGCCGGGTTCTGTTCAATGCGGAAAAGGAAACTTGGGGAAACCAAAATGGCTTTCACCGCCGTCTCAATTCCGGCATCAAAACTTCCGCCATCTTTGCGACCCATGGCCATCAACTTCATCAGCGGTTCCACATCGGCCGCAGTAACCGGACGGCGGTAAGCTCTGCGCGCCAAAGTGCTGATAATCTTCCTGGCACATGGTTCTTCCAATTGTCCTGCAACGGGTCGGCACACGAACACCAGCCGGCGGCTTTCAGTATCGCCGGGCCCAGTTGGATTAATCGGCCCAGCAATTTGCAGATAGTCGATCACTGCTTGGCTGGCAGCAGGTGCGCCACCGCCGCGTCGTCCTTGCGGTGCCACTCCTTCTGTTTTCGGAGTCTCTCTCAAAAAACCAGCGCCAATTTCGTGAGGACCAGCCTTCAGCGCCAACTTAATTTCATAGTTGCGTGTATAGGAGGATTCCTCCGCTTGTTCAATCTTCACGTCGAACAGCTTTACGCGTTTCCCATCAATGCGCAGATCCAACTGTGTTGGAGGTGCCGCTGCAGACGGGTTCCCATTCACGCGAACCAGCAGTTCGTATTCCGCATCAGCAGGGAAGTAGCGGCGGACAATAGCTCCATCGCGAACACTCAACGGCAAGCTATCAGCCGCTTCAGCAGACGCGCCGCGCGGCGGTTTCACTTTGTCAATGGCCGCGCTTAGCTTCAAAGTACCCAAAGCCATACGGCTGATGCGCCGCCCCGTGGCCATGTATTTTTCCATTAGCAATGGGGAAAACGTCAGCACTTCGCCAATGTTGTCGAACCCATATCCGGAATCATCGGTGGGTAGGGTGGCTGCATTATCCAAATCAATTGCCAGCAAATCCCGCACAGCGTTGGCATACTCTGCCCGGTTCAAACGATGAATGGAAGGTGTTCCAGGATTGGGCTTCGCCAGTGCGGCCCGGTCCAATTCCGATTCCAGCCAATTCACCATTTCTTTCTGTTGGACAGCTTCAGGGCGGGGCATTCCAAGCGGAGGCATTTCGCCGGTGCGCATTTTGCGAAGAACTTTTTCCCAGGTATCAGCCGTCTCCCCAACCGCTGTCGGCTGAACTGCTGAGAGGGAAAGGTTCGCCGTTTTATTGTTGTCGTTGTGGCAGCCAATGCAATACCGTTTTACGTTTGCTGAGGCTTGTGGCGCATCGGCTCGCGCAATCTGTACAAGCAATAAAATGGAGGCAAAATGGAGTAAATGAAAACGCATGAAACGGAACCGGCTATTCAAGGGGACTACAGCTAGCATATCATGTTGAATATGCAGTCCATCCACAAGTTAGTACCGATTTTATTAGTGATAATGGCGTCCGCGTTTGGGGCCGAATCCCGGTTGATTGAAGCTGTGCAAGGGCGCGATCAAAAGGCTGTGCTGGCGCTTTTGAAAAAGGGTGCAGATGTAAATTCGGCGCGGCCTGACGGCTCAACGCCGCTTGCCTGGGCAGTGAACCGCGAAGACAGCGAAATTGTTGCTGCCTTAATTCAAGCAGGCGCGAATGTGAATGCTGCCGATGAAAACTCCGAGACCCCATTATCCCTTGCTAGTTTCTTAGGAAACCTTCCCATTTCCCGCATGCTGCTGGACGCCAAAGCTGACCCCAATCGTGCCCGCTGGAGTGGAGATACGCCACTGATGGGTGCCGTAAATTCCGGCAACCTGGAACTGGTAAAGCTTCTTTTGGATCGTGGCGCTAAAGCCGATGTAGCCGAAGGGCGCATGGGGCAAACAGCGCTGATGTGGGCCATCGCTGAAGGCAAGCGGGACATTGCTAAGCTTTTGGTGGAACGCGGCGCACCAGTGAATGGGAAGTCAAAAAGCGGCTATAACGGCTTACTGATGGCCGCGCAAAAAGGTGACGTGCCTACCGTGAAATTGCTGCTTGCCAACAACGCCGATCCGAACTATAAATCCCCCGATGGCAGCTCCGCATTTCTGATTGCATTGAACAGCGGCAACGAAGAAGTTGCCAAAATGATGTTGGCTCAGGGAGCCGACGCCAATTCTCGCGATAAGAACGGCGGCACTCCATTGCACGAAGCAGTGCGGCAGGGAAAGCTGGGGCTGGTTAAAGATTTGATTGCCCATGGTGCCGATCTGAATGCTCGTACTGAAAAGATGACAGGCCCGTTGGCTGCCTTTCGCAATTCCGGACTTACCCCATTTTTAACTGCTTGTGAAAGCGGCAACGTGGAAATGATGCGTGCTTTGATTGCACTTGGCGCAGATCCGAAAGCCCTTAATCCAGAGGGAGTAGGTCCAGTAATGCTGACCGTCGGCAGCCGTAAATTCGACGCCGTGAAAATGATGGTGGAAGAATTCGGTGGCAATGTGAATGAACAGCGCATTGGAGGTGGAAGCCCATTGCATAGTGCAACTCGCTTGGGAGTGGCGGAAATTATTGAGTACCTCGCAGCCAAAGGAGCTGATTTCACGGTGAAGGATCGGTTCGGCCGCAGCCCTCTTGAGGAAGCAGAATTTGAAGCCCCTAAACCCACCATTGAATTGTTGCGACGGCTAACGGCCGAAGCCGCGGCAAAGAGCAAGCCGCTAAAGTAGTCCACCACGCTTGGCTGCGGCTGCTATCTTTTCTCCAACTCGATATTCCAGACAAGTGCGTGCAGGCGCCGTTCATTCCAAATCAAACGGTGGAGAAAACGAATGCGCATCCTTGATCTGGATCAGCATTTTGCATTAGTCAATTCGTGCTGAGCATAGTGGATTTCGTTTATGGTAAACTTCGCTATCGTTTTTGACAAACTGAAGGGGAACCACTATGCGTTTATTAATATTAATGATTGGTTTGCTGAGTACACTCATTGCGCAAGAGTATCGCGCTACGTTAAGTGGCCGGATTACTGACGAGCAAGGTGGCGCAATCGCAGGGGCTACCGTCATTGCTACACAAGTTGACACTGGCTCAAAACATGAAACCATTGCCGGATCCGATGGTCTTTACAGCCTTCCATTTCTCTCACCTTCCTCCTATCGGTTAGTGGCGGAAGCAAAGGGTTTCAAGAAGTACGACCGCAAGGGTATCCAACTCGGTGCCAACGAACGCATCAGCATTGATATCCAAATGGAAATCGGTGCCATGACGGAAACGATTTCTGTCACAGCAGATGCATCGATTCTAACCACCGCAACGGCGTCTACCGGTCAGGTAATTACCACGCGACAGATTGAGAACATGCCCCTCTCTGGCCGCACCCCACTTGCCCTGGCTCAACTTGCCTTTGGCGTAACGCCCACCGACGATCCGCGCTTCACCAGACCCTTTGATAATGCTGGCCCGTCGGGTTTTTCTATGGGTGGAGCTCCTGCAAGATCGAATGAATTGTTGATTGATGGCGCACCCGACACTACAGGAGACAACCGCGTTGCCTACAATCCGCCTGTCGATGCAGTGGCCGAAGTGAAAGCTGAAAGTTTTCAGGCCGATGCCGCATATGGCCACACCGGCGGGGGAACAGTAAACGTGGTGCTTAAAAGCGGTAGCAACAGTTTCCATGGCTCTTTGTATGAATTCAACCAAGTCTCAAATTTCGCCGCTACACCTTTTTTTACAAATAAAGCTGGAGGCAGGAAGCCGATTCTGCGCTTTAACCAGTGGGGAGGAAGTTTCGCGGGTCCAGTAACAATTCCAAAACTAATCAACGGCAAGAACAAATTGTTTTTCTTTTTCGCTTATGAAGGAATCAAAGACGCCTTGCCCGCACCTTCCACTTCCACTCTTCCCACTGCGGCGGAAAAAACCGGCAATCTCTCGGCATTGCTGGGCGTGAATGCGTCCTATCAGATTTTTGATCCCGCTACTGGCGTGGTTGAAGGGACGCGTGTCCGCCGCCAACCGTTTGCCAATAATATTATTCCTCCCAGCCGAATTTCTCCAATCGCCCTCAATTATTTAAAGCTCTATGCCGAGCCCAACCAGCCGGGGCGTGCGGATGGACAGGACAATTTCCTTTCTGTGACCAATGGCGAACGCAACGATTTTTATAATTATCTGGGGCGCGTTGACCTTAATATTTCTGATCGCCACAAGCTCTATTTCAATCTTCGCAACAACAAGCGTATCGGCCAGGGTGGCAATAGCTTCGGAAAAGGGCTAACTGACAATCCAACTGCAACTAACGCCTTGCGACGTACCAATTACGGCTTAATGCTGGACGACGTATATACCATCACCCCAACTTTTTTGATGAACACACGTATCAACTGGACCCGTTTCAAAGAGCCGCGCATTAACTATTCCGAAGGTTTTGATTCCACTGCGTTTGGATTCCCGTCCTACCTCTCTGCCGCTTCTCCTCGCAAGGTCCTCCCCCGCATCCGCTTTTCCAGGTTCACTGGAGTTGGTGATTCGGGCGGCCGCGAATTCCCCTTCGACTCTTTTCAATTATTTGAAAGCTTCACCAAAATCACCGGCAAGCACAGCCTGAAATTCGGTGCCGACATCCGGCAATTGCGTGAAAGCGATTTAGACTACGGCCTTTCTAATGGCGACTTTGTTTTCGGTACCAACTGGACTCAAGGCCCCCTGGACAGTGCCGCCGCTGCGCCGTTGGGTCAGGATCTGGCAAGTTTTCTATTGGGGCTGCCCACCTCCGGTCAGTTCGATATAACCGCCTCCCGCACTAACAAAAGCAACTACTATGCTTTTTTTCTACAAGACGATTTTAGGGTGAAAACTAATCTGACACTCAACATCGGTCTGCGCGCAGAGCACGAAGGTAGCACTACTGAACGGTTCAACCGCACAGTGAATGGCTTCAATGAAGGCGCAGCAAGCCCTATTTCTGCCGCTGCCCAAGCGGCCTATGCCCGCTCCCCAATCGCCGAGCTTGCCACTTTGCGTGTAAATGGCGGGGTAACATTTGCCAGTCCCGATCAGCCTGAAATTTATAAAACCCCTGCCGTGACATTTTCCCCGCGATTTGGTTTCGCATACACACCCAACGGTAAAATGGTGGTTCGTGGAGGCATTGGTATCTACTACGCTGCTAACGGCGTGGTTGGCAACAACGCTCCCGGATTCAGCCAAACCACTGCTCTTGTTCCTACGCTGAATGGCTTCCTTTCGCCCAGCGCCACTTTATTAAATCCCTTTCCAACAGGGATTCAGGCACCAACCGGCAACCGCGATGGCCTGGCTACCTTCCTGGGCCGGGGCATCACATTGAACACCCCGAATGCGGAATCGCAATACTCCGCGCGCTGGCAGTTTTCCGCACAACGCGAATTATCAAAAAATATGGTTCTGGAAGTTGGGTATATGGCCAACAAGGCTGTGCGGTTGCCTGTTGACTTCAACTCTAATGGAATTCCCGTGCAATACCTCAGTAACTCCGCTTCACGCGATCAGGCTGCAATTGATCGCCTTAGCGCCAACGTTGCAAACCCGTTTGCAAATCTCATTCCCGGGACAACTTTGAACGGTTCTGTCATTGCCCGTAACCAATTGCTGCGGCCCTACCCCCAGTTCACCACCGTCAATGTTCTTCGCATGAACGACGGTTCATCACACTATCACGCACTGCAGACCCGCCTGGAACGCCGGTTCTCAAATGGCTTTCAGTTCATGGCCAATTATCAATGGTCAAAACTTCTGGAACGCCGCAGCCGGCTGAATGAACTGGATCCTTTCCTTGAAAAACGCATTGCTGCTGAAGATCGTCCTCATCGTCTGGTCGCCAGCGGTTCTTATGAATTGCCCTTCGGAAAGGGAAAGGCGCATCTCTCGAATATCCACCCCGTCGCCAATCTTTTAATCGGAGGATGGAACCTCAACGCTATTCTAACTCTGCAGCCTGGCGGACCCATCAACTGGGGCAACGTTATTTACCTTGGCGGTGAATTGAACGTGATGGCGCACAATCCTGACGGCGTGTTTAACACCACCGTCTTCAACCGTGTTGCAGCACAGCAACTCGCATCGAACCGGCGTACCTTTCCCACTCGTTTCAGTGACATTCGCTCCGACGGCATTCAGCAACTGGATTTTTCTGCGATCAAGAGTTTCCGTATCACAGAGAAAGTTAATATGACCTATCGCTGCGAATTTTTCAATGGTACCAACCGGCCCATCTTTTCTGCACCGAACGTGGATCCAACCAATACTAATTTTGGCCTGGTCACCAACCAGGCCAATCAGCCACGGCGAATCCAAATGGCTCTACGCCTTGTATTCTAGAAATCCACCGGGCGAATAAGACCTGGTCTTCTTCGCCCGCCCACTAATTTCCAAAGTAGTAAAGAATTCGAGTGGCATAGGTAGCGTCAAAAACGCAAAGGCCGCTCCGAAGCGAGTCCGTTTTGCACTCCCTCAAAAGCGCAAAGGGCCCGGCGGCCCCAATCGAACCAGGAACTCGCGAAATTTCCACAAGACGCCGGATCTCCGTTTTGCGCGAGTAGGTTAAGAGTGTAGACTGACTAGATGCCTATCTGGGATCGAACTCGCCTCAGCTTCATGATGTTCCTGAACTATGTCATTTGGGGTTCATGGTACGTCACCATTGGAACTTATCTCACCGCCACCTTGAAATTTTCTGGAACGGAAACTGGCGCGGTCTTTGGTACCACTGCGCTGGCATCCATGATTTCTCCATTCTTCGTTGGATTAATTGCCGATCGTTTTTTCGCCTCCGAACGTGTCCTCGCCGTTTTGCATTTGCTCGGAGCTGGGCTGCTCTACCTGGTCACAACCCAGACAACCTTCGGCCCGGTCTACGGCATCATGCTGGCTTATTGCTTGTGCTACTTCCCCACAGTGTCTTTAACCAACTCCATCACGCTCCGTCAAATCAAAGACCCTGGAAAGGATTTCCCATTGATCCGCGTCTTTGCCACAATCGGTTGGGTGGTCATCGGTTTAGTCGTCGGGCAGATGGGCATCGAAGCAACTCACGTCCCTTTTCTGATCGCGGCTGGAGCATCTCTGCTGATGAGTGCCTTCAGCTTAACGCTGCCCCACACCCCTCCAGAAAATAAAGGGGAAGCCATTACCGTTCGCAGCATCTTGGGGCTTGATGCTCTGGATATGTTGAAAGACCGTTCTTTCCTGGTTTTCGTAATTGCTTCCATTCTTGCCTGCATTCCACTCACTTTCTACTTCTCATTCACCAACGCGTATCTCAACGAATTGAAGGTAAGCAATGCGGCTGGGAAAATGGCATTAGGACAAGTTTCTGAAATAGGCATGATGCTGCTGATGCCTCTGATTTTCCGCAAAGTCTCCGTCAAATTCATTCTCCTTATGGGCCTGGCCGCCTGGTCTCTTCGCTACGCCCTGCTTGCCTTCGGCAATCCCGATTCCGGCATGTGGATGTTCTATCTGGCCATTCTCCTGCACGGCGTCTGTTACGACTTTTTCTTCATGACCGGGCAGTTGTATACCGACATGCAGGCTCCTCCAAAACTGCGCAGCGCCGCCCAGGGGTTGATCATCTTCCTAACCTATGGCGTGGGTATGTTCATCGGCTCACTGCTATCCGGGGTCGCCATCGATTACTTCACGCATACCAATGGCGGAGTCGTCACCAAGGATTGGCAAAGCTTCTGGTCGGCATCCTCTGTCGGAGCCTTCGTCATCCTTTTGATGATCGCCCTTTTATTCCGCTCCAACGCAAAGGTGCAAACGGCGGCAGAGTAAGTCAGCGTTCCCAAATGCCCCATGTATTGTTAGTGCACTGGAATGAAGCCGAGGCAGCCGAACGGGCGAAGTTGCTCATTCAATCAGGCGTCTCTGTTGCTGCCACAGTTTCCTCTGGCGGCGAAGTAATGAAGACGCTGAAAAAGTCACCGGGAATCGACGCCTTTGTCATCAGCCTGGAACGCTTGCCTTCGCATGGACGCGAAGTGGGCAAGTTTCTGCGGGAAGTAAAATCCACTCGGCATTTGCCTTTAATCTACATTGAAGGCCCTGTTCCAGAAAAGAATGCCACAGTCCGTGAATTGCTTCCCGATGCAATCTACACCAGTTGGAAAGGTCTAGCCGCTGCCCTTAAGAATGTGAAGCCCCTTGATAATCCCATCGTTCCCGGTTGGACCATCAATTCAGAAAAGCCCCTTATTCAGAAACTCGGAATTCGAGCTGGCATGAAGGTGGGCATTCACGGCGCACCCGAAGAATTCGAAGAACTATTAGGGGAGATCCCAGACGGTGTTCGCTTCCTGGAACGTGGCAAGGCCGATCTGTACTTCTGGTTCGTCCGATCTGTGGAAGAACTGCTCCGCGAGATTCCTTACATGTCCGTGCGTTGCCCCTTGTGGATCTGCTGGCCTAAAGGAATGGTTGGATTAAAGCAACCTCTGATCCGCAAAACAGCCAAGGAAGTTGGCTTAGTGGATTACAAAATCTGCTCCATTAGCCAAACTTGGTCCGGCATGATCTTTAAGGTTAAAGACAATTGAACACCACAAGACTCACCCTCTGGATTCCCGCAGCCACCATGACGCTGATGTCGCTGATCAGCTACATCGACCGCAACACGCTTGCCGTCCTGGCCCCCACAATCCTTGAGGAAATGAAGCTCTCCAACGAACAGTACGGCTACATCGTTGCCGCGTTTTCCATTCTCTACATGATCGGCAATCCAATCTGGGGCCGCTGGATTGACCGCTTCGGCCTTCGCCTCGGCATGACTACCGCCGTAACCTTCTGGACCCTCGCCAGCATGTCCCATGCCTTCGCTCAAGGCTTCTGGAGCTTCGGCTTGGCCCGTGCCGCACTTGGCTTCGGTGAAGGCGCAACCTTCCCCGGCGGATACCGCACCGTGGTTGAAACTTTGCCCATCGAAAATCGTTCCAAGGGAGTTGCCGTCGCCTACTCTGGCGGGTCCCTTGGCGCAGTGGTCACACCGCTGATCATCATCCCCATCGCCGCCAAATGGGGCTGGCGCGGAGCCTTCTGGTTCACCGGCATCATCGGCATTGTCTGGCTGCTAATCTGGACGCTAGTTAATCGTCTACCCGCCATGCGCCAGCCCCGCCAAGTTCCAGCAACGCCCGTCGCCCCTCCCAATTTATTTGATCGTAAAGCGTGGAGTTTCCTCTTCGCCTATGCCTTCGGTGCCTTTCCGTTAGGGTTTGTACTTTACACATCAGCGCTTTATTTGAAGACGCTTGGACTTACACAAGGTGAAATGGCAAAGCTGCTATGGATCCCGCCATTCGGTTGGGAGGTCGGCTATTTCTTCTGGGGCTGGGTGACGGATCGAACCGTTTCCAGAACAAGCAATCCCATGCCCGTCTACCGTCGCCTATTTACAGTTCTTATGATCCTCAGCCTGCCACTAGCCTTCGCCACACAAATGCGCCCCCTGCCGTTGTTGATGGGCGAACTCTTCCTAGCCATGTTCGCCACGGCGGGCTTTGTAATCGTCGGCGTCAGTTATGCAACAACCATTTATAGTGCGCAGCATGCCGGCCTCATCGCAGGCCTGGGCGCTGGTTCCTGGTCTGGAGTAGTTGGCCTGATGATGCCCTTCATCGGCCGATTGTTTGATCAACACAACTACACCCTGGCATTCCAAATCGCCGCCACTTTTCCGCTGGTTGGCTATCTCGCCTGGCTGGCTACAACGCGTAATGCCCGAAGCTGAAGTCCGCATGGTTGGCATTCTGGTTCACGGTGATAATCACTTCATCGTCAATGGCCCGGCCCCTTCGCCTGAACAAGCAATGGAACTGGCCACACTTTGGTCGCTCATCACAATCGGTTCCACAACCCCAGAACATTTAAGGCAATGGACCATCAGCACCAAAGAGTTTCGTGAGAATTTGAAATGGGCTGTAGTTCTGAAAGCCGCAAGCGCCCCGCAACCGGCTGTGGAACTGTTGCTCGCTGAATTGGAAGCTAGAGCTGTTCCAATTCACCGCATCATAGAATCCGACAACTCAGCAGTCCCTATCTTGCGGCAATGGTAAAATAAAAAAGTAACTATGGGACGAACAACAACACCGCCTCACATAGATCCACAAAATTTGGTGCGAACAAACTCGTTCTCCTTAGATCGCCTTCTAAGCCACACGGATCCAGGCCCTGTTGAAGAATCTGAAGCTTTTGTCCGCTTTGTTTATGAGCAGCGCCGTATTGATACCCCTGTCGAAGGCCATGGCAAGACTCGTCGTTGATACGGATGTAGCCAGTTTCATCTTCAAGTGGCATTTGGATTTAGCTCCCTGATACGTGGAGATTCTTCGCGGCTCGGTATTGGTGATTTCATTCATGACCCAAGGTGAGATGCGTTTATGGGTACTTCACGCAAGATGGGGACCTCACAGGTGTCAACTTCTGGAGGACTACTTGTCAGATTTTTCTGTTTTGCATTCTGTTAGCATTTTGAGTTCTACTTGGGCCTAGGTCAAAAACGAAAGTATCAGGAAAGGAAATCAAATCAGTTCCGCAGATGCCTGGATCGCAGCCACTGCTTTGGTTCTTTGTGCACCACCTGTTACAAACAATCCCAAGCACTTCCGCCATCTCGCGAAACTCGAGGTTCTTTCCGCAGGGTGAGCAAGGGTAATCACTGCAACTGCCCTTTCGCATGACCTTTTAAAGGTACCCTATGGCCTATGGGCCTGATCAAACAAATTCAAAAGTGGCAAAAAGATGCATGGGAAATTGAACCGCCCGATAAGAAAATCAAGCGCGCCATTGCCAGCCTCGATGGTGGGCTCAAAGGGCGAGCCTTTTTTCCTGAGGGATTGGGACTCCAACGGCTGGATCGGTCAACCGGGGAGCCTTTGCCAGATATTTTGGTAATTGGCCATAACTTCGGCACCCTAGAGTATCGAAAGCTCGTAGAAAAATTCGGAGGAAGTGAAGAGAGCAAACCCACGTGGAGTAATCTGATAAGACTGCTAGGCGAAGTATCTGTAGATCTAGATCGCTGTTTCATGACCAATTGGTTCATTGGATTTGGACCTAAGCAAATCGGTAAGCTTCTCAAAGACCACATTTGTGGCTCGGCCTGCTCACCTGCAGAGACCAAGTGCTCGATCCGCAGGTATGAGAAAGAATGTTTGGATCTCATCATTGATCAAATCCGAGTGTTCAAGCCGAAGGCGGTTTTACTTCTGGGGGAGGAAGTCATACGTCGAGCCCACAAAATTGCGCCCAACAACGAACAACTCAAGAGTTGGGGCACCGTTAAAGGAACTTCGTTTTTCTCGAAAGTGGACAGTATCGGCGCTCTCGCTTCGAATGTTGTTTTAGCGGCAGATTTCCGTACAAACTTCGTTGCCCTTGTTCACCCAAGCTTCCACCACCTAAACCACGTCCTCCGAGCACCCAACGCCCTTCGCGAGAAATTAGAACGAGAGAGGCAGAAGTGCCAGACGGCTGGTCGTAAAGCTGAAATAGATTTGATCACCAAGAGTTTGTAATAACAAAGCCATTTCGTGAGACCCTTAAATGGTTGCCGATCCTCGCCGATTGGTCTGGAGAAATTGAATGAATTTTACGCCGGAATTTCTATTCCTGGGTTTGCTTTGGTACGTAGTCTTCCTGTTTTCCACCGTCTGCCACGAAGCTGGGCACGCATACATGGCTGCCCGGCTGGGAGATCAAACTGCTTACCTGGGTGGGCAAGTATCCCTCAACCCTGCCCCCCACATGCAGCGCGAACCAATGGGCATGATGATTTTCCCCTGGATCAGCTATCTCTTTCTCACCAGCGGCTGGATGATGGGCTGGGCTAGTGTTCCCATTGATCCTCATTGGACCCTGCGCCACCCCAAGAAAGCTTCCATGGTTTCCGTGGCAGGCCCTCTGGCAAATTTCCTACTGGTACTGATTTCTGCTGTTGCCATTCGCCTTGGGCTGAGCGCTGGATTATTTGCCCCGCCCAATACCGGTTCAATAGAAGGCCTGGTAGTTGGCACAACTCCCGCTATGGAAGGCATCGCAACTTTCTTAAGTCTCATGTTCAGCCTCAATCTGCTGCTGGGAATGTTCAACCTGATCCCCGTGCCGCCCCTGGACGGCTATTCCGTGCTGGGTCTCTTTCTGCCGGAAAATCTGGCTAGAAAATTGGAGGAATTTCGCTTTCAGTACAGCCGCTTTTCCTTCGTCGGCCTGTTGATTGCCTGGAAGCTATTCGGTGAATTTGGCTTTGGATTGTTCAGAGCTGGCGTGCATCTCTTATACTCTGGCTACCTCAAGTATTAGATGTCAGGATTTCACTTCTTGCGCCCTAATACGCAAACCAACTCTTCGTGCCTCTGCACCGCCACATCTTCAAACCCGGCCTGCGCAAACTGTTTCTGTAGCAACGCACCCGCCGTATCCCCAAGCGCTTCCATCGCCACCACAGCCATTCCCCCAGGTCGAAGCACTCGTTTTAGTTCTCCGAAATCCTTCACCGGGTCCTTTGCATACTGTGCCACATCAATCGAAAATACTTTGTCGAAATAGGCATACGCGAACGGAAGCTTTGAGGCTGGGCCCACCTGCAATTGCATTCGTCCGCTATCCAGCAGCTTCTTGTTACGCTTGAACGCCAAGTGGAACATAGTTTCGGAATGATCCACGCCCATGATCAAGCCATTGGTCACCTGTTCGGCCACTCGAGCCATGTCCATGCCACATGCGTAGCCAACCTCAAGAACATAATCGGTCGGTTGCAAGTCCAGTACCGAAATCACCCAACGATTTCTGGCCTTGTTGGCTTTTTCCATCTTGCCAGCAACGAATCGTCCAATAATCCCCCGCGGCATGGCCCGCTGATTTCGTAAAAATGAGGTCAATGCCCTATTTCTTCCTATTCCCCACCATCATCAAGTCCCTAGGCTTCGCCCTCTGGACTTCTCTCTCAATTCCAACGATAGATTCATCAGTGGTCAACTTCCAGTCTATTCCATTGTTCTTGTTTTTCTCTATGACAGCCTTTTCTCAAGCAGCGGCCCCGCAACTCGGAGCAATTGAGGCGTCCTTATTGAAGCAGCGCGACAGCATTACCCTGCAGATCGCATCGCTCAAGAAAATGAACCCCGGTGTATTTAACATAACAAGAGTTCCCGGGGACGAACCTGTAACCCAATTGGCCAGAAGATCCGATTGCAATGGCGGCACCAGCGGGCCGATTGAACCTGTAATCAGTCTTGCGGCTTCCCGCGCAGGTATTTCTTCTGATTTGGTCCGTGCAGTGATCCTCCAGGAGTCAGCCTTCGACCCTTGCGCCGTTTCATCGAAGGGAGCTCTGGGCCTTATGCAATTAATGCCTGCAACGGCTCGGCAACTTGGTGTCTCCAATCCGTTTGATCCTAAGCAGAATGTGGAAGCTGGAGCCGGACTATTGCGGCAATTGATCGATCGCTACGGGGGTGACCTCTCGCTTGCGCTCAGCGCTTACAACGCTGGACCATCCCGTGTAGATCGGGCCGGAGGCGTTCCCAACATTGCTGAAACCACCAACTATGTACGGAGCGTTTTAGCCAATCTTAAAGTGGAATGAAGAGCGTTAACGCAAGACCCCAAGTTTCTGCAGTGGCCAATAAACAAACACCGCCTTGCCGTAAATGTTTTCGCGAGGAACTAATCCCCAGGAGCGGCTGTCGTTGGATGAAGTGCGATGGTCACCCATCACGTAATATTGCTCTGCGGCAACCTTCACTGGTGAATAGGACATTTGGTCCCGATACTCGGCTGGCACATAGGGTTCATCGGTTTGCATGCCGTTCACCAAAACCCGTCCTTCCCTTACTTCAACCACGTCACCAGGAATCCCAATCACACGCTTGATATAGGACTTTGATTGGTCGTGCGGATAATAGAACACCACCACATCGCCGCGTTCAATGGAACTAATGTTGAACTGATAAACAAACTTGTTGATGAAGATCCGTTCCTGGTCCTCCAGCACTGGCATCATGCTTGTCCCTTCCACCTTCACTGGAGGATAAAGGAACAGAATAATAACGAAGGCCAGCACCACCGAAATCATCAGATCCCGCCCTAAAGCGAGTACGATGGGAAGATAGGCGCGCGATTTGATTTCTGGATTGTCGCTCATACCGTACCTCCTTTAGTTCATAATGACAGAATTTGAACCACATGTTATTGAGGCCGCCCTCATCATCCCGGCTCTGAATGAAGAAGCCGTAATCTGCCAGACGTTAGATGCTATACCTCCTGGATTGTACCGGCTGATCATCGTAGCTGACAACGGCTCGTCAGACCGCACGGCAGAACTGGCCGCTGCGCGCGGTGCCACTGTGATTAGTCAGCCGGAACGCGGCTATGGTGCAGCTTGCCTAAGGGCCATCGCATGTTTGCCTTCCAGCATTGACGCAGTAGTGTTCATGCAAGCCGATAGTTCAGAGCTAGCCGAAGAGGCCCGTTTGCTTCTGGAACCGATTGCCCGTGGCGAAGCCGATCTTGTAATAGGGTCACGGGTCTTAGGTAAATCAGAAAAAGGTGCCTTGCTTACTCATCAAATGTTCGGCAATCAAGTGGCTACTACTCTAGTCCGTTGGTTCTGGGGGCATCGCTATACTGATTTGGGCCCGTTCCGTGCCATCTCTACCAACAAATTGAAGTTGCTAAACATGCGCGATCGCAACTACGGCTGGACGGTGGAAATGCAAATTAGAGCCATCCAGCACAACCTTCGCGTTCTGGAAGTCCCGGTAAGTTACCGGTTGCGGGCCGCCGGAGAAAATAAAGTCAGCGGGAATTTTCGTGCCAGCATCATGGCGGGGCTGAAAATTATTTGGGTGATTCTCCGCTTACAGTTCGACTACTTCTCTCCATCAGCTTAACCAGTTCGGTCATCGGCACTGCCCCTTCAGACAAAGCCTTCTTATGAAATGCCGAAAGACTCTGCGATGGATTGCCCTTAAGCGCACGCTCTCTCAAATTCTTCCATTCCCGGTACCCCAAATAGTAGGTAGGCAATTGGCACGACGATAACTTAGCTCGCTGAAGTTTCGCCCTGGCCTCTTCCTCTTCCTGAAATGCACCTTCTACCATCAATGTCATTGCCTCTTCGTCTGTCATCCCCAGAGTGTGCAGGCGAACATCCAAAATTGTGTTGGCGATCATCCTCAATTGTTGCTTCAAGAAAGTCATGCGCAGCTCCGGCGATTTATCCAGATACCCTGCATCCAACATCTGCTCGGTAATGTAAACAGCCCAACCTTCAACACAAGGGCCGTTGCCGTAGATACTGCGCAGCAGACGCCTACTTTGCGGCTGCACTTCATTGGCATACTCGGCTTGTACATAATGCCCGGGCATTGCTTCATGCAATGTCAGCAGTCTTAAGCCAAAGGTGTTGTATTCCCGCAGTTTTGAAGCGATCCTTTCTTTCGGCCAATCTTTTGGAATCGGCGTAAGCCAATAATAGGCTCCAAGGGTAGGCTCCAATGCCGGTGCTGGATTGAAGCCTCCAACCGCATAGATCCCCCGCATGAACTCTGGAGTTTCAATCACCTGTAAATTGTCGCGGTTTGGCATGGGGACCAGGTTCGACTGCTTAACGAAATCTCGAGCCTCTTTTAAATATACCCGGGCATCTCCAAAATAACTGTTCTCTGAAGATTGTTGTTTTGAAATCAAATCCAGCTTCTTTTTCACATCTCCCTTTACATCCCTGGCCAGCCCTTCCATTTGAAGTTTCACAGCTTTGAACTTCGTTTCAGCCTCAGTTAATGTCCCCCCGGAACTGGAATCGACAACTAACGAATATAGGAATTTCTTGCTATATTTCTCCGGCCCCAGACGCCAATCCGAAGTTTTCTTTGCCAGGTCTCCCTCTAGAAATTGCTGAAACGATTTCAAAGAAGATAGTGCACCATCAGCCGCTTTGCTATATTTGCCGCGCATTTCTTCAGGGCAGTGTCCCCGTAATTCTGTGTCAATTAATGCAATGTTGCCGGCGTTTTCCTGCACTGCAACCTGGTTCCAAATCTCAGGTGCATCGGTCAAGTTCGCCTTGGCCTGTTCCAGCAAAGAGGGAATTTTCTCCATGCGGGCAATTATGTTCTGAAACCGTTTCTCCAAAGGAGCAGATTCCAAAGCGTAAAGACTGAACAATCCGTTCCCAATCATCTCCACGTAAAGAGTTGGGTTGTGCTTGTAAGATTGAATCTCATTTAACTCCAGCAGGGCAAGTTCCACTTGGTTCCGGATAATCACCCCATCGGCGTCCATTTCCGGATCCGCACTATCAATGGGAATCTTCTGCAACTCTTCTTTTGTCATTCTGTAAAAGCGGCGCTGCGCTTCCAGGCTCTGCTCGGACATATCGTCAAGTAGCTGATCCAGAGGAACCCCTTTGTGCGAATGATAGCCCGCTGCTGTAGCCGCTGTGGGCGAATAGGCTAGAGACTGGTAAATGAACTGCTCAACCAGTTCTTCCATTCTTAAAGTCTTGTTGCTACCGCAACTGCTTAACATCAAACCAGCCAGTAATAAAATCGCAGATTGCTTCATAAAACTGTTATTGTAATCCCCATGGAAAGGTCTAAGATCAACCGCCGGATTTTCGTTGGCTTGGTAGGGGCAATCGCCCGTGAAACTCGCGCGTTCGCGCAAACTATCGAACCCCTGATAGACATCCACCAACATACGCCATACTCGGGCCGCACTGCTGATGAATTAGTTGCTCACCAGCGAAAAATGGGCATCACCAAAACTATCCTGCTTCCCGCTGGCCGCAAATACGGCCTTGCTGCTGGTGCCGGAGGCAATGACGAATGCGTGGAGCTCTGCCGACGCTATCCCAAAGAATTTGTCTTCTGTGCCAATGAAATGCCCAATATTCCTGAAACCAGGGATGTGATTACCAAATACTTAAAAATGGGAGCCATTGGCATTGGCGAACAAAAGTTCCCCGTCGATTCCGATTCTCCACATATCCATCTGATCGCCCAGATTGCTGAGGAATTCCAAGTTCCTGTTCTGCTGCATTTTCAGTACAACACCTATAATCTGCATTTCGATCGCTTCTATAAGATTCTCGAAAAGTATCCCAAGGTCAATTTCATCGGCCACGCCCAGACGTGGTGGTCGAACATCGATATCGAGCAGCAAGAACCTGCGCTCTACCCAAAAGGCAAGGTAAGCCCGGGCGGTATCAGCAGCCGTTACCTGAAAGACTATCCCAACATGTTCGGCGATCTTTCCGCCGGCAGTGGACTCAATGCTTTACTTCGAGATGAAACCCACGCCAAGGAATTTCTCCGGCAGTATCAGGACAAGCTTCTCTACGGCTCCGATTGCAGCGATAAATTTGGCCGAGGGGAAAAGTGCTCCGGTAGCCAGCAACTGGCTGGGGTTCGGAGACTATTGGCGGATAAGACGATTGAACGGAAACTACTATACGGAAATGCTGCTCGCGTCTTTAAGCTGAGTTAAGACCTACTCGCCAACAGTTGAAGAGGTTGCTTCAACTTTGGGTGCCTGTGGCACCGCAGATTGAAGAATTTGCCAAGTGTCCTGACTGAACAAAACGACCCTTACTTGACCTCGTTCGCCGATGGGCCCAATGTCACGACCAGAACGCCGAATCACAACCCCGCCGGCATTTCCAACGACCATGCGAGCAGACTCCGTTTTGTCGAACTTTTGTGTTTGGCCAACCTCAAGCAAGCCTGAAAACAGTCTTTGGCCGTTGCTGGAGATTTCAAGCCACGTGGCTTCCGTTGCCGCAACGCTCAGGGACAGCAAACCGTCGGCCTTGCTAAAAGTCGATTCGGGCGATGGTGCATTCGATTTGACAACCTCTGCTTTACTTGCCTGGGCAGCCTTCTGGATCGGCTTTCCGTTATGGCCTTCTTCATACCAGGAATACAAATTTGAACCTGCTACAATCGCCAGCACTAACCCTGCTACAGCGGCCCACATTTTTAGATCAAAAATGCCTTTCCCTCGTGGTGCTACCAAAGGAGGTACCGCAATATCCCACGATCTATTTTGGTGTAATAAAGCTTGGGGCTGTACCGGCTCGTCCTTAGGCGCCTCCGAAGGAATCGCATTTTCATATTCCGTTGGATCCAAACCCAGAACTATTGCGTACTGTCTAATGAAGCTACGGCCAAAGAAGCCACTGGGGAGCTGGTTCCAGTTTTCGGCTTCAATCGCTTGAATGTACCGGCTTGTAATTTTGAGTTGATCAGCAATAGGCCTGATCTCCTTTCCCTGCCGAATTCTCTCTTCGCGAAGTTTTTGTCCTACAGTTAACATTGTGAGGTCGCTTCCAGGTTGCCCAACGCTTATAATACAACAATTGTCCACGAATGCAACTAGCAGAAGTGATGCGCTAAACCTATTTGAACCAACAATAAGTGTTGTGATCGTGACCTTTAATCGAAGAGAGCTACTCGGCCGTTGTCTTGATTCGATTCAAAGCCAAGAGGTTGTTCCTTTTGAGGTGATTGTTGTGGACAACGCATCAACCGACGATACCCTCAAATTTGTCGAGGAGAACTACCCAAAAATTAAAATTCTTTACAATAGTACCAACCTTGGCTTTTGTGGGGGGAACAACCAGGGTATCCGCGCCGCCAGTGCCCCCTTGGTGGCCCTTTTAAACAACGACGCCGAGGCAGATCCAAATTGGTTGGGCGAATTGATGGCTGGTTTCGATAATCGAGAGGATGTGGCAATGGTCGCCTCGAAAATCCTCCAGTTTGAGGATCCGTCGAGAATCGATAAGGTGGGGCACCTCATCTATTGGGACGGCCAGAATCGGGGCCGAGGTATGGGCGAACCCGATCAGGGCCAGTATGATCAACCTGAAGAGGTGCTATGGCCGGACGGCTGCGCGGCCGCCTACCGCCGAGACGCTGTCCTTGCTGTTGGAGCATTCGACGAGGACTTCTTCGCCTATGCAGATGACGCGGACCTGGGATTTCGCCTTCGACTGGCAGGTTACAAAGCTGTTTATGCTCCAAAGGCAAAAGTGCTGCACCGGCGCGGCAGCACCTTGGGAAGAACGAACCCATTTCGCGTCCATCTGATTGAACGCAATCGGGTTTTGCTAGCTGTGAAGCTGTTTCCCTGGCCGCTGTTGCTGCTGAATCCATTCTTTTATGCCCTTCGGTTGCTTCGTGGGGTACGGTCGTCGTTTTTAGGCAAAGGAGAATCTGCCCGCCATGCTTCAGAGCGCGGTAAACTAGGGCTTGCAATTACCCTGTTGAAGGCCGATTTGGAGGCAATCCGCATGATACCTCGCATGTTAGCGAAGAGGCGAGAAATCGCCAGCTTTCGGCGGTTGTCTACCATCGATATCCTTCGTTTGATGTGGCGATTCAGAATTTCGCTAAAAACCCTAATGGAGGACGAACCATAACTCAACATCCCAAAGTGGTGGACATGCCTCCCGAGCCATGTCCCGCTTGCGGCGAAAGCGGCATGAGAACTTTGTTCAGTGCAACCGACCGTCTTTATCAAACCACCAACAAGGCTTTTCTGGTTGTGGAATGCGAGGGATGCCGTTTGATGCGGCTGTATCCGCAACCCACTCCCCTGGAACTCAATCATTATTATCCTCCTGACTATTGGTTCTCTCCTTCTGCCGACGCAGCCACTCAACTTGCTGAGCACTATCGCCGCCTGGTCTTAATGGACCACGTCTGGTTTGCTTCCAGGGCGATGGAAAACGCTGGAGGCGACGGATTGCTATTGGACGTCGGTTGCGGTGGAGGGCTGTTCCTTCAAATGATGCGAGAGCGCGGCTATGCTGGAATGGGACTCGATTTCTCTCTTGCTGCTGCGGCGGTTGCCTGGCAGCGGTTCGGTGTTCCGGTGGTCTGCGCCACTTTGTCCAGAGCTCCTTTGCCTGAGTCCAGTTGCAAAGTGATTACGATGTACCACGTCCTGGAGCACCTCTTTGATCCAGTTTCCTATCTGCATGCTGCACACAAACTGCTTACTCCCGAAGGCCGACTGATTGTTCAAGTTCCCAATGCTGCCTGCTGGCAGTTTCTGATTCTGGGGAAGGATTGGAACGGGATAGACGTTCCTCGGCATCTGATCAACTTTCGCGCCTACGAATTGGAGTCGCTAATGGACTTTGCCGGGTTTGAAGTGGTGCGCCGGAAACATTTCTCGCTTCGGGACAATCCGGCTGGCCTCGCCACGAGTATCGCCCCGGGTTTGGATCCAATGGCTCGGCACGTTCGCGGAGTGCAGGAAACACCGGGAGTGAAGTTAGCCAAGGACATTGCCTATTTTGGCTTGGTGTTAGCAGCGTTGCCAGTGACCCTCCTTGAAGCAGCTTGCCGCGCTGGTTCCACCATCATGATTGAGGCCAAGAAGAAGTCATGAACTCGCAGGCGCGCGCCTTGTCCATGCCGTCCTGGCTAGCGCGCTGGCTGTTGTACTTTGAATGGCAGATTGACCAGGAGCTTCAGCACTTCGCGCGGTCTCTGCCGCCAAAGGCATTGGTGTTGGATGCGGGGGCAGGGGAGTGCCAGCATCGACGCTACTTTGCTGGGCAGCGGTACTTCGCCGTGGACCTTGCCGTGGGCGACGCTGCTTGGAATTATCATCAGCTAAACGCAATTGCCGATCTTGCAGCGCTTCCTTTGGCGACGAATTGTTTCGACGCGGCGATTCATATTGTCACATTGGAACATGTTCAGGAGCCGAAGCAAGTGCTTTGCGAGATTGCCCGCTGCCTTCGTCCTGGAGCTCCGCTGCTGGCGGTGGTTCCACATGAATGGGAAGTCCACCAGCATCCAAACGACTACTACCGCTACACATGTTTCGGCATGCGTTATTTGTTAGAGCAAGCTGGTTTCACGGCTATTGAGATAAAACCTTCAGGCGGATTGTTCCGGCTGTTGTCGCGCAGAACGTTGAACTCGCTCCAGTTTTTCCCTTGGCCATTTAAGGGGTTGGCGTTTGTATTCGCCGCACCCGCAGCGCTGCTGCTGCCATTGTTTGATTCTTTGGATAAGAACAAAGATTTCACTGCCGGATATTTATGTACTGCCAGGAAGGCCTGATTTGTTTGGAACTCCTGTATAGAGAGTCTCACGGAGGTTTGAAGTCCCACCTTTTGATTTGGGCAAGTTTATGAAAAGAGGGCAAATTGAGATGAGGAAATGCAGGGACTGGCGTTTCTGTGCAGAAGTTTGGAGTGAAGCGTTTCGTAGCTTGGGCAGTAAATCATTTCCCCGTTGGCTGGCGAGGTATGGTTTATCCTAAAACGGCAGTTGAGTTGGTAACGGTGCAACGAAATGGCTTAAAACAATTGGACTTGCCGTCACAGGATCAGCGCAATAGCATCACCAAAAGGGTGAGCCTGAAGTGCGTAAAAAAGGTCGCCAAAGGGGACACGGTACCCAGGCCGCTACGCCTAGAGTCTCTATAGGATTTCATTTAGAGTTCTGTTGCTTCAGGCCAGGGAACCATGTCCCCGTTTGGCTCGCGATACCCTGATCTTCGAGAAGTCAACTGCCGT
>JAYTTF010000142.1:0-5546 GCA_043745195.1 Bryobacterales bacterium | reverse complement strand
TGTTTTTCTTCACATGTTAGAACACTCTTGTCTTTTTTCATCCTGCTATCTAAGCAGCTTTCTGCCAAGTTTCAAATAGGGGTTAGTCGTACGCTTACGATGCATCAAGCTGCAAGCTTCAATAGCCGATATCCCCCCTACGTAAATTTGATAGCTAAAATCCAGCACGCGCCGCCACACTACCGTTGCGCTGAAGCAAAGTTGCTGTCACTACCGAGAGCAAAGACAGAGCTGCACATGGCCCAACTATTTCCGATTGGGGCATTCGGCGCTGCCTGGACGACCACCCTGAGAACCTCGACGATGAGCTCACGGGCATCACGTCCCCTAAGGAACCAGCCAAGTGCCGACGGCCTTCCAGGCGCTAGTTTGGGTGCCACCAATGGTTTGTACGGCGGCCCACACGCCTTTGGAGCCTGCGAATCCACTCTTGAAAGTGACATTCAATGACAGGGAAAGAGTATTGCCCGTCCTGAGAACCGTCGATCCGGCAGCACTGATCATGCACTGACTATTCTGGATGGTGTTTGTTCCGGTAAGTGAAATACTGGTAGCGGCTGTGCCATCGCCGTTGTCGGGATAAAGATACAGCAAGTTACCCGGAGAATAATAAGCGACATAGCAAGCTTGACGCCCATCGATTGCCGTATTGATTAGCGCCCAGGCAGTTTGCAGGTTGGCGTTGTTGGAAGCATCCGAATATTCGAACGTAATGGTCTTGTTCGAGACCGTCCCGACGGCGGGAGTCATTGTGGTTGGGTTTGGGTAAGACACCAAGGATCCTGGAATCTGTGAGACGCCGAGGGTTTGCCAGCCGGAGCTGACATCATAAACAGTTTGCGCCGCCAAGTAGATAACCTTGTTCCCACTGAAGGCGCTCTTGAACGCAATATTCACTGTGAGCGTGAGGATGTTGCCGCTGCCTGATGCCGATGATCCAGCTGAGAAGATGGTGCATTGGCCGTTCGTCACTGAACCTGTAGCGCCCAAAGCAAGGCCCGCGGACAGGCCGCTACCTGGGCCCTGATCGTTCACCAAATAGAGCACGCGCAGGGGTTGAGAATAGGCAATGTAGCAGGCGGCGTTGCCGTCCAGGTATTGGTTGATCAAGGCATTGACTACACCTAGTAGCTGGTAACCCTGCGGGTGGGAAAACTTCAGCGTTAGGATTTGCGTAGCGCCCGAGGCAGCAAGTGGACCAGAGTCAATGGCGGTGCCGATGCCGGCGGCTTGGGTAAGCGTGAAGGTCTTGTCACCCACAGTGATTATGCCGG
Organism: Bryobacterales bacterium; assembly: GCA_043745195.1. Lineage (GTDB taxonomy): Bacteria > Acidobacteriota > Terriglobia > Bryobacterales > Bryobacteraceae > JANXSF01. The sequence continues at coordinate 4,272 of JAYTTF010000142.1, read as the reverse complement.
TGCGGGCGGCCCCCGAATTGGCTTCATAAGAATAGGTCACTGAATTGGCGTTTGAAAAGGAGGCTGTGATCCATACCGCATTCGAGGTTGGAATGGACGTGCATCCGCTACTATCGGTGAAGCTACCGCTTCCGGCTGAAGGCCCAACCGAAGAACTGGTGCTACTTAGTTGGTACGTGCAGTTGATGGATCGGTACGTAGCCGTGTAAGTTGTTGAAGTTGCCGGAACCGTCAAGGTGCGGTCTGGATTCGTTGAGTTGTCTTCCCAGTGATCAAAGAATCCGATAATACCTGTCCTGATGTACTGGGTCGCCCGTAGTGTGCAGGTTGACCCGGGAATCCAGGTAAGAGTGATCGGCGCTATATAATTAAAATCACTGTTGTTTGGATCGAATGGACGAGATGAAAACGGATCGCATCCAGTACCTTCGGAACCAAATACACCCCCGGGCGGAACGCTCTCTATAGTTACGGAAACCGACTGACTGCCTGCAATATAGGTGTAGTCATTGTATTGCCACGCTCCCAAAAGGAACGAGCCAAGCCGGACGTAAAGTGTACGCGAATCGGTTGGCAAGCCGGTTATAAGCTGCGTTTTTGCAGTGCCTGGCGTCTGGCTATAAATATCGGAACTGCCGATGCCCTTGGTTCCCACAAGCAGTTGATACTGTGTCACGTTCACCCCCGCGTCCCAGTTGAATGTGGCAGAAGTAGACGTCAGGGCAGACCTCGGCACGGGCGATGTGATCGCGGCTTTAGCGGAAGCTCCCGAACTGGTGATGGTAAGGGTGACTGGTATGGAAGTAGAACCTGCAAAGACGGAGCCGGAATAAGTCCCTACGGCCAAGCCGGAAGTATCAAAAGTGAGCGTTATGGATGCAGGCAGGATGGCCCCGGCCTGGTTAACACTCATCCACCGTTGATTAGTGGAAAATAGTGCGAAGAACGGCACTCCGTTTGACCCAATATTGATCTGCTGCTGAGGGGGAGCTGGCCCGTCGATCTGTGCGTTCGCATAGATGGAGCCGGGAGAGGCGACAGCACAATTGCGAAAACAACCCGGGGCGAAAATGCCCCGTTCGTCGAAGCGGGGAACGGGGGAAAAGTTGTCCGCATTGCTGATAGTAGTCGTTGGAGCCAGCAGGCCCGTCAATGTTGCCGAACCAGCTACCGGGGTAGTGTAAGCGGTCACGATTCCGAATTTCAATGTCTCTTGAATTAAAGGATCAATGCCTGTAACTTCCCAAACCGCTACACCCGATCCATTGGTAATAGTGACTGGGGCAATGGCAAACTGAGCCGCGCCAAACAACGCGGTTGTAGTTTGGGATACCGGCGCATAGACGCCAGCACCTTGGTTATCCGTGGATACCAGTTGCGCGGTAGCCGAACCTGAGTTGGTGGAATTCACGGTAGCGAACAATTTCACGCCGGAGGGAACGTTGTCGAACCTTGCCATAAAACGCGTCCCTTGCGTTGCCAGACCAGCCAAATTCAAGCCGTTGGTAGCAGAGAAAAAAGGATTATAGAAACCAGACTCGGTATTGTAAATGTAGCCGGGAAAACTTTGGCCAATAGAGCCTGCTAAGACTTTCATTTTTGCCGAGGATGAAAATCCCTCACGGATGGCGTAAGCGAAATTACCGATGGCGCCGGTAGCAGCAGAGGAAGTTACAAGTTGAGGATTGACTCCTCCAGCTTTTTGAAAAGTTAAACTGGAAATAAAATTCCCGCCCCATTCACTGAGCGTTACGGTCTTTCCGGGCTTGCTGTAAGCGATGATCAGTTGCGTTGAACTCAAGCCTGTGCCGGGAAATGAAATCGACGCAAAGATTTGCGTCGGAATCAGCCCCGTTGAGACCGGGAGGCGCGCGACGTTGCCCCTCAAATTCGTGATCCGCAGCGTCCTTCGTGCGCCCGTCGACGGTGGGTCAATCGGAACTCCACTCCAGGAAAGTTGGCCGCCTATGAGGGATGCTGGAAAAACATTGAACGACGCACCGTTCTCATAATTCACACCGCTTGAACCCGCCCCGGTAAGGGAGCACGGCGGGGAGGCGCACAGCTTTTGAACGCTAGGAGAAGGTTCGTCTATAACAAGCAAGGCTTCCGTTACAGAGGAAGGAAAACCTACCAGACGGCTGGTTATGTCCGTATTTAGCGACACCACTATGTTTCTTCCTGGAACAGGCAAACCAGCAGCTGTCGGAGTGCCGCCAGTGCACGCCAGGACAATGTCACCCAACAACTCCGTGACGCCCTCTGCACGAACTACTGGCGGAACGCCGGCATTTGCGCTGCAAACCATCGTATTTGGAACCGAGCCGCCACTTGCGGCAGTCACGGTCAATTGCACATAAACCCACTGCGGGCTGTTCGCCGCCCCGGGAGCAACAACCGAAACATATCCGGAGAAAATGCCTGGAGGTAAGTTTGATGGATCGGCCGTAATTGTGAGCGTTGCGGGAGTAATCGCCGATGAAGGAGTTACACTCAACCAGCTACCAGGAGGCGCATCGCCCGTAGGATTTTGGATTGGCGGACCACTCATCGCATTTGCAAAAAAACTAAGTTGGCCACTGTTGGCTTTCATGGGGATTAAAACACTAGGGGATGCGCCCGAGCCCATTTGATAGGTGAGGTTTACTGCGCTGGGCAAGACAATGCAGGAAGAGTTGGAACAAGAGCCCGCGGTGGAACTAACAAGGGATCCAAAGCGCGGCATAGAGGCCGTAGGAGATGTGTCTGATGCGGTTCCAATTGGTCCAAAGACCCCGCCAACGGATGGCGAACCTGAAACGGGGGAGGCATATGCTACCACCAGACCGAATGCAAATTGGTTCAAGTCAACAATGGGCGTGATCACCTCCCAAACGGCAACGCCGGAACCGTTGACGATAGTTACAGGAGCAATGCCAACTGCGGCCGGACAACCAGCACAAGTGGCGGTGGTTGTCTGCGGAAGATAAATGGCGGTTCCCGCTCCATTGCTATCGGTGGAAACAAGGGGGGCTGCAACAGCAAGGCTACTCATGCTGGCAATCGGGGCGGTGGTGGTATAGAGTTTCACTCCATTGGGAATGCTGTTGAACTTCGCAATCAACCTGGTTCCCTGAGTAGGTAAGCCTGCCGAATTCAAGCCGTTTGTTGCTGGTAAGGTGCTGTTGTAGTAACCGGTTTCCGTTCTGTAGACCGTGCCCAGCACGCTTTGATCGGAAATTTGGCCCGGGTTAGCCGTTGTGGTTGCCACGTTCCGGGGCTTAAAGGAAGTGGCGAACATTTCGTTGAATTTCAAAAGGTAGTTTATACTTCCGCCGGTGGCCGTCGAAGAGGAAACCAGAGCGTTATTTTGCCCGGCGCTTTGCGTTAGATCGATGCCTGCAACGGCGTTATCAGCCGTCGAGCGCAAGGAGAAATTGATGCCGGGAACCACGAAGGCAACTGAACGTTGTGGTTGACTGATGGGAATGCTGGTTGCCCCCGTCATGGATGTGAACGCATAGATCTGTACCGGCTCATTGGAAGAAATCCCACTGATCATGGCCGATGCATCCGCCCTAATATTTGTAATGCGAATCGTAGTGATGCCATTGCCCGCCGCTGGGATCGGAACACTCAGAAAAATAATTCGGTTGGTTCCATTTGTCTTTGCTTGAAAGGCATTGAAGCCAACCGTTGGGGACGCTGGTTCATTAATCAAAAGAAGGGTCTCATTTTCGGAAGCGGCCGGGTTCAGGATTTTGCTGGTTATGTTTGTATTCAAAAACACCTCAACATTCACGAGCGCGGTCTGTCCAGCAGTTCCTCCAGTGCACTGGAAGACAAGATCCTTTACTAATTCGGTTCTGCCTTCCGCTCGCACAAAAACGGGAGAGGCACCCGGGGAGGCTGGAGAGCAAAAGAACGTTTGGGGAAACTGCGCCCAAGAAAGACTAGCCGAACCGGCCATCAGCACTACTGCCCGAAAAAGTGGGCCATTCAACAAAGTAGAAGAATTTTTCATTTTGCTTTATCTAAACGCCGACCGCCGGTGCAGAATTTTGAAGCAACCAGACGCATACTTTGATTTTAACCGTTCTTTCGAGAACACATTCAATTTAACAGAAAGTACCGTAAGGACGATCCCGAATGATGGGCGTAACTCCCGGTATTTGAGGCAAAGTCGATCCGGAATTGTATGAAGATTGAACCCGCCTTCAAAAATGCCGGGAAAGTTATAACTCCGAATAAATGTAACCACTTGGTTATTTAGAGAGTTAGACAAGTAATGGT
>JAYTTF010000141.1:0-5555 GCA_043745195.1 Bryobacterales bacterium | reverse complement strand
CGTTGATTGCTCAACCCACCGAACCGCCGGATGCGGACCCGCATGTCCGGTGGTGTGGCAGGGGAGGAGCCGTGAGGTTCCCCCCTATGCCGATTTCGGGATGCGCAAACGCACACTCTGGGAAAAGGGTTTTCCAAAAAGCAAGGACTTCGACTAGTAAGTCCTCGTTGCAGGCGGCGAATCCGAAATCGTCATCGCCGTTCTCGGCCCACTCTTCAATGCAAATTCCATGTTTCAGACAAAGCTGCCCCAAACTGCGGCGGGCATCTTCGTGAGCAATATGAACGGTGGACCGAAAGGTTGAATACTCGGAGCGTTTCCAAAGTTTTAGGGCATTAAAAATAGGTGTTGTCCTGCCGTCTTCAGCTTCCAGGACGCCGCTGTTTTCGCCATCATGCAGAATGATGTCGCGATAGCGATGATTGGAGCCTGGAAGTGGAACGCTGGTGATGATGGAACGAACAGGGTCGATGCGCTGACCCCATACCAGGACGGCATTCCCATGCGGATTTAGGCGCAGGCAGACTGGAGCCATTTCCATAGTGAATTCTCCCTTCCCTTCAGGAATGTCGAAACCATAGCTACGCCATGCGCGGCGCGCTTCCGCCCAATTGTGTACCGCTGTTGCGGCGATTCCAAGGTTCCACAAAGCTTCGTCAGTTGGCCAACCTGATAACGCCACTGCTTTCTGGTTGGATTGTAAACTGACTTCCCAATCACCGGCTTGTCTTGCGACTAACCCTAAATAGAAATGCGGAGTTTCCCAGGAAGGGGCGATTCTTGCAGCTAATCGGAAGCTTCGAGTCGCAGCGCTCAAGTCGCCTGCTGCCTGCGCACTGATACCTCGTAAGATCAGCCATTCTGCGGTGAGTCTGCGCACGCTCTAGTTATTTTACCTAAGATTCGGGCCCATGTTTAGTTTTTATCCATCTCACGAAATATTGTTAACAATACTGCGGAGTTGGACACCCTTAGCGGGATTAATGCTTTCCACAAAGCTTACGCGACCTTCCAAGTGAGACCTGAAATGAGGATGGGCCTCGCGGTTCTGGCTGTCTGGGCCATGCCGCACGCAGTTGGTGAGAATTGCTTTGAGGAGATCAAAATCCTTGCGGTTCAAATTCATGTGTTGATTGGTGACCAAGCCAGCCAAGTGCTGCCGAACGCCTTGCCGCATGATGCGTGTTTTGCCAAAGTTAACTTCGAAACCTTCTTCCATTAAGATGGCCGCCACGTGGGTTGCAAAGCGTTGAGGGTTGCTATTGAAATCGAAATTCGCGGAAAAAGCCAAATCGTCCGCATACCGGGTGTATTTGGCACCCACTGCATTTGCTAGTCCGTTCAATCGGCAATCGAAGCGGTAGGCGCATAGGTTTGCCAGCGAGGGAGAGGTTGGCGCGCCTTGAGGGAGATGGCATGCAGAGTGCAACATTTTAGCGTCTTGCAACATCTGGGCCTCGGCTTCCACTCCTTCCCATACTTTGCGTGGAGTAGCCGTGGTGCAGAGGCATCCAAGCAAGTCGGCAACCGTTTCCGGGTAACCCATAGTTCTAAACAGCGCCTGTATTCTTGCGGCTGTGATGGATGGGAAAAATTGGCGCAGATCCATTCGCAGAAGAATTTGCTGGCCAACGTGAGGACTAACGAAAGTGCGGATAGACCGGCCTTTGACGAAGCCGTGGGCGGCGGAGTGGGGCGGAATCTTGTCGAGGATGGAGGTGAGGATTTGGCGCTGTATTTCCTTGAGCCGAGGCTTAGGGGCTTCGATCAAACGGACATTGCCGGAACGCTTGGATAGAACACGGTAGTGATAGTGGCGAAGCTTAGAATTGCATTGGGGGTGCCGCCCAAGATGCTTCCTATCGGCAAACCATTCCAGTTCGCTGACGGTCAATTGAAGCCATTTCGCTAATGCACCTTCCGATTCAATGACGTGGATGTTCCAGGATTTAGCAGCCTCAACGGGCTGCATTTGTTGCGGCCCAGGAAGCCAATCCGCAATCACATTCAACTTACTTCCGGGGTTTGAATATGTGCGGCTGAAGTTGGGATCAGCAAGCAGGAACTGGACCACGTCACGATGCCGCGGTCTGGTCTTGCCTGCAAAGAATCGAATGTAACTGCGGATCACTGGATCCAGCCAGCGGACTGGCTTTCCAACAGTGCGACGGGCGCGGATGGTGACTTGTTGTTGGCTTTGATTTCCCGCAAGTAAGGCTGTTGCCAAAACATTTATGAGCGATGGATTCCGCATGTTCATTGGCGGCTGATTCCAACGAGTCATACCATGCGTGACCGGATCTGCATGGAGTGCAGTGAAAGTCACGCGACGAAATCTCAGTTTTTCACAATCCCCTGGGGTAACCCCAGAGAGGTTCAACCGAACTCAAAAGCCCGATCAACACCTGGCTTGGAATCTTCGCCGCCAAGAAAATTATATCAATCCCGGTTTCGGTGAAGATCATTTCAAATTAAGACTGACCCCATCCTGACTTTTCCCGGCACCGATCTTGAGGACCACCGGCACCGCTTTACCTGAAATGGTGCTGCCTGGAATTTTCGTATTCACTTGAAGCAGGCCATTCACTAAGCCAGGAGATGGACCGGCATAAAGAACTTCCGCTTGAACGCCGCCGATCTCCACGCTTAAAGCGGGGTTGATGGTTGTTGAAGGAATCGTGGCAATTGAACCATCAATCACTGGCGGACCGAACACTCCATCACCAGTGGCATAGAAGATAAAAATCTGCCCTTTTTGAGCGGGGTTTTTATCGTTATTTAGGATTGCATTACCGGCAGTGTCCACTATGAACGATGCGGCCTGGCCGGTTCCATTTCCGGTTGTGGTAAAGATAGCAGGTCCCGTTACTTTTACATCAACGGCCACCGGCAGCGACAAAATACTGTTGTATTCAACTTGTAGAGTGGCCAGAGCGCCGGATTGAAGACCATAAGGGACAATCACGCTGACTTGCTTGTTGGAAGTATAGAGTATTGGCGCTGGTATGTTCTGAAACAGAACTCGAGTGGTGGCAAGCGAAGTGGCGATTAGGGTCTGAGTGTTGTCGAAAAGAGTGAGAGCAACAGGTCCCAAGCCTCTGCCAAAAATAGTGACAACCGTTCCTGGAGCAACGGAACTTGCGGAATAATTGGCGGCATTTAGCACAGCTGCTACAACTGGACCGTTGTTCGAGACACCCAATAACCAAGCTGCAGAATCGCCGCCACCCGGATTCAAATTGGACGCAATAATACTGACTGTTCCAGCTGTGGCGAAGAAAGTTGACGGCAGTAAAATGGTTGCGGCAGCGGAACCAAGGATAGTTGCTTTGACTGGCTGGCCATTGGCGGAAAAGGTTGTGTCCTTGTAGAACCGGATACCGTTGACGGTCAAGTTTGCATCTCCAGATCCAATGGCAATTTGTTGCGGGAATGTCGAGAAAATGGTCGGCAATCCAGGTTGAATGGTCAACGTTACAGCCAAAGTGCGTTGCTTGGTTATTGCATCTGGTGTGCTAATCAGGATGCTGCCTTTGTAGATGCCAGGGATCAGATCATCCGTGATTACACTGACTGGCATGGTTGATGTGAAGCCAGGAAAAATGACGCCAGACTTTAGTTGAACACTCAACCAGGGTGCCCCCGCGACACTGGCAGACCACGAGAGTAAACCACCGGTTGTGCCGAAATTTACTTGTTGGCCAGCTGGTGCGTTGTCACCCAGGCGATACGTAAATGCGAGCGTCGACGGAGCAAGTGTGAGGTCTGATGGAGGATTTTGCACAATCAGCGTTACAGGAACATTGATTGGTGTTGGGTTCGTTCCATTCGGAATAACAACGATGGTTTCTGTATAACTTCCGACTGGAAGAGAAGTGGGATTCACTGCAACTTTCAAGGACACAGGAAGGCGTCCACTCAAAGGAGAAACTGTTAACCATTGACTGACTGGCTGATTGACCGTTACTGCATTGGAAGCACTATTTGCCCCGCTGGTTGTGGCGATGGTTACGGTTTGCGGAGCAGGAATCGCAATGGAAGTGGACAGATGCGTGAAGCTGATACTGGCAGGACTGACTTTGAAGGCTGAAGTCCCGGGAGTCTGGCCTAAAGCCGTAAACGGGAAAAGAGCAAGAAGAAATAGTGTAAGCCGCACGTTGTCACATATCGACAAGCCATCTATTCGTGTTAGTCTTTATGAGATGTGGCGAAAGCGATTGCTGGTAATCCTTGTCGGATTGCTCCTTATCTACGGCGTGGCTACGGCTTCACTCTACGCAGCCATGCGGCAAACACCTGATACGTTTGGAGCCATCATGGCGCGGGTCCCAATGATTTCCATGATGATCCTGCCGTTCCGTCCACTGTGGATGTCTGCCCGTGCCGGCCACTTGCAAGTGGGAGCCGCTGCTCCTGATTTCAATCTACCTCTGATCGATCGTAGTCGTACGGTGCAACTCTCAGCAGAGTATCGTCAAAAGCCAGTAGTCCTGGTTTTTGGCAGCTACACTTGACCGCCATTTCGCCGGGAGGTTCCCGCGCTCAACAAGCTCTACGACACTTACAAAGATCGCGTGGCCTTCTATGTGGTATACATTTCCGAAGCTCATCCCACCGATCTTTGGCAGATGCAAGCCAATGTTCGTGATGGGGTTTTGTTCGCGTCCACGCATTCCGACGAAGATCGGACTGCCACTGCTGAAGCTTGCGTACGCAAACTTGGGATTCGCATCCCAGCACTGATTGATCGCGCCGCGAATTCAACTGAACAGGACTATACCGGCTGGCCCGACCGGCTTTATTTGATCGGTACCGACGGTATCGTAAAGTTCAAAAGCGCCCCTGGTCCTTTTGGATTCGTTCCGCAAGACCTACAGAAGGCGCTTGTTACTTTAGTTCCTTAGTGGGTTTTGTAAGCGTATAAAACCCCGCCGATGGCATCGCCTACTTCGACCGGCTTCCACCCTTGGGCGCGTTGCATGTTGTGGCAAGTGATGCAACGCACATTGTTTGCAATTGCAGGTCTGGCGGCTATAGTCCAGTCATCGAGTTGCACTTCAAAGCCTTGCCCGCCGTCTTTGAAACTCTTCATAGCTTTCTCCGCCAGTGGATACGCCGCATTCCAACTCGGCAAGTTTGCACGAACGGTGCCCTTAGTAACTACAGCTGGACCTTTCATGGAACGATAATCCGTAGCAGTGGCGGGTTGAACCATAATTTTTTCTCCAAACAGGTAGATGCCAAGCTCCAAATCCGCTGCCTCCAGATGGGTTAGCAGTTCCTTTTCGTGCCCATTTTGGGGGATGAAATCGCGGTTGTTACTGATGATTGGCAAGAAGTGCGTTCCGTAGGAATCGGGAGATACCATGCGCGACATGCCCAGTAGTTCGCGCTCCAGCATTCCTGACCTTGCAGGTGGAGATGTCAAACGCGCCATAAGGACGTGGTCAAATTCTTCAATCAGCGGCAGGTTTCCACTTGTCGCAAATAAAAATGGGAATAACAAAAGAAGCTTCATGCTTCGATATACTGCCGATCCGCGTTTAGCTCCAAAC
>JAYTTF010000140.1:0-21209 GCA_043745195.1 Bryobacterales bacterium | reverse complement strand
ACTTACCGGTGCGCAATGGTTCCTGCCAAATACCGCGATGGCCCGGTCTTACTAAGCTGCCAAATTTGAACGCCGCGCCGGAAGTGTCCGCTGGGGTCAAACCCACATAAGCTTTGATCACCGCCACTTGGCCCTGCTCTACAACCAGCATGGGGACGCGCTCAATGCGCACCAGGAATGGATTCACAGTGTAAGCTCCGTACAGCAGCGGGTCATGTTGCAAACCAATGCGTCCGCCGGCGTCAAGAAAGGCCTGGAAGTTTTGATAGTTATTGTGTAACTCGTTCTTGTTACCAAGGATTTTATCAATCAGATCCGCATCGCTTGCCTGATTCTTCTCAAGCGCTGCAATGTCCAAATACTGGCCCAGGCGGCTGGCAATGTCACCTGAATCCAGCGGATTGCCTTCCAGCGTAGTAACAATGCCGATCATGTCGGACTTATCTTCTGGTTCGCGTTGAATGCGGACTACTTCCAGATCAGCAGGAGCCAAGTGGAAGGAGTGCGCCGATAAAGCCGTACGCGCAGTCCCAGCAAGTTCCGCCATCACTGGCACACCAAAAACGCGATCACGCGAGATCACCAGAAACGCAACCGGGTGCAACGGCAAGGTAGTGCCGGGGCCCAGCACAGGCCGTTGCACACCTTTCTCGCCGCCGTTTTTCACAAACATTTCCAAATTAGTAAACTGTCCGAATTCCGGCTTGTAAACCCCGGACTTTGCGCCCGTAGGTAGAGCTTGACCAATCTGAGCTATTACTACGCCAATTTGACCGGCGGGAATTTGCACCCAAGGATGTTTTTCCACACCGTAGACAATCCAGAACTTGAAGCGCAATCCTGGCATCAGCAATTCAGCCTGATAGCCGGGCTCACCTTCAAAAGCAATGGGGTTGTCGTGTTTAAGTTTCTTCGCCGAGAACCGGCGTGTTATTAAGCCAACTTCCGTTGGCCCAATCCGATGCAATGACGGCAGAATTAAGATCGCTGCCAGCGAAACCGTCACGGCAATAAGCAGTATTGTGTAGGACATAAAGCCCTCCAAGGAGGACTACCGGCTGCGAAATTTCTCTCTCAGCCGGTCAATTGGATGATACGAGGGGGTGGAAGGATTCGTTCCATTTATCGAATTACTACAATCTTTAACGTTCTCTGTTCAGACCGATCATTCTCCATTCGTATGAGATTGCTGATCACGTACACTTGCCCAACTATTTCCCACACCGAATCAACACCATGCAAAATTCCATCCTCTGCCACACTTGCCCCCTCACTTACACTTTCAACAGGAAGACAAAACCGCTGCGCAGCGTGCTTCCCAAAACAAAGTCCGTAAGTGGGTAGCAATGCCCGCCGACGGCACGCAGAGCTTTGCGTAATTCGTTCGGATCGCCGGTCGCAAAACATGAACAACCTTGGGCACTTCTTCCGGTTGGGGAACTGGATGAATTGAGATGGTAATTTCCATCAATTGCAGTTGTGGTGACTGCAACCCAGGGAGAAGTGTGCGCGGCCGACGATACCGGATAATACAATATAGAAATCCTATGTCATCCCGTTCCTTCATAACTTGCGCAATCGCCTTTTCGACGTTGGTACTAGCTCAACCTCCCGATATCTATAAACAAGGTCATTCGCACCAAGGCGATGCTTACGATGTTGGACCTCGTCAAAAGCCGTGGCCCATTGCAGGTATCGGTGAAGCACACTTTCCGATCACAACGAAGAACCCTGAAGTGCAACGTTGGTTCGATCAGGGCAATGCGCTGCTCCATTCTTTTTGGTACTACGAGGCAGAACGCGCATTCCGCTGGTGTTTGAAACTGGAACCGGAGAATGCCATGGCCTATTGGGGTCTTGCTCGTGCCAGTGAGGATTCCGAGCGTGGTGCCGACTTTCTTCGCGAAGCAATCAAGCGCAAAGATAAAGTAACTGAGCGCGAGCGTCTCTACATTGAAGCCTCCGCAACGGAACTGCCCGATCCATTTCAAGACAAGCCCGAAAGCGAGACCGGCGGCAATAGTTACCGCAAGAAACTGGAGACACTTTGCATTAAGTATCCGGATGATATGGAAGCGCGCTCGCTACTGGCATTGGCCAGCATGGGCAATAGCCGCTACGGTGCTGAATTGATGATCCGCGAAGTTCTGGCGAAACAACCGAACCATCCCGGAGCACATCACTATCGCATTCACAATTGGGATTATCACGAACCGGAACAGGCCCTGGTAAGCGCGGCTCGCTATGGCGAACTTGTGCCTGGCATTGGTCACGCGCTGCACATGCCCGGTCACATTTTCAGCATTGTGGGCATGTGGAATGAAGCGGCAATCGCCATGGATGCAGCCACACGGGCAGAGAAAAAGTACATGAAGGATAGCCTTACATTTCCCTTCAACAACTGGAACTATGCTCATAACCGAAACTATCTTTCTTACATCCAGGAACAGTTGGGTATGCCCGATGCGGCTTTAGCTGGCGCCCGGCAATTGATAGATGTGCCGCTTGATCCAAAGGGTAACGATGGACCTTACAGCAGCCACACCTTCGGAATTTCCGCCATGGCGCGTGGATTGCTGAAGTTTGAACGTTGGGATGAATTACTGAATCCGAAGACCATCCCCTGGCGTGATATCTATTCCGACAAAGTGAATAAGTTATACTTCGAGGCTCGCGCATATTTGGGCAAAGGCAATGTAGACAAGTTTGAGAAAAGCATAAAAGCCCACGCCGCGCTGAAGAAGGAATTGGATAAGAACAAAGACATGGAACAGGTTTTCAAAATACAGGAAACCGAGCTCAAAGCACGGCTGGCATTGGCGCGGGGCGAGACAATCACTGGGCTGGGCTTATTCGCCGATGCAGCACAACGAGAGTTCGACATGCAGAAACAATATGCCGATCCTCCGCGATATCCTGAATCTCTGTATCTGGGGCTGGGTGAGGCATATCTTGTTTCGAGGAGTCCCGTTCTGGCAGCACAGGCATTTGAAAAAGCGCTGCAACTTACTCGTAGTGACTTATTCGCACTGTCTGGATTGGTACGCGCCTACGCCGCTTCTGGCGAGAAAGCAAAAGCGGAAGATGCCATGGGGCAACTACTTTTTGTAACTGCGGATGCACAGCCCGGCCTACGAATCATAGAAGCCGCAAAGGCTACAGCAGTAATTGCCAAAGCGCGCGATGCATCCCCGGGGAAACAGCGAAACTACGCACGGATGAAGTTGGACATGTATGGGCCAGGCCGATGGGAACCCTACACAGCACCGGCCCTCAATGTTCGCGACGCCAAGGGAAAGCAGGTTTCACTCGATGAGTATCGTGGGAAAAACGTGATGCTGGTTTTTTATTTGGGCGAAGAGTGCCCGCACTGCATGCGTCAACTGCATGATATCGGCAAGAAGGCTGAGGAGTGGGCAAAGCTGGACACAGTGTTGCTGGCCGTCAGCAGCCAACAGCCCAAGAAAAATGCCGAAAGTATGAAGACGTTTGGAGATCTGCCGTTCCGCTTGCTATCCGATGAAAATCACATCAACTCACGACGCTTCCACTCCTACGATGATTTTGAAGATCTGGAACTGCACGCAACAATCCTAATCGACAAAAAGGGCAGAGTCTATTGGGGACGGTTCGGCGGCGATCCTTTCAGCGACGTTGCATTCCTATCCAAGCAATTGGAACGGATGAATGAATTCGTAGAGACTAAAAGCGAAACTGGCCAGTAAACGAAAACGTTCTACCTTCGTTCAACGTGTTGGTGATTTTTCCAAACGAAGGCGAACTCCAGTCCGAGTTCGGAGCAGCGAATTGCGGCGTATTGGACAGGTTAATGGTTTCAGCACGGAAGATCAGCGCGCGCTCACCAGAAATAATCCAAGTGCGGGATGCCGAAGCGTTCCAGTTGAAAATACCACCGCGCCGGAATGTGCCAACTCCAAGATTGCCGCGCGATTGTCCAATGGCAATGCCGCGAAAGGCGCTGCGCGGAAGCAGTACTGATGCCGTGTCCGGATTGCCGATGGTCCGGCCCAGAATCGATGGGTCGATGATATCTGGACGGTCTCCATTGGTCCCATCTACATTCCCAAATCCGGGACCATCAGAGCCGGTAAACACAGTGAATGGCATTCCCGTTTTCGCCAGCGTAGTGGAATTGAGTACCCATTTTTGAAGTAGTCTAGGGCCAGGCAACTTGTAACTAATCCGCAGAATTCCGGCATGCGACTGGTCGAAAGCACTGGGTCCTTTCAAATCGGCTTGCAGTAAGTCCTGACTTTGACTATAACCTTGTAAAGCATCATCGCCAGCGGCCGTGTTGGTATAGGCAGATCCAGCGTCCAGTGCCTTACTGAACCAGTAAGAAGCGTCTACCGAAAAGCCATGGCGTTCCGGAAGAACCAATGTGATGCGAGCCGCATCATACCAGGCGCGCGAGGAATTTCCCACTCGGCGTATCTCAAAATAACGAGGGTCAGGCCGACGCGCTGTTATGTTGTTAGTGGTTGCATTTGGAGCAGTCAGCGCCCTGTTATAGTGATTCAGTAGTAGTAACTTGTGTGTGCGGCTGCCCACGTAACCCAGTTGCAATTGCCAGCCGCTGAGTACTGGCCGTTCCCAACTGAAGTTGTATTGATGAGAGTATGGCGAGCGAAGATTTTCTGGCACAACAAATGCCGTGCTCTGCCCGGTTGGCCCGATATCGGCCCCGCGCAACGGGTTCAGAAAATCCGGAGCCAACACTTCAATCTTCTGAAACGCTGGTTGGTTCCAACGGAGTTGCTGGAACGTCACCGGATACAACTCGCCATAATGCAATCCATAAGCCGAGCGGATCACACCGCCTGCAGCTCGCAATGCGAATCCGAACCGTGGGGCAAGGTTGTTGCAATCGCAGTGGAATGGAATGGGGGTCCGGTTATTAACTTCATGCGGAGCCAGCGCAGGTTGCCAGCGGACGCCGAAGTTCAAGGTCAGCCGCGAGGTTACCTGCCAAACGTCGCCAGCAAAATAGGCATGTTCCCAGTTGCGAAATCCACGATCCAAATCACCAATGCCAGTGGAGTAGCGGCTGGGGATCCCAAGCCGAAAATTGCTGATAGCGTCGCGCCCAAAGTCGTTACGGAAATACCAATTGCCCCGATTGCTGCTGGCTTCGCGCCCATTAAAACGAAGGCGTACTAACTCACCTCCTGCTGTGAGATTGTGTTTGCCCTGCTTGCGGTTGACGATCGCGGCGTAGCGAAAGCGGTTCTGAATGCGGTCAAGCGGAATGTTAGAGCCGGGTCCCAATCCGGTCCATGCAGTTCCAATCTGCACCTGCGGCCCAACAGCATTTGGCTCCGGCACCAGAAGAGTTGTAGCTCGATCAAACCCAGCGGTGAAATCAGCCGTCGTGTTTGCGGACCAAGTATGGAGCCAGGTAAGCCGGGCAGTTTGCGATTTGATGGTAGTATCCGGATTCTGTCCGGCGACGAATTGGAAGGCGTGAACCACTTGGGAAGTTAGTCCATGGCGGACAATTAGCCGATTGCGGTTGTTGAGTGTCTGGTCTAACCGCAATGCAGAGCGACCGGCATTGATGGTTTGGCGGGAGTTGGTGTTAAGCGCACGCGGATCAATGTCCGTTCGATTCGGCCCAGCATTCGGATAGGCGTTCAGAAAGCGCTGCAGCAGTGATCGCACAGCGGGGTTTGTGGCAGTAACGGTCCGTTCTGAAGGGAGTGGAATCAGAATGTTACCATTCACGCTGCCACGAATTTGCTGCATTCCGCCATCCATTGTGAGAAATGCTTTAGGCCAAACAGGAGTTACCAGGTTGATACTATATTGATTTTCATGCGCTGGTTGAACCGGGCCGGCTTGGAAGAAAGTTCGCGCGCTGAAGACGCTGTTAGTATGCGTTTCACTAAGAAACCCGTGAGTCCCTGCAAGGAACTTCACCACGGAAAGATGCGTTGTTGCAGGTGGGCTGTTACCGAATTCCACCCCGAAATACTGCCGCTGCGCTTGGAATTCGCTAACAATGGTTGCGGTGGTTCCAAGCCTAAGGTTCAAATCCTTCAGAGCATTGTTATCGATCAAGTTGAACTGAACATTTTCATTGCGGCGGCTTTCTGCCGATTGCGTGCTCATGGTCTCTACGGCAGCGGGCTTAAGCGTTTCCTTCAGCAGTTCGGAAGATTTCTGGGCCAGACAGTATGGGTATGTGCTCAGCAGGCAGAAAACTGAAATGTTACGAATCGGTGACAATCTTTTAAGATAGCAACACTTGGTCCAATGGATTTTCCGCAAAAGTAAATTCCGCCACAGGCTGGCCGCCAATCAAATGCTCTGTAATAATTCGTTCTAAAACAGCGGGAGTGCAGCTGTGATACCACGTCCCTTCCGGATACACCACAGCGATTGGCCCTTGTTCGCAAACGCGCAAGCAGTTGGCTTTGGTCCGGTAAATACAAGATTCCTCCGCAGGAATATTCAGTTCCGTCAGCCGTTTTTTCAGGTAATCCCAGCTTTCAATGGATTCTTCTTTGCCGCAGCATTTTGGCTTAGTCTGATCAGCGCACAAGAATATGTGCCTCTGAATATTGCCGATTCCCAGATTCCTGGCTACTTGTTTCAAGTCGTTGGTCAATAGGTCTCACTTTGCTGTTGCATTGGCCATTTTAGCAATTCCATTGAAAAAGGGACTAACAATAACCGCCCAAGCCAGATATAATCAAGGATGCCGTTGTGTTTGCCTCAAGCAGCAGCGGCAGATTAATCCAACCCAGGGGGAGAATGAGCAAGGAAGATAGCATCGAAGTTACAGGAACGGTGGTCGAAAAATTCCCATCGGGCCTGTTCAGTGTTCAATTAGATCAGGAACGTATCGTGCTGGCGCATTTGGCCGGAAAGCTGCGGCGCAACCGCATCCGTGTTCTGGCAGGCGACCGTGTCACCATGGAACTCTCACCGTACGATCTCACAAAAGGCCGCATCACCTACCGCCACAAGTAGCAGATCAATCAAGCGAATCACCGGCTTGTCCAGGAAAATTCTTTTCATCTTTGGAACCCGGCCTGAGGGCATTAAGCTATGTCCTCTGCTGCGGGAAATGGCTCGGCAACCCGAGCGTTTCCAGCCTGTGGTGTGTGTCACCGGCCAACATCGCAAAATGCTGGATCAGGTTCTGGCAGCCTTCGCCGTCACTCCCAATATCGACTTGAATTTGATGCAACCGGGGCAGACGCTGTTCGGTTCCACGTCGCGTATTCTCACATCTCTGGAACAGGTTTTCAACGACGTCAAGCCGGACATGACCGTGGTTCAGGGCGATACCACCACTACGTTTACCGGCGCATTGGCTTCGTTCTACGCAAAAGTTCCCATTGCCCATGTGGAAGCAGGTTTGCGCACCTTCGATCTGCAGCAGCCGTTTCCCGAAGAAGCCTATCGCGTCTTAACCGGCAGAATTGCAACCCTGCACTTTGCCGCAACCGAAGGCGCTGCCCAGAATCTTAAACGGGAATTAGTGGATCCCAACCGGATTTGGGTTACAGGCAATACTGGCATAGACGCCATTCTTTTCGTCAATCAGGAATTGCAGGCTGGGCGTTTAGCTGGGCGAGATTGGCCGGAGTTGGACCCATCGAAGAAGTTGATTGTGGTCACCGCGCACCGCCGTGAGAATCATGGTCAAGGGTTTGAAAACATCTGCCGCGCTCTTTTGCAGCTTGCCGCGCGCCCGGATGTGCAGCTTGTTTATCCGGTGCATCCTAATCCTAAAGTACAGGAACCGGTGAATCGGGCTTTGGGTTCCCACCCGCGCATTCACCTCTGCGAACCTTTGGATTACGTGCCGTTTGTCGATTTGATGCGACGTGCTTACCTGTTGATTACAGATTCTGGTGGAGTGCAGGAAGAGGGTCCATCCCTGGGGAAACCAATTCTAGTGCTGCGCGAAAAGACAGAACGTCCTGAAGCGGTGGATGCCGGAACTGTGAAGTTGGTTGGAACCGATCCTGCCCGTATAGTGGAAGCAGCGGAAGAGCTTTTGAACAATCCGGAAAAGCGTGAAGCGCAGAGCCGCATCCATAATCCATATGGCGATGGGCAAGCCAGCCGACGCATCTGCGACGCTATGCATGCCCATCTCCAGCAATCATCAAATTAATCAGACAACGTATGGCTTGCGGTAATCGCGAGTGATCAACTTATTCGCCGCTGCATCATTGGCGAATCTTGAACCTGCTTCTATCTTCAATTTGTTCCCGGTGCGATAGCTGATGTTCGCCAAATGGCACAGATTGGCGCTTTGCACCGCGTTTTCAATCCCGTCATGCAGGTCGCTGTAATTGCGCGAACGGCATGCCGCAAGGAAGTTTTCCATGTGCAGACTGGTTGCATCGCCACCGGGTCCACGAACCGGCTTTTCTTCCATGATCAGTTCCATGCTGTCGCCTTTGTAAGCCTGGAAGCCGGCATCACTCATGGCCACCCAGCCTTCGGAACCATAGAACAGATTTCCAACTGTGACGTTCAACGGAGCGCTCTTCGGCTTCTCATCCGCCGCCGGAGTGAGTGCAGCAGCTGGTCTGCGCGGAGTTTGCGGCGTACCTTCGCCGCCGGTGAGCACGCCGCGTACTTCAAATTGAAGTTGTCGGTCGCCGTAATCGAAACTGGCAAATTGCGTGTTCGGCGTTTCCTGATCGTCAATGTAAGCGTACTTGCCTCCGGTTGAAATCGCCGATAAAGGCATACCCGGATCGCCCATGCCCCAACGGGCAATACCCATTTCATGGACGCCCTGATTGCCGATATCGCCATTGCCGGTGTCCCAGAACCAATGCCAATTGTATTTGAACCGAAGTTCGTTAAAGGCCCGCATCGGCGCAGGTCCAAGGAACATGTCCCAGTCGATTCCAGGCGGGGTGGCAATGTCAGGCTTATGACCGATGGATGCGCGACGCTTGTAGCAAAGTCCCTTTGCCATATAAACCTTCCCGATAAGCCCCTGTTGCATGGCGGCGATTCCCTTCATCTTGAAAGGCGTGCTGCGATGCTGCGAACCAATCTGCACCATCCTCTTAGTTTCACGAGCCACCTTGATCATCTGCTGCCCTTCATAAATATTGTGGCAGGCTGGCTTTTCGCAATAGACATCCTTGCCGGCTTTGCATGCCCAAATCGTTGCAAGTGCATGCCAGTGGTTTGGGGTGGCGATGGATACCGCGTCCACGCCGGGATCAGCGAATACTTCGCGCATATCCTTAAACTCTTTAGCTTTGGCGCTGGTGTTCTTGAAAAGAGTGGCATTGGCCACTTCCCGGGCTGCTTGATTTACATCACATAGCCCGGCAACACGTGCGCTGGACAATTTCGAGTAGACACTTAGGTGGTTGGATCCACGGCCACCGAGTCCAACGATTGCTACGTTGATCTTGTCATTGGCACCAAAAACGCGAGTTGCTGCGGCTGCCGTGGCCGCCCCTAAAAAGAATCGGCGGGATGAAGAATTGGACACTGGATGCTCCTATATTTCAGTTCGTCAAATGAACTTGGTTTGCGAACCCATTAAATCACCTTCCGGGTGTTCCTGGCAATTCAAACTTATCAGGGGATTCAAGAAAAACCAATCACATAAATGCTTTGTTTCGCCACGTCGCTATGCAGTATGTGATACAGAAAATCCTTGCGGCCCGGCAGAAACTGCGGATAGTGATGAGCTCGTTCACCGGCAGATCCATCGGCCTTTGTTACAGGTGTGGGCGTCCCGCCTCCGAAGGCTGCGATCCGCATAAGCCCGGCACTGTATTCTCCGAATAGAATCGCGCCATCCTGGTTTCAGGTTCCGCCTCGCCCGAAGGCTATATTGCACCACACTATGGGAGTTCCACCAGCCACATCAATGCGCTTGAGTTTGGCGCCTGAGACAAAGGCCAGCGACTTGCTATCGGGTGACCAGAAGGGGCGGTCGGCCCCTTTGGTTCCTGGAAGCGCGCGGGTTTGCAGGGAGTCCAGTGGCCGTAGGTAGAGTAGCGATATTCTCTTGGCATCGACTGCCACGTAGGCCAGCGTACGACCGTCGGGTGAGATAGCTGAGCCGCCGATGTTATTGGTGCTGGCAAAGCGACTACCTGGTGGCGGTGTCACGTCAAACTTTGGCGGCAAAGGGCATTCCGTGGTTTTGCGACGCGCGAAGAGGAGTGTGACGATAGCCAGAAGACTGGCCACTGCGGCGAGCCATGGCCAGCGGTTGGGCTTGGCTGTTGTAACGTGGGCGTCTTGCGGCGGCGGGCGTAAAGGGACAACCAGTTAACTATTTCATCAAGATCCCTCAGGACGTGCAGCAGGAACTGGCGGTCCGCTTCAAAGCACGTCGCCTCACCCGCAACCTGACGCAGCAGGGTCTATCGGATCGCTCCGGCGTGAGTTCGAGTTCCCTCAAACGCTTTGAGCACACGGGCCTGATCGCGCTCGACTCCCTGCTCAGGCTCTCCCTCGTCCTCGGTTGTCTGGGTGATTTTGACCAGATTTGTGCTGGAACTTCGGATGTGCAGACCAAATCGCTCAACGAACTTCTGATGGAGAGTAAGACGCGCAAAAAGGGCCGGCTCAAGTGACATTCACCGCCACGGATCTGCTCACCGTTTATTTGAACACGGCCAATCGCCTCAAGGTGGGTCGTTTGGCGACGTTCAACCGGCAACTTCTGTTCGAGTATGACCCTTTCTTTGTGCAGTTCTCGCAGGGCCGAGCCATATACAGGTTTCAGCTCACGGTGACCGATTCCACCAGCAAGACGGGGATCGAACTTGTGTCGGTTAACCCAAAAACGGCAGTTGAAGCACCGTCCATAGATCAACTGCCGTACCCACCGACAGTTGCGTGGAAACCATCTGTCACCTGAATGGTGAGCGCTCTTTCGATCCTAAATCAATCGTGGGACTTGGCTTGGGACTAAAGTGCGGAGGGGCTGCGAAATCCGGGACGGGGGTGCAATTAATGAAGATGTTCTGCTTACGGAAGACTTGCAAAAGAATTGCACCCCCGTCCCGGATTTCACGAATTGGACAGACAGGGTACCGGTTACGGCTTGCAACTGCAGTTTCTAGGATTATGAAGGATGTTACGGATTTTACGAAGGGCTAATGGGTCATCGAGTACACAATGTAGTTGATGCCAATCCGGTAAGCTAGGCCGGCGAAGTGCTCAGGATAAGCCGGGTCGTCAGACCATTCCCAGGCATCCCCCAGATCAGAGTTGTGGCAGATTGCCACTTGGACGCGACCTGACTTATCGTAAACTCCTCGCCAATGTGCTTGTTGACCGTCATACCGTTCGTAGGTTGATCCTGAGTAAGTGTATTGGTGGCCGGGAATTTGAAAAAGTTTGTCCAAATTGAATACTGTCTGGAAAATAGGATCACTGGTGGGCAGATCCACAACTTCTCTATCGGGGAAGATACGGCGCATACTAGCCATGAAGATTTCCCATTCGGATTCGCCATGAAAATCGTCAACCATCAGAAAGCCACCGCGGTCTAAATATTCGCGAATGCGCAGGGCTTGTTTATCGTCCAGTTCCCAATGCCCAACTTCAACGGCATAGAGCCAGGGCCACTTATAGATTTCGTCACTATCCACATCAATGATTTCTTCCACGGAGCGTGCGTCAATGCGAGTAAGTCTGCGGACGCCTTCGAGGAGATGCCGCTCGGCCTTGTTGGAATCGGTACCCCAGCTGCTTCTGCGGTAACCGCGGCCACCGCCTCTGCCACCACCCCCGCTGAAGCTGCGATAGCGCAAGCGGGCAAAAGCGAACTCGCGTTCCACCCAAGCATCGGGCGGATCGGAATAGGAAGGGTTTTGCATTTCACGTTCATAGGATTCGTTGCGACGCTGCCCATTCCCGGAGAGGTGCTGAAAGCCATAGAGGGCCCCTAGTGTAAGGAAGAGAATTGCGGCAACTAGAATGGTTCGCCTGAACATGATTTTTCCTATCAAGCATATACCCTTTGAACGACGTGTGGGGGAGGCGCTCGCAAAAAGTGACAACTCCATATATGGATTATTTAACTTGACTTGTGCTCACAACTCGCTATAATGGAGTTGGATATGTCATCTTCAGCCGTACAGCTCCAACCTATCGAAAGCACGGATCGCGGACAGCTTTCCGAAGCAGCAATGCGCACTTTCCTGAACATTGTGACGACTTGGAAATTGACGGTAGAGGCCCAGCGTGGATTACTTGGATGGCCATCGCCTTCGACGTACTTCAAATACAAAGCCGGGCAAGTGGGGCCGCTTTCACACGACGTTCTTACGCGTATCTCATTGATTTTAGGTATCTACAAAGGACTTCACATTCTTTATCCAGATGCTGCTCTGGCGGATTGCTGGGTGAATCTTCCCAATTCAAATCCTCTTTTTGGGGGTAAGCCTGCGTTAACCCTGATGACCGACGGAGGCATGGACGGGCTGTATCAAGTACGCCGCCTGATAGACGGACGCCGGGGAGCTGACCTAAGCTGAACCTTCCACCTTTAACCACTATTCAATGGACTGATACTTGCCGCTTGATTCCAAGCCGATACCCATCCGTCGGAATTTTGGACCAAGTTGCAAATGCCGGCGATTTGGATTTGATGATTGCTCTTGAAGGTTTAACCAACGACCGGTTACGCACCGAAGCAGGGAATCTTCATCGGCTTCCAAAGAGTGAATGGGTGTTGGGGAAGCCTTTCGCCAGTGTCATTATGGCTGCATTTTGCCATGCACGGCCCAGCGGAGGGCGATTTAATTCACGGGATCGCGGTGCTTGGTATGCAAGCCGGACACTTCAGACGTCGCAGGCAGAAATCGCCTACCATCGCACAAGGGAACTGGCAGAAGTAGGGGTGTTTGAAACCTTCGTGCAGATGCGGGCTTACTATTCGGACTTTGTTGGTGAAGTTTACGATATCCGCGCGGAAAATGCGGAAAACGAACCCTATCACAACGCCGACAGCTATTCCCAGTCACAGGCTTTGGCGGTTGAAGCTTTGGCGGATGGCGGAGATGGTATTGCTTACCGGAGCGTCCGGCACCAAACCGGGGAATGCCTGGCTTGCTTTCGTCCAAAGTTGGTGGAAAACGTTCGTCCGGGGTCGTTTTATGAATTTCGTTGGGAGGGATTTCCTACTCCTAGAATACGAGCTTTGCGTACTGGTGCCACAGCGTGAACAACCCTGGGTATGAATTTTTGTATTTGGTCGGAGCACGAGGATTTTCAGCTAACGTTTTTAACAACTTACAATGCCTTCTTGCCGTCTCGATTAATCCGTTTTTTGGGATTCATTCTGTAACTCATATTTAATGACTGAATGCATTATTAGGGGTACAATCTATGGAGCAAGAATGTTTCTTGCTTCAGGAGACTCTATGAATTCAGTCAAATCAATGCGCAACGTAGCGCTGCTGCTGGTTGCAGCTGCTGCCACGGCTCTCGCTCAATCGGATAGTACGTCGATTAACGGGCTCATCACCGATCCCACCGGCGCACCAATTTCCAATGCAAAAATAACGGCGCGAAACCAAAACACCGGTGCTACCCGTGATGCGGCCACTTCCAGTGCCGGCACTTACGTAATCCCCTCTTTACCCTCTGGAGTTTATTCGGTAACCATCGAAGTTGCCGGTTTTAAGAAGTTTGAAACCAAGAACAACAAGATCGACGCCAACCTGCCAGCCAACATTAGTGCTGTGATGCAGCTTGGTAGTCTTACGGAAACTGTAGAAGTTCAGGCAACGGTGGCAGCCATCCAAACCGAAACTTCAACCTTGGGCAAACTGGTGGAAGGCAAGCAGCTTTCCGACCTTCAATTGAATGGCCGCAACCCTCTCTTTTTGGCGCTGCTCAAACCCGGTGTCCGAGGCGGATCACTGGCTGGTTTCAGCTTCGGCCTGAGCACCGGTGGCTTCAACATTAATGGAAGCCGGAGCCAGGACAATCTAATCAGCTACGACGGTGCAGTAGGAATTCGTACCCGCTCCAACGGCGACTCCATCGGCTCTGCTGATTTGGATTCGGTGCAGGAAGTGCAAATTCTGACAGCCAACTTCTCGGCCGAATACGGTCGGGCTGGTGGCGGTCAAATCCGCATTGTTACTAAATCTGGCGGTCAGCAGTTTCATGGCGCCATGTTTGAAAATCTTCGCAATTCCGCGTTGAATGCAAACACCTGGACAAATCGCCGCAACGGCGTGTTGATTCCTTCGGAAAAGTTCAACCAGTTTGGCTTCAATATTAATGGCCCGGTATATATTCCTGGAAAATGGAACACCGACAAGAACAAGGTCTTCTTTTACTTTGGTCAGGAATATGTTCGTCGCCGACAGGTGGCCACTGGCCTGCGCACGGTACCTACCGCCAAGATGAGGACCGGTGACTTCAGCGAATTGCTATCTTCCAACATCTTCCTCTCCGGCGTTCGTCCCATCAAAGATCCTACCGGCCAACTTTATCCGAATAACATAATTCCCAGATCGCAAACCAGCCCCAATGGCTTGGCATTGATGAGCGTTTTCCCCGAAGCAACTCTTGCCACTCCACAAGGCACCAACAACTGGTACGGTTTGAAGAGCGCTCCAACCGAGCAACGTAAAGACACAATTTCTGTCGACGTTCTGCCCACGCAGAGAGACCAAATCAAGTTCCGCTCTTCGCTGTTTCACTTCGTTGATACCAATCCATTCCAGACTGGTTTCTTGATCTCGTCCAGAATTTTTAACCGCCCCAACCAGACGGCCTCCGTCAATTGGACGCGCACCATCAACGCCACCACTGTAAATGAAACCCTGATTACCGCAAGCCGCGACCAGGTATTTATCGG
Organism: Bryobacterales bacterium; assembly: GCA_043745195.1. Lineage (GTDB taxonomy): Bacteria > Acidobacteriota > Terriglobia > Bryobacterales > Bryobacteraceae > JANXSF01. Next base: position 6,358 of record JAYTTF010000140.1, on the reverse strand, counting down.
CATGGAAGATACTCCAGCTTTCGACCGCACAAAGTACGGGATCAATTACGCCTATATCTTCCCCGATGGCAAGGATCGTCCCAAAAAACTTCCCGCGTTTGACGCCACAGGCTTTTCCGGTTATACCGGCAGTCCTTACCCGTCAAGCTCCACCGGTCCTATCTACAACATCTCGAACAACACGACAAAGGTCAAAGGCACCCACACGATTAAGTTCGGCGGGATGTTTGAACGGTCAGGTCAGAATGACTACGATCAAATCAACATCGCCGGCGTTCCTGGCGGTACAGACAATCAAAATGGCAGGTTCGAGTTCCGTGATTCGCGCGTAGGCGGCACGGGAGTGGCCCTGGCCGACGCCGCAGCAGGATTGTTCAACAGCTATGCTGAAATCGGTAAACGCGCCTTTACCCCTTATCGCGGACACATGCTGGAATTCTTCGCACAGGATGCTTGGAAGGTAAGCGAAAAGCTGAAGGTGGAATTTGGAGTTCGTTATAGCTTGATCCAACCTTACTATTCGCTGTGGCGCAATATGTCCGTGTTCGATCCGTCTGTTTACGATAAATCGAAAGCGGTGAGAGTAGATCCAGTTTCCGGTAATCCTCTTCCTGGCTTTGGCGACCCTTACAACGGTGTTGTGATTCCTGGCAGCGGCTTCACCGATGCAGCCAAGGGCCGTGTACCGCTTGCGGATTCGGGTGAATTGAACCGCCTGTTCCGCGGTGATAAGTCCTTCTCGCAGGTACAGAAGAACTTGATTCAACCTCGCGTCGGTCTGGCTTATTCAATCACTCCAAAGACAGTGTTTCGAACTGGTGTGGGCCGCTTCTCCACCCGTCTAGGTGTTTCGGATTCCATTTTCCTGGGTGGCAACGCGCCTTTCCAGCCTTTGGCCTCCATCCCTAGCGGCCGAGTTGATAGTCCCAGCGGTGGGGCTCGTGCAGGCTTCCCGCTGTCAGTAAACACACAGGATCCGATCTTCAAGAATCCTGAATCCTGGAACTGGAACGTCACCGTGGAAACGCAACTTCCCTTCAAGAATGTTTTGGAAGTTTCCTATGTCGGACGTAAGGGATTACATGCTCAGCGTGAACGCAACCTTAATCAATTGGCCCTGGGCGCGATTCAAGCCAACCCTGGGATCAACGCCAATTTCCTGCGGCCCTATGCCGGCTTCGGTCCTATCCGCATCACCAACAACGAAGCAAGCAGCTATTACCAGGGTTTCCAGGTTGGCCTCAACCGTCGTTTCAGCAACGGCCTAAGCTATGGTTTCGCTTACACGCTGTCGAAATCCAGAGACAATGGGTCTGGTCAACGCGACATTTTACCGAATGCTTTTGACGCCACTAACCTATGGGCTCCTTCGGACTTCGATACTCGTCAACAAGCTGTGATTAACTTCATTTACGAAATTCCGTTCCTGAAGAACTCTTCCAGTGTTGTTGGAAAGGTCGCCGGCGGATGGCAGATTTCCGGAGTCACCCAGTTCCAAACGGGTACTCCGGGCACCATTGCATCCGGCGACGATTTTGCGGGTGTTGGAACCGGTTCCGGCTCGCAGATCTGGAATATTTCCGGCCCCATCACTTACAACCGTGAGTTTGCGGCTGCTGGTCCTGCTCAAAACTACTGGTTCACAACCGGTGCCACGGCCACCAGTGCTCAAACCCTGGCCACTCGCCCAAATGCTGGGACTTTCACCACGCAGTTTAACCGTAACTTAACCTACTCGCCTGGGTTCCAGAATTGGAACCTGTCTCTGTTCAAGAACTTCAGAATAACCGAACGGGCAAGAGTGCAGTTCCGTGCTGATAGCTTCAACTGGATCAACCACCCCAATTGGAGTGGTGTGGACCGGAATCCAACAAGTGCAACCTTCGGCAAGATCACAGGCAAGGGTAGCGAACGCAACATGCAGTTGAGCTTGCGTTTCAGCTTCTAAGTAGTTTGTAGTTTAGTCTGTAGTGAAAGCAATGGCCTCCTTCGGGAGGCCATTGTTGTTTTTATCATAGAAACGGCAGTTGCCCGCTTGCACTTCCACATCGAGCACAAGCCGGATAGAGGCGGCGAAATAACTGTGGTAGACATGCGAAGGGCGGCCGGGCTTGCCAGGATTGTAGCCCTTCACCGCTCCTTGTTGATGGCCATACAGCGGCTTGACCGTGCTGTCGATATCCAGAATCCAGCGTTCCTTTAACAGCGGTTGGTAGCTGATTAACAAATGCTTGGTCAGCCAGGCCGACGCTTCTTCTTCCCCAACGGCAAGGAATGCTCGCCGCACCGAATCCTCACTGGGTATCTTTCCCATCCCCAACAACTCAGTCAATACATCGTCGGCTCGGATTGCGGTGATATGGCAATAGTGTTTCTGCCCCGCCAGAACCGACAACAACAGGGCCCCCAGAACATCTGCCTTCTTTGGAGCATTCGGGCTCTTATATTCCAAAGGACTGTCTTCAATTCAACGAACAATTTCCACAATCCGGCCGTATTCAAAAATCGATGAAATAAGCTAGCTGACCGAACGGCGTCACCGTCGCCGTGTCGTCCCAACGCACATGCACCAACCCGCCAAATGTCTCGATTGCGGTGCTTACGGTACCGCTTTCATTCTCCAATTCCGTATCACCCGTTGGGTGAACCTTTGCGACCTCTCTGGATTCGTCTATCGCTCACTATAACAGCCCGTTACCTACTTCGCCCTTCCTGTAACTGCCGTTTCAAGGTTTATGCGCATCGGCGGCGTCACAACTGCAAGTGGCAGCCGCCAGCACGGACTAAGAACCGCCTTGCTGGAGCCGCGCAATTACCGCCACCTAAAACGCTTTGCCCCCGCTGGCCGGAACGGGCCCCAGCTCCTGAGTCCGGCCAAAAGGAAGGATAAGTATTTGGTAAGTAAGTATTTGGCTAAAACTGGTATGCCTGTAATCAAACAGATGCCGGTTCCTGCACCGCTGCCAGCCTTCTCAAAACCGCCAGTTCAGCTAATCCGGCTTTGTCCAAGGATTGCGTCGGATTGCGAACGATTGCCGTCCGGATTACACTCGCAGCCACCAGATTGTGCTTAGCTGCGGAAACACCCAAACCGGGCTGCAACTCGTAACGGATCAACGGCAAGGCTTGTGTGAACTTACTCCAGGCCTGCGCTGTTTCATCCCGTTCGAGGTGTTCCCAAATGGCGACGTAAGTGGATGTAATATCGCTCGATGGCATAGTTCCCACCGCGCCACGCTGAAACTCTTCAATCAGGAACTGGCCATTCAGTCCACCGAAAATATCGAACCGAGTTGCTTCTGATCCTAAGGCTGCCCTCAACGCTCCGATCTTCGGCGCGGTTGCAGGCGCTTCCACTTTGGCCGCGCGCACATGCTCCAATTCCCGAGCCATCCTCACCAACAATGGAACAGGCATTGTTACTTGGGTCATCAATGGGGCGTCTTGCACCATGATGGGAATGTTTACGGCACGGGAGATAGCCTCAAAGTAAGAAAACAAGCCATCGGCATCAGGCTTCAATAAATAAGGGGGCAAAACCATCAGGGCATTGGCTCCCTGGGCTTCCGCTTCCCGGCTCAGTGCAACCGCACCTTCCGCCCCGGTATGGCCAGAACTTACTACAAGCGGAACTCGGGCATTAACACGCCTGGTTATCAAACGAAGCATTTCGATTCGTTCCTCGGCAAGCAGTGCATATCCTTCGCTGGCATTGCCAAACAGGCCCAGGCCGTGGGCTCCCTGTTCCAGCAGGTGCTCCACCAGATTGCTTAGCGAATCGAAATCCACCGAACCGTCGTCATGAAAGGGTGTGACTACTATGGGATAAACGCCATGTAACATAGAGAGATTATTTTAGGATACACCGTCGGGTGTCCTATTTGTGAAATCTAATATCTGAAATATTACAATTGGTGTGCTACCGTAAGCCGATGAAGATTCCCAACCTGCGCTGGTGGATTGCCACCCTGCTGTTTCTGTCTACCGTTATTAACTACATTGACCGGCAGACGCTGGCTGTTGTGGCGCCGGTTCTAACTAAGGAATTGAATCTATCGCCTTTGGAGTATTCTTACATCCTGAATGCCTTCCTGGTGGCATACACGCTTATGTACCTTGGTTCGGGCGTGTTGGTGGACCGATGGGGAACTCGGCGAGCCTTGGGCACATTCATTGCCTGGTGGTCTGCCAGTAATATTCTGCATGCCTTCGCACGCACAGCCACGCAACTTGGTTTCTGCCGACTTCTGCTTGGCTTAGGAGAACCGGGTAATTTCATGGCTGCCACTCGCGCCACATCCGAGTGGTTCCCTGCCAAGGAACGTGCGTTCGTCAGCGGGTTGTCAAACGCCGGAGCTTCAGTAGGCGCCGTTATTGCCCCGCCGTTGGTTGTGTGGATTATGAAAACCTACAACTGGCAGACTGCGTTTGCTGCCACAGGGGCAATCGGATTTGTTTGGCTTGCCGCATGGTTGTTGCTGTATCGCTTGCCTGCCGACCATCCGAACATCACAAGCATGGAGCTTGCTTTAATTCAGGACGGCTCCGAACCTGAGCGAAAGCTAAGCGACCCCAGGGTGCCGTGGCTCTCCTTGTTTGGCCACCGTGAAACCTGGGGCCTGATGCTGGGCCGTTTCTTCTCCGATCCAGTATGGTGGTTCTATTTGTTCTGGCTGCCGAAGTATCTAGCCGATAAGCGCGGTTTCACCATGGATCAAATCGGTATGCTGGCTTGGCTTCCTTATATAACAGCCGACCTGGGCGCAGTGTTTGGCGGCCTGCTTTCCGGCTACCTGATCAAGCGCAATTGGGAAGTGCTGCGGGCCCGCTCGGCAGGCATGTTGCCGTTTGCTTTGATCATGCCAATTAGCTTGCTGATTATCTGGACTCCCTCAAGTGCTGTAGTTCTGCTGGTGATCTGCGTCGTAACGTTTTCCCACATGGCCTGGAAGACAAACATCATGACCATCACAAACGACATCTACCCCACTCATGTGGTGGGCTCCGTTGCTGGTATTGTGGCCTTTGGCAATGGTTTGGGCGGGACGCTGTTCACATTCCTTGTTGGCTACATCGTGCAGAATTACGGGTACGACTCCATCTTTTTCATGATGGGCTTCATGCATCCCGTGGCTTTTGTGTTGTTTCGATGGCTGGTGCGCAAACCAGTGGTGGTTTAATGACCTGCCGCGATTTACGCGAAGCCAAATTGCGACGCTGCGCAAGGGTGGCCCAATATCAGTCTGACTTTTATCAACAGGTAATTGATGTTGGTTGCATTGGTATTAATTCGGATTCAAAAAAATCTTAATCAACTTTGCAAACTCATAGAAGTTTTCCGCATATCTTTCAGGAGGCCGGTTTGGAGGATTTCAATTTCACCGGCATACTGATTCTGAATTGGAGAAAAACAAAAATGAGATTTCAATTGATTGGTTTATTCATAGTGGGCGGACTTTGCGCCAATGCTGTGCCCATCGTAGTGAATGGAAGTTTTGAAAATCCATCCACGACGAACATAGGTTCGTTCTTAAGGCTCAACGCTACCAGCTCTGCAATTACTGGCTGGACACTGAGTACCAATAGCCTTGACTGGATTGGAACTCTGTGGCAAGCGTCTGACGGCAACAGAAGTCTTGATATGGCGGGAGCAACGCTTGGGGCCACAATTCTGCAAGATGTTACTGGATTCGCGTCGGGGCAGGGATATGAACTGCAGTTCGATATGGCAGGGAATACATTCTCCCCAAATCTGAAGCAGCTACAAGTATCCATTTTGGATGGAGCTTCCGTTGTCTCAACCTCGAATTTCACTTTCGATAACACTGGAAAAACTTTAGCGAATATGGGTTGGGCATTTCGATCACTTGCGTTTACATCGCCCGTCGCCGGAACACTTCGGCTTCAATTTACAGGGCTGAACAACGATGGATCCGGTGCAGCTGTCGACAATGTGCGGCTAATTGAAGTTGCTGGGAATTCAATTCCAGAACCTGCATCCTTCTTCCTGATTGGCTCCGGTCTAGCGGCACTCCTGCTGGCTCGCCGCAATCGGTAATCCCCCAACCGCCGGGCGTGACTGCTCAACGTTGCGCCCGCTTACAATGCGACACTGGAAATTCTTGCGTATTCAACCCCCCATTTTCATTTTGATTGCACTTGCTGTTTCGTGCGCCCAAGCTCAGCAGGCGGCATTCATCAAAGTAGAGTTTCCCGGAACCGCCTCGTCCATGGTGGAAGACAACGAAGGGGCTCTGTGGATTGGAGCTGAAGAAGGACTATTCTATTTTGACGGCGTGCGTTTTCTTAAAGTCGAACTTGGATTGGGCAAGAAAGACCACGTCATCCGTTCCGTCGC
>JAYTTF010000139.1:0-21254 GCA_043745195.1 Bryobacterales bacterium | reverse complement strand
GGAAGCAGGGTCTCAATGTTACAAGGAAAACGAAGAACCGTGCTAATAACATTTCCCTTGACAGCGACAGCCGTCTCATGGAAGCCCGCGTGTTTCCCGGTTTTTCGATAGCAAAAATAGGGAAACACGCGGGCTGTCCCCAGGTTTAAGGTTGCAATATTTCCATACCAGGAGTCTTTTTCGCGCGAAACCGGTCAAAAAATCTATGCATTCACCAGCGTTGAGTGCTACTAAACCCAACACTATGTTGCCATCATGAATTGCATTGCTGAAATTAAGGATACATTGAAGGTTTCAAAGGCTCGTGCAACCTGAATGTGTACTTCCCAGGAGAGAAGCGGATCTTCAACTTTCACCCGAACTGGCGAATCCAGTACCTCACGCACGGCGAAGTGGTGCGAGCGTTCGGAGACTGAGATACGACGTTGCGCTCTTTCACCCTCTAGCGGGTCGGACCACGCCGCTTCCCTTTCGACGTCGTGGAGAAGTTCATGTGGCGGAGTGAACTGGGAAGCCTGGCCCAAATATACCGTCTTGTGTGGGGCCAGTTGCGCCCCTGCCCATCCATCGTGGTCGCGGGTGATGCGGTTATGCCCATGGACAATCGGGAGAAACCGACATGCCCCCAGTTCCTGGACCAAAAGTGCCGTCGGCTGCCTCCGTTTCGGATGGCAACGCCCCGAGGCTGCGTTTGTTTGGTCCAATAGACGGCAAGCTGTCATGCAACGGCGTCATCGCTCGGATGAAGTCGCGGTTTTGAAGAACAGCTTGCTCCAAGCTTATAGCTTACCTCGGTTACGAATCCGGGAGGAAAAATGATACGGAGGCAGTTGAATCCGGCTTTCGGCCAATGTAGCCAAACGCACGACCCTTTTGGAACGTTTGTCTTGGAACGTTTGTCCGGAACCGGGTAATTTTGGTACAGCTTGATGCTTTCATTTGATCGATTGGTCGACCTTCACAACGTCCACATATTTGCGACGAGCATGAGCCCGCACCCAACATGCGCGTCACCGACACGCACAAATTACCGTGCAGTTGAAAATTGAGATTTTAAAACAGTACAGTTTTATTTTACCTTGATTGACTTCGTAGCTCGGTTAGTTCCCAGCGCACTCTTTTCGAGTCACTGCATGGCGGAATCGAAACAAGAGACCAAGCCCCCATTTTACTAGCCAGGCAGGACCGATTGGAACGAAGTCGATTGAATCGGTGAGCAGTGTGCCGCCATCCTGTTTTTGGAAGTGATGTTCGTGCCGCCACGATTTCATGGGGCCACTGACCATCTCGTCAATAAATAGCCTGTCCTTTTCATACGCCACATGACGGGCGTGCCATTTTGCGAACCCGGCGGTGGTTACGATCACCTCTACGCCTGCTTCTAGCCCCTTACCGCAGAGGCGTTCAAACTGGGGGAACAGCCACCAAGGGGTCAGCACTTGAATGGCATCGGGACGCTCGTGGAACGCGAACACGGTTTCCACAGGGGCGGCAATCAGGGAGCTGTATTGAAAATGCGTCACTGTCTGATAGACCGCCTGGGGTCCTTCCTCCTTGCTGCGATAGCGTTTGATGCACTGCCATTTGCCTAATCCAGCTCCGGCCATCCAGCCTATTCCGCCTGCGATCGCATAAAACTTAGCAGGTAGCAGCAAGCAGGTTAAGGTTATTGCCGAAAGAAAGCCCACTGACAGCTCCTTTCCACTCATAAAAAGCGTCACCACCCAAGCGAGTGCAAATGGCAATACAACAAAACGAAGCAGGTAATCTTCCGGCCCACTAGACAAGATGCGGGCAACTGCCTCGCCGGTGGCAAAATAAGCGACTAGGCCCAAAACAACACCCATTGCAAGCCGGCCTGGGGAATGTTTGATATCGTCCCAAAACCATAGCCCAGCACTGGAAATCACTTGTGCTGCCAACCAGCGGCGAGCGGATGCGTCGCCTCGCTTTTGGGTAATAATGGGGAAATCCTCTAACAGGTCGCCGGCTACGGACGTGCCTAAATGCAGCGGAGCCGATAGTCTTGCCAAGGTGTACCAGTGTTGGGGTGAGATCGGCAACAGCATCATCAAAAGGAACTCGCAAGCTCATCCAATAAGGGCTGAACTTGTACGCCAGCGTTTCGAAAAGCTTTCAGGCCTTCCGCTGTGAAATAATAGAGCCGCTTAGGGCTACCGCCGCGGTTCAATGTTGCTGCTCCGCTACTGGAACGCAGCCAGTTTTTGCGCTCCAACTGCTCCAGGGTGACGTACAAAGAGCCATAATTTACTTCAATTTCTGCTCGGGCTTCAATTTCCCTGCGCAGAGACACGGCATAGGCTTTGCCTGGCAGTTGCAGGACCGCCAGCATAACGACTAACTCGAAATCAGCCGGTGCCTTCATAATCCTCTTCCCCAAGATTAAGCAAAAAAGCTGATCGAGTCAAACCTATATTTGGGACTATGCGTACTACTCGAAAGACATATATAAACTGATTTCCTTCAAGAATTTAACGACTGAATTGCCGGAGATGATGATCCATGTGGAGATAAGCCCAACGATTCCATTGCGCTGCTGTCATTTCGCCGAAAATGGGATGTGCCCCTGGGGTGAAATCGCCAGGTTGCCTACAGAATCGATCCAGATACCCAAGTAACATTTGCTTGTCTTTTTCGAAATCCTGCGGTCTGGTCCCGCTTCCCTTTACTTGATCCATTTCCGGTCGAGTGGGCACATCCTTCGGCCAGTGAATTGGAACGTAAAGCGCCAATAGCTTGATGATGTTGCGTTCAAACCAGCCGCCGGTCACGCTGGCAGCCTTTTCCCCCGTGGCTAGCCGGAAGGAATCTGTTAAATGGCACATCATTTGATGGGCCGACATGGTTCCCCATTGTCGTGGTGCATCTGGAGTGAGTGAATTGAACCGGTTCCGTAATTCCTGCTGGTCAGCTTTGTTGGTTACCGATTTCATGGGTCAAAAAGTGAACGAAAATCCTACCGTCATGCGTTGTTGAATCAGCCGGCCACGGACCAGCGGTGGTGCTGCGGCTGGCTGGGGATCGCCATACTCAATTGGAGTAATATTAGATTGAGTCAATGACTTTTTCAGGAAATTTGGACTCTTACTTATAGTATCTCGATAGTCAAATCGAAGCGTCCAACGAGGATGTACTCGGTACTTGAACCCGGCACCCAAAATGGCTCCCATCTGGAAAATGCCTCCCCCTTCGAGTGGGGCTGCATTGCCGAAATTATAGGCAGCACTGAGCATCCCCACGTTATTCAACCCAAACCGGAACAGCCCTCGAGCCTGCTTAAACGGTGAATCCGATAAATTGATCATTTGCAGAACAGGTCCGGCAGCCAAATAAGGTCGCCAGCGGCTTTCCCGAGGCTTCAAATTGAGCAGTGTATTGTAGGAAAACTGGCGTGTAACGATTCCTGTGTTCTGCTCCTCAACAGTATGCAAATCGGTGGAACCAGTCTTAGTCACGCTTTGAAGGCCTAGGTGGAATTTCCCTCGCTGATAATGGAGCCCTAATTCATGCGACATCCATTTTTGGGAGTTCAGGGTCACCGAACCACCCATACTGATTCCGGAGCGTACCAGATTTTCCGCTATCACCGTGAATGGTTCGGTGGAGCCGTTCGCCAAAGGAAACCGATGCTTGATCAGAACGCCTTCGGCACCGCTGCTGTTATTCCCGAAGCGCAGAAATCCGAAATCCATACTTAGCTCAACTCGAGGAGCTTCCCAAATATCGTAGGGGGTTTCCTGCGGCGGCGGAAGAGGCGGTGCAGGGCCAATTGGGCTGGGTAAAGGGGTCAGCGACGAACTGAAGGGAAGGAAGGATTCAGAAAAGACTTCAGTTTGGCGAACCTCCCGGGGGTCCTTTGCTTGATTTCTGTTGTGAATGCGTTTGACACCCGCCATTGCTCCAGTAATGCCCTGGTACACGAACGTTCCGCGATAGAAATCGTTGCGCACTGTCAGGATGGTTTGCCGGCTGGCACGGGAAATTGCGTTCCCTCTAAAGGGTCCGGGTGGAGGAGAAATGGCTTCGTCGAACCGCCGGGGTGTTGAGCAATCGTTCAAACGGACGATTGCAATGGCTCCATCGGTAGCCAGGTGTTCGCCACCGGAGTTCTTGGCATCGCGAGGCACCCAAGGACGATCCAAAGCCTCAGCCTCGTCCACACAACCGGTAAGCAGCAGATCGTTCAAGACCTTCGCCCGCTCGTTGTCGATTTGCGGGTCTATACGATGAGTGAATTTCTTCTCTCCCTTGGAAAATCCAACTCCAACATCCTGCGTAGAGGATGCACTGAATAATTCATGCCCCTGCCATGTCTCGGCAGTGTCAAAAATGCGGACATGGTGACGCTTGTGGAACGTGTTCATCGCCTTAGACAAAGTGGATACTGGCCGCCTTCCGTCCAATAGCAGCGTTGACATGGGCGCTGCTCGATAACCCTGGTTTTCTGCAAATGCGCGCAAAGCTTGATAGTTGGATTGAGCCGAAGCCCGATCAGCCTCCACCCACCCCGCCGCTACAAAAGCCCGCTCCATGGCACTGCGTGAACCAACAAGCAAGACGTTCACCAGGTCTGACTCGCGCTTTCCAATCAGAGTTTTTGTGCGGAAAGGCATTTTTCGGATCGCTGCCTGCAACTCACGGCGATCATCATCGGTAATGTGCAGCTTATACATAGGATCGGAAAAAGAATTTCCCAGTTCCACCGATTCAGAGATTCGAACCAGCAGTTCTGTGCCCACAGGGAAGCGGATTTCCGGTTCTGAGAATCGCAGCAATGCCGCCGAAGCAACACTGGCGAAGGCCAGGGCGATAGGATCCAAGGCGGCCAGCGAAGTGATTACACCCGAACTGCGATGCCCGGGCATGTCTGCAGAGCGAATTCCGCGGATCCTGCCATTTGCCAATACGCGTTCCCTGGCGTTTTCCACTTCTGTAACTCTGGTTCGGATGTTGTACTGTTCCCCATTCGGGAGCACTAGTTGATAGAATTCCAACTGCAGCCAAGCCCGTTCGCGCACTAGACCCAGACCGACCCTCTTAACTTCCTTGATTCGCCCACGGACGATGGTTTCCATGGGAAGGTAGATTTTGCCTTCCAGCATCACTGGTGAGCAAAGGTAAGCCTGGATTAAAGTGCCTTCTTCCGACGAATAGGAATTAACTTCCTGCCTAAGACGAAGTTCGAGGATACTTCCCGCAGGCAGCGTAGCGCCGTGACTAACTAACCCAACGGTTGAGAGTGCCAACGCATGCAACATCCGAAAACGGCGAAGAAAATTCAAACGGCGATTCACTCTTTGGACAGACTCCCTGGACAGATTCTACATTGCAAAACAACGAACGCCTCGAAGCATTCGTACTAGTACGTGCCTATGCTATCGGCAAAATACCGCTAGCTGCCACAGTTCTTCCTCTTTACTTCCAGAGCTTCAGGCATCCACTTCCCAAACTGTTCAATGCGCCGTTCATGGCTGGGATGAGTCGACATGAATTCATTGGGCTGGCCATGGCTGATGGCACCCATGCGCTCCCAAACCTTGGGCGCCTCGGTGGGATCGAAACAGGCGCGGGCGGCATACATCAAGCCCATTTGGTCCGCCTCTGATTCATGTTCTCGGGAAAAAGGCATCAGAATTCCATACTTTGCCCCCAGACCCAAAGCCACCATAATGCCTTGCTGCTGGCGCGATTCCATGCTGGCGATCGCCACCCCGGCGGCAATTTCACCCATTTGAACCAGTTTCTGCTGGGCCATGCGCTCAGCCCCGTGGCGAGCAATTGCGTGGGCGATTTCGTGCCCCATTACAATCGCCAGCCCGTCATCTGTTTTCGCTACTGGAATGATCCCCGTGTAGACCGCTACTTTGCCGCCGGGAAGGCAGAAAGCGTTGGCCTGATCGGAAATCAGGACATTGAAATCCCATTGAAATCCGGGATCCTCAGCCACTTTTGCCAGGCGCTGACCTACTGATCGGACCGTTTGCACCAGCTTGCTGCTGGCTGGGGCTACTTGTGATTCATGGAGAATCTGTTGGTAGGATTGAAGACCGAGGGCAGCCTCCTGGTTCGGGTCTATATCCACCATGTGTTTGCGGCCGGTGATGGGAACTGTTTCCCGGTGATTAAAGTAGAACCAGATCCCATAAATCCCAAACAGGAGTATCGGTAGAAGCTTTAGCTTGCCATTCATATTGGTTAGACCTTCCGCGCCAACAGTTAGGGTACATCGGCTGAGGGGGAAAATGCACGTGAAGAATCCATAATTGCGATCAGACTGGAGTATTCTGCAATTTTGTAGTTCTGCTTTCTTGCTTCTGCGTAAGGAGAAGCCTTGAATGTTCTGATGACAAATCAGTTGCAATCAATCGACCGGGGACGCTGGGGGAGAAAGTTACAGCACCCTTCAATAAAGTGACTCCACCGAGGGAGGCTCTCCTGGAGGTGGCAGTTGCAGTGATGGTGGCGGTGCTCTTACCGCTGAGAGGAATCTGCACTGGATTGACCGAATTCTAGTGGCGGCGCTTTGCGGAAGATCAATCGAGGCTGCATCGCTAGTCGTGAGACAAACAAATCCAGGCGCAGCGGGAAGCGGCGGTTCGCTAAGAGACTTCTTCTTGAGCTGGCCTTAGCTGTGTCCAAAAGAATGTTTTTCAGATTTGTGCTCTGACTTTTCTAGCCATGAAGCTGGTTGCTATTGCCATCAGAATGAATGCCACGGCAATGTGGTCAACTAATCCAGCCAAGCCATCTTTGTCCATTGCAAACTTAAATGTCGCATCGGCTACGCAGGCCCAAGTAATCAGTTCCAGGGCACGGAAAGTGTCATTCCGAACCCAACTACGAACCAGCCAGCCGAAACAAATTGACAAAAATATAGCCACCCCGTAAGCCGGTTCCGGTGAGCCGCGCTTATATTCATAGCTCCAGTAACGTGCTGAATCGAGCATGGTTGCGGCAAAGGTTGTGGTAAGTGCAACATGCCAGGCTAGCCAGCGGAATCGCGTAAGTAAGATAAGAATCGCCCCGCCGATCAGCAGGTAAGTGAAGCGAGTTCCAACATTCCGGCTCAGCCAAAAAGTAAGTGTTGTAAGAATGGCTGCGGCTGGGAGTTCCACATAAGCGCAAAGGCCGCTCCGGCGCGGCTCCAATACTTGGAGAAACTCGCTGACTCCATTAGCCGGAGCGAGTCCGTTTTGCGCGAGTTCCACAAAAGCCGGCGGCGATTCAGTAAGTGGTTCGGCCTCCGGTAAGTCAGAATGCCTCCAAGCCCAAGCAATCGCCCAGCCGAAACAAAAGCCGAAGAAAAACTCCATATACTTCCACCAATGAAGGTTTAGGTGCGGGAAGTAGATGCGGCCCACACCTTGAATTGCTCCGCCGAAACCGAACCCGATGAAGCCTCCCACAAAACCGGCGAGGGCTAAGCGCAGCGCGGGTTGCAAGTGTTGTTGGTATCCTAGCCAAACCAGCAAAGCCAGACCTGCAAGCAGGAATCCAAACCAAATTTCGGCACGCGGCTTGTCGTTCAGATTAGAGAAGTAGACAAGCTTGGGTTGGTTGAAAAACTTCCAACCTATTTGAGTGGCAACGGCCATAGCAATGGAGCCACCAACCACCAGTCGCGTTGAAGGAGTAAACGCCATGCCAATTATTGCGCCTGCAACCAGGCCCCAGATACCGCCTTTCAGGGCAAGTCCAAGGAATCCCCACCAAAACGTTTCCGCATGGACGATAAAACCAACCGTTTGACCATAAGTCATTTCCCCACCGATGCCGACGCCAACGGCGGCAAACGCGGCTATCATAGCGGCATCCTGGCGCTTGGAAAGCAGGCATAGGCACAGGGCAACCATCGCACCGGGGATCATTGCTCCAAACGGGCCGCCACCAATGAATCCGCGAAGTCCCCAGCCGAGCATCATGGCTACGGCGGGGAGCAGGAAGGTAAATGGTTGTTTAGGGTGAAAAGGCACCCTTCCAACATAAACCTAAAACACCTTGAGGTGGCTCTTAAGAAATAAGCGCAAAACGGACTCGCTTCGGCGAAGCCATTTCTTGTTTCTTCAAAGGCATTTCGCCGCGCCGAAGCGGCCTTTGCGCTAACTAAGCCACCAGCAACTTTGCTGGCACCAGTTCTGCAATGGACTCCACAATACTGGTTGGTGCAAATGGATAATCCTGCATGCTTTCGCGAGTGCTGGATCCTGTCAGCACCAGAATGCTGCGAAACCCAAGGTCAGTTGCACCGCGGATATCCGTTTCCATGGTGTCGCCGATCATGGTTACTTCATCGGTGGCAAGATCAATCCGCTTTCGGGCGGCCCGCATCATGAATGGGTTCGGTTTGCCCACGTGGTAGGCCTTCTTGCCACTGGCGGATTCCATCAACGCCACAATCGCCCCACAGCCTGGACGGGGACCATTATCTGTTGGGCACCATGTATCGGAATTCGTGGAAATCAGGCTGGCTCCATTGGCAAGCTGCCGATGAGCACGCTCAACCATTTCAAAGTTCAACACTCTGCCTTCACCAACAATGACGTAATCCGGATCTTCCATGCTGATTGCATAACCCACGTCGCTGAGGGCGGTTAGCAATCCGCCTTCGCCGATGACAAACGCAGTGCCTTTCGGCTTTTGACGAGTTACAAATTCGGCAGTGGCTTGCGCGGCTGTGTAGACGTGTTCTGTGCTGGTATCGATGCCGTGCTTTTTCAACTTGAAGACAACATCCAGCGGTGTGTAGGCTGAGTTGTTCGTGAGGAACAAATAGGGAATATGTTCCATTTGCAGGTAGCGGATGAATTCAGCAGCCCCTGGGATCGCAGCGGATCCTCTATAGATTACTCCATCCATATCGATCAAATATCCATGTCGCATCATAGTTCTCCTAAATGCTTATAGTTTTAGTTTTTGGGGAAGCTCGAAACGGAGCCACTCGGAGACGGGGAGAATTTTACTGCAGCGAGCGGGAAAACAAGGCTGGCTTGGCCCCAATAAGCGGCACATTCGTATTATAGCAGGCCGCGAACAACCTCTTCGAACGGCTCAAGTGCATCGACAAAGAAATGGTCTTTCGCCTCCACCCAATGAACTTTCGGGGCGGGAGAAAGTTGTGCCATCACTTTTTCAAATTCCGGCCTGGGGCCGAATTCGTCGTTGGTGGAATGGATGAACACTCGCGGAGATGCGTAGGGCGGAAGAAGATAGCTGATGTCTGCATAAACGGTGGGGAAGCCCACGGCAATGACGCGCCGAGGGCCTGGGTCGCGGCCGATCTTTAGCGCGATTCTTGATCCAAAAGAAAAACCGGCAACAGTGTAGGGCAGTTCCGGATAACGTTCGCGCAAAATGGCCAGACAGGCGCGGGCGTCCAACTCTTCGCCAACCCCTTTATCGTAGACACCTTCGCTGAGATTCACGCCACGGTAGTTGAATCGCAGCACAGCTGCACCAGACCTTCGCAGGCCGCGTGCCAGCCGGTAAACAACTTTGGTGTGCATGGTGCCGCCGTGCTGCGGATGAGGATGGCAAACCAGCGCCACTTCCTGCGGGGCACCTTCTTCCGGTTCTTCGAGCAAAGCTTCCAAACGGCCGGCGGGTCCGGCGATCATCAACGATTCAATTTTTCGGGGCATGCTTAATTGGAACGGAAATTGGTGAACTGAATTTCCACATCAAATTCCTTCCCGCGCAACAGCGCCATCACTTCCTGCAACGTATCGCGATCTTTGCTGGCAACTCGCACTAAGTCACCGTTAATGGATGCTTGCGCTTTCTTCTTTGAGTCTTTAATCAGCGCGACAATTTTCTTCGCGCTTTCCATAGGGATGCCCTGCTGGATCTTCACTTCCTGGCGGACTGAACTGTGCGAGGCAGGAATAAGAGGCCCGTATTCAAAGTTCTTCACTGCTACATTGCGCTTGAATAACTTCGTTTGTAGAATGTCGATGACTGCTTTCAGCTTGAATTCATCCGCGCTGGCGAGCGTCATCTTCATATCTTTTTCGTTCAATTCGATGGTCGATTTCGAATCCTTCAAATCGTAGCGAGTGATAATTTCTTTCATCGCCTGGGAAATGGCGTTCACCACTTCCGGCATTTCAATCTTTGAAACTACGTCGAAACTGTTATCGGGCATTCGTATTCCTTGAGTGCAATTATAACCTTTAGAGTAAGCAGGTTGCCGAGGTTAGACCGGTTATGACGGAGTCTGCGCTGCGCTTTAGTTGCCCCAGCGGTTGTCCCCAAAACTTCGGTAGTTGTGAATTAGTGCCATCTATTCCCATTGTCACTACAAATGGCTTTACCTCATGCGGCATCGCTGCTAGAATCTAGCAATGCCCAAGCCTGATCGCTTTGTCGAGCACTGTATCGAACGCTGCTCCCCCCTGGGCCGCATCGATTTCCGGTACATGTTCGGCGGCTGGTGCCTTTATTGCGACGGTACAGTTTTTGCTCTCATAGCCGATGGTGCGTTGTATCTAAAAGGTGACGACCAAAACATTTCAGCCTTCGAGGAGAGGAACCTCGAAGCCTTCCGGCCTTTTCCGGACAAGCCCGAAACAATGAAGTATTTCCAAGCCCCCAGCGAGATATTCGAGGATGACGACGCCCTTCGTCTGTGGGTTGGTGGTGCCATTGCTGCAGGCCTCCGCGGGAAAGCTAAAAAGAAGAAGCCTGTGAAGTTAGGCTAATCCTGTATCTTCAAAACTCTGGCAACGGGCCACTATTATTCGCTGCTGCTCGTTCCATAGGGTTGCTTCGTCGGTAGCCCGCATAGACCAAAGCAGTGAACCCGCATAGCCAAGTTCGCGTACTTTCCGCAATCTTTGGTCTAAAGTTTGCGTTTCACAGGGCCATGCCATACCAGGTGATGAAGCGAATTCACCCACGAGACAAGGTCGGCTTGTAACTGCCGCCGCCGCGGGTAACTCCGCCCCACCCTGCGCATAGTAGTGAAACTGCTGAATCCCAATATCCAGATCCTCAGCATCCCATTCGCCGATAGTGTCCCAATGAGCAAAGCCCACTGTCGAAAGAAATCCGCGAGCATTGATCCTTGCCACCGATTCGCGGATATAAGCTTTCATATCGCTCCGCGAAACTGTTTTGTTGTCGCTTTCCCGCTCCCAAAACTTCCAGGGAGATCCACTAGTGCACCATTCCGGTTCGTTGATCGGCTCCCACGCATAAATCGAATTCGGGTAAGTCAGCGAAGCTTCAAGCAGCGGATCCAATACGGTATCCAGAAAAATGCGTCGTTGAATTTCGTCCTGCAGCACGGCTGCACGCCCGCACTTAACCAACCCCTCCCCAACTTTCTTCATTGGAAAACACCAATGAAAATCAATTAGCGATGGCAGCAGCTTCACCCCAGCATCAGCGCACAACCTAAGCACGTCACTGAAATCCGTCACAATGCTTCCGATTGCGCCGTCACCAGGAGGCAACACTAGAAACCGGCCGTCCCCTTGCGGCGCAAAGTCTCCGGTCCCATACGTCAAGCCGTCTGCCAGTACAAACCAGCGGACCACTTCCATTCCCAATGCCCGCAAATCTCTCAAGTCTTTTGCGAGCGCTGCCTGTTGCGCGGCGCGGAACGCCTTGCGATTCAGACCACCGGTCCAACCCGCTGGAGGTTCGCCAAAATCCCATCCATAGTTAAGCCACGGATAGTTTATGCCAGTTACGGTTCCAGATACTTTTGTAGCCATACCAATATCTCTTCCATGTGTTTGCGATTGTTCTCGCCCTTCAAAATCCAATGCCCTTCTTCAGGAAACAACACCAGCCTGGTTGGGACTTTGCGCCGCTGCAGAATTTTGAAAGTAGTCATGCTCTCAGACATAGGTACCCTGAAATCCAACTCGCCTTGAGTGATCAGTGTCGGTGTCTTGAAGCTGCCTGAATAACGCATTGGACTTTGGTCATTCCACTGCCCACCCTTCTCCCAAACAGGCCCGCCCATGCGTAGTTCGCGATCCAACCCTCCATCATTCGTGCCATATTGCGATTCATTGTTGACCGCCCCGGCATGATTAACCAGGCACCGGAACTGATTGGTATGTCCGTTAAACCAGTTCATTAGGTAGCCGCCATAACTAGCTCCGGCTGCTGCCTGCCGCGTTGAATCGATGAATGGGTATTTCTTCAGCGCCACCTCAATCGCTTCCAGAATCTCATTGGCAGGGCCCCGCAACACATCGCGTTCCACATCATCAGCGAACTTTTCTCCAAACCCGGTTGAACCTGTGTAATTGGTCTGCAGCAGCACGTACCCGCGACTAACGAGCAATTGATTATTCCACCGTGTAGAAAAAGCATCTTTCGACATATTGTTCGGTCCACCGTGCGGGAAGATCAACAACGGATACTTTTTCGAAGGGTCGAAATGGGGTGGATAAGTCATCAAGTTGTGAATCTTCTTCCCATTTTTCGCGGTAAACCAAAAATGCTCCGAAGGCCTAGTATCTATTTGCGCCAGTCGCGCAGCATCAAAGTTCGTCAGCATTTTGGGATTGACACCGTTCGCATCTAACAATACGATTTGCGGAGGCAGTGCCGCCGTGCCATATCGCGCAACCAACCCCTTCGCGATGGGGTTCGGATTGTTGTATCCCTTTGCGAGTTCCTTCGGTAGGCCACCTTGTGATGGTAGTGTAAAGAACTTATCGAAGCCATCATCCTCAGCCTCTAAATACAAAGTGGATCCATCGCTTGAACTTTTGTAGGAACTTACAGAACGGTCCCAACTTCCAGTCAACTCTACAACCTTGTTAGGCGATTCCACGCGCACTAGCCTCGAAAGCGAATAAAGCCGACCCGCCGCAGGGCTTCGGCTCGCCAGGGCATACAAGGTTTTACCGTCGGGACTAAAGCTAGGATCGGAATACGAGCTACCCGTTGGAGTAAGTCGCACCGGTTCGCCGCCATCCGCATCCACTCGATATAAGTGCGATTCCACATTTGCGGACATTGTCTGGTCCCGATTGGTGATTGCCGCGAATACAATGGACTTTCCACCTGATGCCCAAAGTGGTTGCAAGTTCTGTTCCGCTGACCCCTGGAACAGCCCGCTGAATCCTGGAATAGCAGCTAGTCTTGTTCCCGCCAGAATATCCCTTGGCTTAGACTCTGCCGTAAGTTCCTGAATGAAAATATGCGACGACGTGTCGTCCAGCCAGGCATTCCAAAACCGGATCGGAAAGGTGTCATAAACCCTTGCATTGTATTTCCTTTCCTTGCGTTCACTGGCAGCTTTCTTGTTTGCCTCCTCATCCATTGCACCTGGATAAGCATTGCTCTCAAACAAGATTGCCTTTCCGTCGGGCCTCCATTGTGGACCACGTGCACCAGCGGAAATGTTTGTTACTCGCTCCGCTTCTCCGCCTTGCAAGGAAAGTACGTAAATTTGCGCGTCCGCATCACCCTCTCGCTTGGCTGAAAATGCGATCCGCGTCGCGTCAGGACTAAACACAGCGCCAGACTCCCCGCCTCGTGTGGCCGTCAAGCGCCGTGCTGGGGTACTTCCGTCGGTGGGCACAATCCACAAATCAGAAACCGTCTTTGCCGGATCGTAATCTGGTTCAGTGACAGAGAAAATCGTATGCTTGCCGTCGGGACTTACAACCGGCTCGCCCACACGCTTCATCAACCAAACATCTTCGTGTGTCATCGCGCGCTTGTCAGCAGCAAGTACCCCGCACGACAGAACCAATCCGAGTATTGTCACGGTAGTCATAATGCTCATAACCTTATTGCCTCTTTATTTACTCTGCTTACCATTAACGACTGGTTCAATTTGCGGTTTGATCACCGCAACATCCAGTTTCGCCATTTCTTCGAGTAACTCATGGAACATTGCTTCGCCTTCATAAAGCCCTACTACAGCTCCACCCGAACCAGCGAAGTTAGACGAAGCTCCCACCCTTCGCGCAGCTTGAATCATGTCTAAATTACCTGGACTGATCTTATACAAAGAGGCACGAAGATCGAAATTCGCGTCGAGTAACTGGTGTAACTGTCTCCTGTCGCCGGCCAGCAAGGCAGCCCGCCCTTGTTCAGCGTAACTAGCCCATTGACCCATGGCATCAACAATCGCCGGCTCTTTAAGGTTCCAGCGCTCTCTGATGTTATTGTGAAAGACTTCGGTTCCTTCGCTCAAGCTACGGCGATAAGCCAGATAGACTCCTTGCATTAGACGTGGGTTAAGAGTTTCGTAGTTCCCATAGCCCCTTTCACGCATAAGTTGTCTGTTGAAATCCATATACACGACACCTTCGTAAGCTTGAATCACTCTATCCTGTAACCCTGCGCTTACTCCCAACTCCACGGTTTCGGTTTCTAATGCAATATTGGCCAAAATGGGAAGTGGCAACTCCACCCCATAGTATTCACAGATAGCCCGCAACGCTGCAGTAACTATGGCCGAGGAACCGCCCATTCCTAACCGAAGCGGTACAGTAGACTCATATTCGAGTGTAAAGTTCCGGTCGGGTAACTCGATTCCATTCTCTCTGCAATAGTCCATGAAACGAACGAGTAATGCCTGAATGATTCGGATACCGCCATAATAGCCGCGCCATCGTGTGGTTTGGTACAGGTCATCCAGATTTTCAAAAATCGGCATATCCGCCTTGGATTGCCTGATTTCCAATCGCGCACTTGGATACAACAAGACACGTGCCCGGAAGTTCCGCACAAGCAGGGCAATAGTTTTGCCATAATAGCCATCGCTGGGGTTCCCCAAAAATCCAGCCCGTGCGTAGGCATATTTTTCAATCACTTGATTGTTCTCCTCAAAATCGGAATCTCGTCCGGCTTACTTGTCCGTACCGCTTACATCAACCATACTATTGAGGATATGCGAATTGTACTCCAGCGGGCAAAGCAAGCCCGCGTTGAAGTTAATGGTAAGGTTACTGGCGAAATCTCCCATGGTCTTGTCGTGTTTGTGGGAGTAGGCAAGGAGGATGACTATAATGATGCTGATCTGTTAGTGGACAAAATAGCCAATCTGCGCATCTTCAACGATTCCGAAGAGAAGATGAACTTAAATGTGGAACAGGTTAGTGGCTCTCTTTTGATTGTTTCTCAATTTACTTTGTATGGCAACATTAGCCGTGGAAGAAGGCCAAGTTTCGATCAAGCTGCTTCGCCTGAGAAAGCCCAGGTTTTGTATGACTACTTCATACAGACAGCCAAGTTACGTGGACTGAAGGTGGAGACCGGAGTATTCAGGGCGTCCATGCAAGTTCATTTAATTAATGATGGGCCTGTAACTATTTTGTCAGATTCAAAAACTATGTGATACACTAGCCGGTGCGTAACATTTTTATTAGTTACTAACGATTGGGAGCAAGAGGTAAATAACAGGACATGAGTAAAGCAATGAGCAGTCTAGCCGCTTACTACGTAGCGGCATTGAAAGGGCTGGAACAAGAGAAAAGCCGCCTGGATGAAGAGATTCGTCAGGTACGCTCACTATTGGCTCGACATACCGGGGCAGGTGCCAAAGCATCGAATGATGCTGGTCCCTCTGCTGTAGCTAAAAAGCCGCGCAAGAAACGAGAACTGAGCGCCGCCGCAAGGTCGCGCATCGCTGCTGCGCAGAAAAAGCGCTGGGCTGAATTCCGCAAGGGTCAAAAAGGCTAAACAATATTATCTGAGGGGCGCCAGTTGAACTAGTTAATCACTTGTTAAACCTCCCCTGCGCCTCTTATTTTCCATTGTTCAAAATTGCCGCCGCATTACTTAGTACTTGGCAGCAGGGAGAATCCATATCCTCCCCAGCACCCGCCAATGAAGCAGATGTTTCCAGAGCTACCATTAAGTTCTTCCTGCCGACGCAATCACGAGTTAAAAATTTCGATCCGATTCAAGTGTCTTTTCACTTAGGCGAACCGCGCGCAAAACGGGGCGCTAATTTTGCAATTGAACGGTTTGACCTAATCCAGTAAATCTACTTTCCACTGCTAATCGCCACACGTGTTCGAAAGTAAATCACTCCATCGGAAACTGCCGACGAAGCTAGGGTTCCCCTCCCCAATGCGCTCTTGCCCATCAGCCGAAATTCCTTGCCTGCGGCCACTACAAACACCTCACCCTCTTCACTGGTTTGATAAATCGCGCCGCCCGCTACAACAGGGGATGCCGTGAACCCCGCTGTCCCGTCTCCCAGCCTCTGCTGATATTGCAGCTTTCCGGATTTCGCATCGAACACCTTCAATACACCGCGATCGGAACAGCTATAAATCAAGGCACCGTACACAACTGGGGTCTGCATGTAAGCACCGTTCCTCGGCTCGCTCCAAACGATCCCTGCTGACGTTGTCGCACCTTGTTCTGGCGTAATGTCTCCTGACGCTTCGGGCCTGATTGCGTACAAAGGGGCAGCCGGGCCATGCGCATTGGTTACATAAATCAACCCCTGGGCGAAAATCGGCGTTGGAACAGGAATGTCGCCAAGAGACTTTAATCGCCACAACTCCTTACCAGTGGAAAAATCATAACTGGCAATGTATGGATACGAATTCAACACAACCTGCGTCCGTCCTGCGGCCCGCACAACTGCAGGAGTTGCCCAGCCGTTGATCGCCGTTCCAGCGCGCGAGGTCCGCCACAGTTCACGCCCGTCTTTCGCCGATACCGCTGCTACGAATGGCGTCTTTTTGGTATCACACTGTACGATGATCGTGTCCTCAAACAATACCGGCGAACTTGCGAATCCCCAGCTTAACGATTGATCGTTCCATGGACCTAAATCCAAAAGCCCAAGATCCTTTTTCCAAAGCTGCTTCCCGTCCAGGTTGTACGCAAATAGCCCCTCCGATCCAAACAACGCAATCAACCTTTTTCCGTCTGTTGAAAGTGTTGTGTTGGCATGCGTCGCCTTGGTGTGCCGCCGCGCTTTCGGGGCTCCGCTGTGTGCTGTCTGCTCCCAAAGCAGTTTTCCCGTTTTCTTATCGAGACAATAAATTTTCCAGCTCTGCTCGGTATCGTCATCCGCAGAATCGCCAGCCCCGTATAACCCAACTTTCAACGGGGCTTCGCCCACTTTGCGCACAGCTGTCGCTACGAAGAGTTTGCCGCCCCAGACAATGGGGCTGGAATGACTCAAGCCCGGAACCGCAACTTTCCAAAGAATGTTTTTCAGCGCTCCGGCCGCGAGGTCCGCATTGAACTCTTTGGCCACCCCGAGTTCACCAACACCTGATGCTGAGGGACCTCGAAATGCGGGCCAATTCTCCGCCGCAGTCACCACTCCGGCAACCGCAAAGCACAATCCGAATAAGCTTCTCATGAAACTATAATGCCTGATTCGTTTTCTTGTTACATCCAGGGGCATTGTTCAAAACCTGCAATTGAGTTAGGATCAAAGCAGTGGGCAAAGCATTCCAATTCGTCGCAATGGCATTAATTGCCGTTGTTCTTGTTGGCTCGCAGTGTAAAGCGCTCTGCGCCATCGGTTCTTGCGAAAAGCCAACACAATCGAAACAAGCAGCCGGGCAGCATAAATCCTGCCATCAGGATCAGACTCCAAGTCAGGGAAGCTGTACTCACGTTGAGATGGGGGCCGAGAACGTTTCCAGCAGTTCGTCATTCGGACAGTTAAGTAGTGAGTTATTCACTTCCGGCGTGACCTACGCGGAAGTTTCACCATTATCCACTATCTCCCCAGTAACCTTGCATCGCCAACCGATTCCCGCTTCAAACCAGCGTGACCTCTCCTCAATTCTTCGTATCTGATTTCTGCCTTCTTCGCCAAAGCAGTTCAAGTATTAAGACAAAAGGATTCTAAATTTATGAATGAAAGAAGGACGTTTTTTGCGCGCCTGGCTTCGGTCAGTGCTGCACTTTGGGCCGGCCGACAAGCTGCCGCTCAGCAAAGCAAAGATCCGCACGCCGGGCACAACATGGCTGCTACTCCACCACCGGCCAAAGCACCTGCTGTTAAGGCGGTTCAGGGAATCACGATTCCTGCTTCTGATCCCCATGCGGCACATCGGGCCAGCACGAATCTTCCGGTGGAGATGCCCGATCTTCCTAAGCTGCCCTTTAAAATGGTGGATGGGTTTAAGGAATTCCACCTGATCGCCGAAGTTGTGGAGACCCAATTGATGCCTGGCCGCCCGATGACTGCTTGGGGTTATAACGGCAGTATTCCAGGGCCCACCATTGAAGTGAATGAAGGCGACCGTGTCCGCGTGATTGTGGAAAACAAGCTTCCCGAAATGACCGCCTTGCACTGGCACGGATTTGAAGTGCCTATGGAAATGGATGGCAGTGTCGGCCTGGGTCAGGATCCAATTCCCCCTGGTGGAAAGTTTGTCTACGAATGGGACCTGCACCAGCATGGGACTTTCTTTTACCATTCCCACTTCGCCATGCAGGAAATGATGGGCATGATCGGCATGTTCATCATGCATCCCAAGAAAGCCTATGAGCCAGCTGTGGATCGGGATTTCGGACTGGTGCTGCAGGAATGGGCGCTACTTCCGAATAACAATGTTCCTAACACGTTGTCAATGGAATTCAACTGGCTAACCTTCAACGGGAAGGCTGGACCAGATTGCACTCCAATGATCGTCAAGCAAGGCGAACGTGTGCGCATCCGCATGATCAACATTGGAATGGATCACCACCCTATCCATATGCATGGAGTTCAGTTTGTGATGACCGGAACGGAAGGCGGCAGAGTGCCCCAACAACTTTGGTACGACATGAACACCATTATTGTGGGTGTGGCTCAGGCTCGGAACATTGAGTTTGAAGCGAAATATATAGGCGACTGGATGTTGCACTGCCACTTGCCCCATCACATGATGAACCAGATGGCATCGATGGTTGGTCCCATGACGCACGGTGGACATGGTTTGCACACTGGTGGCAGCATGACTGACGGCATGGGCATGCTTCGCAAAGGGGACGCACTTTCTGAGGAGTTTGGTCCAGCACTGGGTCGCGGCCTGGGTTTGAGTGCGGATCGGGAACGGGCAACGTCAAATTTGGTTGGGCCTGGTCAAGGGCATGAAGGTCATACGATGCCCGGAGCGGCCAAGCCCGGTGACCCAATGGAGATGTACCCCAAAGACGATCCAGAGAAGAAGAAAATTCTGGGCTATCCACAAGACATGTGGATGGTGATGGACGACATGATTCCCGAGAAGCCGGAAAACTTCGGACTTCGCAAAGGGTGGACAGCTTCCATGATGGGAATGATGACCCTGGTCCGAGTGGTGACACCGGAAATGTACGACAAGATTATGCAAATGAAGAAAGCTCCAAAATCAACAGCCGCACCAAAGCATGAGCATGGGAAATAGGTCATGAAAATATTCCAAATTCTATTCACTATACTCACCATACTTCCGATCATTGCGCAGACTGA
Organism: Bryobacterales bacterium; assembly: GCA_043745195.1. Taxonomy (GTDB): domain Bacteria; phylum Acidobacteriota; class Terriglobia; order Bryobacterales; family Bryobacteraceae; genus JANXSF01. The sequence goes on along the minus strand of JAYTTF010000139.1, from coordinate 1,840 downwards.
TTTCACTTGCCCAATGCATGCGGATGTTCATTCCAAGACTCCCGGCAAATGCCCTATCTGTGCGATGATCCTGCAGCCGGCGAAGCCCGTGGTTTCAAGTGGCCCAGCTCTTAAGTTGGAAGACCTGGAACGGATGGCGCTGGAAGCAAACCCGACCATCGGTCAGGCACAAGCGTTAGTAGAGGCTGCGGCAGGCCGTGCGCAACAAGCAGGACTTCGGCCCAACCCCAGCTTTGGTGCCAATGGGGAACATGTGTCCCGAGTTACCGGCGGTGGTGCCATTGGGGGATTTGTTGAACAGCGTTTTGTCACTGCGGGCAAACTTGGCCTTAGCCGGAAAGTTGCCCTGCAGGAACAGGCAATGTATGTTGAAAATCAAAACACACAAAAGCAGCGGCTCCTTAATTCTGTACGCAAGCTCTACTACCAGGCCATGGGGGATGAGTTACTGATTAACTTTCGTAGTGATTTGGCCGATCTTGCTGTACGGGCGGTGGGAGTATCAAAAGAGCTGGCAAATGTGGGGCAGGCGGATCGTCCTGATTTGTTGGCGTCTGAAGCAGAAGCCGAGCGGCTACAACTCGATCTTGTTATTGCCCAAAACGCCAAAGATCGAACGTGGAGGCAACTGGCTGCGTTGCTCAATCAGCCATCCTTGAAACCTGTCGCACTGGTTGGCAATTTAGAGGAAATTCCTAAGCTGGATGTGGATCAGGCGCTGGAGGCAATCTATCGTGATAGTCCGGAGTTGCGTGCAGCAGAAGTGGGTGTACAGCATTCCCAACTAGCCGTACGCAGGGCCGAGGTACAAAAGATTCCTGACATTTTTGTGCGGGGCGGGTTGCGCAACAATCGGGAATATGGGGAGATTGGGCCCAATGGTCCAACGCAACGCCGAGGTCTGGAAGGGATATTTGATGTGAGTGTGCAGATCCCGATTTTCAATCGAAATCAAGGAGCAGTGAAGGCTGCCAAGGCTGAGGCGGAACACGCGCGGCTGGATGTGAACAGAACTAAGTTAGCGCTCAAATCGCGGCTTGCTTCGGAGTACAAAGACTATCAGGATGCATCGATTTCGGCGGAACGCTATCGAACGAAGATATTGCCCAAGGCCAGGCAAGCGCATGAATTGTACCTGAGCAACTTCCGCCAAATGGCTGGAGCGTATCCGCAAGCTTTGGTGGCACAGAGAACGCTACTGCAACTACAGATAAGTTACATCACTGTTTTGGTGAATACCTGGCAGCGTTATTCCGAGATTCAAGGGCTGCTGCTGGGTAGTGAGACAGAATTAGGCATGACTAAACAGATGGGAGAAACAGAGAGCATCAACGAGCAATGAAGGCCGCATAATAGAAGGATGGGCGAACAACCCGCTGGTAAACTGACCGTCGAAGAATACTTCGCTATTGATGACGCATCGGAGCGTCCACTGGAATACCACGACGGGTACCTTTTTCCCATGGTTGCGGCAACTCCACAACACTCAGTGATTCTTGTTAATGCATCCCACTGCCTTGCCTCACGGTTGAAAGGTGGCCCTTGCTTTGCAGCGGGAGCCCCTCGCGTGCAGACCACAGGCAGCAATTACGTTTACCCCGACATTGCTGTTGTTTGCGGCGGCTTCCAATACAGCGCGGAATCAGCTAATGCAATCACGAACCCAAAGGTGATCGTCGAAATTTTGTCGCCCACAACCGCCGATTTCGATCATGGCGGGAAATTCGCGCTCTATTCCCGGTTAGGCTTCGTAAATAAATAAAGGTATCAAGTGTGCCATGATGCTGCTATGGTACTTAGCATGAGCAGACTTGCTGATTTGACTCAGAAATTCCGCTCC
>JAYTTF010000138.1:0-1531 GCA_043745195.1 Bryobacterales bacterium | reverse complement strand
GATTGGACGTGCTCCGCTATGGGGTTTGGCCGCTTATGGACAGCCCGGAGTGGAACGCGTTCTTTGGATGCTGAACGCCGAATTGAAATTGGCAATGGGCTTGGCGGGCACTCCGGCACTGGGCGCAATTAATCGCAAGCTTGTGAAGCAGCACCTCTAACAATGCAAAAATAAGAGATGAGATCCTTTGATTGGCGCACCGCCGCGGATGCGCTTAACTTTTCCTCGCTTCCATTAATTGACCGATTGTTTTTGACTTGCGACGGCACACTGACTGACATTATTGAGGCCGCTTTTCTAGAGCCAATAAAACTTACAAAGCTTTCCGTCACTTCTTCCTTAACAAGCGCACCAATCGAAGAGTTGGACTTGAAATCTGGCGAACCAGTCATGCGGCGGGAAATTCTATTGCAGGGTGAAAGCAGCCATACTACTTACATGTATGCCGAGACGGTGGTAGCCCTTGACGGTCTGCCCGCAACGTTACGGGAGCAACTGGCGAATACAGACATTCCGATTGGCCGCCTAATGATGCAGCATAAATTGGAAACCAGAAAAGAACTCCTCAAAATCTGGCGGGTACCAACCAGCGATGTTTCTTTGTTTTTTGGGTCTGAGAAGCAAGGTGGGCTTATTGCACGCACTTTTCGAGTGTTCAGCGGGGGGCGGCCAATCATGCTAATTTCTGAATATTTTCCAGTGGCTTTGTAGGACGCGTCTCCACTTCAATCTTCGTCAATCGTTCAAACGCCTCCTCATTCGTTGCTCCGCACATTTCCTCGGATGCACGAAGGCTGGAACACACCGCTGGCCTTTGCGGAGATCCGAATAACAGGCATAAGTTATCAGCACTCAATTGGACGCAGCGTTCATAGGCCGCTTTTCCTTGCGGCATTCCCGGAATCGGTGAAGAAATGGAAGGAACAATGCAGCAGGCCGCACAACCTGCCCGGCAATCCACGCCTAGCCCACCTCTTCGTTCGCACGCCGCAATAGCGCCCTCATGTAAGCCACGCAGTAGGCTGTTCCTGCGCGTCGAATGCCAATGTCTCCTGCAAGCTGTGGAACATGATCGGGAACAATAGAGCCATTGAATTTCACCTTCCGCAATGCCTTCATCACCTGATACATATCCATGTAGCCTTCATCGGGAAATGTTTCAACAAACTGCGGCAGGGGCGAACTAACGTTGCGGAAATGGATGTCGATGATCTTCCCTCGCCCGCCGAAGTCGCTGATCATTTCAAAAACATTCTTACCCATCTTCGTGCCGCCTTCCGACCATGTACCCACACAGAAAGTAAGCCCCCAATGCTTGCTTCCACCAGCGATTTGTTCCGCCCGCTTACAGCCTTCGTAGTTCACAAGTACTTTCGCCACTCCATTCATTTTTGTTAGCGGGGGATCATCCGGATGCAGCGCCAGCTTCACATTTGCTTCAGCGGCAACCGGTAGCACAGCTTTCATGAAGTAGGTGTAGTTGGCCCAAATGTCGTCAGCAGAATATTCGCGATCAAACATCTGCTTTTCC
>JAYTTF010000137.1:0-5624 GCA_043745195.1 Bryobacterales bacterium | reverse complement strand
CCAACGCGCTTGTATTCCGCCACAGGCACCCAAAGGGAAGTTCCTTCCATCGACATTCCGCCGGGATGATACATCTCTCCGCTATCCACGCGAACCGTCATCAACAGCTTGCCAGTCTTGATCTCAAACAAATGCAAATGGCCGGTGTGCGCTTCCTTATCGACGGATGAAACCCAAAGCCGCAAGCCGTCCGTTTCAATCCCCTGCACATGCTTCAGCGGCTCATGCAGCGGATAGACCTGCGGTGGACCGAGGCTTTCCAGCGTTAGTGCAATTTGCGCAAGAAGCAGTAACATGAGTGGTTACTCCTTCAGCCCAAACGTGAACATGGAATGACCGATAGCAACTGACACCCGTTGCTTGCCATTCACTAAATAAGTAGTTGGCGAAGAAGCCGTTTGTCCGCCCAAATAGACGTTCCAAAGAAGTTTGCCGTTGGTTGCATCCAACGCAAAGAAGTTACCTTCGCGATTGCCTGTCAACAGCACATTGGTTGCAGTCGTCAGCACGCCGCCATCGCTAACATCGGACATTTTGTAATCCCAAACCTTAGCTCCGGTAATAGGATTGATGGCACGGACTGCGCCATAACCAGACTTCGGATCCCGCCGATTCAATCGGTCCCTTCGAGTAGATTGTAACTCCGCTTTGACGCCGCCTCCGGAATACCACTTACCCTGTTCGTAGTTCTGATCCCACATGAAATACTGGCTGGAATAGTCGTCCCAAACATTCATATAAAACAATCCAGTTACCGGACTGTAAGAAGGTGCATACCAATTTGTTCCGCCTTGCACACCTGGAAAAATCACTGTGCCTTGCGCACTTGGAGATTGGTCGGCATTCAGCATGGGCCTGCCCTTATCATCCAAACCCTTCGCCCAGGTCTGCTTCACGAATGGCGTGCCTCGAAGAAATTCACCTGTGGCACGATCCAATACATAGAAAAATCCATTGCGATTCGCCCATAACATCAACTTCCGTTGCCGACCCTGCCACTCGCGATCAACTAACACGGGAGTCTGCACCGCGTCCCAATCCCATGCATCATTCGGAGTGAACTGGAAATGCCATTTCAGTTTGCCGGTATCCGCATCCAGCGCGATGGCCGAGCTTGAATACAGGTTATCCCCAGGCCTTACTTTAGCGTTCCAATCAGGACCGGGATTACCTACACCCCAGTAAGTCAAATTCAACACAGGGTCATACGAACCTGTAAGCCAAATGGGACCGCCGCCATACTTCCACGAATCACCGCCCCAAGTCTCATTGCCAGGTTCACCGGGCTCAGGGATGGTTTTGAATTTCCAGATTTCCTTGCCTGTTTTCACATCATAGGCCGCAAGGAACCCGCGGATCCCCAACTCCCCGCCGGCTGTTCCCACAATCACTTTGTCTTTGACAACCAACGGGGCGTGGGTAAGCGCGTAACCCTTGGTGAAATCCACAACTGTTGTTTCCCACAACAGTTGCCCCCTAGCCGCGTCAATGGCCAGCAGCTTTCCATCCAATGTGCCCATGAACAGGGTGTTGCCCAGAATGCCTAATCCGCGATTCACTTTGCCGCAACATGGGTAAGTTACATCGGGGTTCTTGTGTTCATACACCCAAAATTCACGACCGGTTGCCGCATCCAATGCGATGACTGTATTAGGTGCCTCTGTTAGATACATTACGCCATCAACAATTAAGGGCGTCGCCTCGAACTTTTCTAAAGATTGTGCCTGGAAGACCCACTTCAATTCCAGGTTCTTGGCATTCGCCGGAGTAATCTGATTCAGCGTGCTGTGATGGTTACTAGCATAGGAACCATGATAGGTCAGCCAGTTATCTGGTTCCTTCGTGGCATTCACCAAACGCTCTTGAGTAATCTGGGCCTGCATTGTTGCAAGCGATGCAATGAGTAGAAACGGTTTCATTTAGCGACGCCTCCTTGCAGGGAAGCCAGATACGCTACCAAGTCGTTCAATTGTTTTTCGTTGAGCTTGTCTTTAAACCCAGGCATCGGTGAAATTCTATCCAAACTCTGATTCGCTAGCATTGATTTTTGGATAGAACGAAGGCGGCCGTTGCTGTCTAAAATTTGTAGCGAAAATGTATCTTCATTTAAACGAGAACCGCGAAGAGTCTGTCCGTCCTTTGTAACTGCCTGCCAAACCCAATATTCGGGTGCCACTCTGGCCGATGGGTCAATGAGTGCTGTGCGGAGTTCCTCAAGTGTGAGTCGCAATCCGATTTTTGAAAGATTAGGCCCTCGCGAAGACGCAGCACCTTGCAAAGAGTGGCAGTTCATGCATCCAGCAGTCTGAATAATTTCCCCTCCTGCTTGTAAGTCGCCACTAGACACTTCCGATACTCGATTGCTGCTTAGTGATCGAACAAAGGCCGCCAGTCGCCATACTTCTCTTCCGAGCATCGAAGCGCCGGGCATTGAGGTGCCTGCAACTCCTTTGGAGATGACCCGGAACAAACCCTCGTCGTTCGAGGCGTGGCGGAAATTACCGGTGGTCAAATTTGGGCCACTCGCGCCGCCTTTGCCGTCGATGCCATGACAATTTGCGCATTGCGATCGGAACAGAGCCGCACCGAATTGCCTATCTTCAGGTGAACTAAAGGGGTTGGAAATAACCGTTTCGCTATGTTGCGCCGACAGTGCCGCAACCGTAAGCAAGAGAAAGGAGAGACGATGTTGCATTCAGGTGGAGTATATCATTTGGCTGAAACACTCCGTGACTGAAATACTCAGTTGGTTCGCCGTTTCAAAAAGACCGCAGTCGAACTGCCAACAATCCCCAGCAGCGTTACAAATAAGAACAGCAACACTTTACTTTTCAGATCGGGCAGTCCTTTCAGATTCTCACCTCGAAACATCTCGGCAACGGGCACACACCAGCCTGAAAGGCACCATAACAATCGTTGTTGCGGGTGCAACCAAGCTAGAGTGAAGGCAATTAGTAGAATGAAAAACGCCACCATGCCGGAATCGTCGGTGCGTAGTTCGTAACGGCCCAACAAAACCATTGCAAGTGCAAAAAAACCGTAAAATGTGACTTCTTTAGCTTTCATGTCGACCCTGTATCCGCTGCTAAAACGATTCGCATCAAACCCAATGTTTGAGTATCAGGTTCCAGAGGTGGCGACAAAATGCACCCCATCTTGGTCCTCCTTGTCTTTGAACAAGGCTGTGGGCATATGACCGAAATCAAAACGGCCAGTTAAGAATCTAAGCCGGCAACTCCCGCATCACATGCCCATGAACATCTGTAAGTCGCTTTTCGATACCATTGTGGCGAAAGGTCAATCGAATGTGATCCCAAGCAGGTGTAAGACCGTAACATGCAGATCGTAACAATACACAGGCCTGTCCACTGCCTTATAACTCCACTCGTCGGTTGCCCGTAACTTACTCCACTCTTGATATCAAACTCGGTTGTCCTATAAACAATCGTGTCATCCAACATGCCCGCTTTCAAGTATCCAGTTCGGCCGAAGATTATAATTTGTCTTCCCCTCTACAAAGCTGCAATTAACCGCCAACAACTTAGGCGCCCCTAATTTACGGGTCGTGGAATCAGTAAACTGTTGTAAAATTAAAACCTGTGCCCCCACACTCCTTTGCAAGCGGACCAAAACGCGGCTCGTTCTTGAAAGCACTTTATCGCTTCAGTTACGTAAATCAAGCTTCAACTCCAAGCGGAAAGGAAACTGTTTCGGATGGATTGCTTGGCTCCGCCCACAATCCACTACGCGAAATCAACCTGGCCATTAGATCACATGGGGAACTGCTCCTGGCGTTTGTTCCCTTGCTGGCTATGGTTTTGGTGCAAATCTACAACGGAGCCCAACTTCTCTCTTCCGATCTTGCTACCCCTGATGAACCTGCTCAATTTACATCCGGCGTCCTGGTTCACGATTATGCTTTTTCGGGCTTCAGGGTTGCTCCTTTGCCCTATGCAAGAGCGTTTTACGAGCAATATCCGAAAGTTGCGATTGGTCATTGGCCCCCAGCTTTTCATATCCTGGAAGCAGCGTGGATGAGCATCTTTCCAATCACAGTGGAAAGTCTACGTATTTTCTGCGCGCTTATCGCTGGCACTCTCACCATGTTGATTTTCCGGATAGTGCGTCAGAATCATGGTGTCCCTTTGGCCCTCCTTGCCGCATCTTGCTTTTTGGGAGCACCCATTATTCAGCAGCACGCATGGCTTGTCATGTCCGATGTGGCTGTCAGTTTGTTCGTTTTCCTTGCAGTACTTGCATTTCAACGTTTTATGGACAAACCAGAAGGACCCCACGTTTTTTGGTTCGTTCTATGGTCGGTGGCAGCGATTTCCACAAAAGGCTCAGCATGGGCTTTGGGTCCTTTCTCAATCCTCGCCCCACTGTTCGCGGGGCATTGGCGGATGCTGCTTAAGTGGCGCTACCTATTATCAGGAGTAGCGATTGTGGTTTTGAGTGCACCGTTTTATCTGTTTACATGGAAGGCTCACATAGGCTATGCAGAGAACCCTGTGAAGTTCGCAACATCTCATACCACTTTGGTTGAACGCATTTTCCAAGTTACTAACATGTTTTCTTTCGCACCAGTGCCATACCTGATTCTGGCAGCGGGTGGCGCGATAATCGCCTGGAAAACTTGCCGGATGGCGATTGCGTGGCTTTCCGCACAAGCACTTTTCTTCCTTTTATTCCCAATGACAGGTGATGAGCGGTATTTCCTGCCTGCCCTGAGCCTTCTCATCTTGCCAATAACGGAATGTTTAAGGACAATCGCACTGCGGATTTCTTTTCCTATAGCGGTCGCCGTTGTGGGATTACTTCATTTGCATTCGGGTGTGCAAACACCAAGCATAGCTTCTGGTTTTCGGGAACTGGTTGCATCAATTCCCAGCGGCAAAAAAGTTCTGATTGTATCCGACTCTTCTGGAGAAGGAGCTGTAGTGGTGCATCGGCTGGTTTCCGATATTGACCGGCGAGAGACAGTTCTTCGCGGTAGTAAATTCCTGGCACAATCCTCTTGGAACGGAAATGACTATCAGCCCCGCTTCACCGACCCAGGAGAAATATCCCAAACCCTCTTAGCTGCACAAGTCGACTACGTTATCATCGATCTTGCGAGCGCGGAAACCCCGCATTCCAAACTGGTACGACAAGCCTTGGAACATGACGAAAGTGGCTATAGGATGACTGCGGAATTCCTTATTAAACCTACCTACAGACCAATAGATAAGGCCATCGTTTTTCGCCGCACTTCTTAGTAAAGTACCTCGCTGATGCCCTCTTTAAGCCACTAATTCCCGCATTACATGCCCATGAAATGAACATCCGTCAGCCGCCGGTCAATCCCATTGTGCCGAAACGTCAATCGCGTGTGGTCAATCCCGAGCAGGTGTAACACCGTAGCATGTAAATCGTAACAATACACAGGCTTTTCCACTGCCTTGTAACTCCAGTCATCGGTTGCCCCGTAACTGACTCCACCCTTGATACCGCCACCTGCCAGCCATGAAGTGAAGCCAAACGGATTGTGATCACGACCCAAGCTTCCTTGACTACACGGCATCCGGCCAAACTCGGTGGTCCAATAAACTATGGTGTCCTCTAACATGCCGCGCGATTTCAAA
>JAYTTF010000136.1:0-5640 GCA_043745195.1 Bryobacterales bacterium | reverse complement strand
GTTCCCTGGCCTGAAGCAACAGAACTCTAAATAGAATCCCATAAAGCACTAGGCGTAGCGGCCTGGGTACCGTGTCCCCTTTGGCGACCTTTTTTACGCACTTCAGTCTCACCATCTGGGTGATGCTATTGCGCCGATCCTATGACGGCAAGTCCAATTGTTTTAAGCCATTTCGTTGTACTGTCATCAACTCAACTGCCGTTTTTAATCGTAAGATCTTTGACAATTTGATAATTTTCTAGGAAAAGCTACCGCTAAAGTGGCGGTTTATTTATGCCGATCCAACCTTATCGATGTGGATTATTCTAAGTAATTCTAAGTTGCCTTGCCATTTTGCCCCTGTTGGCAATTGGCGTCATTCGGTTGTTCTTTTTTGAACATTGGTTGCAGGTGAAATTCGAATGGCACACCGCATTCGGACGCAGTGATCGTGTTCTTCCTGTAGCGAAAGACCAGCTTGCCAGGCTATGCCGAACAAAGGGCGAAAATCACATTGATACCAACGTGGCACGATACAAACTCGGTCGGCTAACTTATGAGTTCGGGATCAAGGACGAAGGCGGCCAGTTAGTGAATCAGGCCACGGACTTCTTTGCCCGCTACCAGGGTAAACAAGATTCAGACTTTGCTTCGCACCTAATCAATCTAGCCTTAGCACAACGCACCATTGAACGTAAAGATCAGGCGATTCATTCCATACGTTAGGCACTCCACCTTCAACAAAACCTACTCCCCGCAAATGAAAGTCTTGTTGAAACCGCATTGCTAAACCTTGCCACAGTTCTCAGCGAGACTGGGCAATTCGAAGAAGCTATAACACTATTTGAAGCAACTCTGCAAAAGCGCATTGCCAAGTTCGGCGAGAACTCTCAGCAAACCGCTGTTGTGAGAGTCAACCGTGCGGAAACTTTCATTGACTTAGGGAATTGGATGGAAGCTGAACGCGATCTGCGGAAAGCGATTAAAGTGCTGAAGAATATTCCAACACAAGATATTGGCCAGGCTTACGACACATGCGCGAAGGTGTTGGAAGCACAGGAAAGGCTAGCCGAAGCAGAACCAATGCGCGATGCTTCCATCACCGCGCTGCAGCGAGCACTTGGTGCCCGCAGCACTGAGGTTGCTAAGCAAATGGAACGGCAGGCAGCGTTGCTGGGGCGCATGAATCGCCCCACGGAGCAACGGCTTTACGCACAAAAAGCGGCAGAGATTCGCAAGGAGTTGAATCATTAGTCGCTGATGAACCCGATCGTGGATTTCATGAAGTAGAAGAATTCTTTAAATCGTTAATAATAAACTCATCCCTACTTAAGCGTTGACTCTGGCCTATGTTGTCACATATTATACAAAGCTATGAGATACAATCTCCGCGCTTTGGTCTTGCTGATGTGCTCCGCCGCCTCAGTCTACCCCCAGTCATTTACATCCAATCTAACCGGACTTGTCACTGATCCGAACCAAGCCTCCGTTCCCAACGCTTCCGTTAAGCTAGTGAACAAGGCAACACGGGAGACCCGTGCGGTGGCTACCAGCACCGAAGGCCGCTACGTTTTCTCGCAGCTTCTCCCGGGCGATTACTCAATTTCCATTGAGTCGTCGGGCTTCAAGCTTTTCACCAGCTCCGATATAGTGCTGCGCGCCAATCAATCCGCTGAACTAAACGCGCAGTTGCAACTCGGTCAAGTTACCGAATCGGTTGAGGTGAAGGGCTCGGTGCTGCAACTGGAAACCCAAAGCGCCAACCAATCCTACACGATGGATCGCAGCCAAATTCTTAATCTACCTGCCTCCACGCGCAATCCGTTTGTCGCGGTATCGGCAATGGCCGGTGTTACCTCGCAAAGCGTGGCTAATTCCAATAATTCGAGCGATCAAAATCAGGCGCGCTTCGCCTTCAATGGCGGACGCGACATGAGCGGCTTGATTCTGATAGACGGCGTGCCCGCCACTTCCGGCGACTGGGGTGCGTTGTTGGCGGCTCCCTCGATCGAATCGGTACAGGAAGTGGTTGTTTCCCGCAACAGTTACGACGCCGAGTTCGGCAAATCGGGCGGCGGCGTGGTCAGCGTGGTCACCAAGGGCGGATCCTCAGACGTCCACGGTTCGTTGTTTGAATTTCTTCGCAATGACGATCTTGATGCCAACGCATGGGCCAATAATCGCGTGGGACGGCCAAGGGTGGAGTTCAAGCGTAACCAGTTCGGAGGCAACATTTCCGGTCCGCTTTGGAAAAGCAAAAAGCTCTATTACCTGGGTAGTTTCGAGGCTTTGAAGGAAGGCTCGCCAGCCACCACGCTTACCTCCGTTCCCACCGACCTGCAGCGCGCTGGTGATTTCAGCCAGACTCGCGACGTAAACGGTGTGGTATCGGTGATTTTCGATCCTTTCTCCACACGCGCCAATCCTGCAGGTGCAGGTTCGATTCGCGATGCTTTTCCGGGAAACATACTTCCCCGCAATCGCTGGGACACGGTAGGCGCGAAGATGCTGGACTATTATCCGAAACCCAACGCCCTGCCGACGAACGCCATTACTAACGCCAACAACTTTTTCGGAGCAGGCTCTTCGATCACCGACAACAAGCGCGCCGATATCCGCATCGATTGGGCACGATCTGAAAAGCACACGATGTATGGCCGCATAACCAAGGCGTGGCAAACCCGCAAGTCTCCTCGATTCTTTGGCACAGGCGCTGATGGCGGCAGCGAAGGCGACAACCCCCGGCACCACATTACTTGGGGCAACACATTCGTTCCTTCTCCGAAATGGGTTTTCAATGCAACCGTAGGTTCCGGCCGCTGGCGCGAAGAGCAGCTTCCGTTGTCTCTCAAAGACGGCGTGCTTGGAACCGCTCTGGGATATTCTCAGTCTTTTGTTTCGCTGTGGGATTCCCCGCATTTTCCGCAGGTCAGCGTCTTTGGTTACGCTACGCTCTCTAACGGCCGCGTGTTAAATTTCCCCCGTCAAACCGACAACCTTCAATTCAACGGAACGCGCGAAATGGGCAAGCATTCGGTGAAGTTCGGCTTCACGGGTGAAATTGTGCGGTTGAACTCCGTCGACATTCGTTCCACCGATTTTGCCTTCGACCGTGGGATGACGTCGGGCCCTGTCGCCGCGGTTTCCGCCAGCACATCTGGAAATGGCTTGGCCTCCATGTTACTCGGCACGGGGGTGCCGACTAGCGCGGGCGGTGCGGTCACTTCAGTGAACAACGCCATCAAGAACAGCGTTGTTCCCGCCACTTCACGCCGCTACTACGGACTGTATGTGCAGGATACCTGGCGCGCTAATTCCCGCCTTACAGTCAACTATGGCCTGCGCTGGGAAACGCAGCGGGCCAGCACCGAACGGTTCAACCGTTACAACTATTTCGATTTCAACGCAGTCAATCCGCTCAGCCAGCGTACGGGCTTGAACTTGAAGGGCGGCTTAGTATTTGTCAGCGACAAGAACCGCTTCCAAACAGAACCGGACAGCCTTGACTTTGCCCCACGCATCGGTATTGCCTATAAGTTGAGTAACCGTGTCGTGGCTCGCATGGGTTACGGCATCTTCTATCTGCAAGGCTTCGGCACGGCGACGCAAGGCGGGCCGGCGGCGGGTACCGACGGATTTACGGTTACAACAAGTTGGGTGAACACCAAAGGCGGCGACGGAATTACTCCGCAAGACAAACTGTCCAATCCTTATCCCAACGGCGTCAACAAAGCCGTCGGCAGCAGCCTGGGCCTGCTAACCCAAGCCGGTTCGGACTTAACCGCCTTCCAACGCTCCCACCCAACGGGTTATGTTCAAAACTACTCGATCGATTTGCAGTTTGAAGTTACCCGCTCGACAATCGTGGAAGTTGGGTACTCCGGCAACGGCGGAAGAAAGCTGAACTATGGAGCTACTCCGAACGCCAATCAGTTGCCGACGCAGCTCCTATCGATGGGAGCTTCGCTGAACGATCAGGTTGCTAACCCGTTCTTCGGCATCTTCCCAACTGGCATTCTGTCCGGCGCGACTGTTCCCCGTCACCGCCTGCTGCGGCCCTACCCGCAATTCGGTACGGTTGAAATGTCCGGCGATACCCCCGGAGCCACCTCGAACTTCAATGCTCTCTATCTGAAGTTCAACAAGCGCTTCGCCGGTGGGCTGTCCACCATGACCAGTTATCAGTTCTCGAAAGCCATCGACAATGCTTCGGAAAATCAAGGCTGGTTGATCGGTGACACGATGCGTGATTTCTACAATACGAAGCTGGATCGATCCATCTCCGGCCATGATGTTCCGCAGAGTTTCGTATCGGCATTGGTATACGAAGTGCCGGTGGGCAAGGGCCGCAAGTATGGCTCAAACATGAACAGAGTGGCGCAAGCCGTGGTCGGCGGGTGGGAACTTTCGGCTATCATCCGCTTTGCCAGCGGACTACCGCTTCGCTTCGTGGCTCCCAACTCACTAAGCCCTTATGGCTTCAATATCCTGAACGCCAACATCGGCAATTTGCCGGATTTGAAGGTGGCGAACCCGGTTCCAGAACGGTGGTTCAATACAACGGCAGTTACGGCTCCGGCGCCCTTCACCTTGGGTAACGCTCCTCGCTACCAAGGCGTGATTCGCGCCGATGGTACGCACCACGGTGATGTCAATCTCGCTAAGAACTTCCAAATTACCGAGCGCATTAAGGCTCAGTTGCGCGGTGAGTTCTACGATATCTCCAATACACCGCAGTTCTCGCCGCCGGGCGTAACCGTTGGCGCCGCTGATTTCGGGCAAGTAAATGGAACGCGGTTCAGTGACCGCCGCAATGTACAGATCGGTTTGAAGATTCTGTTCTAGGCTTGCAAAGAGTAGCGAAAAGGAGCATGGCGGGCATTCGTGCCCGCCATGTTTCGCCTTAGGTGCTAGTTACCCCGCTGGCCACCTATGGAGACATCCCCGTCTGGTTGGTAAATTAAGCCCGTGGGCGAACACAGCGCCGGTAACTCCATCAACGGGTATGGCGCATTTGGCTTAGATTGCTCCGCGTATCGGTTAAAAACCTATCGTGCTCTCAGAAGACGACGGCGCGTTGGCTTTCGTCTGCGCGACCTCGATAAATTTACGGAGCTTGCGAAGATCCCGGCGATGAAAGGCAAGACTTGGAAACACCCGGTTCTTGCAGGAGACGTGTTGCTGGCTCGGAACGGCCAGGAGATGGTGGTCTACCGAGTAACGCTTGGGCGGAGATGAATTTAAGCTATCTTCGAAACGGCTTGCCGAGCCTCCATCTCTGTTCGAGCCAAAATGGTCCGAGGAAATCATTGGTGAGGCGGTAAGGGCATTGGAATCAAAACTGGTTTGGTCCAGTAAGCGGACAGCTTATTTGCAACAGGAATTAGCGCTTAATTGAACCCAAAAACGGCAGTTGAGTAGGTGACAGTACAACGAAATGGCTTAAAACAATTGGACTTGCCGTCATAGGATCGGCGCAATAGCATCACCCAAATGGTGAGGCTGAAGTACGTAAAAAAGGTCGCCAAAGGGGACACGGTACCCAGGCCGCTACGCCTAGATCTCTATAGGATTTCATTCGGAGTTCTGTTGCTTCAGGCCAGGGAACCATGTCCCCGTTTGGCTCGCGATACCCTGATCTTCGAGACAGTCAACTGCCGT
>JAYTTF010000135.1:0-5662 GCA_043745195.1 Bryobacterales bacterium | reverse complement strand
GTGTAAGACATCAACGTCCTCAAATTTCCCAGGTCGTCGTGCAGGACCGGCTGCGGCCTGACGGCTGTTCCTCACTCTTTGGAAATCGCTCCGCGATTTCCCCACCAATCGCATCCCCGGATGGGTTATCCTCGATAGAGCGAAAGCCCCAAAAGTGTAACCTATGTCAATGGACTAAAGTGTTACCCAAGTCTCCGACCGCGCACATTGTAACTTAAATGAAGCACTTCGCTTGCGCAACCAATAAGGCGATTTGTCGCCTCACACAACGTTGTTGCCCACTATTGTTGTATCGCCCCATACTACGTTGTCGCCCCAAACCACATTGGATCCGCTGACATTCGCCCCCCAAACTACGTTCGTTGCGCCAGTACTGTTGTAATTCATTGTTGTCTTCTTGGTTGTGCTATTAAAAACCGCAACAGGCGATGCGGCCGAACCGGTGGGCTTATCCGTATTGAAAAAAGCAGCCGATGCGTCTAGCATGCCGGCACCCATAGTGAAGATATCGTGGGTCACACGATATGTGGCTAAAGTGACATCGTCATAAACATCGACGGACTTGTGAATCCCCGCCAAGCCGTTTTCATTAGCCGTGACTTCACTTGATCTGGCGTGAGAGTAGCGTCGTTTGAGATCAGAAAAGCTACGGTGCCCGAAACCAGCGGAGCAGCCATGGAGGTTCCGCTGAGGCGGAAAAAATCGTTGGATGGGGTAGTGGACAAACTCGTCGTTACATCCGCCAAACGCGGCCGGTTGCCAGGATCTTGTGTCACCAAAGTTGTGGAAGGAGATTGTAGAGACAGTAACCGGTTTCCTGGCGCCACCAAATCCGGCTTGACGATATGGTCAATTATGGTGGGTCCCTTCGACGAGTAAGTGGTGACATTCATTGTGCTGTCGCGCGTCCACAATTGATCCTAAAAACGGCAGTTGAGTAGGTGACAGTACAACGAGATTGCTTAAAAGAATTGGACTTGCCGTCATAGGATCAGCGCAATAGCATCAACCAAATGGTGAGACTGAAGTGCGTAAAAAAGGTCGCCAAAGGGGACACGGTACCCAGGCCACTACGCCTAGAGCTTTATAGGATTTCATTTAGAGTTCTGTTGCTTCAGGCCAGGGAACCATGTCCCCGTTTGGCTCGCGATACCCTGATCTTCGAGACAGTCAACTGCCGTTTCCAGGTTGATGAGTATTCACTGCCCCAACCGTGATCACGTAAGGATCGTTAGCGGGTGAAGTAATGGTGCCATAGCCTTTGGTAGCAGCAGTATTGTCACGTCCAAAGTTACCAGCGGCAACTACCACCACAATCCCAGCTTTCCAGGCTTTCTCGACAGCCTGGCAAAGAGGGTCTGTCTTGTACGATTCTTTAATCGCGCGGCCCAAAGAAAGATTAATCACACGAATGTTGTAAGTAGTTTTTAAAGCAATTGCCCGATCAATGGCGGCGATTACCACCGAATCGGAACTTTTTCCATTGCCATCAAGAACTTTTAGGCTTACCAGATTTCCGTCCATGGAAGAGGCGTAGAAAGCCTGGTATTGAATAAATGACTTTGATGCGCGGTGCGTAGCTGGCTGCTTCCTGTCCAAAAGTACCGACTTGTTCGCGTGCAATGATGCTTTGATGAATTTCTTGAAAATTAAGATCCGGGGCGAAGTTACTCTCTTGGGCTTGGCAAACTGCCACTGCGAACAGGATTGGTAAAGTAGTCATTCCTTTCCTTAATGCATGTTTGCCAAAGAGGCGACTACCGTGGACAGAAAGTCGCGGGGAAAAACCGCAGAAGGTTTTGGAGGTGACGGGTGAACCGCCACCTCTGCAGGATGCTTACTTCATTGGTTCATCAGCACTGCCGCCGTAAATGGAAGGCACTTTGCCGCCCATGGGTCGCAGATACGACGACAACTGCCCACGATGGTGGATGCTGTGGCGCACCATGAAATCGAGGAACGTTACGGCTGGGGCATCCATCATGCCAAAGAAATTAATATTGGCCGCCAATTGTTCCGGGGTCATGGCTTTTACTTTTTCAAGAGCAGGTCCGAAATTGGCATCGTACCATGCTGTAATCTGTTCGGGCGTTTTTGGCTTATCGCCGGTTTCGCCGCCCATCTCAAAAGCTCCTTTAACGATGGAATTCAGAAACCAAACATCAGCCGAAGCCAGGTGATAGCCCAGTTCGGAAGCAGTCATGCATTTTTCAGATGGCTTGTAGTCTTCCTGGTTGGCGGGCATTGCGGCGATCACTTTGCGAGTGATTTTGGCCTCGTTTACCGCGATTGGGTAAGAATAGTCAAGAAGGAATTTAGCTTGTTCTGGTGTCATATTGGGGGTTACCTCGGACATATTATGGCACGCCTGAATTGGAAACCGCTGTATAATTTGGTGGACAGAATGACAAAAGCAATTTTAGAAACTCATTTGAAATATACGGCGTGGGCCAGTGGCCGCCTTCTGGAAGCTGCGTCCGCGCTTTCCGGGGAAGAATTGAACAGGGACTTTTTAACTGCCGACAAAACTGTGCTTGGAACACTAGTCCATTGCTTTGCTGCTGATCGAATTTGGTTTCACCGGGTAGACGGGACTTTGAGAAACTCATTCATCGACCCGGAAGACCATTCGCTTCCGCTGTTGAGCACCGAATGGCCTAGATATGGGGAAAGGTGGCTGGAACTATTGGCTAAGGAATCGGAAGAATCGTTGACGCGAATCGTCATTTTTACGGATTTGAAGGGCAAGCAGCACCAGCAACCTCTGTGGCAGATCATGCTGCATATGGTGAATCATGCAACGCATCATCGGGGACAGGTAGCTGGTTTCCTTCGCACCATGGGCCACGTACCTCCTCAGCTTGACCTGATCTTTTACTACCGGCAATCGGCTTAATTATTATGGCTGCAACTGAGCAAGATCGGCTGGCTTCTTTGGATGTTTACCGCGGCGCAACCATGCTGTTTATGGCGTCGGAAATCATGCGCATTTCGCGTGTGGCAGAAGCATATCCAGGAAATCCTATTTGGCAGTTTATTGCCTTTCACACAAGCCATGTGGCGTGGACAGGTTGGTCCCTGTGGGACTTGATTCAACCCTCATTCATGTTCATGGTTGGCGTTGCACTGCCTTGGTCCATCGCAAACCGCAGAGCCAACGGGAAAACGCATCGGGACCTTTGGCTGCACACTCTTTGGCGATCCTTTGCACTGGTGGCATTGGGGATCTTCCTTCGCAGCACGGGGCGTCCACAAACCAACTTCACGTTTGAAGATGTCTTGACGCAGATAGGGTTGGGATATCCGATCTTGTTTTGGTTAGGTTGGAAATCTCCACAGTTTCAAGCCATCACTGCCGGAGCGATCCTATGTGGGTACTGGCTGCTATTCGCACTTTTTCCGGCACCTGGAGCAACTTTCGACTGGTCCGCAGTGGGAGTTCCAGTGGATTGGCCAAACCACCTCACCGGTTTTGCCAGCCATTGGGATAAGAACAGCAACATAGCCGCTTGGGTGGAGGAGTGTTTCCTGAATCTATTTCCCAGGCCGAAGCCGTTCTTGTTTAACGGCGGCGGATATTTGACGCTAAACTTTGTGCCGTCGCTGGCAACTATGATTTTTGGACTGCTAGCGGGCGGACTGCTGAAGTCGAAAAGTACTGCGGACGAAAAGCGATTCATGTTACTAAAAGCTGGTGCTGCGGGGATCATCTTCGGATGGCTGCTGGATCTGGCTGGAATTTGCCCCATGGTGAAACGCATTTGGACGCCTTCCTGGGCACTGTTTGCAGGCGGCTGCACCTGCTGGCTGTTGCTGCTGTTTTATTGGATCGTAGACGTCAAACAATGGAGAAGTTGGACGCTGCCATTCACGGTGGTTGGTGTGAACTCCATTGCTATGTATTGCCTGGTGCATTTGATTGACAAGTTTATTGGCGAATCGTTGAAGGTGCATTTTGGGCGAGGCATTTTCTCCGTGTTTGGGGCGACGTTTGAAAAAGTGTTTGAAGGCGGCGTAGTGTTGGCGGTACTTTGGTTGATTTGCTATTGGATGTATCAGCGCAGGATTTTCATTAGGATTTAACAGTTTGTTGTTCAGGTGGAGACGTACCAGTATTCATATACCGCGCATTCGTTTGACAAGGAAGCGGGCATTTGGTGTAATGAAAGGGTCGAATCCGACGAATGCTCCTCAGTAGCTCAATGGTAGAGCACTCGGCTGTTAACCGAGTGGTTGTAGGTTCGAGTCCTACCTGGGGAGCCAAATTATTTTAAACGCTCTATAATGAGGTACCATGCGGTTACTATTGACAGCTTCGCTAGCGGTTATGTCAATCAGTTTTCCGGCTTTCTCATGCAGTTGCGATGAGCCTCCTCCGCCCTGTCAGGCCGTCGGACAATCGGAGTTGGTGTTCATTGGAACCATCACCCATCTCGAGTCCCCGGCGCGCGGTCCCAAAACTGCATCCATGAAAATTGACCACGCTTTCAAAGGCGAGCTCAAGGAAACGGAAAGTCTCTTTGACGACGGCATGTGCGATGGACCTCGCCTCGAAGTTGGAAGGCAGTACCTGATGTATACCCGGCGATCCTCGGGCGGTAGTATTCCAGCACGGGGCTGCACGCGTAGTCGTTCGATTAAGTATGCAGATGAAGATCTCGCCTACCTGAAGAAATACAGTTCCGGCAAAGTCTCTACAAACGTCAGTGGAACAGTACAAATCCGCCCTGATCAAAACCAAGTTGGAGGGTTGACGCCACTGAAGGATGTACTAATCCGCATAGTCAGCGGGGAAAAACAGTTTGAAACAACTACAGATTCGCTAGGAAAATATTCCGTCTCGGACTTGCCCGTCGGTGATTATAGTATCGAAGCGGATCTCTCGGGCTACCGTGGATGGTCGCGGGGTAGAGTTTCCGTTCAACCGAAAGGTTGTGCGGTTGCAGATTTTTTTATGAGCGTAGATCGCCGTATTCAAGGAGTGATTAGGGACTCGCTCGGAATGCCTGCTCCGGGGGCCCTGGTTGAAATGATCCCAGCCCAACCCGGCGCAGGCCATTTGAATCAGCCAATCCTACTTGGTGTCTCGGACGACGAAGGCCGATACGAGATCAACGCAGTTCCACCTGGCGAATATTTTCTTGGAACAAACGTGAAGAGTACGCCGACGAAGTACCACCCTTATCCTCGAGTCTTTTATCCCGGCGTATCCGACTCGAAGGAAGCAATAGTAGTCATAGTAGGCCAAGCCGCGGCCACACGGGATTACGATCTGCGCGTGCCAGGCAAGCTGCCGCTCATCGAAATTCAGGGGCGAATCCTAAAGGCAGACGGGAACCCACCATCACCCGAAGATCGCGCTGAAGTCATGTTCAAAGAACCAGGACTAAATGGTCAAATCGAAGAGCTTCCAATTAGAATCGACTCAGATGGCAGGTTCCAATTCGAGCTTTGCGAAGGGGTCGCCTATAGTGCATTTGCTTTTGCGGGATCCCAAATAAATATTTACAGTACACCATTAGAATTCCTGGCGAGCAAGGAGAATCGAGTTCTCACATTTATACTTAGTAAGGCCGCAAGAATAACTACACAATATATATCGCTATTGGAACATTATGTGTAGTCTTGAGTGCGGCGTCTCCTCTATTCCGGTTGTGGCTCA
>JAYTTF010000134.1:0-21932 GCA_043745195.1 Bryobacterales bacterium | reverse complement strand
GCCAACTGCGCGAAGACCAATTGCAGGTTCGCGCAAAGAAGACCATCGCTCGCGCCGCCGCTCCGGCTGAGTTTGCTGCTTGGCTGAACTCGCAGGCTCGGCGAAACATTCCAGCACCTTTGGATCTTTCTACAGAGATTCTATCGCTACGCACCACTGCAGACCAAGCTTGGATAAACAACGAAAGCGTGAACAAGCAACTGCAAATTAAAGAGGGCGTCACGATTGCATCAGGGCGTTTTGAAAATAGCAATGCTCTACTCTTCGACAAGAACGCTTCCGTGGAATTACCCAACCAGCCAGTGTTCGATTCGGGCAAGGCGTTTTCCATTGCTACCTGGATTTACTTTCCCAAGGGCGAGGACAGTTTTGCTGTTGCCAGCCAGCTTGATCCGAAGAACAAAAGCCAGGGATTGCTGCTTGAGATTGGTGCTCGTGTGGTCAATTTCCGAATGACAGGTGGTGACGGCAAATCCATTACCATTCGCGCCGGACACATGGAACAGTTCATTCAAGGAAGTTGGAATCACATAGCGGTGACTTATGATGCCAGTCGGCAACATGCGGGATTGAGGCTTTATTTGAACGGACGCGCAGTTCCAACGCAAGGGGGCGGCGATCAAAATGTGAAGCTGACCGGGAACATCGCAACCGCTAAGCCACTGCTTCTGGCCCGGGAAGGAGTGCGTGGCTTCCCGGGCGGAAAAATCGCAGAGTTCCAGATTTTGAATCGAGCCATTACTGAGGAAGAAGCGCTGCAGATTTCTCAATGGACGTTGATAGAACAATCGCGAACGAAGGAAACAGCCGCACTTTCGGCGGAGGAGCGTGATGCATTGCTGCTTCATTTCCTCAGCCACAATGATGAAAGCTACCGTAAGCTGAATCTGACTTTGTCTCAATTGAATGACGAGCGGCGTGCCATTCGCGAACGTGGATCCATAACGCTTGTGATGGAAGAAAAGCCAGGCCAGGCAATGGCGAACATTTTGTATCGTGGCATGTACGATCAGAAGCGTGATGAGGTGAAGCCTGCCGTTCCTACAGTGCTGCCGCCGCTTCCGGAATCGGCACCGCGCAACCGGCTGGGGCTAGCGAAATGGATGGTGGATCCCGCGAATCCATTAGTTTCCCGTGTGACGGTCAACCGCTTGTGGCAGGAAGTATTTGGAACAGGCATTGTGAAAACTTCCGAAGACTTTGGGTCGCAGGGACAAGCTCCATCGCACCCTGAACTTCTTGATTGGTTGGCTGTGGAGTTTCGTGAATCTGGTTGGGATGTTAAGAAGTTGATGAAACTGATGGTGACTTCGGCAACCTATCGTCAACAGGCAACAATGACCCTTGCGAAGTTGAAAGCAGATCCGGAAAACAGATTGCTTTCCCATGGTCCGCGCTTCCGTTTGGATGGCGAACTTGTGCGTGATTACGCATTGGCATCCAGCGGTCTTCTGGTTGGCGACATCGGTGGGCCCAGCGTGAAACCATATCAACCGGAAGGCGTTTGGGAGACGGTGGCGATGAACGGCAGCAATACCCGTTTCTACAAACCCGACACCGGCGACAAGCTCTACCGCCGCAGCCTTTATACGTTCTGGAAACGCAGTGCACCACCACCATCCATGGATATTTTCAATGCGCCAACCCGGGAAAGTTGCACCGTAAGGCGTGAGCGAACCAACACGCCGCTGCAGGCGCTGGTTACGATGAACGATCCGCAATATGTGGAAGCATCGCGTCATCTGGCGCAGGTGGCGATTCAAGCTGGGGGCAAGGATCTGAACAAGAAACTGGATGCGATAACTTTGCGCGTGCTGGCTCGAACATTTACGCCTGCTGAACGGGAAATTGTACGGCGCACCTATGTTGACCTCAGCTCGCACTACAAAGCGCATCCTGAGTTGGCGCGGAAGTTGATTGCTGTTGGTGAATCGAAATCAGACGCCACTATCGACGCTTCTGAATTTGCCAGCTGGACCATGTTGGCCAGCGATATTTTGAATCTGGACGAGGCTTTGAATAAATAATGTCCATTTACGATGAAATCGTATTGGCCGAAACCCGGCGGCAATTTTTCGCTAAGGGGGCTCGTGGAATTGGCGGCCTGGCGCTGGCTTCGCTGCTCAGCGAACAGCAGGGTGCGGCCGCGCCGACAAGGACGGATAAGGCAACCGGCGGATTGCCAGGATTGCCGCATTTCCCAGCGAAAGCGAAGCGGGTGATCTACCTCCACATGGTTGGCGCGCCTCCGCAGCATGACCTGTTTGATTACAAACCTGGGATGAAAGATTGGTTCGATAAGGACCTGCCGGAATCGATCCGCAAAGGCCAGCGGCTTACGACGATGACCTCGGGCCAAAGCCGATTTCCCATTGCCCCAACTATTTTCAAATTTGCGCAGCATGGTAAAAGCGGTACATGGCTTTCGGAATTACTTCCGCACACAGCCAAGATGGTGGACGATATTGCAGTCATTCGCTCCATGCATACCGAGGCGATCAATCACGAGCCTGCCATCACATTTATTCAAACTGGCAGCATGATTGCAGGCAAGCCATGCATTGGTTCGTGGGCTTCCTATGGGCTGGGCAGCATGAATCAGGATCTGCCTTCCTTCGTTGTGCTCAACGCCAGCCACTCGAATTCGAAGGCCAACGTGCAAGCTATTTCTGCGCGCCTGTGGAGTTCGGGCTTCCTTTCGGCCAAGTACTCGGGCGTAGCTTTACGCTCCGGTGGCGACCCCGTGTTGTACATCAACAACCCCGATGGAGTGGATCAAAAAGTGCGCCGCCGCATGCTGGATGCCATGGGTGAGTTGAATCAACTGCAATATCAAAAAGTGGGTGACCCGGAAACGCAAAGCCGCATTGCGCAGTTCGAAATGGCGTACCGCATGCAGACTTCTGTCCCCGATTTGACTGACTTATCGAAGGAAACGGAAGCCACCTATACAATGTACGGAGAGGATGCTCGCAAAGGTGGAACGTTTGCCTATAGTTGTCTAATGGCCCGGCGGCTGGCCGAACGCGGCGTTCGATTCGTGCAGATTTACCATCGCGGTTGGGACGTCCATGGGCAGTTGCCTGAAGTATTGCCGAGCCAGTGCAAGGATGTGGATCAAGCTTGCTGGGCTTTGGTGCAAGACCTGAAGCAGCGCGGCATGTTGGACGATACGCTGGTAATTTTCGGCGGAGAATTTGGGCGGACAATTTATTCGCAGGGCAAGCTGACGGCGGATAATTATGGGCGAGACCATCATCCAAGATGTTTCAGCCTGTGGCTGGCCGGTGGAGGAATCAAAGGCGGCATTGTGCATGGCGAAACCGACGAGTTCAGTTACAACATTGTGAAGGATCCGGTGCATGTACGCGACCTGCAGGCAACACTACTGAATCAATTTGGAATCGATCATAGCCGGTTCACTTATAAGTATCAGGGGCTGGATCAAAAATTGACAGGAGTGGAGCCTGCGAGCGTGGTGCGGGAAATTCTGTCATAAGCTTCCATCTGATGCGATTATGGAATGGTGTCGTTCACCGAAGAACTTGCCCTACTCCTGCCTGAAGATCTACCGCATCGTGACCGTTGCCTTACCGGTTCCGCGCGTCATTTGGAAATGATCGTGGAGGCGAACAAGTCATTCAACCTTACACGCATCCTTTCGCCGCGTGAGGCAGCCATCAAACATGTGCTGGATTCCATTCTTCCCTGGCGTCTGTTCAGTGGTGCAGCGTGCGTTGCTGATGCAGGAACAGGTGCCGGTTATCCTGGAATCCCATTGGCACTGATCTTTCCGGAGACGCGATTCGTGCTCCTTGAATCAACGCAGAAAAAGGCGCGGTTTGTGGAAACTGCAGTGGCGGAACTTGGCTTGACTAATGTGGAAGTGTACCCGGTGCGAGCCGAGGCATGGCTTGCGGACAATTCCGTAGACATTATCACAGCCCGCGCGGTTGTGCCCCTGGAACGCGCGGTGCCACTGTTCCTGGCTGGTCTAAAGAACGGTGCTAGAGCCCTTTTATATAAGGGCCCTGACGTTGAACAGGAAATGGCTGCAGCATCGCTTGAAGCTCGAAAGCGCAAAGTACGCATGGAAGTAAGGAACCGTTATGAGTTGCCTGACAACCTTGGTAGGCGAACTATCGTTGAACTTGGCTGCTAGCGTTTTGCGTTGCTGACTTCAGGAAGACTCAGCAAGTAGGCTCTGCGCTTTTCTGCGAAGCTTTTCAGGCTTAACTTAGGAGCGCCACTAGGTCCAAATCCTGGTTCCACTCCGTCGTCTACTACTGATTTGAGAAACGCGTTGGTGGTGAGGATCTTTCGTGTATCCGCTATTATGCCTTCAGCAATTACGGATTGATAGTCTGCAAAAATGGGCTGAAGCTTTTTCCAATCCAGCCACTTTTCCGTGATGTCCCGCATATATCCTAAGTACCGCGCACGTAGCGCGGGCACGGCCAGTAACTTATTGAGTAATGCCTTCTCCGGATCGTTCGCGCCTTCAAATGGAGCCAAATTCACACCATCGCCACTCTCGGATTCTGCACCACGTCGCCCCTCCATTTCACGAAAGGCTTCGTTAGCATCCCAGGGAATGGTATGGAACTTCCCCTTTTCGTCCTCATACAAATAGTAGTCGCTGGCTCTAGTCCAAAATCCATCGGTATTGATCACTGTTTTGTCTAGAGCAAGGAATTTCAATGCACCATTTACATCTAAAATAGGCTCCAGGGCTTTCTCTAACTGATCAGGCGGCGTCTGATTCAAAACCTTGCAAAGGTTGATCAAATGAGCCCAGGACTTTTCATTGTCCTTCGATTTGATCGTATAGATCGATTTATATTTCGCAGCGTCATCGCCCAAATATGCCAGCCCACCTCGTCCGCGCGGACTGCCACCCACTTTCCATCGTGCCCCTTTGCTGGAACCAAACCATTCCTTTGTAAGTTCGGAGTTGATCTGTTGGGTGTTCACATAGATACCCCAACTTTCGCCATTGATCACGACTCGCATCCAATTTGCTTTCGGTGCGGCAATATAGTCGCGAGCCACTTGGTGCGTAATCACTGTGCGCATGAAAGTTGGGTCGCCACTTGAGTTTAATAAGTTCAACGATCGGTACCCACCCAAGCGCTGATCGGAATGAACGAAGTTCATTGAAATATCCAGAGAACGCTTTGAACCTTCAGGCACGGCGAAGAAGGATGAAGCACCGCGGAAATGAACACCCACATCGGTGTAAGTTTTCCCATCAACCATCATTTTCGCGGGTACGTCCACATCGGTATGATAGAAATCGGCCATTTCCTTTTCCCAATCTGAATTCTCAAATTCCAGGAAAATGGTGCGCAACACATGTGGATCGTAAAGGGGTTCGTTTCCAAAGCGCTTCACATCAGTTGGCTTCAGCTTCAGGCCGGGTTTGCCAGGGTTTGAACTATTGCCTCCGCGTCCAAAGCCGCCGGGGCCGCGTCTAGGTTGGCTTGCAATCTGTTCACGTGCAGCCTTTCGCTCCGCATTGTTCAAATAACCATCGCCGTCCTTGTCGAACTTGTCTATCAGTAGAGTCCGCTGCCCGGGACCGCCTGGGCCACCGAACCCACCACGTCCCCCACCGGGTCCGCCTGGGCCACCTTGGCCAACAGGGGGTTGGGCAAATAACGCTCCACATAGAACGATTATTGGAAAGAGCAACATTCGCAAAGGCATAGTGGAAGCATACTCCTTGGAGACAATTCGGTCCACCCGTTTGTATGCTTTTTGACATATCTTTACATTCCTTCGCCTTTCTTACGCCATTGGTAGTCTTCACTTCGGGTGTATACTCAGGTCAATTGAAATCGAAATGGGTCCTTTCCAGATTCCAAAAATAGCTTCGTTTGCGCCCCATTTTACTATTGGCTTGTGCGTGTTTGCGTTCCTTGGGCTGGCCTTTGGCCAGAAACCATTCCGTGAATTTATCCCTATGGAAGGTGCGGCAAGTTCTTCTATTCTTCCTTTGGACTATCAAAATAAGAGTGAACTTGTATTGGGCCGATTGATGTATCCATCTGGGGCCGGCGGTGGCGGGGGGCGTGGTGGTCGAGGTGGTGGGAATTGGTTGAATGGCGGCACGAACTGGACTGTGGATTACCCGCGAGGTGATCGCACTTTTGCCGGTGCGATCCGCCGACTAACACGGATTGATGTGCGTTCTGTTGAACAATCTGTTAACCCCGATGATGGTGATGATATTTTCTACTGGCCCTACCTTCATGTGGGCATGCCAACGAACTGGAACCTATCCGATGCGCAAGCCGCCAAGATCCGCGAGTATCTTCTGCGCGGCGGCTTCATGCTTTGCGACAGCTACTTCGGCACAACAGAATGGGAAGGCTTCATGGTGGGGATAAACAAAATCTTTCCCGACAGTGAAGTTGTCAACCTGCCGGCCGACGATCCAATCTTTCATAGCGTATTCGACATTACTGAAAAATATCAGGTGGGCAATTTCCGCTCCATGCAGAGCAGAGGGGTAACGTACCGCAGTGATGGCAGCGTGCCGTGCTGGCGTGGTGTTCGAGACAAGAATGGCCGGGTGATGATTATGATGACGTTTAACAATGACCTGGGTGATTCCTGGCAGTTAGCCGATAATCCTGCGTATCCAGAAAAGTTTTCATCGTTGGGGATTCGTCTGGGAGTGAACTTTGTTGTTTATACAATGACCCACTAGCCATTGTTATTCGGGCAAATTCATCTTCTTCAAAATCGCTTTGAACCGGGCGTCCTTCCTCATACCTTCAAACAATGGGTCTGTCTTGATTTCTGGACCCAATCCCGGATCACGGGAAGTAAGTGCCCGCTCCAACCACTGAAATGCCTCTTCCTTCTGACCACGAAACGCATATACTCCAGCGATGTTATACGGAGCATCCTTAGAAAAGCCGGCTTCCAATTTGGCCAAACTTGCGTCCGATTCCTGTTTGCGTCCCAACACATGGTAAGCCAATGCCAGCCCGCAATTGCGAAATGCCTCATGCTTTTCCAGTTCCGCTTCAGCAAGCCCCCGCTTAGGATTCCCCTGCGCCAAATAAACACGGCTCAGTAGCGCGTGAGAATTGCCTAATTCAGGATCCAACTCCAAGGACTTGTTCAACGCAACAATCGCTTCCTGTTGCTGACCAATGTAGTGGAGTGTTAACCCATAATCGTGATGAGCGGTTGGGTTCAGCGGGTCAATCTCAATGTTCCTTCGATGGAACGCAAGTGCTTCGTGTAACCTGCCCAGCGCCCTGGAAATCAAAGTTGCTCCAAACGTAGCATCGGCATTGGCTGGCTCTAATTCCAAACCTCGCTTGTAAGCACGCTCAGCACCGGCCCAATCCCATTCATAGTAAAGTTTCACACTGCCTATCATGGTGTGCGCTTCTGCCAGATGCTCATCCAATTGAAGTGCCCGCTCAGCGGCGGCTCGCCCTTCAGGATATGATCCATTGAAACCCCAATTTGCCTGGCCTACTCGGGTTGCTGATAAACCTGCCCATGCTTTGGCGTAGCCAGGGGAAAGGTCGATTGATTTCTGAAAAGAAGCCAATGCTTTTTTAAAATTCTCCTTGTTCCCCCGTTGGAGAAAGTAACGCCCCTCTAGATATGCTTTATAAGCTTCCGCATTTGCTGGTTTGGTTCCACGATCCGCAACGACAGGAGCACCAACGGCCCTGGTGACGGCCTGGGCAATTTCTTCTTCCACTGCGAACACATCGGCCATTTCCCGGTCAAAGCTGTTGGACCAAAGTTGCTGCGAATCGGTAGTTTTAATGATTCGAATGGCAATGCGGGCTCGGCTGCCTTGCCGACGAACACTGCCTTCCACAACTGCTGATACATTCAACTTCTGACCAATTGTTCGCGCATCGTCCTTGCTGCCTTTAAACTTAAAAGATGACGAACTAGGAGCAACCCGCCATCCGGCTCTTGAAAGTGCACTGGACAATTCTTCGGCCAAGCCATCTGACAAAATTTCCTGATCTTTTTCTGAACTCAGATCTATTAAAGGCAGCACGGCGATGGAGTGTTCATCACTCTTCCCCGTCTTGCCGCCACCAATTCTCGGCGCGATTGCTGTAACGAGCAGTGCCAGTAAGGCAACACTTAAAGTTGCCGCCAAAACAGGTGTCTTGTTGCGGCGTAGAAACTTTCCTGTCCGATAAACGATTGTGGATGGCCGCGCCAGCACAGGCTTGCCGGCCAAATAACGCTGGATGTCGGCAGCCAATTCTGCCGGTGACCCATAGCGGCGTGATCGATCTCTGTCAATCGCCTTCAAGGTAATGCGGTCCAAATCTCCCGCAAGAGTTTTCGCTAGGGTTTGCCTTTCCCAATGTGGCGAGCCAGCACCCGTCGACCTGGCCTGTTCCGCTGATCGCAACTTCGAACTGGGCGGCAGTGGATCCTGCTCTAAAAGAATTTTGCGAATTCCTTCATAGCCTCCAGCGCGCAGTTCTGTGGAACTGAAGGGAAGGTCGCCAGCCAATAATTCATAAAGTATTACGCCCAACGAATACACGTCGGTGCGAACATCCACATCTTGCGCAGTAACGCCGGCCTGCTCCGGACTCATGTATTCAGGCGTGCCCATCATGGTCCCAAGCTGGGTGAACATTGCGTTATCGGTCAATGGCACCGAAACTGCTTTGGCCAATCCGAAGTCGATGATCTTCGGAAACGTCTTGCCCTCCTTGATCGCAATCAGCAGGTTGGAGGGCTTTAAGTCGCGATGTATAATTCCATTGTCGTGAGCATGCTGAACCCCTTCGCAAATTTGTACGAAAAGCTCCAACCTATTTCTCATGGATAGGCGATTTGTATTGCAGTGGTCCGTTATGGGAACTCCAGGCACGAACTCCATCAGGAAATAAGGCCGCCCCTCCTGCGTGTTGCCTGCTTCAAAAACTTTGGCAACAGCTGGGTGATCCATCATTGCCAAAGCCTGCCGCTCCGATTCAAAGCGCGCAATCACATCAGTTGAGCCCATGCCGGGTTTGATAACTTTCAACGCCGCACGACGACGAATGGGATGCGTTTGTTCCACCAACCAAACTTCTCCCATGCCGCCTTCTCCAAGTTTTTGGAGCATGCGGTAGGGTCCGACGATGTTTGGACTGCCGTCAGAATTTTCCGGATTCGCGGCCAAAAGCGTTAGGACTTCAGCAACTAATGTGGCATCGCCATCGCAGGCCTGCTCTAAGAAGGAATGCCGTTTTTCGGGTGAGTGATTCAGGGAGGAAAGATAGATCGTAGTGGCACGCCCCGGCTGTGCCTCCCGGCTTTGTCCAACAGCGCCGGTGTTAGGTGGTGGCTGTGGCACGCTTTACCTTAATCCTGTTGAGGATACCATCGTCCAAGCTGTTGGGTAAAGCTTGAAATTATTGGTTTCGCCGGATTTCGTATCCAAACCGTCAATATAGCGAAATGCTTAGCTTGATTGTCTTGCTGCCAGGCTTGAGGCTGGAGTTATTCAAGGGAGAGAAATTGAGCAGGCATCAGGCCGTCCACTTTCAAGAACTATCGAGCGCTTAGAGGTTAGGTTTGGGTGGCACCCTAATTTTAAGCGCGTTCAACCATCGCTGGACCAATCTGGTCGGGCTCGCCAATATATACGGTGAACAGGCCGCCAGGGCGCATCGTCAGCACCGGAATTCGCATGCGCTCAATAAGCGCGTCCACACCGGTGTTGGCAGGGACAGTTCCTGCTGAAACTCTCGAAGCCGTCTCTATGCCATTGCAAGAACCGGACTCAACACGGGCCAACGCCGGTTCTTCAGCATAAGCAGATACTGAAGCGCTTCGCCGAATCGTCTCCAGTGAGGAGGAGTTGCTCAGCCCAGAGTAGACAGCCGTCAGATAGTTGGGGAAACAAGTTCGCAAGATTTCGGGGCCAATCATGCAATCGCTCCCAATGCCTGCTGCGGACCAAAAGCAAGGTAGGTGGCAATCTCGGCGGAAAGGGGAGACTCCGTTTTATCCGACAGCACCGATTCCAAATCTCTTGCGGACGCAGGGGCCAACATAAAAAATAGAGCTTCTTCCATGCCGCTATTCCGGCATTCATTCCAGGCGGTTGCAACCATTTTGTAGGAAGGCCACAAATGGGATTGTGGAAGTTTCGGATCCGAAGATTGGATGGCCCTGCTGAAATCCTTGGGACACAGTGTCAGGTTGAATTCCCGATCCGCTGCGTATAAAGAGCATCTATAGTTGGCGCGGCCCGTTTCAACCGGCATCAGTCCACCAGATCTTGGACGATGGATTGCACAGACTGTTTCAGTGGTGTAATCCCCTTGCAGCCGAACCTCTTTTCAATTGTTTGTCCAAACTCATCTTGCGCAATTATTGGAATTCGAGACCTGCAATGCACCAGGAGCGGGTCCAGCTTAATCAGGCATTCCTGATCCCCCACCCATTCGGGACGCATTCCTTTCCTTTCCTTGCATTCAAATCTTCAAAAAGCGCTGGGCCGAAGGGTTGGGTCTGTTGGTTGAAAGCTTTGTTTCCCCGAGTTTTCGAAAATAATCAGGGTGTTTTTGAGAAGAACTCCGGCTCGGAGGAAAGCACGATTTGGTCAATGAGTTTGGCCAACTCCGCAGGGGCCTTCAATGGAGGCTGATCCAACGGATTAGCCTCCAGCTTAGCCCTATCCACGCCAAACACAGAAACAAAAACATCTCGTGGAGCTTCCAGTGTCAGGGTGAGTCCCAGATCATCTTCATAAACATTGAACCCATGTTTTTCAAAATACCGGCGCACTTGCACACGCGCCTCGGGGGTTGCTTTCAACTTCTCTAGATCGGCTTCAAGAGGGCCGCTTGCGGATTCACGAAATGAACGGCCTTGCGGGGACCAGAGAAACACCTGGGCGCTCTGTGACTCCTGACCCCGCTTGGCCTTTGATTGTGTCATCTACTAGACACTTTGCCACGCAAGCAGCGCGTTTACAAGCCCCGCGCCCGTGGCATTATCAACGCCCGGTCCAGCTGGTTGCCCCATAAAACTGGTTCCAGCTGTGACATCTCTGGCCGTGGCGCGCAATGCCGCCTTAACTTGCGCCGGCGTAAGCGTCGGGTGTTTTTGCAACAACAACGCGCATACGCCGGCCAATTGCGGGGCGGCGGCCGATGTTCCGCTAAACACGCCCCATCCGTCACCGATAGTGGTTTCATCTTTAGTTGGCTGAGAGACGCCTCCAAGGTTGGCGTCAATGCTGCATCCAACCGGAATCGGGAGCATGATATAAGTGGCCGCAGGCTGCTGGCCAACAAGCCCGCACAGATCCGGCACTTGGCGGCCCGGGAATATTAGGCTCATGAAACTGGACGCATAGTTGGAAGCCATAAGATTGGCATCCTGATCGGCAAAAACGCCGCCTACGGAAATGACTTCCGGCATCATGCCCGGGAATGCAACCTGACCATTACCACCTGAGAAAACAACTGTGATGCCTGAAGATATCGAGGCAAGTATCCGCAGTCTAACCGGTATAAGGGCGGCCGGCAAAGCTGTTGCGCCAGGCAAATGCCATCCCCAACTGCAAGAAATCACTCTTACTCCAAGAGCCGCAGCGCGGTCGAAACTGAGTACTGCATTACCCCCCATCTTGACGCCAAATACCTGTGCGTCTGGGGCGGTGGCGAATATATTGGCCACTTCCCCGGTTCCGTGTCCAACAGGGTCTAGCGTTGCCGGCATGACAGCATCGGCAGCCGCCACGGGATTAAGCCGGTAACCATGAACATCTAAATAGGGGTGCACGAAGAAGCCTGTATCGAGCATCGCAACTTTTACGCCGCCGCCAGTCGCTCTGTCACCGGAAGCAATCGTCTTGCGATGAGCAAGAGCGGCCTTTGTCAGAGCAGCTACGTCGCCGGGGACGCGCAGGTGAAAATATTTGACGGCAGGCGGCAGGGGCGATGGGGCGAAGAAGATGGGCGGCCGTTGAATTGCTGCATACATAGCGCCAGGCACGTTGGAATTCACAGGCTCCGGCGCATCTTCAACGGTATCGAAGAACTCTACAGTTCTCTCTTGCGTTCCCATTTTCAGCGTTCGCTCGCGCTTGCGGAGTTTTGTATTGAATACTTTTTCGAACAACCCGTAGGGTCCTTCCGCCGAAACGCTAGTCGATGAATCGTTTGTAAAGACGCGGAAGCCCTGCTCTTGAAGGCTCTTGGCCACTTCATTCAGCGTGCGGGCTTCGGGCCGTGACCTCTCTACGGTTTCGACGTTAAGCTCCAGCATCATTTGCGGAAGCGTAGCGTTCGATTTGGGTGTGCATAACACCTCAAACGATACCGTCTCTTCTCGTTTGGGCGTCATTTGACGATCAGTCTGCTCTGTGACCGTCGATTTGGGGGTAACGGCGGGCTTATGACCGGGGGATTTCTTCTTAGTAGCCATTGTTTAATGTCTCCTTGTTTTGAAGTTGTTCAACTGCCTCAAACTGAAGAGTGAACATTGGAAACAAAACGTTTCATACAATTTTAAATCCAATAAACAAAGGTATGGAAATTATGAAAGAACCACCGAGCACAGAAGTACTGTAGAGGAATAATTCTTATCCTAAAGTCAGACTTAATAAGACGTTTCTTAGGGGGCCCAAGGTGCTGGCGTATTTCGCGATGTTAGCGGCGAGGAACGCTACGCCCGTCTTTTTTGTATTTCTCCAAAAGAGCCTGCATCTCTTTCACCCGGTCTGGGTACTGCGCATACAGGTTTTTTGTTTCCTTCAAATCTTCCTTTAAGTGAAATAGCTCTCCGGGCTCAGTATGCTTTTGAATACCGTTGCGTTCCCGCCACCATTCGGGCTCAGCCGCGCCGTGGGCGCTCTTTTCAGATTCAATGAAGACCCAATCCCCTTGCCGCAAACCGTATTCATTGTTCATGCTGTGGTGCACCGTCGCTTCGCGTAATGGCTTCGCGCGTTTCTTTCCGAACAAGGCAGCGCCAATATCCACGCTATCTTCGCAAGTATCATTTCCCAGTTTCACGCCTACGATCGACGCGACCGTCGACATTATATCGGTAAGGCAAATGATCTCTTTTTCGGTTGCTCCCGAGGGCACGCGCCCCGGGCCCCAAGCAATAAAGGGCACCCGATGTCCGCCTTCCCATAGCATGCGCTTTGCACCGCGAAGCGGACCTTGGCTTGCATGGCCAAATTCTTTCAACACGGGATACGTCAGATTTTCAGGGCCATTGTCGCTTGTGAAAATCACGATTGTGTTCTTGGCTGAACTGGATCGCCGGATAGTATCCATTATCTGGCCCACTGTCCAATCCACTTGATTCACGAAGTCGCCATAGGGTCCTGCTTTGCTTTTTCCAGCAAACTCCGTATCTGGGGCAATTGGTGTGTGTGGAGCAGTAAGCGGGAAATAAAGAAAATATGGTTGAGCCTTGCTGGCATTCTCTTCCACGTATTTCACGGCACGCCGTGTAATCTCTGGCAGCACGCCTTCCAGCCGCCATCCGGGTGCCATAGCGCCGGGCCAGCCGAACATTTTTTCCGGCTTCTGTTCTGTTGGTGGCGTCAGTAAGCGGTCATTTTCAAAAAAAGTATATGGTGGAAAGTTGGGCAAGTCCACGCCGAAGTAATAGTCGAAGCCACGCGTAATGGGGCCTTCGCCAATCGGCTTATCGTATTGAACTTTCTTAGCAAACTCGTTGCGGATTTCACGCTGCGGATCGCCGATAGCAACCTGGGAATTCACTTTCGTCCCATCTGTTGTTGCCCAGTCCCAACCCAAGTGCCATTTGCCAAACGCGGCCGTTTTGTAGCCAACGGATTTCAGCATCTTTGGCAAAGTAAGCCGGTCTTTTTCAATTAATGGTTTGTCCCAGGGCCAAAGCACTTGCGACTTCAACTCCGTTCGCCAAGGATAGCGGCCCGTCAAAAGTCCGTAGCGCGTGGGGGAGCAAACACCGCAAGGTGTGTGGGCGTCTAAAAACTGTGTGCCTTCTTTCGCCAAGCGGTCGATATTGGGAGTTGGGATCTTCGATTCCGGATTGTAGACTCCCACATCTCCGAAGCCTAAATCATCGGCCAGGATGATAACGATGTTCGGTCTGTTCGCGGCAGTCGCTGCCGTGCTTGCAATGCCAGAGGCCGCCAGTGTCTTTAGAAAAGTGCGTCGTGAGTTAGCCATGGTCCCACTTATCCTATCGCTTCTTGCGAACGCTGACAACGACCACTTTGGGATACCAAGCTGGATTCACTTAGTTACACATTGGGTTTTGTTAAGGAGTTACAAATAAGTTTATGAAAGAAATGCCTTGACAGGATCACTAACTGGGTGTTTGATATGGTAGGTACTGTATAGCATAGTCTGTATGTCTAATAACACGGCGAGTGATAAATGCTCGTGGAGGATATATGAATTTTGTAGAAACACTCTTTGGAATAGCTCCAGATGCAGGTTCTGGTTCGCTGGAAACAGCGCTGGTTGCTGGGGTAGCGGTGATCGCTACTTTGGCAATAATGCTATTGAATCGCAGCAAAGAACGACCTGTCGATTAGCATCAGCTTAGCAGCACTCGGAGGCAAGTAAGCGCAAAGGCCGCTTCGGCGCGGCGCAAAGGCATTTGAAGAAACAGGAATTGGGTCGCCGAAGTGAGTCCGTTTTGCGCTTGATTATCAGGAGTGTAACAATGTCCAATCAGAAAAAGGACGAAGATTCACTGAACCTGAATGTTCCATTAACGGACAAAGGGGAACACCAAGTGGTCTGCGAAGATACACTACCTGCGCCACCTCCAAACAAGAAAATTCATGATCGTCGTCCGTTGCCAATAGTTCCCAGAAAAAGACCGCGAAAATAGTCAGCACTTGCAAAACTTCCTGGAGGGTAGTCTTCATGGCTAAGAAAACAACAACTAAGAAAAAAACTTCTGCGCCTAACACGGTGTTAAGCACAGTAAGGATACCTTCGCCGGCAAAAGGTCCTTCGGAAGTGGATTTGCTTTTGACTCCACCTATGATTCAGAAACCGAAGCGCATTCATCCCAGGCACTTGCTGCCGCTGATAAAAGAAGGCGCCGAACGTAATGTTCATAGCACGACGCAAGAACTTCGGATGGAGCCTCGTTCGAATGAACCGCTTCCAATAGGGGACGAGGTCCGGCTGCTGACCAATACTGAGTTGGAGCAACCAGGGCTCAATCGCACAGCTTCAAACGTTGGCGAACCTAGCTGTGCCATTAACGGAAACACGGTCCTATACACCGGCAACTGGTACGCGGCAATATCGTCTGATGGCGGCGCGAGTTTCCGTTTCATGAATCCGGCCACTGCGTTTCCAGACCCTTCGCCGCAGTCGAATTTCTGCTGTGATCAAGTTGTCCAATATATTCCTGACTTGGACACTTTTGTTTGGCTTCTTCAGTATGGTCCCTCCACTGGAGACAACATTCAAAGGTTGGCCCTTGCGAAATCCGCTGATGCAGAGCAAGGTCGTTGGAAATTGTTTGATATATCCACTCAGATGCTGAATGTGCCAGGTGCATTCCTCGACTTTCCAGACCTCGCGGTGGGTGCAAATCATCTTTATGTAACGACCAATATTTTTGGGCCAGGAGTCAAAGTGGGATCCGCTGTAGCTCGCATCAGTTTTGCCAGCATCCGCAGCGGAAACGTGGCTGCTCAGTCTTTCGTTTCTTTCGATTTTCAGAGTTTTCGCGTTGTTCAAAATTGCGGCACTACAGCCTTTTTCGCGGCTCATGCCGATACCAGCACGCTGGCTGTTTTTAGCTGGCCCGAAGATCAGGCGCAGCCCTCTAGGTCAGACGTTGGTGTAGCCCGCTGGATTGGTGGTAACGGCTATAACTCGCGCACTCCTGATGGACGCCGCTGGTTGGATCGAGCTGATCCACGCATCTCTGGTGCCACGATGGTGAAAAAGGAAATATGGTTTGCCTGGAGTGTAGATCGCCGCTCAAATCGTCGAGCACAACCATTTGTACAAATCGCTCGCATCAATTCGGTGAACATGACATTGCTGGAAAACATCAACGTTTTCGATCCACAATCAGCCACCGCTTACGCGAACTTATCCACAAATGCAAGCAACGAAGTAGGCATCTCATACATAATTGGCGGAGGCCCAAGGCATCCCTCACACATGGTTGGGGTTCTTACCGGTACGCGTAAAGACCTACTTGTTTCAGCCGGTGAACGGAGCCCCGAACAGGACGATGGCAAGGGGGAGTGGGGCGATTATCTGGCTGTACGGCGCGTCTTTCCAAATCAAAAACTGTTCGCAGCAAGCGGCTTTACGATGAAGGGGCAAGGCGATGGATCAAACCGCGACGTTACGCCGCGATTCGTGGTTTTCGGAAGAGCGCGCGATGTGGTTGGCGGACCGCCCCCGCCCCCACCGCCTCCTCCTCCGCCCCCACCGCCACCGGGTGGCGATGACCTTACCAAACCATTTCAAGACGTAAATGCTTTGCCTACTGTCAGCCCGCAAGTGGCAGCAGCCATCAAAGCGGCTTGCGTTGCAGAAGGTCAACGAGGCGCACCACTCGACCTGATTGTTGGCTTGAAGATGGTTACTAAACCAGGCGTGGAGCGTTGGCCGGTGAAGACTGCTGGTGATCGCGATTTGGCGCTTGTAGGCAAAAACGTAATTGATGGCCAGAAGCTTGGCACCGGGATTGTAGAAGCAACCATCGAAGAGCTGATTCTAATTCCACGTCCTGCGGATATGATGCCTGTGGACAAGTTGTTTCCCAAGTATCAGGACCGTCGGCGTGGACCTGTTGAGTTCACGGTATGGCGAATTGAGTGCGACATTATTGGCGTCAAATTAGAAAAAGATGGAGATTACCACTTGGTGCTGCAAGGCGCTAGTGGCAGGATGATGATTGGCGAAACGGCTACAGCCAACCCACCTTTCGTGAATGCGGATTGTCCTTGGATCGAGAATATGAAAGATGCTCGAAAAGCAGTGGATAGCAAGCTGATTGCCAAGCTTTCGCCGCAAGACTTCGTCCAAATGGGAGATACCTTGGTGCCGCGCGCTGCAGTTGGCGATGGACCTTTTCAAACGCGGGCGATGGAGAAATTTCCGAAGTCATTTGTGCCGCCGGATTCTCCGGAAGAAGCGTTCGGACTTGAGATGCCTACGTTTCAAGCGAAGGTGCCACCCACGAAAGCACGGATAACCGGCGTTGGCTTCTTCGACAAAGTACACGGACAGACTGGAGTATCGCTACTCAACGGAATTGAGTTGCACCCAATTTTGAAGATTGAATGGCTGTAGGTTCCTTGGTTTATATTGCCCGCATGCGGTTGGACTGGAGGCACATACATTGCAAAGCGGCCGCGAAGGCCTTTCTTAGGCCATCCCCACTGCCTACCGGATTTTGCGGTGAACGGCCCCACGGCCCCACGGCCCCAGGCTTGTACGGTGCCTTCGGCGGCTGATATGCTACTGTTTCGCAACTGCAATATCTCATCCGCCTTCGACTGGGTGACGCGCCCTTCTGCTAGGTCAATTTGTTCACTTCCCAAACATGTAACCGGACAGCCGTCAAGCAAAAGCTCGCAGACTTCGTCGTGGATAGGCGATTTCCGCAATCGCACCTAAGGCTACAAACCAATTGAAAGTCTCCAGCAACTCCCTTAATTTAGGGCTAAGAGGAGAAAATTAACAAATCGTTGTGGAAATGCCGATACTCGTGTAAACAAAATGTTTGACCCGAGCCATTACCCCCTCTGTTAAAATTGTCGATGTATGCTTTCGCAACGGCTTCAACTTAAGGTCTCGCAAAAGCAAATCCTCACGCCTGGACTAGTCCAGATGGTGACGGTGCTTCAACTCAACCGGCTTGAGTTGAAGGAGATGCTTTCGCAAGAGATTGCGGCCAATCCCGTCCTTGAGGAAAATCTCGAGGCAGGTGAAGAACTTACCCCGGAAGAGCTGCAAGCTGTTCTGGAGGTGGAGCGTGTGGCCAACCCCGCAGATAAAGACATTTTAGAAGCCACTGGAGCAGGCACCGAAAACGAGTCGAGCTTCGATAGCTATTCAGCGCCCGAACCGGATGTTCCAACGGCGGAATCAGCCGGGGAGATTCCAGCCGATCCCGTCGAACAGCCAGTTACCGATGCCTTCGACGCCATCGATTTCGACAATTACTTCCAAGAGTACCTGGAACCCGGGTTTAAGAGTCCAGCCGGCGAATCGGTGGAAAAGCCCTCTTGGGAGACGTTTGTCTCCGCCCCAGTAACCTTACCCGATCATTTGAACCAGCAGTTGAGCCTGACCGTTCTGCCTGAAAAAGTGCGCGATGCCTGCGATTCCATCATCGGCAATTTGGACGACAACGGTTACTTGACTATTCCGCTTGACGAAATTGCATTACTGGGCAGCCATGCCATGGACGATTTGGAAGACGCCCTGCACGCGGTACAAGCCTTGGATCCCTCCGGTGTGGCCGCGCGTGATTTGCGCGAATGTCTGCTGCTGCAGCTTGCCGCCCGTAACGGGCATGGTGGAGTTGCCTGGCAGATCATTGATCAGCACATGAAGCTGATTGAAGCCCGGCAGTTTCCGCAAATCGGCCGCTTGTTGGGCAGACCTACTGAACATATTCAAACAGCCCTTGAAGCGATTCGCCGTTTGGATCCCCATCCGGGCATGCGCTATTCCGGTCCTGGGGCGCGGGCTGTCGAACCCGATGTTTTCATTTACAAAGATAGCGACGGTTATATTATTGAGCTGAACGATGATGACATTCCGAACGTCCACATCAACCGAAGCTACCTGAAGATGTTGGACAAGACACAGGAACCGAATAAAGACGTCCGCAACTATATTAAGGAACGCTTTGCCAGCGCCTCCATGTTGATGAAAAACATTGAGCAGCGCAAACAAACAATTTTGAAAGTATGCCAGTCCATTGTCCGCCGTCAGGGTGATTTCCTGGAAAGCGGGATTAATTTTCTGGTGCCGATGATGATCAAGGACGTGGCTGAGGAAATTGGAGTGCATCCATCCACCGTCAGCCGTGCGGTAGCCAGCAAATATACGCATACGCCACAAGGGGTTTTTGAACTGCGCTTCTTCTTTTCAGAAGGTGTGCAGGGAACCACTGGTGCCAATACTCCGTTGTTATTGGTGAAGCGTATGGTGAAGAAGATGATTGACGAGGAGGACCAGGCACATCCGCTGACAGATGATCAAATTACGCAAAAGCTACAGTCTGATGGTATTGCTGTAACCCGGCGAACCGTAGCAAAGTACCGCGAAGATTTGAAGATTCCTTCCACCCATCAACGAAGAATCAAGTCCTAACAATTTATGCGAGTCCATTATACAGGTGCCCCTTCGGGCCTTACCCCTACCAAAGAAAAGCAGATTCAGACACGGTTGACGAGGATCGGAAAGATGCTCGACAAGAAAGGAGAAAAGGAGGGACACATTATTTTGACTGCTGTGCGCCGTCAGCGCAAAGCGGAAATAACGGTGAACCACCATCACCACAATTTCGCCGGCATGGCAACCGCTAACGACGATTTCACAGCGCTGGCCTCGGCGATTGACAAGCTCGAAAAGCAGATTATTCGTCAGGCCGACAAGTGGAGAACCACCACACGGCATTCCGGTTCCTTTAAGGAAACTCCTGAAGAACCCATTGCAGAGCCGGAAGTAACCGGCGCACAAATATTCCGCCCCATGCTGAAGAATAATCGCAAGCCGATGACGGCCGATGAAGCTGTGTTGGCAATCAAAGAAAAGCAAAGCTACCTGGTTTACCGTGACGCCGATTCCGGGACATCTTCGGTGGTTATTCGACGCGCGGACGGAAATTTTGATTTAATTGAATTAGCATAAATGGCTGAAACTGCCCACCATGTCCGTGTTCCCGAACTAGTAATTATCACTGGCTTGAGTGGTTCGGGAAAAGGAACTGTTCTCAAAGCAATTGAGGACCTGGGCTACTATTCGGTAGATAATTTGCCTATCCAATTGATGGAAAAATTTGCCGAATTGACGCAAACTTCCGCTCAAATCCATGCCGCCGCCCTTGTGGTGGATATCCGCGAGGGCGCGGCACTGGAAAGCTTTCCTGCCCTATACGCCAAGCTACGGCGCAAAATTCAAACAAGGCTAATTTTCCTGGAAGCGGATGACGCAACGCTGGTGCGCCGCTTCAGCGAAACCCGGCGGCCCCATCCGTTAGGGCAAAAGGAATCTGTCGCCCACAGCGTCCGGGCTGAACGTACTGCGCTTGAATCCATCCGCGGACTGGCCGATATCATTGTTGATACCAGTAAGTTCAACGTGCACAACCTTCGGGCCTGGATTCAGGAAAAACTCAAAGGCACCGGACAGGATCCAACTATTGCGGTTTACGTAACCAGTTTTGGCTATCGCCACGGAGTC
This sequence comes from Bryobacterales bacterium, assembly GCA_043745195.1. Taxonomy (GTDB): domain Bacteria; phylum Acidobacteriota; class Terriglobia; order Bryobacterales; family Bryobacteraceae; genus JANXSF01. The sequence goes on along the minus strand of JAYTTF010000134.1, from coordinate 1,509 downwards.
CCAGCAGATTCCGATCTGGTTTTCGACGTTCGCTTCCTTCCCAACCCCAATTACATTCCCGAGTACAAGCACCTCACTGGCCGCAATAGCAAGGTGGCTAAGTTCGTACGATCCTTTCCGCAAACCGGCGAATTCATGGATCGAGTGGCCGATTTGCTGCGTTATCTGATGCCGCATTACATTGAGGAAGGCAAAAGCTACCTCACCATTTCCTTCGGCTGCACCGGCGGGCATCACAGGTCAGTAATGATCGCTGAAGAGATCGCCAAGCGCCTAAAGAAAGCCAGCTACGCCGCCAAAGTTGTGCATCGCGATATTTCCAAACCGGTGTAATGGCTGCGCGTCTTCATTTCAGGCTCCTATTGCATGTTCGCGATCTTTACTTGCCCAATTTTTGGAACAAAAACTCACTTCGCAAACCACACTCTAAGGAGTGCGCTTAAACTCACATTTCAATTGAATGCTTTTGGCAGTACCTTGAAGCTTGGTTTCACGCTCCTTCTTCTCTTCGACTTCTTTTTTGAGAAGGAGCCGCAACGAGGACGATCAAGCCATTCACACAGCTGCGAGCTTGAACCTACTCGTGACAGTTAGTTGCGTCACTGAAATGGATGATCGCTTCTTGAAAAAGTTTCACGTCGATCCCATAAATCAATATCATGCTAGTTCAAGTGATTTGTTAAATATAGGTATTGCCCTCGCCGGTGGGCTGTCGCACAGTGTTGCGCATGGCTTAGTGCTGCCTGGATTGGGAATGAATCACGTCTTGTTTCTGGCTGTTGCGGGCATGGTGCTGTTCATCATCACCACCTTGCTTGTTTCCACGATCCTTTGCCTCCTCAAGTCGTCATCCTTGCAAAAGGTTTGGCACTCTGTTCAGACTTGAAGCCAAAACGGCAGTTGAGGAGAACTGACTAAAAATAGCCGGAACTCATTTTTCGATGTGGTGTGGTGTCGATGAGCGTTAATATCCGACTTGGGATTAAGATATATCAGAAAAGAATAGCTAAATCTTAGGAACACTCGACACACTTCAATAAGAAACTTGTGATAATGTATGCTGTATACCCCTAATGGCCCATATCGACTTAACCACACATGTTGGTCGGACATTGATATTAACCTTGTATTATCTATTAGCACCTTAGTTTCACTTGCTTTCATTACAACGCAGGTTGCTGAATCGGCATGTAGCGGATGCACTAGCGCACCAACCACCACCTACACCTCCTATAATGGCTCTTGCGCGGGGCAAAGCGCGAGCTGCGAAGAAGTTTCCACAACGACTTTTTGCAGCGGGGATGATGCATTCACAACTACAGACACACATTGCAGTTGGGAAGACGGTTCTAGCTTTGGGTACTGCAACACCATCACGTCGGAATGTTGTGGTTAAGCGCACGAGCTAAACACCTTCCCGGTACTCCCCAAACACGTTCCGCAACCTGTCTGAAATTTCCCCCACCGTGGCGAATGCTTCGCACGATGCGACAATGTGCGGCATCACGT
>JAYTTF010000133.1:0-22049 GCA_043745195.1 Bryobacterales bacterium | reverse complement strand
TCGCGGCGACGCCCTTGCGCTTCGCTATCACTTCACCTCCATCAGGTTGTGAAAAGGACTTTCACCTTCAAACTGTCGAACATGCTCGGCACACAAAGGAAAAGGCCGGAAAGATTTCTCATCTTCCCAGCCTAATCGAACAGTGTTAAAAAAGGTATCTAAAACTAACGCAAAACCTGCGGCACCATCGGTTGAGTCGATTCCATTTTCTTCAACTCATCTTCCATTCCCATTGCCCCCGCTTCGTGATATTCCTCATCCACATTCACACGCCATAGGTCATAATGCGGCCCTGCACCAGTAATCGAAGCCACAATATTGCGTGCCGCCAGCATCGCCGTCAACATCGAATGATCCTGATTGTTGTAACGATGCATACCATTGCGCCCTGCCAACTGCAGGTTAGGAACTTCAGCTAAGAAGCCGCGAATTGCATCGATCCCACGTTGATAGCTGTCATCGTATACCGGGTAAGCTTTCGGCATCCGGACAACCGTACCATCAATCACATCATTGGGATTCACCAACCCAAGATGCCCCACTTCCTGCTTCGCCAGTTCAATCAATTCAGCATCAGAAGTGGTCCACAGGCCGTCCCCTTCAAAGCAGAAATATTCCAGCCCAATGCATCCATTCGCAGGATCAGGAACCATCTCCGGGCTCCAGCTTTTATAATTCTGGATGCGCCCCACCTTTACACCCGGCTCATGAATATAGATCCAGTTGTCAGGGAAAACATTGTCGCCCTTGATGATCAAGGCCACCGTTAGAAAATCACGATAATGGAAATCATCAGCGGCGCTGCGCAAAGCTACCGGAGGCTTCGGATCCAGCTTTTCAATCAACTCCTTAATAGGCATGCTGCTAACGAAATATTCGCCGTCGTAGCGCTTGCCCCCTGCCTCAACCGAAGTAACCCGCCCCGGCACCCAGTTGATTTTTTCCACCGGCGCTTGCATCACAACCTTGTGTCCCTGAGCCTGAATCAAGTCCCGCGTCTTCTGCCACATCATTCCCGGACCCTTTCGGGGGTACTGAAATTCGTGGATTAGCGTCTTGATCACTTGCGATTTATCGCTCGATGACTGCGGACGGATCGCATTCCACACAGCGGTGAAAAGCGATAGTCCCTTAATCCTTTGTGCTGCCCATTCCGCCTTAATGCTCTTGCAGGGAATTCCCCAAACTTTCTCTGTATAGGATTCAAAGAAGATGCTGAACAGCCGTTTCCCGAAACGGTTGGATACCCAGGCTTCAAAATTGTCTTCCGGCTTGGTTGGAAACAAGGTCGCCCAAATGTACGATAACCCACAGCGAATCGCCTCAATAATCCCTAAGCCAAACAATGCATTTTTAGCTTCCAGCGGGTAGGCAAAAAACTTCCGCTTGTAGAAAATGCGGCTCATGCGTGGGCGGGAAAGAAAATCACCTCCCAACACCTCCTGCCACATTTTTTCCACCACCCCTACTTTCGTAAAAAAGCGGTGGCCGCCAATGTCGAAAAGATAGCCTTTATATTCAGCCGTGCGGGATATTCCCCCAACCACATCATCTTTTTCCAGCACAACGGTTTGGATGCCGCTCTTGGCCAGCTCGTAGGCAGCCGTTAGCCCCGCCGGCCCGGCCCCAATAATTACCACCGAAGCACTGGATCCATTCACAACAGGCGAATTCGGCACTCCTAGATTGCTTCCCAATGCTTTTAGACTTTCCGCTGTCGATTCGTTGTTCATGTGCGTAAGTAGGCAAATTCCTTGATCAATTTGAAATCAGTTTGAACGCTGTGGATGGACTCGCCGCGCTGTCCAATTCGGGAGCCGTCCACAATTCCCAGGTGCTGGGCTCGAGCAATGTATTCCACTTTGAACGGATCAATTCCCATAATCCGGCAACAAGTTGCATCCACTGCAACGTTGTCGCTCCCCATAACCAAAACACCGGCATTTTTCGGTGTTCCTTGAATCGGTCCGTTTCCTTCCATTCCAACAATGCCGTCAACAATGGCGAAAGTTTTGCGGAAAATTCGGTTCAGTTCAATAATCGAAGTCGGGATCCCGGTCATATGCAAAAAATTTTTCGGCCACCCGTAAACAGCGCCCGGGACTAGCCCAAAAAAGTTCTTCATGGACAGGGTAGCCCCCGCCCAATGGTGCGTTTTCATCTTCGCCAATGACACAACCAAATCAGCGCCTAAGGCAGAATCGGGCAAGTAAATTTCCTTGTGATCGGCGAATTTGTCCACTCGAGTGACATCATCCCGATTCAGATCCACAAAATTGGCTTCAAACTTCGGCATCCCACTCCGATACCCCGCTTCCTCAGCTATCCCAAAAGCATCTCGCCGATGCCCGGGACCTTCCCCGATTAAAACTTCAGCCCCTAAGCTCCGAAAAGCTTCCCAAGCTGCTGCAACTACGGCGACATCGGTATTAATCGCCGTATTGCGGTCAAACTCTACCAGGTTCGGTTTTAGCAATACTTTCTTGCCCTTAACGTCCAAACCGCATTCTTTGATCCCTTCCAGAATGCGTCCAGTCAAGTCGTCAGAATAGGTCGCGGCTTTTACGATTGCCACCACCGATTCGCCGCCCTTCACTGCCAACGCCGACTGATTCACCCGATTGCACCCCGTTGCTAGTCCCGCTGCAGCCACTCCCCAAAACTCCCGACGCGAAGATGTTGGCAGATTCTTTCCACTCATGCCTGCACCGGAGGTTTCAGCAGAGCGAAACCACCCTCCGCCGCCCCGATGGATTCCAATGCCGTCACCAATAGATCCCTTACTGTTTCCCTCGATTGTTCCACTGGCAGTCTCATTCCATAGGAACGTAAGCTGACTTTTAATAGGGCACTGGCCAAAGGGGATTGTCCTTGGTCAAACAGTTTTCTGGCCCGCGACAATGCCGGACCAAGGTCAGCTTCCCGGCTTCCTTGTAGACCTAATAATGCCAAGGCAGTTGTTTCCGGATAAGAAGGCAGGTCGATTCCCAACGCCGCACTGCTGCCATAATTCCATCCGCCATCGCTACAGCGTCGACGGAGAATCATCCCCTCTCCCATCACAATTCGCCGTTTTAACAGTGCTCCACCAATGTGAGGTGCAGCCATTTTCAAAGCCACCAATGAATGGGCTGTGGGTTCAATCCAACTCACCGAATCCGGCCGCCAGGGCCAGCCACGGTACTTTAAGTCATGTCCCGTTGGTGAAAAATTAGAAAAATAGGCAACAACTCTCTGCAGCAAACGCCCTTCAACCCCCGCTGAATCAAGCATCCAATCCACGCCATTGCGAAACCTGGAGTCATGAACGTTTCTAATGCAATGCAAGGTGATAGCCAAGGCGGTTGACCAATGGGCATCTTCAACTTGCTCCGTTGGTCGCCAAGCTCCATCATCCCGCTGCCAATTACGCAGCAGATTCCAGCCACGCTCCCAGCTCTCAGAACCAGTGTCCTGATAAAGTGCAAGCAAGGCATAGGATGTGGGTTCCAGCCAGGACCGTTTTCCCGGGAAATATCCCCAGCCACCGTCCGGATTTTGGGTTTCCCGCAGTAGGCGCAGACGACGCCCTAAATAGCTCTCCGGCATGCTCTTCTAATCGGCTGCCGAACGAAACATCTTTAGTTACTACACCAACTAAAACAAAGCCTCGGAACAGAAGCGTAATTCTCAAGGCAGCAATGCATAGATATAGAACGAACCCGTTCCTCCGCAACTCCCGGAGCCGGAAGAAAAACTTAAAAAACCAATGCTCCTGGCTGAATTGATACTTCCAGAAGGCAGCAACTTCAGCGACTGCGCTTGAGCGATTGTCGGAGCCAAGCTCACGGCATCCTCCAAAATCTTCAATTTCACCTTTTGCCCATCCGTCAACAACGCCAGATTCTTATTCGGAAGGGCGGCTGCAGCATCTCTCATCTCCCTGCAAATTACTTCCAACTCTAAATACCGCACTCCTAAAGCCATAGCATCCAACGAAGCCTTCGCTGTTTCCTCATCAATCTCCGCATTCACCTGGTCAATTCGTCGTCGCTTCCCTTCCGCGAACAGCGCATTTTCCGCCTGCACCTGTATCAATTTAGACACTTGATCGTCGGACAGTCCAAGAAGCTGCTTTAACGCCGCAAATTGACTGACAGGAATTTCAGGAAAAGCTTGTCCCGTGCAAGTCCCAATTGCCAATATGGCAATCAATGGGATGTGCATTCCCTTCACTTGGCCCCCGCATCCAACGGCAGATTCGAAAAGTCACCACTAAGACGCAATGCCCTGCAAGCCGAAATATTCGGGCTAATCCGATTCCCCGGGATCGCGACAATGCCCCCAATCCCACCCAACAGAAAACTTGCATAGTTAAAACCTGAACTCCCGGGCAACAGTTGCAACGCTTGCGCCTGAGAAATGGTTGGGGCCAAATTCATGGCATCTTCCAATAATTTCAGTTTCGCTTTTTGAGCATCCGTTAACTGCGCCAAATTATTCTTCGGAATCGCAGCAGCCGCTTCCCGCAATTCCCGGCAAATCACTTCCAACTCTAAATACCGCACACCCAACGCCATGGCATCTATCGATGGTTTAGACGCCTCCTGTTCAATCTCCCAATTCACCTGAAACATCCGTTCCCGCTTGTTGTCCTCGAAACGAGAATAGTTAACCTGAGCTTGGGTCATCTTCGTAATCTGATCGTTGGTCAAGCCCACCAATTGTTTCAGCGCAGCATAGGGATCTGGAGGATTTATCGGTGTGGGCGGCAATGCCTGCCCAAAACCAAAGCCAATCATCACCAATCCAAGGAAAAGATTTCGTAGCATACCTTCATCCTACTTCTTCACAGTCTCCGTGAACAGGACCATTTCCCCTTTGTGGCGATGATTTGATGGGATTCTGTAACATTTCCCTGCATTCATGCGTAGTAAAGAAGACTTGCATCGACTGCTACTTGCTTTCACGGCATGGGTGATCACCGTAGAACCTGCAAGGCACGAAGTGTGGGAACTGGTTCGAAAGTTTTGTCGATGGCCTTGGCAGCGGGCAAGCCAGAGGCGATATCCACGCCGTTGCTCACCAACGCGAGAAGAATCGCGAAGCCGCATTTTGCGCCATTTCGCCGCGAACAGTTTGGATGCCGTGCGCCAAGGCCAGTTTTCCTGCTAAACCTAATGCTCGTCACTAAGAGGTTAGCCCAGTGGGGCAGACGCCCTCGTCTGCGGCTGGCCCCCTGGCCAGCCTGCTCCAGGTATTGGAGAAAACGCCGAAGTGTTTGTAATTGACGAGTTCTCGGCGTACTGAACTCTGCGCCTTGGCGTAGTCATCGCTTCTTTCCCCCGACGAAGGGCATGGTGGCGGCCTGCTTCATCCACGACGCCAATTGGCGCTCGTCGAAATCGTCAACCGATGGTAACTCCACTCCGCGGGTGGATTTGCCCATCCCGATTGGCGTCACATTCGGTTCCGGCTTCATCTCCGTGCCGCGTATGAACATCAGTTTCACATGGCCGACGAAGGCGCCGGAAGAGAAGCACCAGCCCCCGTCGACCCCGTAGTATGCCATGCCCCACTTCACCGCTCGCTGGATGTCCGGCAAACTTTTGGCCGCCAGGGCATCGATGCGCTCGGCGATGCCGCGCTGCGGCTGCGGCAAGCTAGCAATGTACGCGAACACGGGTTCGGCGCCTTGTGCGGTCTTCGCGGCGCTTGCCCTGCCCGTCATGGCGACCAGCAGCTTCGCCGGGGTCTTGCCTTGGCCGGTTTTCTTACCCTCGCGGCCAGCCATGCGCTTCGTTGATTGCTCGGTTGACCGCGTCATTTTGTCGCCGAGCTTGATCCCAGGCTGACAAGAAGTTCATCAAGTTGGTCGAGCGTCTCGGTCATCCCGCCCGTCGATCCGGAGGCGACTGCGGCGTCGAGCGCTTCCTTCGAGGGATAGAGATCGTGCACCAACAACAACGTCTTGCCGGCGTTTTCATCGAAGGTCACCGTGGTGACGGTCTCGCCGTTGTCACCTTCCTCGTTCGTCCAAACAAGGCGCGAGTGCGGTGTCACCTCGCGGTACGTGCCGTAGAACTCCATGGTCGAACCCTGATGGCTAAACACCAAACGGTACCTGCCTCCGGTACGAACATCCATCTCGCAGGAAAGCAGTGTCAGACCATACGACTTTGGTACCCACCACCTCCTGAAAAGTTCTGCCTTGGTCCACGCCTCGAACACGAGGCGCGCAGGACCATTGACGGTTCGCGTGACGACGAGCTCGCGCTCGGACTTGCGTTCCACCGCAGTGGGGTTCTTCGTGTGAGTGACTTCACTTTCTATTCTTTCGTCCATCGACTTTCTCCTTCCGTTTCAATTCCCCCACTACCTTGTCCAACTCGTCGAAGCGTGCACTCCAAAGCTGGCGGTACTTCTCGATCCATGCCGCCTCTTCTTCCAGTCCACGCAGCCCGAGCTTGCAGGTCCGCACTCGCCCGACCTTCTCCGTGGTGACGAGCCCTGCTTGCTCCAAAACGCCTACATGCTTCTTCATGCCCGTGAGAGTCATGTGGAACTTCTCCGCAAGAGCCGTGATCGAAGCGTCTGCACGCCCGAGCTGCTCCAGAACGCCGCGTCTGGTGGCGTCCGAAAGCGCGCCGAACGAGGCATCGAAGCGGGTCTGGTAATACTGAACCATGTGGTTCAGTATACAACACGGATTGACGGCATACAATGGCAGGCTGAGCGCGCGCTGCGTTGCCGGGCCATCCATCTAAAACTCACGATCAACGGCGTTGTCGGTAGGAGAATGGTAGAAGACTTGCCGTCGCAGGCGGCCTGCTTGTGCCAAACCATTGACAAGCTATTCCACTGAATTCTGAAAGTAAACAGCTACGAAGCTATGGCTCAGGAAAATCGTCCCCAGTTCCAAGAGATCAGTCTTTTGGCGTCTGCCCCACCCGGTTGGAAACATCATGGCCGCTGGGCGAGGTGGCTCTCTATCCAAACGGCAAGCTCTCCCTCGGTGAGCTCACTGGCTGCGAGTTTAAGAAAGGTGAGCGTGGCGTCAGCCTCTCCAGCCGTGAGCCACCAGCCGTTCTTCTCAAGAAACAAGTTCATCGCAATGAAAGCGGCGCGCTTGTTGCCGTCAATAAACGGATGATTCTTCGCAATGCCGTAAGCGTAAGCAGCCGCCAACCGCCACAACGCAACATGCTCTTCGTAAAGAGCAATGTTTTGCACACACGCCAGCGCCGATTCCAGCAAGCCCTCATCGCGCATGCCCCGCGAACCGCCGTGCTCACGGATGCTTTCGTCGTGCAGAATAAGCAGACCGGCCTTGGTGATCCAACGAAGATTCATCATTTGGCCAGTTCGCGGAAGGTATTCCGATAACGCCTCATGATGCCTTTGCCGAGTTCGACCTCTTCGGCCACTTCAGGATCGAAGACACTCAACACCAGCCCATCCCGCGTGGAGGTGGCGATCACCTCTTCGCCTTCCTTCCAGCCCAACTGGGCGAGCAGTTCCTTGGGCAGGATCAATCCAGTGCTGGTGCCGACGGCGCGGAGCTTGAGAGTCATAATATAAACATTATAATATCGTCGCAAGACCCCGTCATGGCTGATAAGCGCGAAGGCCTTATGTCTCAGCCCCGCTCACAGTGCAGGTGCCCGACCGCGAGTTGAACGGCCCTCTTTTGGGACGAAGACCAGCAGAAGTACCAATTTTAGGTGACCTATGCCGCTTTGCGGGTACTAAGCTAATGTCGGCAGCGCTGTAGACTCGCTGCTAAATCAACGGCTTGGACTCAAGCAACACCTTGACCGCAGCCTCAGAGAACCCATCTGACCATCGATCTATGTCCGTGTGGGACTGCGACTAAGGCCTATCTTCCGAGCAAGCGAGACAGCAGCCCCTTCCTTGCGGGCTTGCGATACGCAAAGATCGCTAGACTGCCAAACCTCTTGACTTCGGTTAGCGGCCCGTAGCGTCCCCACGAAAAGCCCATTCCAATTGGAGCATTGCGCAAATCTATGATCTCGAAGTCTGATCCTAAGCTTGCCCCAAAGGTCTGGATATCGCTATCAGCGGAAGCCGTCGCGTTTATATGCGAAATCACACCGGGATTCTTCCGCCAGACGTCGAAAAGACGATCCTCGTGAACATCGTCAACGATGCTTACATGCGGCGGAATGTACATCTTGAAAACTTCGCTGACGAACTGCTCGACGGAGGTGGATTGGAGCAGTACAACGGGTGCGTCGTGGCAACAGAAGTAGATCGGTGCCCAATCAGGGTTATCGGGTTGAAGATCAACGACCCAATAATTGCCGAATCCATCATGGGCAATCGGAAGCCCGTAGGGTATGAAATCGGCCTCGAAACCATCGCGCAACGTACGCCCGCTGAAGTCAATCTTTTCGAGTGTTCCCTCAATACCACCACAGAACTCTAATAGTTCTCGAAAATCCCTGCTAGGCGCGACCGGCAATGTTCGTGTCATTTCATCCAACTCCTCACTTGACAGGCCGGGTAGCAGCCGGGCATGAACGGGCTTCTGTTCATCATCCACCAAGTCTTGTCGCAACGCAGATTCGATAATTGCTCGGGTGCTCACGCTTTCGATGATCGCCCTGTGGACTTGTGCCGCGCAACCATCGCAAAACTTCTGGCCTCGCCGTCCCACGGATGGTCCCGCCGACTTTTGCGCCAATCGTCGGCCGCTCGGAGAGTGCCCGAGGCGGAATCCGGGTGATAGTAACGATAAGTCGCGCTGCGCAGAGAAACTGGTACGGATTATCTCCGCACCAGATTCACCATTGCACAAACGATGGGTTGCGCAACCTTGCGGCTTCCCCGGGGTTTCCTGCGTTTGTGCATTGCGAAACGGTATTGCTTTACGGCCTGGACTGACAACAAGTCTTGCGCACTCGAATTCGCAGCTTCGGCGAATCTTATACAATGCTTATGGATCTCCATGAAAACCTTCCCCGCACTGGCGTGGTTTGCAGTTGCCCTCCAGGCCGCCCCTCCCCTTGTTGAATTCAATCGCGACGTTCGCCCGATCTTGTCCGATAAGTGTTTCTCCTGCCACGGTCCAGACCAAGCCAATCGTAAATCGAAACTGCGTCTCGATACACAATCCGGCTCCGCCTACCTTGATAAAAAAGTCATCATTGAACGAATCCGCTCTGCCAACAAAGCCACCCAAATGCCCCCGGTTTACTCCGGTAAAACTTTGACGGAATCCGAATCTGCCACCCTGGAACGCTGGATTGCCCAGGGTGCCGGCTACGAAAAGCATTGGTCCTTAATCCCTCCAGTTCGCCGGGTGCCAACCAATACCATTGATAATTACATTCTGGAACGGCTGGAAAAGGAGGGCCTTAAACCTGCTCCAACTTCTGAACCAGCCCGGCTTCTTCGTCGTCTCAGCTTCGATCTAAACGGCCTTCCGCCTACTCCAGAAGAACTCGAGGCTTTTCTATCCGACAAGTCTCCCGGTGCCTATGAACGGCAGGTCGATCGCTTACTACGCTCTCCAAGATTTGGCGAGCGCATGGCCATTCGATGGCTGGAAGCTTCCCGATACGCCGATACGAATGGTTACCAAAGCGATGGCGAACGCAACATGTGGCGCTGGCGCGATTGGGTGATTGAAGCCTTCAACAACAACAAACCGTATAGCGAATTCCTTACCGAGCAATTGGCCGGCGACCTGATTCCCAATGCCCGACGCGATCAGATCATCGCCACCGGCTTCAATCGCAATCATCGTGGCAACTCCGAAGGCGGAATCATTCCCGAAGAGTATGCCGTTGAATATGTAGTTGACCGCATTGATACAGCGTCAACGGTATTCCTTGGCTTAACCTTTGGATGCGCCCGCTGTCACGATCACAAATACGATCCGTTAACGCAGAAAGAGTACTACCAGTTGTATGCTTTCTTCGACAACATCGGAGAGTGGGGACGATACATCAAATACGGAAATACTCCTCCATTCATTGCCGCCCCAACGCCTCAACAGGAAAAGCAGTTGCAATCGCTTGAGGCTAGGTTAGCCGCAGCAGAGGCAAAGCTTAAACAAACAGCGTCAGCAATCAAAGAATCCGAGCGCAGTTGGGCTAAGGAATTTGCAAAGCAACAAACCGCCACCGATTGGGCACCAACACGAAAACTGCAAGTTCACATCCCGCTTTATGGAGACAAGGGAATATTTGACGGTAAGCGCGAGCACGATGCAGGACAGCAAACAGCAGCATTCGGATACCTTGACAAATTTACTATTGCCTTGTCGATGAAAGCGGAATCAGCCAATGGTTCTATCTTTTCCCGAGGCAAAGATGTGAGCGAGGAAATCGGCTACGGGCTCTATCTGATCAATGGAAAGTTGCAATTCCACATGACCCAGCGATGGCTGGACGATGCATTGCGCGTGGAAACGGAACTGCCCGTGCCGGGTGGAGATTGGCATCAGATTGCGGTTAGTTACGACGGCACCAGGCTTGCTTCCGGTGTGAAAATTTATGTCGACGGCAAACAGCAGAAATTAAAAACTCTGCTGGACATGCTGAACCAGTCCTTCTTTACTGCCTCTCCGTTTCGAATTGGAGGCGGATCTGGAATGCGATTCACCGGTGAATTGCTTGATGTCCGAGTCTACACAGCCGCCCTTCATGACAACGAAATCATGGCCCTGGCCCCGCTCGATTCGGTAACCGGTATCGCTCGTTTGCAAGAAGGTCAGCGCACCGTCCCTCAACAGGCAAAGCTTTCGACTTTTTTCTTGGAGGTCGGGGCGCCGCCCGAGCTAAAGACCATTTGGAGCACTGCTTTTGACTTGCGGGAAGAGGTGGTGACACTTAAAGAATCGCTGCCAACCGTGATGGTGATGCAGGAACTGCCCAACCGGCCAGATACCCATTTACTGGTACGCGGTGCCTATGATCGCCCCGGAGATAAGGTGACTCGTGGCCTTCCCGCAGCACTTCCGCCCATGCCCGCCGCCGCTTCCCTCAATCGATTAGGATTTGCCCAATGGTTGACCAGCCCCCAACATCCTCTTACTTCTCGCGTGGCCGTGAATCGCCTTTGGCAAATGCTGTTTGGCACTGGGATCGTCAAAACCGTGGAAGACTTTGGTTCGCAAGGCGAGTGGCCATCGCATCCGGAGCTGCTCGATTTCCTCGCCACCGAATTCATCAGAACCGGTTGGGATACCAAAGCGATGATCAAAACCATGGTTATGAGTTCCACATACAGGCAAACTTCGCGAACCACCGATGAGCTGGTGGCAAAGGATCCTGAAAACCGTCGATTGGCTCGCGGACCCCGGCAGCGTCTGGCTGCGGAAATGTTACGCGATCAGGCTCTGAGCATTGCCGGATTATTGGTGGAAAAAGTCGGTGGCCCATCCGCGAAACCCTACCAACCGGCTGGGCTCTGGAAGGAGCTATCGAATGATGGCGACTACAAGGCCGATACCGGAGAAGGTTTATACCGCCGCAGTCTTTATACTTTTTGGAAGCGTACCATTCCTCCGCCGTCCATGATGAACTTCGATTCGGCTGGACGCGAAGCCTGCACTGTTCGGGAGACCAGGACCAACACTCCGCTTCAGGCTCTGAACCTGATGAATGATGTGACCTACCTTGAGGCATCGCGAAAGATCGCCGAAAGAATGATGTTGGAAGGCGGCTCCAGTGCCCAAGCCCGAATCATCTTCGCCTTCAAATTGGCCACCGCCCGATCTCCGAATCCTCGAGAACTGGCGATTCTTGAAGCCAATTTCCAAAGAACTTTGGACCGTTTCCAAACTAAACCGGAAGACGCCTTAGAACTGCTCAAACAAGGAGAGTCACAAGTAAAACCTGGGCTGAATCCTATTGAATTAGCAGCATATGCGCATGTCGCAAGTCTGGTCCTGAATCTGGACGAAGTAGTATCAAAGGAGTAGCTATGAATCCAAATCGCCGCCATTTTCTGAGACAAGCTTCCGGTGGCATTGGTGCCACTGCGCTGGCTACTTTGCTCCATGCAGAAAACGAAGGTATCGCCCCGCATTTTGCTCCCAAAGCCAAACGAGTTATCTACCTGTTTCAGTCAGGGGCTCCATCGCAATTTGAAACCTTTGACCACAAGCCTCTTTTGAAAAAACTGCACGGAACCGAATTGCCTGATTCCATCCGCCAAGGCCAGCGGCTGACCGGGATGACATCAACGCAAACAAGTTTTCCGGTAGCCCAAACTATTTTCGACTTGAAACAACACGGGCAATCTGGAGCTTGGGTTAGCAATTTACTCCCCCATACCGCCAAGGTTGTGGACAACCTATGCTTCGTGAAATCGATGTATACAGAGGCGATCAATCACGATCCCGGCGTGACGTTTCTGCAGACAGGATTTCAGATTGCCGGCCGCCCCAGCATTGGTTCCTGGTTGAGTTACGGACTGGGGAGTGAAAATAAAGATCTACCAGCTTTTGTGGTGATGGTGTCGCAAGGCACGGGCCGTTCTGCGGATCAGCCTTTGTACGACAGACTATGGGGTAGCGGCTTTTTGCCTAGTAAATATCAAGGAGTGAAATTCCGTTCACAAGGCGAGCCTGTTCTATATCTTTCCAACCCGGCAGGCATTTCCCCAGGAGACCGCAGACGTTTCATCGATGATCTGGCCCAGTTGAATCAAATGAAGCAGGAAGAATTCCACGATCCTGAAATCGCTACCCGGATTGCCCAATACGAAATGGCTTTCAAGATGCAATCCTCCGTGCCGGAGTTGACCGATGTTTCGAAGGAATCGGATCACACTTTGGACCTGTACGGTCCCGAAGTGAAAAAGCCTGGAACGTTTGCTGCAAATTGCCTGCTGGCCCGCCGCATGTCGGAACGGGGTGTCCGTTTCGTGCAGTTGTTCCATCGTGGTTGGGATCATCACGTGAACCTTCCGCCTGCTATTCGAGGTCAATGTTATGACGTGGATCAAGCTTCCGCTGGATTGATCCAGGATCTGAAAGAACGTGGTCTGTTGGATGAAACCTTAGTAGTTTGGGGCGGTGAATTTGGCCGCACAGTTTATTGTCAAGGAAAACTTACCCCCGATGATTACGGACGGGACCATCATCCCCGGTGCTTCACAATGTGGATGGCCGGTGGTGGAATCAAGCCTGGTATCAGCTATGGGGAAACCGACGATTACAGTTACAACATTGTGAGCAACCCAGTGCATGTTCACGATCTTCATGCCACATTGCTGCATTGCCTTGGGATGGACCATACCAAGTTAACTTACAAGTTTCAAGGCCGTCACTTTCGTTTGACCGATGTGCATGGCCGAGTGGTGAAAGACCTTCTGGCATAAACGAAAAAATCCCTCTTGAAGTTTGCTTGTTGGCAAACCACAAGAGGGCCTCGCAGGAGGAAAAGAAACTACAAGAGAGACAGCTTGAGAAAATTCGTTTAGCTAATAGCGGCGTTGAAAAGACTCATAGCCGGCAGCCGTCAATTGGCGCTGCACTGCCAGGCGGGCGTCGTAATCAGCCAATGGTCCGATTAAAATCCGAACTTGATCAGGGGAGTTACCATTGGCAACCGTTGTTTTGAAACCCTTATCTTTTAGTCCAGAGCGGAAGCCATCGGATTGTTGCTTTTCGATATAGCCGACCTGCACATACCATGTCCCGGAATCAGGTTTGCTTTCGATGCTAGCAGCAGGAAGTTGGGTGGCTACCGAAACCGGAGCAACCACTTTAAGTGTAGGTGTAGGGGCTGGTGCTTCGACCTTTTGAGCAGCCACTTTCGGAGAATCTACAATGATTGGTAATTTTGCGGCCCGAGAGATAGTCGGTTGGCTAACACCAGCACGATTCAGAGTAATGGCGCGACCAGCCAAGTAGGCGATGCAAGCAACCAATCCGATCATGAGGGTCATCCCCATAACGATAGTCACCAGCTTTTTATTTGTCTGTGCCAAATCAGAAACATTTTGCGAAGCTTCTGCGGCAAAATTGGTTTCTTTTGCACGGGAAGGAATAGGATGCGCTAGATAGGAGTTGATGTCCACAACATTTTCAGGCCCGCTTGGATTGGTCATATTTTCCTCACTGATGGTTTATCGTCCACCTAAGGCTAAGACTTTAGTCCTCCCAGTAAAAAAGTTTGCAGTACCGCGGAAATTCCTGAGTACGATAGAATCGTAGGAAATGGACATCTTTGATGAAGTCGTCAGATTGCGTAAACTGGGCCAAAAGTGTGCGGTGGCAACGATTGTGCAGGTGAATGGATCAATTCCCAGCTACGAGAGCGCCAAAATGATCGTCCGAGAGGACGGGTCAATGGCTGGAACCATTGGCGGAGGGTGCGTGGAAGCGGAAGTCTGGAACGCTGCTCGGGATGTGATTCAAAGCGAACGGGCTAAGCTGATGAAATTCTCACTGGGGCAGGATGCGGCATATGACAATGGACTTATTTGCGGAGGGCAATTGGAGGTATTTGTGGAACCGGTAGTCCCTCAACCGAAGGTGTTCATTTTTGGCGCAGGCCATATTTCAAAGAGTCTATCTAAGGTTGCAAATATGGCTGGGTTTGCGACGGTGATTGTGGACAATCGTGAATCCTATGCAAACGCAGAGCGGTTTCCCGAAGCGGAGACGGTTCATGCTTTGGAGTACGACGAAGTTTTTCCGAAGCTGGATATTCGCGATACAAGTTACGTAATTATTGTGACCAGAGGGCATCGGGACGATATGCTAGTGCTTCGCTGGGCGGTGAACACGCAGGCCCGGTATATTGCAATGATCGGAAGTCGCCGCAAGGTCTTGAGCGTAATTAAAGAACTGGAGAAGGAAGGATTGCCTCACGGTGCCTTTGAACGGATTCATGCGCCGATGGGTTTTGATATTGGAGCAATTACTCCTGAAGAGATTGCGGTTTCAGTGATTGCCGAAATGATTGCAGTGCGCCGTCAGCCTGAGGCTGCTGCCTGGCGGAAGTTATCCAAATCAGTATTTGCCGGAGAGCAAGTGAGGGATCTGGCGAAGTGAAGTTGACCGGCGTGATTCTAGCCGCCGGTGCCTCCAAGAGATTAGGACGGCCCAAAGCACTGCTGACCTTTCGAGGCGAGACGTTTCTGGACAGATTGTTGGCGCATTTTTCCGGCGTGTGTTACGAAGTGATTGTTGTTACGCGGCCGGATCAACCGATGATTGAAACGCGCGACAGGGGATTAAATCCTAAGTTTGTGGTGAATCCAGATCCTGAACTGGGAATGTTGAGTTCGTTGCAATGCGGGCTGGCGGCAATTTCACCATCGGCGGAAGGGGTGATTTTTACTCCAGTTGATTACGCTCCGGTGCAACGGGATACCATCCAGAAAATAGTCGAAGGATTTAATGGCATTTTGACTCTTCCTACCTATGAAGGTAAGCGGGGGCATCCCTGCATTGTCTCCAGGCAATTGGCTACAGAACTATTAGCATTGCCGGTGACGGATTCAGCCAAGAAAGTTATCTACACCCACCTATCTGAAGCGCGATTGGTTGCGGTGGAAGACAAGCGTACCGTGGAAGACGTGGACGATATGGCTGCCTATCAGCGCTTGCTTGAAACAGAGGGTCATGTCAAAAATTAAGGTCGGGCTATTTAGTGTTGCGATCCTGTTAGGGCTGATTGCATACCTGCCTTATTACAAGGGTGCGGATCAATTCCGCTCATCGATTCAGTTGCGTCTTGAATCCGCGTTGCAGCGAAAAGTTGAAGCCGGTGCAGTGCGATTTAGTCTGTGGACCGGACCTGAAGTGACCCTATCGGATGTGGTGATTCATGACGACCCTAAATACGGCATTGAGCCGTCGGCCTACGTATCTACAATGTCGGTTCGACCGAACCTATGGAAACTGCTTTTGGGCAGGATCGAAATCCAGAGTCTACGGTTGGACGAGCCCAGCCTGAACCTATCCAGGAGCGGCCAAGGCGATTGGAATTGGAAGGCGTTTCTGCCGCCACCGGGTGCAAAGCCGGCGATGGATTCCACTAGCTTTCCAGAAATTGAAGTTCGCGGGGGAAGAATCAATTTCAAGCTGGCAAATCGCAAATCCGTATTTTATTTCACTGATGTGGACGGGGAAATTACCCTTTCGCCCGATTCTAATGGGGCTTATTCGTTAAACTTCACCGGCGCTCCTGCCCGTTCCGATAGACCGGCACAGGGGTTCGGGAAAATCCGCAGCCGGGGCCGCTTTTGGCTTCCACAAACCACCGAACCACAAGTGGACGTCACAATCGATTTGGAGCGGAGTTTCATAGAAGAGATTCTGCGCTTGATGACTGGCCGCGACTTCGGATTGCACGCAGTTCTTACCGCACGAACACGGTTGACGGGGCCGCTATCGAACATCAATCTGACTGGCCGACTGGAATTAGGAGAAATTCCGCGATGGGCGATTCTTCCGGGATCAGGAAGTCAATGGGCAATGAACTATAAAGGCGGCATTGATTATCGTATGCAACAACTGGCGATCTCAACGGATCCTCCGGAAGCAAATTCTCACCCAATTGGCTTAAAATTCCGAATGGAAAACTTCCTGGGCCAGCCGCGTTGGGGGCTACTCACTAACTTTGCTGCGATACCGATGCAGCCGTTACCAGGCCTAGCCCGCGCAGTAGGAATTAATCTTCCCGCCGCTTGGCAAATGAAGGGTACTGCTACTGGAGTTGTGGTTCTTTCCTCAAAACACGGCTTGAATGGACTGCTTGGATTGCGGGATGCGAGCATTGCAATGGGTGAGGATAACGAAGCAATTCTGGAACAAGCTTCCCTTCTATTTGAGAACGGAAAGCTGACGTCTAAAGACTCGCATTTCCAATTGGCCAGGAGCCAGTCGGTAGTTGTGGATGCTGTATATAATTTTGAACATCCTCAGTGGGCTTATGAGTGGGAAACCAAGGAATTGGATATGCCAAACACTGAAAAATTGCGCGGCCTGTGTGCTGCGCCGGAAGTGCCCTGGCTTTCCAATTGGAAAAATGGCACATGGAGTGGAAAAATGTCCCTTCCCTTTGCGTCCGGAGAAGAGCAGCAATGGCAGGGGCATGTGAATGTGCGCAACATGCTGGTGAAGATTCCGGACTTGAGTGTCCCGATTCAGTTGAATCAGGCGGCTGTGGATTTTGGGCCAGGGCGAACTCGACTGGTGACGCAGAATGCTTTAGCTGGAACCACACGTTGGAGTGGTGAATTCAGATCCGATGAAAAGCACGGGGTTCTTTCGGTTCGTATTCCAACAGTTAGTGTTGCAGGGTTGGAGGCAATGCTGGAGCCATTGCTGCAACGGAAGCGAAGTTTTCTTGCGCGCACGCTTGCATTTGGGAAGGCGAAAGTACCGGAGTGGGTGGCTGCACGGAGGGTGGATGGGAACTTTATCATCGACTCTTTGAAAACTGGAACGGAAGATTTAGAGGATGTGAGAGGGACAGTGGCATGGCAGGGGGCTAAGGTTAGATTCACGGATCTCCGTCATCGATTGCAGCAAACGAAGTCACGCGCACAGATGGATTTGTCCGGGCCTAATCCAAGTTTGAAGATTGAAAAGCCGTAAGAGACTTGTGAAGGAAAAAATGGGGACAGGCCACAAGCCAGTCCCCATTTTTGCGCGTTGACATCCTATTGGGAACATCCTTATTAAATCCAAAAACGGCAGTTGAGGCACCGTCCATAGATCAACTCCCGTACCCACCGAAAGTTGCGTGGAAACCGTTGTCATTTTCTCGCGCCTACTACAATTGACTTCTAAACTTCGCCAGTACAACATCCAACCGCTATTCGATAACCCGGTATGCGAAAATGGAGACAAATTCAGCTTTCTGAAACACATGTTACAACGATCGTTTTTACTAATATTCCTGGTGAGATGGAGTGCGGAGGGGCAAATTCCGTCCGATGCGGCGAGCCTTGCGGCAGGCAAAAAACTATACGAATTTCATTGCGCGTTTTGCCATGGCAAGGGTGATGATGGCATGGCTGCGAATTTGATGAGCGCCAATTTGCCTCATGCTCCTTCCGATACCGCATTGTTCAATATTTTGAAAAATGGGATTCCGGGCACGGATATGCCGGCTGCGCTGGGGCTGAGTGATGCTGAGACTTGGCAGGTGGCGGCGTTTGTGCGTGGGTTGGGTCGTGCCGCAACGCAAGAGGTGCCGGGGGACAAAAGCAAGGGAGCTGTTTCATTCAAGACGCGTTGTGCAATTTGCCATATGACGAATGGGGTTGGAGGACGCAGGGGGCCCGATCTTTCCGATGTTGGAGCAAAGCGCAGTCCAGCGAACTTACGCACTTCTATTTTGGATCCGGATGCGGCGGTTGTTTCGGGCTGGAGTGTTTCCACAATTGAGATGCTGGATGGAAAGAAAATATCCGGCGTGCTGCTGAATGAAGATCAGTTCCAGATGGTGCTTCGCGATAGCAAGGGAAAAATTATTGTGATCGATAAGGTGGATAAGGTGAAGGCGGAAGAGAGTGAAACTTCGCTGCGGTCTGGAATGCCTAGCTTTCGGGGGCGAATTCCTGATGCTGAACTGGATAATCTGGTGGCTTATCTGTTTTCGTTGCGAGGCGGAAATTAATGCGAGCGCTGTTCCTAATTGGTTGCATAGCCTTTGGACAGGATGCCAATTGGACAACTTACTCCGGGAACTTTCAGGGCCATCGATATTCGCCATTGCAGCAGATTACCAAAGCGAATGTAAGCAAGCTGAGGCCAGTGTGGGTTTATCAAATTGATAGAACGGATAAGTTTGAAGCGACTCCCATTGTTCGCAATGGGTTGATGTTTCTGTCAGAGCCGCCAAGCGATGTGACTGCGCTGGAAACAGGTACAGGCAAGGTGCTTTGGAAGTATCGGCGCGTGTTGCCTGATAATCCACCAGTCTGTTGCGGGAAGGTGAACAGGGGCGTGGCACTGGATGGCGACAGAGTTTTTATCGGCACGCTGGATGCGCATCTGGTTGCTCTAGACGCTTCGACTGGTCATGTGATTTGGGATGCTACTGTTGCCGACTATAAGAAGGGCTATACGTCCACTGTTGCGCCATTGGTGATTGAGGATTTGGTAATTATCGGAAGCGCTGGGGGCGAGTTCGGAGTGAGGGGCTATCTTGCTGCGTATGACAAGAACACGGGTAAAGAAGTCTGGCGCACATGGACCGTTCCTGCCGCTGGGGAGAAGGGTTCGGAGACTTGGAAAGGGGAGAGTTATAAAACAGGGTCGGCCACAACCTGGGTGAATGGGTCTTATGATAAGGCATTGAATACGCTGTATTGGGGAACTGGAAATCCTGGACCGGATTGGAATGGAGCGTCGCGGCTGGGAGACAACTTGTACTCAAATTCGCTTCTGGCATTGGATGCGACGACTGGGAAGATGAAGTGGTATTTTCAATTCACGCCACACGACGTGCATGATTGGGATTCAACGCAGGTACCTGTGCTGGCGGATCTTCCTTGGAAAGGCCGCATGCGGAAGCTGGTTTTGTTTGCCAATCGAAACGCGTTTTACTATGTGCTTGACCGTGAGACTGGCGAGTATCTTTTGGGCAAGCAGTATGTGAAACAGAGTTGGGCAGAGGGGTTGGATGAGAAGGGTCGGCCGATTCGGATTGACGATATGGAACCATCGCCTGCTGGCAAGGTTGTCTATCCAAATTCAACGGGTGCCACTAACTTTCAGGCACCCTCGTACAGTCCTTTGACGAAGCTGCATTATGTGATGACGCAGGACCAGGGTGGCGTATTTTATTCAGGTGACGACGCTTATAAAGAAGGCAGTTGGTTTCTGGCTGGCCGCTTTATTCCAAGGCCGCTTTCGCCGGTTAGTGGTGGGATTCTGGCGATGGATCCTATCACTGGGAATGCGAAGTGGGATTACAGATTGGTTGCGCCTTCGTGGTCGGGCATTTTGAGTACAGCCGGGGGACTTGTGTTTTCAGCGACAGGGGACGGGGACGTGCTTGCGCTTGACGATGCGACCGGCAAGCTGCTTTGGAAATTTCCAGCCGGGGGAAAGGGTTTCGCAAGTCCGGTGAGTTATTTGCACAACGGCAAGCAACAGGTTGCGATTGTTATTGGTCATTCACTGTATGTGTTTGGGCTTTGAGAAATGACGCGACCGGCTCAGATTGCGGCGGTGGGTGAAATTCTGTGGGACATTTTTCCTGACCGGCAAGTTCTTGGTGGTGCCACTTACAACTTCTGCGTTCATGCATCCACTTTGGGGCACAAGGTGCATCTGCTATCAGCTGTGGGCGACGACGAATTAGGCGCACGGGCATTGGAGCAGGCTGCTGGACATGGGTTGCAGGTTCAGGTGATTGAGGGAACGAGCACGGGGCAGGTGACGGTTACGGTGGATGCCGAGGGGCAGCCAAGTTACAAGCTGCATCGTCCTGCAGCCTATGACGAAACGAAATGGATTGCACCTGCGGCGGAGCCCGATTGGATTTATTTCGGTACGCTGCATCAGGTTTATGAAAGGCCCCGCAGTTTGACGAAGCGTCTTTGCGAAACTTATTCGCAGGCACGCTGTTTTTACGACATTAATCTGCGAGTGGACAGTTATTCTAAAAAATTGTTATTGGAACTGCTGCCGCTAGCTGATGTGTTGAAGCTGAACATTGGGGAAATGGAAGAGTTGCGGCGCTTCGGGATTTGCACGGCGACTGATGTGGAAACATGTTGCACGGAGTTGGCAGAAACATTTGAATTGGAGATGGTCTGCGTAACGCAGGGCGAAAACGGGTGCGCAATTTGGCAAAACGGAAACTATATAGAAGCTGCGGGCATTCCCACCAAAGTTTTAGATACAGTGGGAGCAGGCGATGCGTTTTCAGCAGCATTGGTCCATGGGATCCAAGTTAGATGGCCAATTGAGCGCGTGGCGGATTTCGCGAACCGGGTGGGGGCGTACGTAGCAAGCCGGCATGGGGGCACGCCGGCTTGGAAAATTAAAGAAATTGAGAGTTTAAGCTGCTGCGACTAGCTTCTTCAGGCGCAGTGCGATGCGGCTTTTGTACCGAGCAGCCGTATTTTTCTTGATGATGCCCAGCTTGGCGGACTTATCAATTACGGAAAATGTTCCGGGGACAGCTGATTCAACAGCCTTGGCGTCCTTAGCTGTAAACAGGCGACGCAAAGAGCGGATGGAATGGCGAAGACGAGTGTTACGCATCCGGTTAATCAGGGTTTTGCGTTCGGTCTGCCGTACGCGCTTAAGCGATGAAACTGTATTTGCCATCTAGTAGAAAAAACCAACCTTCCAAAATCTGGGCCAAAATTGACCTTCTACAAGAATAACCCAGTGGAGGTACTGGAAGCAAACCTTTGGTTTAGTTGGGGTGCACGACAGGAAAGTTAAATTAAAGGAAACCGGAGATCCGTTGTAGCAACTGGTGTCCTTTTATTTCTGTAAGCAAATACAACTGTCAGGTGAATCCAAGTCTTGCTCTTCTGACCTTCAAGCTCTCCGTCTCCAAGGCGAGGAACGCCATTACGGGGCTAATGCTCGATCTGCCATTAACAACTTTAGTAAGGGTCTGTCGGGTAACGCCGAGAACCCTTTGCTCCTTCGGTGACGGATAATCCCAAAGGCTCAAGGACCGCATTTCTTATGCTTCGTCCAGAGTGCAGCGGATTTTTCATGGTCATGTGTGGTTTCCTTTTCCGTTGGTGGTAATCGGTCAAGATGGGTATCCGCTTGACTCAGGTGACCACAATAGGTAGTATGCGAGGTGATGGAAGAATACCCGCGTAATCTCACCGAGTTGGAGACCAAGTTTTCCACCGAGGAGGCGTGCCGGGAGTATCTGTCTCGGCTGCGGTGGCCGGAAGGCTTCCAATGCCCACGCTGTGAGGGCGGGAAATCGTGGCCGGTACGGGGCGTTCTTCTGCAATGTGCTGGGTGTGGATACCAGACGTCGGTGACAGCCGGGACAATTTTCCAAGACACGAGGACTCCTTTAATTGTATGGTTCCGTGCGATGTGGTGGATGACCACTCAAAAGAACGGAGCCAGCGCTTTGGGA
>JAYTTF010000132.1:0-5787 GCA_043745195.1 Bryobacterales bacterium | reverse complement strand
TTTGAGGATGCGTGAATGTCGAAAGACACGTTAACGATTACCGACAACCGAACTGGCAAGACTTTCGAGCTGCCTATTGAACACGAGACAATTAAGGCGATCGACCTTCGCCAGATCAAGGAACATGACGATGACTTCGGCATCATGACCTACGATCCCTCTTATATGAACACTGCAGCTTGCAAAAGCACCATCACGTTCATTGACGGGGACAAGGGCATTCTGAATTATCGCGGCATTCCAATTGCACAAGTTGCTGAAAAGGGCTCTTATCTGGAAACAGCTTATCTGCTGCTATACGGCGAATTGCCGAATGCCGCGCAACTGAAAGCCTGGACTGATGCCATTCACCAGAACCTCCACGTGCCCGCAACGTTTTCCCGCATCATTCAGTCGTTTGAACCCAGCGCCCACTTAATGGGTGTTTTTCAATCGGCAATTGCCGCATTATCCACTTATTATCCTGATTCGAAAAACGTCAACGACAAGGCCAACCGTGAGATCCAGATTCACAGGCTCATTGGCCAAGTGGCCACTGTCGGCGCCTACTGCTACCGCAATCAAGCCGGTTTACCTTTCGTAGCTCCCGACCCAAGCTTGAGCTACGCCGGAAATTTTCTTCACATGATGTTTGGGAAAACCCCCGACCCGGCACTTGAAAAAGCGATGGATATTCTGTTCATTCTGCATGCAGATCATGAACAAAACTGTTCCACATCAACCATGCGTTTAGTGTCCAGTGCCGATACCGATCCTTATTGCTCCCTATCTGCAGCTGCGGCCGCGCTCTATGGTCCGCTTCATGGCGGAGCCAATGAAGCGGTACTGAAGATGCTTGCGCACATTGGTACTGTCGAAAACATTCCAACCTTCATTGAAAGCGTCAAAAAGGGTGAGGGCCGCCTGATGGGCTTTGGCCATCGTGTCTACAAGAATTACGACCCGCGCGCGCGCATTGTGAAAGACACGGCCTACGAAGTGTTTGAGGTTACCGGGAAGAATCCGTTACTGGATGTCGCTTTGGAACTGGAAAAGATTGCACTCCACGATGAATATTTCGTGAAGCGCAAGTTGTATCCAAATGTTGATTTTTATTCCGGGTTGATTTATCAGGCGATGGGCTTTCCTGAGGAATTCTTCACTGTTCTATTCGCTATTGGCCGCACTTCAGGCTGGCTGGCGCAGTGGGATGAAATGACGAACGATAAGGATCAGAAAATCGGTCGTCCGCGCCAAATATTCCTGGGGTATGGGGAGCGCGATTACGTTGTTATGGACAAGCGTAGCTAACTGCGAAGCTTATCCGCCTCCATTTGAGGGACATCGCGTTCGTGCTTGTCCCCTTGCACTTTTAAGAAATTCCATTTGTTCGCTGTGTTAGAATTCTGAAACTCATGGAGCTTCCCGAACAACATTACGAAGCAGGGTCTTGGCACAAGATTCGAGAGATCCTTTATGACGCTTTAGAAACCCCTCCAAATAATAGGCAAGCGTTCCTGGATGCGGCCTGCGCCGGCGACGCCAATTTGAGAAGTGAAGTTGAATCGCTAATTGCGGCATCGGAACTACCGGCGATGATTGACCAATCAGCGCTGTCCGCCAGTCCTTCGTTCGCTAAATTATTAACGGATTCCGCCGCGCCACAACCTACAGAAATTGGCCGCTACCAGATTTTGGGAAAAATCGGTGAAGGCGGCAGTGCTGTTGTTTACAAAGGGCTGGATAAGATTTTGGATCGTATTGTAGCCCTGAAAGTTCGACCACCGTCAGGGGATCAGGGGCAGGACCAAAAACGATTTGTCCGCGAAGCAAAGGCTGCGTCGGCATTGAATCATCCCAACATTGTCACCATTTATGAATTGGGTAGCGAGCAAGGGAACGATTTCATCGCCATGGAATTTGTCGATGGGGCCACGCTACACGAAGTATTACAGGCGAAGCAAACACCATTGCCGAAGCTTCTTAACTACGCAGCGCAGGCTGCCGGTGCAATTGCTAAAGCCCATGCTGCAGGTATTGTTCACCTGGATCTGAAGCCGGCTAATATTATGATCACGAACGAAGGTGTGGTCAAGGTGCTTGACTTCGGCTTATCTTCGCCAATCCGCATGAAGGGTCCGGATTTGGCGGACGCACAAACACTTGCACCCCACATCACCGGCACCCCGCCGTACATGTCTCCTGAGCAGGCGAAAGGAGAAGCAACGGATGAACGGACCGACATTTTTTCGTTCGGCTCGATCTTGTATGAGATGGTCAGCGGTAAGCGAGCCTTCGATACCGTGGGCCCGGATTCGGTGCTGCATCAGGTTGTGAATGTTGAGCCGCCAGACTTGGCGGACTTTAACCCGAAGGCACCTGCAAAGCTAATTGCGCTTGTGAATCAATGCTTGATCAAAGAGCGCGAACACCGCCTTCAGAAGATGACAGACGTTCTTGCGGTCTTGGACACAGTTACCGCAGAGATTGACGGGTCCACAATGGAAATCGTCCCACCGCGACCTAACAAGCTCCGGCCACTTTTGATTGTAACGGCTGCAGCGGCCCTGATAATGGCGGCATCGGCGTCGTGGTACCTACCTTCCTGGACGAATCCAAAAGTGGAACCGGTCAAAGAATCGGAATTGGTGAAGTTGACGTTCGATGCCGGATTCGACGGGGTGCCAGCCCTTTCCTCCGACGGTAAATTCCTAGCTTATGCTTCCGACCGCGGGGAGGAAGAGAACCTGGATATTTGGGTGCAGCAAACAGAAAACGCATCCAAACCCGTCCGTATTACTACCGACCCGGCAGACGAGACGGAACCTGATTTTTCCCCTGATGGCTCGCAGCTTGTGTTTCGATCTGAGCGCGAGGGCGGCGGCATTTACCTTGTGCCTGTTTCGGGCGGACAGGCAACGCTGATCGCTCCCGGCGGCAGACGGCCCCGATTCTCACCTGACGGTAACTGGATTGCCTTCTGGCAAGGGCAGATTGGCGGAGGTTTTCTTTCTGGCTCAGCACAGATAATGATTGCTCCAGCCAATGGAGGAATGGCCAAAAAGTTCCAGCCAGAATTTGGCGTGTCCGCGTTTCCGGTGTGGACCCCCGACGGGAATAGCATTTTATTCCTTGGCCAAAAAGGGAGTGAACTCGATTGGTGGATGGCAACAATCAATGGCGGTCGGGCAGTCAGAACCGGTGTGTTGAATGTGTTAACAACAAAGAAACTGACTCCCGCCCCCTCAAACTTCGCCATTGCTCCGGAGACGTTCTACGGCAGCAAAGTGCTGTTTGCGGCCAAACTGGCGGATAGTGTGAACATTTGGGAAATTGGATTGCCCCGTGCTGACGAAAAGATACTGCCCGTTCCCAAGCGCAGAACTATGGGCACCAACTATGAAACTCAACCATCCGCGGCATTGGGTGCAATCGCCTTTAGTAGTGTCACTGTGAATACGCGAGTATGGCGGGTTCGGTTGAAAAATGGGGTCGTCCTTGGCGAACCGGAAAAAGTAACGAAGGGGAATAATTTCGAGGGGTTCCCTTCCATTTCCGATGACGGCAGCAGATTAGTGTTTGCGTCAGAACAGTCGGGGAAGAGGAGCATCTGGCTAAGAGAAATGCTTTCAGGCAAAGAAACTCAAGTAACTAAAAGCACGAAGGGTGAATCGCAGCCAAAGATTAGTGGCGATGGAAGAACGATCGCTTATCTGGAAATTCCGCGACGGCTTTTTGTGATAACTGCCGGCCCAGACTCAACATTTACAGACCCCATTTTCCTGTGTGACCAATGCGGAGTCCCTACAGACGTTTCTTTCGATGGGAAAGTGATTTTGTTGGAATCCGCAGTAGATCAAGCTCCAATGTTGATGGAATGGCGGAACCGCAAATCGCTTCCGTTATTCGACATAAAAGAGAGCCAAGGGTACACCTATGCTTCGGCATTTTCTCATGATGGGAAATGGGTGTCCTATCACATCGACGAAGGTAACCACGATGTCCGCACAATTTTCGCAATTCCAATTCGACCCAATTCTGCCCAACTAAGGGCCGAGGATCGGATCCCCATCACAGACGGATCCAGTATGGATCGCGAGTCAATTTGGTCGGCAAATGACGATACCATTTTTTTCCTGAGTGACAGGGATGGATTCCGCTGCATTTGGGGTCAGCGATTGGACGTTTCCACGAAGCGTCCTGTTGGAAAAGCCTATGCCGTTCATCACTTTCATCGTATCTCTAGGTCACTATCCAATGTCCCAGGTACTGTCGCCACAGTGGGGCTCTCTGCTAGGGCGAACGAGTTGTTCTTCAGCCTTGGGGAGGTTATAGGAAATGTCTGGATGCAGAGAGACGCCCGCTGATAGCGGACAATGAACCAAGTTGCTGCGATAGAATTATCGCAGTGCCTTCCAGTGATGTAACAGTTCTGCTGCACAAATGGAGCCGTGGCGATAAGTCGGCGGTGGCAGAATTGACTCCATTGGTTTATGCCGAACTGCGAAAAATGGCCCATGGCTATCTTCTTCGCGAACGTGCGGGTCACACCTGGTTGAGTTGTGATCTGGTTCACGAAGCCTATTTGAAGTTAGTTGATCAGCGTAGTGCCGATTGGCAGGATCGTGCCCACTTTTTTGGCGTGGCTGCGCAATTCATGCGTCACATCTTGATCGATCATGCCCGCGCCCACCAAAGCGCAAAGCGGGGAGGCGGGCAAATTACAGTGGCAATTTTGGATGCAGATGTCCCGTCAGAGCGAGATTACGATCTGGTTGCCCTGGATGATGCGTTAAAAGTTTTGGATAACCTGGATCCGCGGCAAGCTCGTATTGTTGAGTTGCGTTTCTTTGCGGGGCTTTCCCTTGACGACGTGGCACATGTGATGGACCTTTCCAAAAGAACAGTGATCCGGGATTGGACTACAGCACGGGCATGGTTGTCGCGCGAACTGCTGCGAAAGTAGCCTTTCTATGTTGGAAATATCATGTTTGATGGATCAATCCCTAATCGAATACACAAATCCCGATACAGCTTACCGTAACTCAATGTAATGTAATGCGCCGCTGAGTAGCCCAAAAGCACTGCCGTCTGATCGATCCATTCGGCATCCCCTTCCAGCTCCAGAAAATTGCCGATCGGCGTTTCGTCCAGCACCACAATTCCTGCCTCGCCAGGCTTGGCAAATTCAGTACGGTATTTTTCATAACGAAAGAAGGGTTGGAGTCCCAACTTGTTTAGGATTGCTGCCGTAGTAGCGCCATTGGAAGTAGTAACCTCCAATTCCTCGCGCACTTTGTGAGCTAAAGAAGTCTCGCTCTTTCCTTTGAAAGTAAGAATGTGGCGCGATCCGGCTTGGCGGAGCCGAAGAAGCTCGCCACGACCTCGGATGGATTGGTCGGGAGTATCGTAGACGTCGTTGATTTCTAAGTGCCTGGGTGTTACTTCTTCAAATTCACTTGCCAAGATGGTCTGCCTCGCGGAAGCGGCATCTTGAATAGCTATTTTTACTTCTCGCTCTTGGTTGGATGAACTTACTTGGGACACTCCGTTCATCGTAACAAGGGGCGGTACTTGGCGACAATGAGTTATGGCGCAGCAAACTCATCAGTCGGATCCTAGAGTTCTCAACCGTCGCACTTTGGCGCAGGACCATCGCACCCTTGCCAATCTTCTGCAACCTGGAATGCGTGTGCTCGACGTCGGCTGTGGCACTGGTGCGATCACTGCAGGCATTGCGGAAGCCGTCGGGCAGGCGGGTCGTGTTCTCGGCATAGATCGAGATGCTTCACTCGTGGAGATCGCACG
>JAYTTF010000131.1:0-22127 GCA_043745195.1 Bryobacterales bacterium | reverse complement strand
TATCAAATTGCGATTCGCAAAACGGCATTCGCAAAAAGACATGTCTGGTGGGTGAAGGAAAAGCTGGACGCCAAGCCAATGATGGAAGCTGCAAAGCTTTTGGCCGGCCGCCACAACTTCGCCAATTTTGCTGCGCAGGACCCATCCAAGCCTGGGGAATCCACGATTGTTCATGTGGAATCGGCATCGGTTGAACCAGACGATTTCATGTTGGTGTTTCACATCACCGCTTCGCATTATCTTTGGAAGATGGTGCGCCGCATTGTGGGCACGCTGGTGAAAATTGGCCATCATGAAGTCACGGTTGAACAGTTTGCACAACTGCTGGAAGGCAAACCTATGCCTGAATTACCGGTTCCAGAATGGACTGCGCCATCGTCGGGCCTATTTCTTGAAAAGGTTACCTACAAGGGCGATCCTAAAGAAGAGTCCGTGAGTGAAGTGGATGGTGAAGAGGAAGTGGAAGCGGAGGTTGACGAAACACCTAGCCATGAACCGATTCCAGAACATGTCCTGGCGCAAGGGAAGTATCGGGCTCCAGGAGTACAAGCGGAGCCGCTGAATATTCCGTTTGTGAAGCCTGAGAGGAAGGATAAATTGCCTCGTCGCGAGGCGGTGATTCCGCCTGCCAAGTTTAAGCCTGAGCCTTTGATTACTCGGGATCCAGCATTCGAAAAGCCTCCTTCAAAGCGCTACGACGATAGTCCACGACCAGTGCGTCCTCCCTTTAATGGAGACAGATCTGAATCTGGTGATCGTCCACGATTCCCAGGGGGGACACGCTACGATGGTCCGCCTACGGATAGGCCGCCGTTCCGTGGTGGTGACCGTGGTGGCGATAGACCCCCGTTTCGTGGTGGTTCCGGTGGCGGTGATCGACCTCCATTCCGTGGCGGGTCCGGTGGTGGTGATCGACCTCCATTCCGTGGCGGGTCCGGCGGCGGTGATCGACCTCCATTCCGTGGTGGTTCTGGCGGCGGTGATCGACCTCCATTCCGAGGTGGTTCCGGCGGCGGTGATCGACCTCCGTTCCGTGGCGATGACCGTGGTGGTGATCGACCTCCGTTCCGTGGCGAGTCCGGTGGTGGTGATCGACCTCCCTTCCGTGGCGGGTCCGGTGGTGGTGATCGACCTCCATTCCGTGGTGGATCTGGTGGCGGTGATCGACCTCCATTCCGTGGTGGTTCCGGTGGTGGTGATCGACCTCCGTTCCGTGGCGATGACCGCGGTGGTGATCGACCTCCGTTCCGTGGTGGGTCCGGTGGTGGTGATAGGCCTCCGTTCCGTGGTGGGTCCGGTGGTGGTGATCGACCTCCCTTCCGTGGTGGTTCCGGTGGTGGTGATCGGCCTCCATTCCGTGGTGGATCCGGTGGCGGTGATCGGCCACCATTCCGCAGTGGGTCCGGTGGTGGTGATCGACCTCCATTCCGTGGTGGATCCGGTGGCGGTGATCGGCCTCCATTTCGTGGCGGGTCCGGTGGTGGTGATCGGCCTCCATTCCGTGGTGGGTCCGGTGGTGGTGATCGGCCTCCATTCCGTGGCGGGTCCGGTGGTGGTGGCGGCAGACCGGGTGGGAAGCCATTTGGTAAGGGCGGCGGAGGGCCGAAAAGCTAGCTAATTCGTCTAAAACGCTTTCTGTTTGCATATATTGCCGGCTAAAGCGTAAGATGAAGAGGTGCAGCGCAGTCGGGGCGTAGCGAAGCCTGGTATCGCGCCTGGTTCGGGACCAGGAGGTCGCAGGTTCGAATCCTGCCGCCCCGACCAATTCTTTTCAAAGTCGGGCTCTACGCCAAAGATAGGGGACACCCCATGAATTGGAATCGTTTTGCCGCACAACTAAGTCCCATCATCTTCGCGTAAGCACTTGCTTGTCGAGTTTGCCAGCCAACGGATAACTTCGGCTTTTCTTCATTGAGCATCGTCTGGAATTTTCCTGCCCACTTGAGCGAGCATCCGGCCTGGATTCAACCCTTTATCGTAGCTATCGGCATGGGCACATCAAACAGAATTCAACAATTTCTTGCAGATCGCTTGACACCCACCCCGCCAATCTCATAACGTTGTCAGTTCATCCATGTGGCAACAAAACTATATCCCCATTGAAGGCCAACTCGGCCTATCGGCGCTTCTGGCTGCCGCCCCCATCTTCGTCCTGCTGCTTTTAATCGGCGTGCTGCGCAAGCCCGCATGGATGGCCGCACTTTCAGGACTGGCCTCAGCCGTCCTTGTGGCACTGTTCCTTTATGGCATGCCGCCATCCATGGTTGTCTCCTCCGTTGCCTATGGCGCAGCCTTTGGATTGCTCCCCATAAGCTGGATTGTGTTCTCCGCCATCTTGCTCTACCGCATCGTGCTTGACACCGGCAAGTTTGAAATTATCAAGGATTCCATCGGGAATCTTACTTCTGACCGCCGTCTGCAAGCTCTTCTGATTGCCTTCGCTTTCGGCGCATTTATCGAAGGAGCAGCCGGGTTTGGCAGCCCTGTTGCCGTGGCCGCCGCAATGCTGACCGGCCTGGGCTTCTCTCCGTTTTATGCAGCAGGCATTTGCCTTCTCGCCAATACAGCACCAGTTGCATTTGGCTCCATCGGCATCCCAGTGATCACGCTGGCCGGCATCACCGGACTGCCCAAAGAACAACTCAGCGCTGCCGTTGGACAAATTTGCGCGCCAGTTTCGTTGCTGGTTCCTTCCTATCTGATTTGGGTTATGGGCGGATTCAAGGGACTGAAAGGCGTGCTCCCAGCCACGCTACTTTGCGGCGCATCTTTCGCCGGCTTCCAATTCTTCGTTTCCAACTACATTGGCCCCGACCTTGTGGACATTACCAGTTCCCTCGCCGCCATTGGTTCTCTGGTTGTTTTGTTGAAACTCTGGAAACCAGCCGATCAGTTCCGGCTGGAAGGGGAAAGCGGTCCTGCCGCTGTCCTGAAATCGCACCCATCCAAAGAAATCTTCATCGCCTGGATGCCCTATTTGTTGCTGGTTGCCTTCGTGCTGGTCTGGGGACAGGATGCCGCCAAGGTTCAACTCAACAAAGTTACGCAAGCCATTCCCTGGCCTGGCCTGCACAATCTGGTGCAACAAGCTCCGCCTGTAGTCGCCAAAGCAGCACCCTACAAAGCAATCTATAACTTCAACTGGCTGCAAGCCTCCGGCACTGCCACACTGTTTGCCGCCATTTTATCGGCCATGCTGCTCGGCGTTTCGTTCAGCCAGTTCTTGAAGATCTTGAAGACCACCGTTAAGCAGCTAGCCCTTCCAACGCTGACAATTACCAGCGTGCTGGGCTTGGCATTCCTGCTGAACTACTGCGGAGCCACCGCCACCATGGGATTGGCCTTTGCCGCAACCGGAGCTTTGTTTCCATTTTTCAGTGCGATGCTCGGCTGGCTTGGTGTGTTCTTAACCGGCAGTGATACCTCAGCCAATGCATTATTTGGTAACCTTCAAGTAGTGACGGCAACCAGACTGAATCTGGATCCCGTATTGATGGCTGCTTCCAATTCAAGCGGCGGCGTTATGGGGAAAATGATCAGTCTGCAGAGCATCGCCGTTGCAGCCGCAGCCACAGGAATGTTGCCCTCGGACGAAGCAAAACTCTTCCGCTTCACTTTCCGCCACAGTGTTTTCCTGGCTTCCGTCATTGGGGCGATTGTTATGATGTACGCCTATTTGCGCGGCTGATTTCGCCGATATTACTTGTGGGGTTGGAGGGGATTTGGTAGTTCTGTTAATTGGGCCGCCGGGATGCGGCAAAGGGACTCAGTCAGCTCGTTTAAAGCAATGGCTGGGCATCCCTGGGATTTCAACTGGCGACATGTTTCGCTATGAAATTGACAAAGGAACTCCGCTTGGAGTGGAAGCCGCAAAGGCAATAAACAAAGGCCAATTGGTGGACGATGGCATGGTTGGGAAAATGTTGATGGCTAGGCTTTCCACGCCAGAATGCGCGTCAGGATATCTTCTGGATGGCTATCCCCGAACTGTATCCCAAGCTAAGTTTCTATCGGAATTTCTGGCGAAAACCGGTCGTCCGGAACCGCTGGTGCTGCACATCGAAGTGCCTGCTGATCTTTTGATCCGCCGTATGTCCGCACGCCGCAGTTGTCCTTCTTGCGGGCGCATTTACAATCTTGTGAACTCGCCGCCTAAAATCGACGGGCTTTGTGATGACGATCAGCAAATGCTTACGCAACGGGAAGACGATCGGCAAGGCGTCATCAAAGAACGGCTGGATGCATATCAGGAATGGACTGAGCCCGTAGTGGAATACTACGAAAAAGCCGCGTATTTCAAGATTGACGGCAATCGCTCACCACCGGAAGTGTTCACCACAATCGAAAATTGTGTGAAGAAGCATCAGCTTACTCAATCCAAATCTCCAGCGCATTCGCAGCAATGTTCCCCACCGTAAGCAGCAGAGTTTGCCGGCCGCTTGCCAGAAACCCCGCAGGCACCCTGAATCGCAAGGTGGAAACTCCATTGGAACGGACGGCTTCGCTAAAAAGCAGGATGGGTTTCCCGCCTAACGTCAGCCCAACAGCATCTGCCTCGTCGAATCCTCCGGCGAACGCAGTAAGCAGGCTCAATCTTGGCGCAGCATGGACCACTGAATTAGTGACGCCATCTTCGTTCAGCACCACTCGAAATAGCGCCGGCGCAGCAGCCACAATCTCAACTTGCCTGGTACCTTTCACCAGTCCGCCGTCGCGCAACTCAGCAGTTACCATTTTTACAGGTAGTCCCTTGGGCACCACTGCGTTCAGTTGAGTTTTGGACTGGTAAACAATCGCCGCCGGCAAACCATTGAACAATAATTCTGGGGTTAGCATTTGTTCTGCGGCATAAAGCACAATCAGTTCCCCAGGTACTAACGCGCCTGCCTGATTGCTCACAGCCTTCACAATAGTAAATGCCACTTGAACATCGTCCGCCGGCACCCCCCCGGCAATTAACTTTCTAATCCGATGGTTTCCAGTATCAGCAACCAGCAGTGCGCCCGTTGAATCCATAAGCAATCCTGTGGGCAAATTAAGCTGAGCAAGAGCCGCCAATCCCCCATCGCCATCGAATCCCGACGACCCTGTTCCCGCCACAATTGTCGAAACTCCACCACTGAATTTCAGGATTCTGTGCTTCGCCTGATCACTCACAAATAAGGAACCATCCTTACTCACTGCAATACCACTGGGCGAATCCACAGTTGCAAGCGTCACCAATCGCCCATTGGCTTCCAGCCGATCCACCCGCCCCGATTCCGCAATCAGCAACCGGCCATCAGCGTCCACGCACAATCCTTGCGGAGAACTCAGCCCTTCCACCTCGGTTGAAATAAGCCCGGGAGCCAGAATCTTCCGCACCGCTCGATTGCCTTTATCGGCGACGAAAAGTTCTCCTTTGTCATTAATCGCCAAGGCCGAAGGCTCCCGCAGTCTCGCAGAAGATGCCATCCCGCCATCGCCGCGATATCCCGCCGTACCATCACCAGCAATCGTCGATATGAATCCGGAGGGGCTAATACGCCTTATGGTGTGGTTACCTGCCTCGGCTATATAAACGTACCCGAAGCGATCCACAGCAACTGCTCGCGGTGCGTTCAAACGGGCATCTATCGCCGGTCCCCCGTCCCCTGCATAACCGCTATTCCCAAGCCCTGCCACGGTGGTGATGATTCCTTGTGGCGACACCTTGCGCACTCGATGATTGCGCTCATCGGCTATGTAGAGATTTCCTGAAAGGTCAAAAGCAATCCCAGACGGCACATTTAACCGCGCACTTACAGCCGAACCTTCATCCCCTGCAAATCCATACCCTCCATTGCCCGCAAAAAAACTAACGGTACGGTTGTTCTTCCCATCAGTGGCGATGGCCCGCACTAGCCCCCCCGAAGCAACATAGGCAGTACCCTTGTCATCCACCGCAACCGAACGGCCACCAGCACTGATGGATGTAATATCTCCATTGACTGCGCGGCGCAATGTCACGCCCGGCCGATCATCGGCAATATAAAGATTACCTGCAACATCGAAAGCAATATCCGTTGGGGAATACAGTGGCACCGCACGATTTGGAGAATGGGAATACACGCTAATCGCATTGCGGAAAACGCGCCGGATCAAATTATTTCCACTATCTGCAATCAGTAAAGCTCCCTGTGGATCGAAGGCTAGTCCTGCAGGGGACCGTAAGGGAATATCCAAAATGGATCCGCTTCCGGCAAAGGTCTGAATCACC
Source organism: Bryobacterales bacterium (assembly GCA_043745195.1). GTDB lineage: Bacteria > Acidobacteriota > Terriglobia > Bryobacterales > Bryobacteraceae > JANXSF01. The sequence continues at coordinate 15,889 of JAYTTF010000131.1, read as the reverse complement.
CCTTGTCGATCAACGTAATAAACACGATTGGTAGCAAAATCAGAGAAATAAAACCCACCCAGGCGATCTGCAAGAACGTTGCGCGGAGCCTCTAAGCGAACCCCTGTCGCCGGCCCTCCATCACCAGCAGGTCCAGCTGGTACGGTTCCACCACCTGCCACCGTGGTGACAATAAGCCCGTCCGACGAGATGCGGCGGATACGTTTGTTGCCCAAATCCGCAACAAATAGATTGCCCGCAGAGTCAACAGAAAGTCCATAAGGAGCATTCAGAAGAGCTTTTCCTGCAGGACCGCCGTCTCCTGCAAAACCCGCTGATCCGGTTCCGGCAAACGTCTGCATCTTGCCATCAGGCCGCACCACGCGGATTCGATGGTCAGCAGCATCGGCAATGTAAACATCTCCTGATTTGGAGGAGGCGAGGCCCTCCGCCTGGGCCAAACTGGCGGAACGTGCAGGGCCTTCATCTCCCACAAATGCGGACCCGGCGATGGTTTGGATTAAGTAAGGTGGTTGTTGCGAAAAAAGCGCCCCGCACGCAACAACAGAATACGAAAAAACCAAGCCCGCCCTCAAATCCATACTTGCGAATGCCCCTAACAACTAAGTGGATTTCCCAACCAAATTGTCTCAGTTTCATTCCGATAAGGGCAGGGAATGAAACAATGCAAGTCAATGACCGGTCGAGCTAGGCGACGCCTGTTCATTGGAATTCTATTAAGCACAGGTTTCGGCTTCCAATTGGCAGCACAATCGCTTGACATTGCATTACATTTGAAAAACCGATCCTGGACAACAGTTCGTGATCTGGAGGCATTCAACGGTGCTCCGTCTAAATCGATATCAGCGCAAACCAGACACTACATAATTCAATTCGATCAGTTCCCGGATCAGGAAAAATTGTGGACTTTAGAAAACCGCGGCGCAACCATTCTAGGTTTCATTCCTGAAAACGCAGTGATGGTTTCAATATCTGGACCTATCTCACTGGAAGGTCTCAATGCGCGTTGGCGCGGTAGGTTGGAAATTGAAGACAAGAGCAGCCGCTTAATATCGGCGATGACAACAGCCACCGGACAACCTTCCGATGCGCTACCAGAGCCTTTTATTGTTGAATTTCAGTTGGATGCTGTTATTGAAGACATGCGAACGCTGGTCACCGATTTCGGACTTCAGATTCTGGAAAATCAAAACCTGTTGCGAAATCATCTTCTGGTGCGGGGAGTGCGAAGTCAGGTTCTGCGTCTGACAGAGTGGGATGAAGTAACCTATATTTTCCAAGCCAGCCAGGATCTTGTGGACGGAAAGAAGATCATCACCTGCGCCGGAGCCTTGACACAATTCGGCACCATTGGACAATATGTAGCGCGGGCCGGGGAAGGCTGGGATGGGCCGGGAAGAGGTTCGGCCACTGTTAATTATGTGTTTAGCCGCTTCACCGCGAAGATCAGCCAAACGGCGCAAAAAACAGAAATCGTAAGGGCAATGAAGGAGTGGGAGCGGGTGGTTGGTGTGCGCTTCACCCCCAGCACTGACGCCTATGATACCAAGACCGTAAATATTCTTTTTGCTACCGGTGAGCACAATGATGGTTACGCTTTCGACGGTAGAAGCGGAGTTTTAGCCCACACGTTTTACCCCGCTCCTCCGAACACTGAACCAGCAGCCGGGGACATGCATTTTGATGATGACGAAAACTGGCAAGTGGGCGCCGATACGGATCTCTATAGCGTGGCTTTGCACGAACTGGGGCACGCTTTAGGATTGGGTCATTCCGACAAGCCCGGTGCCGTTATGTACCCCTATTACCGGCGCGCTACTTCTCTTACCAGTGAAGACACCGAAGCGATTTTACAAATCTATGCCGACCCCACGGCAATCACTCCGACGCCGAATCCGACTCCGAACCCGAACCCGACTCCGACTCCGACTCCGACTCCGACTCCGAACCCAAACCCGACTCCGACTCCGAATCCAAATCCGCCAGTTACCCCGCTGGCTATCAGCGTCGATACTACGCCGGAGGAAACAATACAAAGCATCATCTCATTAATGGGCTCTCTGGCCGGAGGTACAAGCCCTTGGAATCTTTCCTGGCTAGCTGGCGGCAGCACGGGCATCATCCCAGTGCAAACCAGCGGCAACACAGCGCGATGGACGGCAGCTGGAATTCCCCTATCGGTGGGTGTAAATGGAATTCTTTTGAGTGCCACTGACACTTCTGGCAACCGGGCGTTGGTTAACATATTCGTAACAAGGAAACAAGAAGCAACGCCGCCAGCACCAACTCCAAATCCAACACCAACTCCAAATCCAACACCAACTCCAGCTCCGAATCCTGGCCCCACAACTCCCACAGGCCCCACCGTTCCTGGTCCAACAATCCCCACGCTTCCAACCGGACCAACTGTGCCGCCAACCGCCGCGCTGAAGCTTTCCATTGCCAGCCCCGCAAGCAGTCCATTTCAAACTTCACAATCGCGCGTGGATATCACCGGAACCGCATCCCATTCCAGCGGCATTGCGCGTGTGGAATGGTCGTCGTCACAAGGAAGGCAAGGAACAGCCACGGGACTGGAATCGTGGTCTGCTCTTCAAATTCCCTTGGATTCAGGCTCGGCCAAAATTACGGTGAAGGCCACAGCCAAGGATGGTTCCAACTTCGCCATATCACTGGATGTGAACTATACCAGTACAACCACAAGCAATGGGCCAGCGCCTTCCCTTCAAATCACCTCTCCAGCCACAACCAGTTCGTCATCGCTGCAACCGACTGTCACAGTGAAAGGAACGGCACGCAGCGAATCTGGCTTAGCCGAAGTTGTATGGTCCACATCCAGCGGCGGAACTGGGACTTGCGATGGCACTGCACTTTGGACATGTTCCAGTATCCCGCTCCTGGTAGGCAGCAACACCGTAACCATCCGCGCCAGGGACACCTCAGGCTTATCCAACTGGAAAGCAATTACAATAACTCGCCGTTAGTTCAAACCTTCTTAACCCGCAAGCTTTTCAGGAATTTCTCCGCTGGCAAAGTGTTCAAAATATCCCCTGCCTCAAGCCAGCCGCGCCTGCCCATCTTTACTCCGTAACCCATGTTCGCCAAGTGCTTTGGATGATGCGCGTCAGTTGAAATCGTAAATTTGCAACCCTTCGCTTTTGCCATTCGAATCAAAGCCGCATGAATATCCAGCCTTTCCGGACTCGCGTTGATTTCCAAAGCCACACCACGCCGCGCAGCCTCCATCGCCACCCGCTCAAAGTCATAAGCATAAGCATCCCGATGCAGCAACACTCGCCCCGTTGGATGGCCAATTATCTGCACACAGGGATGTTCAATCGCCGCCAGCAAGCGCTCCGTCATCTCCTGAGGTTCCAGGTTCATGTGGCTATGCACGCTGGCTATCACCACATCCAATTCAGCCAGCGCATCCTGTTCAATATCCATTTTTCCATCGCGCAGAATATCGCATTCCAAACCGGAAAACACGCGGATCCCCATGCTTTCCCAATCCAACTCTTTTACTCGATGCGCGAACTCCACTACCCGTTTCTCATCCAATCCATTGGCCATTGCCAAAGCCTTTGAATGATCCGTGATTGCAATGTACTCTAAGCCCTGCGTGCGTGCCGCAGCCGCCATTTCCTCAAGTGTTGCCCGACCGTCCGTAGCCGTTGTATGCATATGAACGTCGCCACGCACATCACTCATTTCCACCAGCTTCGGCAGCTTCCGTTCCGCAGCGGCTTCAATCTCTCCCTGATTTTCACGCATCTCCGGAGGAATGAACGCCAGTCCCAACGCCTCATAAATCTCTTCTTCCGTCGCGCCGGCAACCCGCTGTTCATTGTCCAGACGAAAGAGACCATATTCATTCAGGGTCAAACCCATCTTCATCGCCCGCTGCCGCAACGCCACGTTGTGTTCTTTGCTGCCAGTGAAGTACTGCATCGCCGCACCGTAACTTTCCACAGGCACTGCACGCACATCCACTTGAATCCCCTCAACTCCAATGCGCGCACTGGCCTTGCCTTCTCCCTTGCCCAACACTTCGGCCACCCGCGGAGATTTCACAAAAGTGTCCAGTGCCTCTACTGCCCGCGGACCAGCAACCAGAATGTCCACATCGCCGGCAGTCTCTTTGCCGCGCCGCAAACTTCCAGCAGGGGTGATCGAATCCACTCCGTCCTGCGCCAGCAACGCAACAATTTCTTTGGCAATGGAATCGGCAAAATTCAACAAAAACCGGCCCGAGCTTCTGCGATATTGTGCAATGGAACGCAGCACTTTCTGCTCCAACTTTTCGCCCATGCGCGGAAGCTCACGCAGTTTACCTTCAAGGCACAGCCGCTCCAGCCCGTCAATAGTAGACACCCGGAACGTTTCATAAATTGTGCGGATTGATTTCGGACCCAGCCCCTGAATCTTTAATAGCTCCAGCGCAGTCGGTGGATACTTGTGCAGCATCTCATCGCGCCTCTCAAAACTGCCGCGCTGCGCAATTTCTTCCAGCACCGATGCCATGCCTTTGCCAATGCCGGGGATATCCGTCACCTTGCGCGCCGTGTCTTTTAAGATATCCAGAACACGCTCAGGGTAACCTTCAATCACTGCTTTGGCATTACGATAGCTGCGAATGCGGAAGCCATCTTCACCGGCAATTTCCATTAGGTCGGCTGTCTGATCCAACAGTCGCGCCACTTCAATGTTTTCCATAGCTGGAAACTATTGTCGCAATCCCTGCCCAGGGATCGCATCAAATGGTTCCACATGAATCAGAACATCGGCTATCCATGGAATCTGGCGCTTCAATGCATCTCTTACCCTGCCGGAAATTGCATGCGATGCCCGAACCGACATGTTCGGGTCAACTTCTAAATGCAGGTCCACGTGATATCGCATGCCGGTCTTCCGCGCGTAACATTTTTCAACAGCCTCCACCCCATCCACAGCCATCGCCACTCGCCGGACCTCTTCCAATCTGCTTGAGTCAGGCATGGCATCCGTCAATTGATAGACGGTATCGCGAATCACCGTGAACCCCAGTACGCAAACGATCAAGCCAACGATTGCGCCGCCAATGTGATCGGCTTCAAGCAGATTCACCGGATCATAAAGAGTCAGCCCCAGAGCCAGCAGCGCAATCGTGCTTGAAATCACGTCAACGCCATCATTCTTGGCGTCAGCAATCAACGCTGCGCTGTCCATTTTGCGACCTTGCCGCATTTTCAAGAAGGACATGTACAACTTCACGCCAAAGGAAATCAGCAGTGGCCACAGGGCGTAGGAGGCAGGCACAAGCGTATCGCGCCCAATGCGTCCAACACTGCGCACAGAGATGCTGACACCAGCCAATACCAAAACAATTCCCACCGCCAAAGCCGCAAGAATTTCAAACCGGCCATGGCCGTAAGGATGATTTTCATCAGCCGGCCGCTGCGCGATCCAAAGGCCAAGGAATACAATGCCGCTGGAAAAAACATCCGCCGCCGATTCCAATCCATCCGCCACAGCAGACGTTGAATTGGCACTCATTCCAATCCATATTTTGGCGATCGCCAGCAACGCACTTGCCGCCATGCCTATCAGCGCCAATCGTTGCGCCGGATGTTCGCTAATGCTCATTTTGGCTCAGAATAGGCTATGCCACGGAATGTCAATTGATCTCACTCGAAAGTATAACTGGTTCAAGCCCACTGCCATGGCACTAGATCGAACAGCAGGAAGTTGTCCGCGATCAGCCTGGGAACCATAGCAGCAACAAGAAGCACAATGCTTGCACAACTTTTCCCATTTTACCTACTGGGGGCAATCTCCGATTGATCTTCCTGGCACTGGCATTTTCATTAGTAAATCCAAAGGTCCTCAAGGATGCCCTTGTCATTTATGCGGCATGAGGTGTCTTTTCTGTTTCCCTTTTTACATGGAGTTCCCCGCGGCCGTCTATTTGCTCCCAAGTAAGCTTAAGCATCAGCTTGCGTGATACGTTAAAGAAGATGTTGCCGCGATTGCATTTATTCGAAATTCATGATCAACCCTGGTGCCCGGCTGTTATTCGGGATGCGCTAACGGATTACTTGGCGCACCAGGAGAGAAATCTGCGAATTTATAAGCCGGTGCTTCCGATGATCCTGGAAGTCGCCGCTACGCACTCAATCACACAAGTAGTCGATCTTTGCTCCGGCGGCGGAGGTCCCTGGATAGATTGGCTTGTCACTGGAGTAAGTGAACCGGTTCGATCGGTAATCTTAACTGATAAGTTTCCTAACATCGAAATCGCTAATAAAAGCATTCCCGCAGGATTGACTTATTGGAGCAAAAGCGTGGACGCCACGGAGGTTCCAAGTCAGTTACTTGGCTTCCGTACTCTATTTACTTCATTCCACCATTTCAAGCAAGATGCGGCGCGCGCAATCCTGCGAGATGCCTGTGAAAGCGGGCAGCCCATTGGGGTATTTGAATTCACCCGCAGGACCATACCGGCGCTGCTGTTGATGCTCGCGGCTATCGTTCCTGTATGGATTGCCGTGGCTCAGATGCGGCCGGTTAAGTTTTCCAGAATTTTACTGACTTATCTAATACCGGTCATTCCATTCGTCGTCACATTTGATGGCTTTGTTTCCTGTCTGCGCACTTATTCCCCTTCGGAACTTCTTACCATGGTGAACGGCGCGGAGTTCTCCGGTTTTGAATGGAAAGCAGGGTTAAAGAAAGGATCAACATTTGGCTTTCCCATAACCTACCTGATTGGATTTCAATCGACTAAACAGACCGGTTCTTAACCTGTTCGTTCGGCCGAACTCCCAAAGTAGTGGGTGCATAACGGCCCGGAGCCAATATGCCGGTTGGGTCAACACTGCGCTTGATTGCTGAGAGCAATTCTCCGTAAGCGCCGCCGCTTGGTATCTGCCCCATTGATTGGATGCCGAGCCGGTAAGGCGGATATCCTTTCACGGCAAGTTCAGATCGGAGTTCCTCAAAGCAAGCCCGCGCCTTTTGATCTTCTCCTTGTACTTCACGGTCATAAGCAATGGAGATAACACACATCAATGCGCGGCCCGTGATCATGGTGATCGAAAGCATCGGCTCAAAGCCGTGCCTCGGCAAAATCCCCTTCGCAAGCGACTCAATGATCCGCACGTGCTTGCCCTCGGCGGGCGCTACAGGCGAACACCAAAGCAACCCGCACAAGTCCTTGTCCGGATCCATCTGCTTAGGTGGTGGATTGCGTTTCCGCCAATAAACGCTTGCCAGCGATTGATCAGTGGGCACTCCCTGCATTAAGCCGTACAACGGTTTCACGAGCGCCAACGTTTTGCTTAAATCCCAACCCGTAAGAATGCCAACAGGACGGCTAAACCGGGAGGCCAAGCGAAACAAGCGGTCGCTTAGAAACTGGAGCTTATCCACTTTGCCTCGAAGGGCAATTCGTACAAGCCGCTTTGCCTCCGCCACTTGAGCACGCGTTCCGTAGAGCCCACCCGACCCATTCCATGCCCCGAATTTCATTTCCTTGCGAAACTTGCTGAGGTACTCCGGGCTTAGTGGCGTTAAGCCGTTTGTCTCCTCCCATGGATATTGCCGGATGGCTGACATCACCTTGTAATCATTACCCAAGTGAATCGCGCCGCGAAGTGTACCGTTGAGTCGCAAAGGCTGAAGGGCATCCACCAAAATGGGAAGACTCTCATCTTTATGGGAACGAAAGAAAAACGCTTCGAACCGCTCAGGAGCGGGCATCAGCCAGAAAGTCATTCTAGTGATTACTCCGAAGTTCGATTGCGCGAACAACCCATCCAGACTTGGGCCCGAACCCCAAGGATACACGGATGCGGCTTGGGCGTTCGTATAACGGCCGAATCCTGTTTCCAGCAATTCTCCGTTACCCAGAACAACTTCAAAGCGGCAGACGTTTGAGATGTGATCTCCATAAGGAGTGTGCCCGAAGCCGCGTTCCAGAGTGTTGCCGATCAAACTGCAATCGGGACTGGATCCCGTTGCATCCATCCATAGTTGTGACTTTTGTGTGGCAAGAAAGGAGTACAGTTGCGCTTGTGTCACCCCTGGCTCAACGGTTACATAGGCGAGATTCTCGCTGTAATCTACAATTCTATTCATGCGGTGCAGATCAAGCAGGACGCAATCGCTTTCAACCGGAACTCGCGAACCGTAACCCCAATTCTTCCCTGTGCTAACCGGATAGACGGGAACCTTAAATCTGCTGGCTATGCGTAGGCATTGTTGGACTTCCTCCCGCGTTGCGGGGTAAAGAATAGCTGGTATCTGCTGATTGGTGGCAAACGTGGTTGCTTCCGCCTCAAGAATGCGGCTGCCCTTGGTTACTACATACTCCTTGCCAAGAACAGATTCCCATTCGAGCAACGCGCTTGAGGGATTAATATTTTTATCGCTGAAATTTGGCAACACTACCAGGGTTAGATGCTGAAACCGGCCAAACCTTTCGTCAGCCCTGCAAATAATAGGTTGAGTTGGGAGTTTCCTATGCATCGACGGCCAACTGCAGGTTCAAAAGGGAGGCGTTGAAGGACGAAATAGTTTGCGCCGTTACCAAGTAGTTTTGCAGTTCATCAATCCAACCCTCGAATCGGGGATTGGGTGTAGCTGACTCAAAACGCAATACTTCCATTTGGCATCCATAATTGGGGTCGAAATAGGTTGGCAACTCCAATCCGCCTGCTATGAGGGAATGACCACCCATTTTGCGCAGGATCGTTGAGGACAAATGCCTTTGGGTAACAGTTCCAACTCCTACACATCCGCCCAGCAGCCGTGCCAAACTATACGCCGCCAAGGCGATTCGCAAGGCGTGGCCGGTATTGCGAAGCTTCGGCGAAATCGCCCAACCGCCAACTTCAACATAATCGAGGCCTAAGCGGCGGGCATGCCGCATGTCAGCTTCCACGGCAATTCGCAATGTTTCGCCCCATTGATCCGATTTCGCCAGAGCCGACTGGCTGAGTTCCAATTGTGGAAATGAAGCCGTATTCTTATGAGACATGTAGCGGGCGCAGCCCACAACTTCTTCGTACTGGTCCAATGCAAGAATATGCCATGCCGCATCGTCCACTGGAAGCCTATGCCTCCCATCAGAAGAAATTTGGGAAGGTTTTAGAGCCCCCTCTTCCAGATAAAGCGTTCCTCTCATTCTTTGCATTCCGCTAAACAGCTCATGATGTCGCCCAGCATCGAGGCTCAGTCCAGTCAGACAAGTTGGGATTTGATCCGTATGTGGGGCCAATAGAACCAGCTCACCCTGTTTGGCATCTTTGCTTGGCGTTAGGTGCATTACTTGTACCCGAGCCATCGACGCGAAAAAGCCTTAGCTTTAGGGGTGGCGGAAGGAATCTTTTTATTGCTAATGGGGTACCGTTACCCACTTACTACAAGCCTCTGATAACAGTAGTCATTGAGTTTCTCAGAGTATGTAACTTGTTTTAATCTTAAGGTAAATAGTCTGAAAGGAATGCTGCATATTAGAGTCTCACTCTTAGAAGTAAGGTAAATGAGAATTTACCTACTACAGGAGGATCGATAACATGCAAAATAATTATCGCGGAATGCTAATACAAAAAAAATCTTCAATACTCATTGGAATTGCTAGCTTTCTGCTCATGACGGTACCTATTCAGGCAACGCCGATAGGTTCATTATCTTTAGCCAATTGCTCTGGTGGAGGGGTGATAGTCACGGCCACGACGATTGACTGGACTCTTCCCGTGGGAGGGGGCAACGGCTGCATTCAAACCGGAGTTGGAACCAACGTCACCTACGGATTGGGCAGCACTCTGGGACCTGGGGTTACGGGATCTATTCTAGACTTGACGGGATCTTTTCCCATAAACTTTATTACATTTCTAAGTGCACCTGGCCTTCACTTTGACTTGTTACAACTAGGCCCAAGCACTATAAACACCAACTGCGCTGCGTTAATGATAGGCGAGAGTTGCTCTGCAGTAGCAGGTTCACCCTTCCTACTGACGAAAAATTCTGCAACGGATACAACAGTTACACTCCGCGCGAGTGGATCAGCAGGTGACTTGATTAGTTCTAATTCAATTTGGTCGGGCGCATTTACGACGCAGGTCCCGATGACTCCCGCTGAGATTCAGGCAACGATCGCGGGCGGAGGATCTGTTGCCAGCACGTACTCAGGAGACTTTAGAGTTACAATAACTGGGGTTCCAGAACCTGGAACGGCAATCCTCATGGGAATGGGATTTTTCCTAATTGCCGTGCGCCTCGTCAAACGTGCTAATTCCTAGTCAATGAAGAAGGTTGGTCGAATTCCGGTGAGCGGGGATAGGCTGCGCCGCAATTGTTTTGCAACTATCAAAGGTCAACACAGGTATGGTTCTGAGTTGGCCTTTGATCCTTTCAATCCCTTGAAGATACCGGGGATTCGGAGCCCAAGAGTGAAACCGTAAAACTTCCATCTCGCAAGAGTATTGGTCGTCGAAGTAGGGTGGAAGTTCCAATCCACCATCCTCTAATGAAAACCCGCCAATACGCCTTAAAATCGATGCGGAAGAGTGCCTTTTAGTCGCAGTAGTAATTCCCACAACCCCACCTAAGACTTGTGCAAGGCCGTAGATAGCCAGCACCATTCGAAGAGCTTCGCCAGTGCCACGTATGCTCTCAGCCAAGGCCCACCCTCCAAGTTCGACATAAGGGACGTTTTTCCTGCGCGCCAAATCCATTTCTGATTCCACAGCCGCTTCCAGCTTTGAACCCCATTTCGGGCATTGTGCCAGTGAACTTTTGGATACCGTCAAATCGGAAAATTTTCTCGCACTCGAAAACGGCGTATAGCGTGCGCATCCAAGCACTTGGGAATGTTCGTCTTGAATGAGAAGGTGCCAGCTTCGCCAGTCAAGATCAACATCGTGCCTGCCATCACGCAAATGGTTGGCCGTTATTGCCCCGTCATTAAGATAGACACCACCCCGGAGTGTCTGCACTTTTCGAATCATATCCCTACACCGGTGAGTGTTGGCAACTCTGTTTGAAAACGCCGGAATATGGGCTAAACGGGGCGCTACAAGTGCTAACTTACGGATTGTAGGGCCGTGATTACATAGTCGTGGAGCCAATAAATGGTCCACCAAGTTGGGACTCAGCACGGTCCCCACAGGTTAATTTGGAGCATCTTTAGAAGTACCTTGATTTTATTTGTAAGGGTACCCGATAGCACCTAAAGCGCCAACAAGTTTCCCGATGAACTTATTGATTGTTTCTAACACTATGACAAACTAACCAAGTAATAAACGGTCAAATTTACCATCCACTTTTTACTGTATGGTAAATTTTTCCGTAAAACGTTCAATTAACTTATGTTAGTTAAAATAACTACATCTGAGAACGGTTTGGGAAAGCCACTAATTGAATTCCTTGAATTTATGCATGTGGACCTTGCATCGCCAGTAAGTTGAATTTGTGGGAATAGCTTACCAAGATCGTTTTCTGTTTGCTAACGATTGCGATAGCTCAAAAGTAATAGCAGTTGCGTGACACTGGACAGCAATCGGGGCGACGCAACTCAGAACTTTGGGCTCGATGCCGTACGGTGCGTTCCAGCCCTATGGCAGATGTTGTGTCCAGCCTTTCTAAGCCAGAGTCGGATCGCATTTATCTGAAACTAGCTCCCTGCCGCGCTGTTGACCGGTACGGCCACTCAATCATTCGCCCGTACGTGTTCATCATAAGTGCGGATCTTGCAGTCTGAATCAATAAATTAAGCAAATGTTGCCTACAATGCGAAATTCTTTTGCAAACTAACTTTAGTCATTAATTCAATTACTGCCGGGTGCCTGAGGAACAACAGCCATCCTTTTATTGGTTTAGTTAACTAATTGGGTTTAGTAACTAGGTGTGGCACTCCAATTGCCTTCCTAATCCAGAGAAGTAAGATCCATGAGAATTGTAAGAAGAAATTGTTAGAAGAATCGCCGTGTCGATTCATGATGCTTGTTACATTCCCAGTCGACAAAATAAGAGCCGCTGAATCGTTGCCTAGTTGGCGCAAAGTAGTTTCGGCGGATGCCAGCATGTACCAAGGGCTAGAAACTGAGCCCGTTTTTAGCGAGTTTACTAAGAGCGTTATTAAGAAGGGTAACTACAATGAAGACATTAGTTCTATCACTCGGCCTAGTGGCTGCGACTTGCATTAGCAGCGGGCAATCTATAAGCGTCACTCCACAACAACTCAATTTTAACGTTCAATCCGGGATAAGCAATAGCGCGTCCCAAGTTGTGACAGTGATTCCCAGCGTAGCCGGAAACAATTCCATCGCCTTCGTTGTAAATACCCAGACCTCACCCTGGCTTCTTGTGCAGGGTACGACTGGTGGGATCATTAACAACCTACCAGCTAACGGTGTACCGCTCGCGGTGACAGTGAATACGCAAGGACTTACTCCTGGTCAGACTTATAACGGATCGTTCACTGTTCAGTTGCTGTCCAGTCCTTCTTCTCCAATTACAGTTAACGTAAATCTTGTTGTGGGTGGCGCATCAACACTCTCAGCATCCCCTTCGGCGCTTTTTTTCACAGCCATTCAAGGCGCACAGGTTGCCACACCAAGCAGTCAGAATGTGACGCTCACCAGCACTTCCGGCGCACTGGCCTTCACCCTCACTTCTCAGACCCAAAGCGGCGGGAACTGGTTAAGCTTGAATTCTTCCGGTGGAATCACTGGGGCCTCCAGTGGAACGTTCTCCGTCAACGCCGTGCCAAGCGGTCTGGCTCCGGGAACTTACACTGGCGTCATCACGGCGGCTAGTAACCCTGCTGGAAACCTTGCCCAAATTCAGGTGACGCTTACAATTAGCGCCACCTCCGTGTTGAGCGTAACGCCCACAAGCCTCAACACATTTCTTTACCAAACGGGAGGCGCCCTACCGGCCCCTCAATCTCTTTCGCTGAGTTCCAATGGAGCCGCCATTCCTTTCACCATCGGCGTCAGCCCAGCAGCGTCCTGGTTAGTTGTGAACCCGCTGGGCGGAACAGTTTCGGGCGCGCCTACCGCCTTAACTCTTACAGCTACGCCAACCGGACTTACTCCAGGAACTTACACAACTTCGTTAACCATAACGCCTCTTAATGGTGTATCGTTGCCGGGCATACCCGTCACATTAGTGGTGAGTAACAATCCCTTACTGCAAGCCAGTCCAGCGCAAATTACCTTTACCAGCGCATTTGCCAGCCAGGGCCCGGCGGATCAGATCCTCAACATAACTTCGGTGGGTGGCCAAGTTCCGTTCGTAGTGTCAACGGATGTACCTTGGCTGACGGCTACTTCGTCGGGGGTCACTTCTCCGGCTCAGGTGCTCTTAAGGGTAAACTCAGCTCTCCTTGGCGTAGGAACGCTTACTGGAAAAGTCACGATTCGGCCAACGAATGGCGATAATTATTCCATCACCGTCCCTGTCACAGTCACAATCACAAATCCTGTCCAGGTGATGGCGCTTCCCGCCAGTCTACTGTTCAGCTATCAGACCAATCAGGCGCCCCCGCCTTCACAAGCTCTACAGATCCGTAGCACGGGTCAGCCGGTTCCTATCACTGTTACCGCAACCACGGCAACATGCGGAGCCAATTGGCTGAATGTAACTACGTCCCAAGTAACTACGCCCGTCACAATCACAGTAAGCGTGTCCACAATGGGCATGACTCCAGGCATCTGCTCCGGAACAGTTTCTATTGCTTACATGGGGTCAACCACTCCGCTGGTAGTTCCCGTAACAGTAGCTGTTTCCGCTACCGCTGAACTTAGCATCAGTATTCCAGTTGGATTTGGAAATGAGACGGTGCAACAATCAGCCGCTGGCACAGGAGCCATCGCCAGGACAATTTCATTAATCAGCACCGATCCGCTGACGCAAGTACCCTTCACCGTATCAGCCACCACCAATGCCGCAGGCGGATGGCTTGCAGTTGGACCTGGATCTGGTTCCACTCCCACAAATTTGGTTGTCTCTATTCTTCCTGGAGGTTTGGCACCAGGCACTTACACCGGTCAAATTTCGATATCCTCGTCCAGCTTACCCAGTTCACTACCTAACCAGACGTTTGTTTTGCCGGTTTCTATAACCGTTAATCCGGCAATCACTGTATCCGTTGCTCCTCCCGCACTATCATTCACACAAACGCAAGGTGCTTCAGTCCCCAAAATTCAATCCTTGACCCTGACCAGCTTAGGAGGAACAGCTTCTTATACGGCAACAGTCACGCAAATCACCGGCGGCGATTGGTTAGAGGTAAATCCAGTAAGCGGAAATGCCAATAGTGATTTGACGGTGAGCATTAAGCCAAATGCGCTGCCCGCCAACACTACGCCATATACCGCGCAGATCGTGTTAGCTTTTCAGAATTCCGCCACGCCACCCATAACGGTTCCTGTTTCGCTCACTGTTCTGACCGCCCAAAATCTGACGATTGCTCCCCAAAACTTATCATTCAACTTTCAAGTGGGTAACGCCGCCCCGGCTGCGCAAAAGCTCACTGTATCCAGCACAACCCCTGTTTCATTTACGGCAACCAGCACATCCAGTCCAGCCGGATGGTTAGTTGTTGATGCAACCTCAGGAACCACTCCGAAAGACCTCAACGTTTCCATCAACCCTCAGGGACTGGCGGTCGGCATTTACAACGGATCTATTTCAGTCACCACTCCCGGATCTGCTTCCCCGGTAGTAACTAATGTTATTTTGAACGTGGCCGCAGCCTCGGCTCCTCAACTGGTTACTGTAACGAATGCGGCAAGCAGTCAAGCCGGGCCCATCGCTCCTGGTGAGTTGATTACTATCAAAGGGACCGCGCTAGGGCCGGTTGCGCCAACCAATGGGGGTCAATTCACACTCAATTCTAATGGCGGAGTCGACCCCAGATTACAAGGTGTTAGAGTTCTGTTCGACAACATACAGGGCACACCGCTGTATGTATCGGCGAATCAGATAAACGTAACAGTGCCTTGGGAAATTGCGGGTCGAATCACGACGAACGTAACGGTTGAATATAATGGCGTGGCATCCACTCCTATAGTTTTGAGAGTCGAAAATACTTCGCCGGCGATCTTCACCCTAAACGCAACAGGGTCAGGCCAAGCGGCTGTGTTGAATGAGGACGGTTCAGTAAATGGGCCAGTAAGTTCTACGCTGAAACCGGCTACTCCTAATTCCATTGTAGTGGCCTATATGACTGGAGCCGGCCAAACAAGTCCCGTTGGGATCACTGGCTCGGTATCTCCTGGAAATCAACTTCTCAGAATCAACGGGATTACCACGGCGACAATTGGCGGTCAAAACGCCAACGTTGAATTCATCGGCGCCGCGCCAGGATTAGTCACTGGGGTAGTTCAAGTCAATTTGCGAATACCAGCGGGGGTCAGCGGCAATGCCTTGCCGCTGGTGATTACGATCAATGGAGTTTCCACGACGGTCGGCCCTACAATAGCGGTTCAGTAGGATTGTAAAAGCATGAATTTGAGAGAGCTTGGACAGCTTCAGAGCTGTCCAAGCTCTTTCTCTATTAGCGATAGAACCGCATCGAGCAAATAGAGAGGATAGGAAAGTGGTTCCACACCATAAGGGCCACCGCTTACTTCAGATTCAGCACCTTCTCTAATCTAAGCGGAATGGACACCAACCGCTGAGCGGGTGGCTTGAAGTTGTTGCTAGTAGAACCTTCAGAACCGACTAACGCTTTCCTTTTCCTCTTGGTCGTTGGCCCAGTTGGCGGCGAAGTTCTCCAACACTGTAAGTCAATAAGCCAGGAAACGGCAGTTGACTGTCTCGAAGATCAGGGTATCGCGAGCCAAACGGGGACATGGTTCCCTGGCCTGAAGCAACAGAACTCCGAATGAAATCCTAT
>JAYTTF010000130.1:0-22177 GCA_043745195.1 Bryobacterales bacterium | reverse complement strand
CGTCCATAGATCAACTCCCGTACCCACCGACAGTTGCGTGGAAGCCATCTGTCACCTGAATGGTGAGCGCTCTTTCGATTCTAAATTCAATCGTGGGGCTCGGCTTGGGACTAAGGTGCGGAGGGCTGCGAAATCCGGGAAGGGGCTGCAATTCAATGATGATGTTCTGCTTACGGAAGACTTGCAAAAGAATTGCACCCCCGTCCCGGATTTCACGAATTGGACAGATAGGTGCCAGTTACAGCTTGCAACTGCCGTTTCCAGGTTTATCGAGGTAGGTTGAAACGCTCTGGTTGCAAATAGCAATCCCAATTGCTGAACTACCGAAAAATTGCTGCCATTGGGACACGAGACGCTAGCAAGCTAGCAGCTCGCATGGGTCAAACCAGAGCCATTCGTCCCAAAAGCGGCAGTTGATCCATCGTCCATAGCTCAACTCCCGTACCCACCGACAGTTGCGTGGAAACCATCTGTCACCTAAATGGTGAGCGCTCTTTCGATTCTAAATTCAATCGTGGGGCTCGGCTTGGTACTAAGGTGCGCAGGGCTGCGAAATCCGGGACGGGGCTGCAATTCAATGAAGATGTTCTGCTTACGGAAGACTTGCAAAAGAATTGCAGCCCCGTCCCGGATTTCACGAATTGGACAGACAGGGTGCCGGTTACGGCTTGCAACTGCCGTTTCCAGGTTCATGTTCCCTGGTATGCTGTATCGCAGTTCATTGAGTCGTGCAACTGCCGCTTTTGGGCTGGCGTGATACAAACAAATAAACTAGCCGCTAGTGGGTTACTCGCTGTTGAAGATTAGAAGGCGAACAGTACAGTAGGCTCGTAGGAGGCCACTGCTGTTCCGCCAGCTGCAAGCAAGGCTTCTTCAGTCTCTTCGGGTTTGTTCAACTGACGGCAATAGATGCCGGTGTCGCTCAAATACACCTCAAATTCTCCAGGTCTCGGCAGTGTTCCCTGGATTAATGCTTCCGATAGCGGATCTTCAATGAACTTCTGGAGTGCTCTGCGCAGTGGCCGGGCTCCATAGCTTCTGTCGGTACAAGTTTTTTCCAAAATGTATTTGGAGGCATCTGGAGTGAGGCTGATCTTGATTTGCTTTTCACCAAGATTTAAATTGAGCTGATCCACCAGCAATCCGATGATCTGGATCAGGTCTTCATCACCAAGGGCGGTGAAGAGGATGATTTCATCCAGGCGATTGAGGAATTCAGGATTAAAGGCACGCTTCACTTCGCCCATAACCTGATCATCCATCTTCGGCCCAAGACCAGAGGCCGCTGGTCCCTGGAAGCCGAGCTGCGACTTCTTATCAAGGAACCGGGCTCCCAGATTCGAGGTCATGATGATGATGGTGTTCTTGAAATCGACTGAATTGCCCAAGCCGTCGGTAAGCTGACCATCTTCAAATACCTGCAACAGAATGTTATAAATATCGGGGTGAGCCTTTTCGATTTCATCGAGCAGGATAATTGAATACGGCGAACGCTTCACGCGCTCCGTTAACTGGCCGCCCTCCTCATAGCCGACATAGCCTGGAGGCGAACCGATCAACTTCGATACGGAATGCTTTTCCATGTACTCAGACATGTCAAACCGGATGAGCGATTTTTCGCTACCAAAAAGAAATTCGGCAAGTGCCCGGGCTACTTCGGTTTTACCGACGCCTGTGGGGCCAAGGAACAGGAACGATCCAGAGGGACGCTTGGGAGACTTCAGCCCTGCACGGCTGCGGCGGATGGCGCGGGACAAAGCGCTGATGGCCTTATCCTGGCTGATAATTCGTTTGTGCAGCATTTCTTCAATGCGCAACAGTTTCTTGATTTCTTCTTCCTTGATAGCGGACATGGGGACGCCGGTCCAGCGTGCCACCACATCTTCAATATCATCTTTAGTGACAATGCCCGTAGAGGTGTCATCCAAATTGTATTTGTCACGAAGAAGGCGCAAGTTCTCACGTTCTTTGCGCTCTTCATCGGAATAGAAGCGAGCCTTTTCAAACTCATGGTTGGCAATGGCATTTTCCATGCGATGCACGATGAACTTAATGCGCTTTTGAATGTCGGCGACTTCCGAAGGCAGCGTGGTTTGGCGCAATTTTACACGCGCTCCAGCTTCGTCGATTAGATCGATGGCCTTATCAGGCAGAAAGCGGTCGGGAATAAAGCGGCTGGATGCGTAGACTGAGCTTTCAATGGCTTCGTCGGTGTAGGAAACAGCGTGAAATTTCTCGTAGCGTTCCTTGATGCCATACATGATTTTGACAGCATCTTTTTCGTTCGGCGGCGGAACCTTGACGGCTTGGAAACGACGTTCGAGCGAGCGGTCCTTTTCGATGGATTTGCGGAATTCAGCTGGAGTGGTTGCTCCAATGCATTGAATTTCGCCACGGCTTAAGGCGGGCTTGAGGATATTGGCGGCATCAAGGGATCCTTCTGCCGATCCAGCACCAACCAAGGTGTGCAATTCATCAATGAAGATGATGGCATTCTGATTTTCCATCAATTCCTTCATGATGGTTTTCAAGCGCTCTTCAAACTGGCCGCGATATTTTGTACCTGCCACGATGAGTGAAAGATCGAGTGCCAGAATGCGCTTATCGGCCAGGAAACTGGGCACGTCACCATCGGCAATTCGCTGGGCCAACCCTTCGACAATGGCGGTTTTGCCTACACCCGGTTCGCCGATTAAGACGGGATTATTTTTTGTGCGGCGGCAGAGAATCTGAACAACGCGCTCTGTTTCATAATCACGTCCAATCAGCGGGTCGATGGTGCCATCGATGGCTGCCTGGGTTAGATCGCGACTGAACTCACCGAGTAGCGAACTTTCTTTTGGTCGATTGGACGAAACTTTTTCCGAACTGGATCGGGCGATTTCATCACGCACTTGGCTGAGACGCAGGCTGCGCTCGTGCAAAATTTCGGCGGCAAAGCATTTTTCTTCGCGGAGAAGGCCCAGCAACAAATGCTCCGTGCCAATGTGTTTGTGGTTTAACCGTTCGGCTTCTTCGGCACCGAAGGCCAGCACACGCTTGCATTCATGTGAGAGGGGCAAATCCACTGAGGTGGAAACCTTTTCACGAATGGTTGTGTGGGATTCAATCTGTTTGCGAATAGATTCAATGGCAGCGTGCGACCGCAGAAACCGGTTGGCCAGCGCTTTGTCTTCACGGAGAAGACCAAGCAGCAAATGCTCGGTTTCAATATATGGGCTTCCGAACTGGGAAGCTTCATAGCGGGCGAAGAAGATAACGCGTCGCGCTTTTTCTGTGTAACGTTCAAACATAAATTAAACGTGGCCCACTAATTCAGGCCAGCCTCCCGTAAAGGTGATTCGATGGACGGAGCCCGTCCCGATTGATCGTGAAAGAAAACTTCTGGTTGCAAGTGTCCAGCCGCAAGGCGAACCACGCGGTCGCATTGGCTGGCAAAACGGGGATTGTGTGTTACATAAACCGAGGTAAGACCGTGGGCCTGATGCAGATCCGCCAATAGTTGAGCGATCATACTTCCGGTCCTTTCATCCAAGTTGCCGGTTGGTTCATCAGCAAAAAGGAACTTTGGTTTAGTGACCAAAGCGCGAGCCAGGACGACGCGCTGCTGCTCCCCACCGGACAATTCTCCGGAACGGTGATGTGCGCGCGATTCCAACCCGACTTCCTGCAATCTGCTATAGCCAAGAGATTTTGCTTCCTCTCTAGAAATAGATGCCTCGCCCCGAATCAAAAGCGGCATAATTACATTCTCAAGCGCAGTAAATTCTGGCAGCAGGTAGTGAATCTGCCAAACAAACCCAATTTCCCGATTCCGGAATTCGGCGAGTTCTTCCGCATTGAGACTTGTAATCTCCCTCTGACCAAAGTATATCTTGCCCCCGGAGGGTCTGTCGAGACCGCTGAGCAGGTGTAACAAAGTAGACTTACCGGCACCGGACTCCCCCACAAGAGCAAGGCGCTCTCCTTGACGAATTTCTAAATTCATATCGTCAAAAATGGTCAAAGTATTGTCGCCGGAACGGTACCGTTTGGAAAGCCCGATGGTGCGGATGACGGTTTGGTTCACGTTAGTCCTAGGCTAGCACGTGGAGGCCAATGTTCGGCCTTAGGGGAACGCATTAGACGGCGGGTTGAAATGGACCCAAGGACCAATGAGCCGCAGGTACTCCACAGAAAAAAGCGTCCCTGTTTCCAGAGACGCTTTTGTTGACGAACGGGTTTCTTAAGACAGTGAGGACTACTTCTTTTTTGGAGTTACTTTCTTCACTGCTGGACCTGCTTTCTTGGCTCCGGGAGCCGATGCTGGAATGGGTGTTGGCCAACCCTTTATTTTGTTGCTTTCCACTTCGACCGTCATCATGAAGGGTTCTTTGGTGAACGCTTTGGCAACCGATTCGAATTCGATTTCGGTTCCAGGATCGGCTTTACCGGGGAGTGTTCCACCTTCGGCGATGATGATTGTGATTTCAGGAGTAGTGGCATCAGCGACGGCGACTACTATTTCCTTTGGCTTGATGGCTGGCTTATGGGAAAGCACCTTGCCCTTCATGGGAGGAACTGCGGAATCCTTTACGGAGTCCTTGAAGTAGGTATCGCCTTCGGCACCAACCAATGCTTTCTTCACGGCGATCCAGAGGGCCAATTGCGGATTCGTCTTTTTCAGCTCTTCTTCTTCTTCATTCAGTTCTTCCTGAACGGTTTTGATAGCGAAGCCACTTGGAGGGAACGGTTCTGCAAGAGAGCTTGCAATCAGTTTGTCGAGGTCTTTCTTCGATCCCTTGTAGCCAATGTAATTTTTCTCAATATAAGCGGCGGCCTTTTTCTTATCGCCATCGGGCAGGGCACCGGGGCCGTTGAGGGCTGAGGCGCGCGCGATGTGCCAGAAGGCTTCAGGATAACGAGCCACCTTCTTTTGCGCGATGATCGATACGCCCATTGCGTAAGAATTCGACGCGATGGTGGGATCGGCCTGAATTTCCTTCTTCAGATATTCTTCGGTGAGAACGGGATCTTTTTTGGCTAAGACCAATGCGTATAATGTGCCTTTGGCTAAGTCCTTATAATATTTTTGCTGCGCTGGCCATGCTGCATCGGTGACGGCGGCGGGCTTTTCGCCCAGCATTCCGAGCAACTGGTTGGCAGATTTTTCAGCCATATCGGGTTCGCCTTGAGCAACTGCCATTTGAACGACGTAGCCGACTACCATAAGATTTGGTGGTTTGGTTGTGTCGAGAGCCAAGTATTCTTTCGAGGTGGAATACATTTCCTTGGCTTTGCTGGTGGCCCCATAGGCACCAATGTACAGTCCTAGCCTTTGCAATTTGAAATCCGTCTCGGGGTACTTTTGTTTCCATTGTTCCAAAAGTTCAAGTTGCTTTGCACCCTGCACCTTGAGAATTTCCTGGTATAGATCGTACTCTGCGCGATCTTTCCAATTCTGCGCTGCTGGCTGCGCAAATCCTACGCTGCACAAAAATGCGCTTAGCGCGAGCCCCATTAAAAGTTTCGATTTCATTAGCAACACCGCTTGCCTCCCGGTCGATTGTAGTCCTCTTAAAGCTAGCAACACTGATCGCTGACACTCAAGGAGCGATTAGACTTGCAATTGGGGAGTATAGCTGAAATTTCAGTCTCGCCGCAACCGCAACTTCCTTACACTCCTTTGATTCCGCAAGTAGAAAATATGTTCCCGAAACAATTGAAAAATGCTTTTCGAACAGAACCTTAGGGTTGTGCTAGAATCCTGACTTCAATCCCCATTCTCTCAATGCGCACATTTGATATTGCAGTTCTGGTTGCCTATCTAGCAGGAATTACGTGGTTTGGAGCCCAATTTCGCGGTTCGCAGAAAACCTTGAAAGACTATTTTCTGGGTGGGCGCGATACGCCGTGGTGGGCGATTGCTTTCTCAATTGTTTCGGCTGAAACCAGTACCTTGACAGTGATAGGTACCCCTGGAATTGCCTTTGGGGGCAACCTTGGATTTTTACAAGTGGTACTAGGTTACCTGCTGGCTAGGATTGTGATCAGCACGCTATTTCTTCCGCTCTACTTTCGTGGCGAAATGTACACTGCCTACGAATTGATGCAGCGGCGCTTTGGTCATAACATCCGGAAGTTGACGGCGGGGAGTTTCTTAGTGCTGCGGGCGATGGCTGAAGGGGTTCGGGTGTTTGCGATTTCTATTGTGATTTCGATTATTTTAGGAACTGGCGAAATTCCATCGATTCTACTGATTGTTTGTTTGACGCTGTTCTATACGTTTGAGGGTGGGATGACGGCGGTAATCTGGACCGATGTTGTGCAAATGTTCCTGTACATTGCGGGGGCGATTATCAGTCTGTTCGTAATTTTGAACCAAATTCCGGAAGGTGCTGCTCACGTTTGGAAGATGGCTTCGGACGCGAATAAATTACAGATTTTCGATTTTCGTTTTGAGTGGACGTACGAATTCTTTCAGCGGCCGTATAGTTTCCTGGCTGGGGTGTTGGGTGGTGCTTTCCTCACCACTGCGAGCCATGGAACAGAGCAGTTAATGGTGCAGCGGTTACTAGCGGCGCGGTCTGAAAGTGACAGCCGGAAAGCACTTTTCACCAGTTGGTTTGTGATTCTTTTTCAATTTACATTGTTTTTGACCATCGGCATTATTCTGTGGGTCTATTATCAGGACAACCACTTGGCGGTGCCGGCAAAGCTGGATCGCATTTACCCGCAGTTTATTTGGAATTCGTTGCCCACTCCAATTGCGGGGCTTGTGATGGCAGCAATTTTGGCAGCAGCAATGTCTAACCTGAGTGCGGCGCTGAATGCTTTGGCGTCCACTACGATCATGGATTTCTTCAAGCCTTATTCGAAGACGAAGCGGACGGAGGAGGAGTACCTGAAGCTGGCACGCTGGACGACGGTGGTTTGGGGCGGTGTGCTGTTTGTGATTGCTTTGATTGCTCAGAACGTGAAGTCTGTGCTGGAGAGTGGGCTGTCGATTGCCTCCATTGTTTACGGGTCCCTGCTTGGTGTGTTCTTATTGGGCCGGCTGACAAAGAACGTTGGGGAGAGGGCGGCGATGACGGGGATGCTGTGTGGTTTGGTCTTAATGCTGTATATTTATACGCAAACAAAAATTGCTTTCACGTGGTATGTGATGATTGGGACTTTGGTGACGGTGACGACGGCTCTATTAGCGTCCTTGGTGGTAACAGAGCAGGTAAAAGAGCAGGTTAAGGAGAATAATGTCACAACTTAAGCGTGACCTGGGTTTGTGGAGTGCAGCGGCCATTGTGGTGGGGACGGTGATTGGCAGCGGGATTTTTATTGTTCCGAAAAGCATGGTGCTGAATGTTGGGACGCCAACAATGGTGCTGTTTGTTTTCCTGTTCGGCGGATTACTTTCGCTAGGCGGCGCCCTTACCTATGCCGAATTGGCGGCGATGCTTCCAGAGGCGGGCGGTGAATATGTTTACTTGCGAGAGGCCTATGGGCCGATGTGGGCCTTCCTATACGGTTGGGCTCAGCTTTTGCTGGCCAAGAGTGCATCAATTGCCACGCTGGCGACGGGGTTTTATTTATACCTGGCCAACTTTTTTCCTGTGTTGGAAGGAGTGATCACTTCGGCTACGCTGCCGGTGGTGGGGCTGATGGAAATCAGGAATGGGCAAATTTTTGCCATGTTCCTGATTGGTGCCCTGGGGATGCTGAACTACTTTGGGGTGCGGATTGGCGGGAATGTACAGGTGGCGGTGACCATTGTGAAAGTGGCGGCGATTGCGCTGATTATTGGCATTGGGTTAACTTCTTCTGTGGGGGATGTAAACCATTTTTCGACGGCAGTGAAATCAGTTGGAGGGGCAAGCGGATTTTTCGCTGCGCTGGTGGCTGCACTATGGGCTTACGATGGCTGGAACAACGTAAGTATGGTTGCTAGCGAAGTGAAGGATCCACAACGGAATTTGCCACTGGCATTGGTGATTGGCACACTGGCGGTGATGGTGATTTACATGCTGGCCAACGTGGCTTACTTCTATGTTCTTCCGGCGGAAGGAGTGGCGAATAGTGATCGAGTTGCTGGGGAAATGATGCGTCGCATTTTTGGGGCACCAGGAGCAGGGCTGGTTAGTATTGCGGCAATGATTTCTATTTTCGCTGCGCTCAATGGTTCCATTTTGACGGGAGCGCGAGTTCCTTTCGCGGTGGCCAAGGATGGGCTGATGTGGCCATCGCTCGCGAAAATCCATCCTCAATATTTCACTCCGGCGAATTCCATTGTGGCGCTAAGCCTTTGGTCTATGGTGATTGTGTTGTCTGGCGGGTACGATTTTCTTTTCAATCTAGTCATTTTTGCCAGTTGGATTTTGTACGGCATGGCTACGGCCAGCGTGATTGTGTTGCGCCGCAAGCGTCCAGATCTGCATCGGCCTTATAAAACCATTGGTTACCCGTTTGTTCCGATTCTCTTTGTATTGGTGACAATTGCCTTATTGGGGCAGACTTTTTATGATCGGCCTGGGCAGAGCATGTTGGGATTGTTCATTATTGTTATGGGTTTGCCGCTTTACGCATATTGGAGCCGCAAGGCGCTGGGATCTTCGAAATAAGTAGGAGTTTTTTATTTTTGTTCTGCAAACAGAACATAGGCCTTGATTTTTGTAATATTTAGGCACAAAATATTAGGCGAAACAAGCTGTGGTGGTTTTGTGTTGACTTAGGTTGATTCAAGGCCATTCAAGGATGTGAAATCTGGGAGACAACATGGACATTTCAAGGATCCTCGCCGATTTAAGAGCCGAAAGGGTTCAGATTGAAGAGGCAATTATTACGTTGGAAAGGTTAGCGGAGGGTCGCGGCAAGCGCCGTGGACGACCGCCGACATGGTTGGTGGAGGCGCGTAAGCAGGACGGAAAAGCGCCGGTAACTCCAATCGTAAAGGGGAAGGAAAAAGCATCGAAGTCAGATGGCTAGGTCTGATGGATTGCTAAAGAACTTTACGAATTGATAGTTTTTCTAATGCCGTCTCCTAACGAGGCGGCATTTTTTGTTGGAGGGTAGGATGTCTCGCGGATGGGAAAGCAAAGATGTAGCATCTCGGCAGGAAGAATTCTTCGAGAAAAAGAAAACATCCGAATTGACTGCTGCTCAATTGAATATGAATGCTCGCGTGCATAGCCTGGAACTGGATCAAAAAAGAATGGAGAGGGAATTAGCTGCGGCAAAGCATCCTCGGCACAGAGAGATGATAAAAGCTGCGCTGGCGCATGTTTTGGAGAAACTGGCAAAGGTCAAGGGCGAGTCTGATTGAGTTTTTATTACGTCAGTGCAACGATAAGCCGGTTTTTGTGCCGAGCCCCAAAAGGACCCGGTGGCAACCATTCATCTGGGCCGTCCATTACTGAACGGTTCTAGCAACCTACCCGGAAGTTTAACGGAGCGGGCCGCTCCTCCTCCCCTATTTGGTCTTGCTCCACGTGGGGTTTGCCCTGCCACTTCATTTGCATGAAGCGCGGTGCGCTTTTACCGCACCATTTCACCCTTACCCGGACCGAAATCCAGGCGGTATATTTTCTGTGGCACTTTCCGTAAAACCCGCTTTGAGCGAGCCCCCCCGGCCGTTAGCCGGCACGCTGCCCTGTGGAGACCGGACTTTCCTCTGAGCAAGCTCAGCGGTTGCCTGTTGCACTGACGCCATTTCAGTATGGCATCTTTGAACTAGAATCGGCAGTTGAGAAGAACTGATAACCAAATAGCCGCAAAACATGCACTTTCTGTGCGGAAGCTACGCAATATTGGGTCATCCAAAGGGTGGGCGTTGATCCTTCACATGTAGGACGGGAATTCGTTTGCCGTGTTTTGCAATGAGTGCCACAGGATCCGCGATGGCAACGGAGGGGCTTCGCGTTCGCGTTAAAGTGCGGCCAGCCCACCAAGTAGAGTTCTGCGAGTGATCATTACACAACAATACTATTTTTGTTCCGACGCTCCATGCTACTTTAAGGTGAATCATGAAGAACCCGCACGACGGGGACTTCAAGGATCTTGCTGAAGACCATCCGGAATTGTTGTTGCGTCTGTTAGGCATTCTTCAACCCGGTACGAAGACCCAGATAAGTCACATTCTTCGAGAATTGCGCCTGGAGCCCTTGGCGATTGATCACGCTTATGTGGTTGAAAGTGAGACAGGGAAATATGTGGTGCATCTGGAAGCCGTTACCAAATGGAATTTGAAACAAACGGCATCTATGGCCTTGTATCAATTTTTGTTGAAGCGGCAAGAGAAGCTTCCAGTGGTTAGCCACGTGATTTTGATGGCAGAAAGTATGCGCCGACGGTGTTGCCGTCGCGCCTGCTCTACGAGGAGGAAGACGGCCTTCGGATAGAGGCACCCTATAAAGTAATTCGACTATGGGAGATCGACTCGGCACCTGCATTTGAGCCAGGTTACGAGCCGCTACTTCCCTGGGTTCCCTTGCTGAAAGGTGGGTTTGCGGAATTCGAGCGGGCTACTGAGGCGATTTTCGGGCTGGGTAAGAGTCCAGAGCACAAACCTGAAGCGTTGAGGATTAGGCTTGCCTCACTGGCCACACTCCGGTACGATAAAAATGCGATCAAGGCATTCCTTGAAAAACTGGAGAAGAGCATGATGATTTCGAGGGAAGCGTTCAAGGTAAGTTGGCTGTACCAGGAAGGGTTGGAAGAAGGAAAGGCTGAAGGAAAGGCTGAAGCAATTCTCATTGCGGTTTCCACTAAATTTCCTAGTCTTGATGTTGCTCGGGAACTGGATCAAATTCGAAGCATGTCGATACTGGACGAAGTATTTGCCGCAATCCTGACGGCTGAGAGCCCCGACGAAGTGCTATCTATCATCTCCACCGCAGCGAAGAACCAAGAGCCCGCTGGGCATCAATAATCAAAGTCAGGCCATTCTCTCGCGTTTGTGCAAAAATGACATGAGGGCTGGATCCGGGATCCCGAGTTCAGCCGCCACTGGCGACCCTTCCCGTTCAAGGTCAGCTGGTATCCCATCAGGAAATATTCTTCAATGACTGAAATCATCAAAATTGTTGGCAGAGAGATTCTAGATTCGCGTGGCAACCCCACTGTGGAAGCAGATGTATTGTTGGCCGATGGCAGTTTGGGTCGCGCCGCAGTTCCAAGCGGAGCGTCTACCGGCGAACATGAAGCTGTGGAATTACGCGATGGCGACAAGAAGCGCTATCTGGGCAAAGGCTGCTTAAAGGCGGTCCAGAACATCAACAAGAAAATTGCGCCAGCGGTGGTTGGCCTTGATGCGACGTTGCAAAGCGAGTTGGATGCGCGATTGATTCAACTTGACGGCACTGCTAACAAGAGCAAATTGGGGGCAAATGCCATGCTGGCGGTTTCGATGGCTGCTGCCCGTGCTGCTGCTATCAGTCAGCAAACCCCGTTGTACCGTTATTTGGGTGGTGTGAATGCCAACCTGCTGCCGGTGCCGATGATGAACATTCTCAACGGTGGTTCGCATGCAGATAACTCTGTGGATTTGCAGGAATTCATGATTGTTCCCCATGGTGCCACGAAGTTTTCAGAATCCTTGCGGATGGGTGTGGAAGTGTTTCACACCTTGAAAGGTGTTTTGAAAAAGAAGGGTTATTCAACAGCAGTTGGCGATGAAGGCGGATTTGCACCGAATTGCAAGTCGAACGTAGAAGCACTGGAAGTTGTGTTGGAGGCGATTGCGCTGGCTGGATTCAAGCCTGGGAAAGAAATCAGCATTGCTCTTGATCCGGCAGCAAGCGAATTCTACGATTCTAAGATCAAGAAGTACGTTTTTAAGAAGTCTGACAAGAGTGAGAAGACTTCCGAACAGATGGTGGCTTTCTGGGCCGATTGGGCTCGTCAATTTCCGATTCTTTCGATTGAAGACGGCATGGCTGAAGACGATTGGGCTGGTTGGAAAGCAATCACCGAAGCGCTGGGTAAAACAGTGCAATTGGTTGGCGACGATTTGTTTGTGACCAACGTGAAGCGGCTTTCGATGGGAATTGAGAAGGGCATTGCGAATTCCATTCTGATCAAGGTGAACCAGATCGGCACGTTGACGGAGACTTTGGATTCGATGGCTATGGCGACTCATGCCGGTTACACATCTATTTGTTCGCATCGTAGTGGTGAAACTGAAGATTCCTTTATTGCGGATCTCGCGGTTGCAACCAGTGCTGGTCAAATCAAGACCGGATCGGCCAGCCGCACTGACCGTTTGGCGAAGTACAACCAACTGTTGCGCATTGAAGAAGAGTTGGGGACATCGGCTAAATTTGCTGGAAGAAAGGCGTTTAAGCAGTAATGAAAGCAAAGCAACCTGTACTATTGTCGATTCTTGATGGCTGGGGTTATTCCCCAGTCACCGAGGGCAACGCGGTGTATCATGCGCATAAACCAGTGTTCGATAGGCTGCTTGCGGCCAATCCCAATACTTTGATTGAGGCTTCTGGTCCGTGGGTGGGATTGCCGAAAGGGCAGATGGGCAATAGCGAAGTGGGCCATCTGAATATCGGATCAGGCCGCCTGATTCGGATGGATGTTAGCCGTCTGGACGTAATGATTGAACAGGGAACTCTTGACCAGGACCCTGCTTTGCTGGCTAGCATGGCGCATGGTGCTAAGCATCGTTTGCATATTATGGGCTTGGTGAGTGATGGTGGCGTGCATTCGATGAATACGCACCTTTACGAACTGGTCCGAATGGCGAAGAAAACCGGCGTAAGTCAGGTGTTTGTCCATGTGTTCACCGATGGACGTGATACGCCGCCTCACAATGGATTGGGCTATGTCACCGAGCTTTTGAAAGTGATGGCGGAAACCGGTTGCGGGAAGATTGCCAGCATATCGGGGCGTTACTACGCAATGGACCGCGACAAGCGTTGGGAGCGTGTGGAGAAGGCTTTCAATGCGATGGTATTGGGGCAAGGCAAGAAGGCCACCAGTCCTTTGGAGGCGATGGAAGCTTCCTACAAGGAAGGACATACCGACGAATTCATTGAACCCTTCACGATGGTGGATGCTTCCGGTAAACCGGTCGGCTTGATTCAGGACAACGATGCCTGTCTATTTTTTAACTACAGGGCCGATAGGGGTAGGGAATTGAGCATGGCCCTTACGGATACGGAACTGCCGCAACCTCCTCGGGCATTAGCTCCGAAGAATCTCCACTTCACTACGATGACCGAATACGATCGTAACTTTCCACATCCGGTGGTGCTGCAACGGGAACCGCACAAGAACATTATGGGCGAGGTTATTTCTGCGGCAGGCATGACGAATTTACGCGTGGCTGAAACGGAAAAGTATCCACACGTGACGTATTTCTTTAACGGCGGGGCGGAAAAACCGTTTGCTGGAGAAGATCGGGAAATGGTGCCATCGCCAAAGGTGGCGACCTACGATTTGATGCCGGAAATGTCAGCAGATGGTGTGACGGACATTGTAGTGAATGCGCTGGAATCGAAGAAATACGATTTGATTGTGGTGAATTTCGCTAACCCTGACATGGTGGGACATTCCGGGGTGTTTGAAGCTGCAAAGAAGGCTGTGGAGAAAGTGGATACCTGCCTGGCACGCATTGAGAAGGCTTATCTGGAGCGGGGCGGAACGTGGTTGATTACCGCGGATCACGGCAATTCGGAGACGATGATTGACCCGGTGACTAAAGGACCACACACTTACCACACAACCAATCCTGTACCGTTTATTGTTGTGAATCAGGAACCGAAGCCTCTCCGAGCAGGAGGCGCATTGCGAGACATTGCACCGACGATTCTTGGGCTGTTGGGAGTTCTCAAGCCTGAAGATATGACCGGAGAAAGTCTTATAACTTAGTTTGCACAAAAGCGCTGCCGGATAGGATATTCTTACTGGCAGTGCTTATGATTACTCGCCGCAATTTCCTTGCTTCTTCGTTTTTATCCAGCCTTAGTTTTTCTCAAACTGCAAAACGTCCAAATATTCTGTACGTGATTGCCGATGATTGGGGATTTGGTCACGCCGGTGCCTACGGGGCGAAATGGGTGAACACGCCGAATTTTGATCGCATTGCTAGGGAAGGATTGTTGTTCAACAACTGCTTCACGTCGAACCCCAAATGCAGTCCCTGCCGTGCCACTATTCTGACTGGCCGCAACACTTGGCAATTGAAAGAAGCTATTAATCACCAAAGTATTTTCCCCACCGAATTTCCTGTTTATCCAAGCCTGCTAGCTGATGCTGGATACTTTACCGGTCATACCGGCAAAGGTTGGGGGCCCGGTGATTTTAAGTCGACGGGCTGGGCCAATAATCCTGCTGGACCCCAATTTAACGAGCTTAAATTAAAGCCACCGACTAGCGGCATTTCCCCAGTGGATTATGCCGGCAATTTCGCTTCGTTCCTGGAGAAACGTAAGAAGGATCAACCATTCTGCTTTTGGCTGGGTGGGCATGAGCCGCATCGAAAGTATGAAGAAGGCTCAGGGATTAGAGCAGGGAAGAAGCCTGCCGATGTGACGCTGCCTGGGTTTTATCCTGATAATCGGCTGATCCGATCTGATTATCTGGATTATGCGGTGGAGGTGGAATGGTTTGACGAGCAGCTGGGGCGAGCGTTGAAGAAGCTGGAAGAAATTGGGGAGCTTGACAATACTTTTGTGGTGGTGAGTTCGGACCATGGAGAGCCTTTTCCTCGAGTGAAAGGGCAGATCTATGAAAGGGGCTTCCACATCCCGCTTGCGATTCGGTGGGGAAAGAACATTCCGCAAGGGAAAGTTGTAAATGAATTCATCAATGCCCGGGATTTTGCGCCAACTTATCTGGAACTGGCGGGAGTACAGCCGCCATCGACCTTTACTGGAACCAGCTTTTTGAGCTTGATCAAGACGGGCAAATCCGATGGTTGGCGGAATGTAATGTTGATCGGCAAGGAGCGGCATGACTTGGGGCGGCCAGGCGATGCCGGGTATCCAGCACGGGCGATCCGGACGCCAGAATTCCTGTATGTTCGCAACTACATGCCTGATGCTTGGCCAGCCGGGAATCCCGAGACAGGTTACCGCAATGTGGACGATTCGCCGACA
Source organism: Bryobacterales bacterium (assembly GCA_043745195.1). Lineage (GTDB taxonomy): Bacteria > Acidobacteriota > Terriglobia > Bryobacterales > Bryobacteraceae > JANXSF01. The sequence continues at coordinate 7,097 of JAYTTF010000130.1, read as the reverse complement.
AAGGAATTCCTGCTTTCCGGGTTCGATGAGTATTACAAACTGTCCTTTGGAAGGAGGGCGGCGGAAGAGCTGTATGACATGAAGAAGGATCGGGATTGTTTGAAGAATTTGGCGACAAATCCAGAACATGCCAAGGCGAAACGGGATCTTCGAGACAAAATGGACGAGATGCTGAGAGCGGAGGGAGACCCACGAGCGCTGGGGCATGCCGACTTCTTCGACACCATTGAATACACGGGTCAGCGGAAGCATGCTTATGACACTTGGCTTCAGAATCAACGACCGGCAAAGTGAAAGTGTTGAAGACAATCACCCCTGGTGGTTTACAGCCACTTAACAAATGAGCGAAGTTATTTAGTTTCAATACATTAGGTTTTGGCCACTGAGCTGCAATGTAAATAGCGAGGAGATTCGGCTATGAAACGTACTTCACTCCAAATCATGATCCTGGCGGCAACGGCTGCTTCGCTTTTAGCGCAAGATCAGCAGTTCCCTAATCAGCAAGTTCAGGAAGAGGACGGTCCGGGCAGAGGAATTGCCCGCGTCAGTCTGATCAATGGCGACGTGAGTACACGTCGTGGGGACACGGGGGATTGGGTCGCTTCGGCAATCAATCAGCCTGTGATGGGTGAAGATCGTTTAGTTACGGGCCCCCGATCGCGCGCGGAAATTCAATTTGACTCCTCCAACATGGTGCGATTGGGTGATGACACAGAGGTCCGGATGGGGTCGTTGGAGCAACGCCGATATTTGGTAATGGTTCCACGTGGAACCGTAACTTATAGAATACTTAGGGACTTAGACGCGGATGTGGAAATCAGTACCCCATCCATTGCGGTACGTCCTACACGAGGGGGCATATATCGTGTGTCGGTTACCGCCGATGGTACAACCGAGATCACGGTACGAGCCGGTGAGGTGGAAGTACTTTCACCTAAGGGTTCGCAGCGTTTGCAGTCTGGGCGAACAATGCTAGTGCGCGGCGAAGTTTCTGATCCCGAATTCCAGACGGTGGGGGCGCTTCGCATGGACGAATTTGATCGCTGGAACGAGAACCGCGACAAAGAGTTATTGCGCAGCCGCTCCTATAGTTACGTAAGCAAAGACATTTATGGCGCGGAAGAATTAGATTCCACTGGCCGGTGGGTGAATTCTGACGAATATGGGACAGTTTGGTCTCCTCGGGTGGATTCTGATTGGGCACCTTATCGTAACGGCCGCTGGGTTTGGGCCGATTATTATGGCTGGACTTGGGTAAGTTCCGATTCATTCGGTTGGGCTCCTTATCACTATGGGCGGTGGTATAGCGATTCACGGTATGGATGGTGCTGGTATCCTGGTGCACAGTCGGCGCGGCACTTTTGGCGGCCGGCACTGGTTGCCTTCTTCGGATTCGGTAGTTGGGGAAATATTGGGTGGGTGCCGCTGGCCCCCTATGAAACGTTCCGTCCCTGGTATGGCCGTGGTTATTATGATGGCTACCGGAATGGTGGGATCAACATTAACATTACGAACGTAAATATATCAAATAATTACCGTAATGCGCGCATCAACAACGGCTACACAACTGTAAATTCTGGTTCGTTCGGGCGCGGTGCGGTGCAGAACGTGCGAGTGGGCCGTGATCAGATTGCCAATGCCGGCTTAGTGCGGGGACAAGTTCCAATTGCACCGGATCGGTCCAGCACGCGATACAACGACCGAGGCAGCAAAGTTGTGGGGAATAGCCGCGACGATCAGCGGTTCTACAGCCGAGGACAAACCGCGCGTGTGGATCGCGTTCCTTTTGAGACGCAACAACAGCGGATCACTGAGGGAGGACGTGGTTCCGGATTGGTAAATGGAAACGGTCCGACGGATTCTTCGTTCAGGGGGACCGTCCAGGGTACGCCTCGTGGACAGTCTACGGACAATAATGGCGGTGGCTGGCGTAGGGCTGGAGACCAGAATCAAGGTTCGCAGCCTGGTGTGATTCAACCCAATGTTGGTGGCACTCCGTCGCGCCGGGAACGCAGCACAGACGGTGGTTGGGACCGGTTTGGAAGACCGAATACGGAGAACAGTGGCAGGGGGCAATCTCAGCCGCAGGTTCAAAGTGCTCCGGCGGCAACACCGAATGATTCCAGCCGTGGTGGTTGGGGACGGTTTGGGGATCCTGGATCGCGGAGTTCTGATAGTAACAGCCGGGCAACTGTGCCTGACAATAGCCGTGGCAGAAGCAGAACGGAATCGGCTCCAATAAGGCAATCGGCTCCAAATGTGGATCGGGGGAGCATGCCGCAAAGCAATGGAGATTTTTCTGGGAACAGCCGCAGTCGTGGGAGTTATGATTCTGGATCTTCACGGCAGCGGTCGGCGGATCCAGCACCTGGGCGGATGAGTTCGCCAGTGGTTACGGAACGTCCCTCGCGTTCGGAAAGCCGGTCATCTGGTTCCTATTCCGGCGGCGGTGGGGGGCGGAGTGAACGGAATTCTGCACCTGCGGCTGCGCCTGCGGCTCCTAGCCCAAGCCGTAGCGGCGGAGGTGAAAGCCGAGGTGGAGGTGGAGGTGAAAGCCGAGGTGGAGGTGGGTCGTCACGAAGCAGTGGCGGAGAGAGCAGAGGAAATGGCGGGGAAAGCCGTGGCAGTGGCGGTGGTCGTGGACGCTAGTTGATTGGTTGGAAAGGCCGACGAGGGCGTCGGCCTGCAGGCCAGGGGGCCTGCCCCCCAAACTTCCCTTGCGGCCCGTTTTCCAAATGGAGGACGGGCCGCTCTTTTTGCCAACCAAGATATACTGGGCAACCAAAGGGTGAGACTGCGGAGCTTTGAAAAGGCCGCCAATGCAAATGGAGAACGGGCCGCTTTTTTGCCATTACCAGTGATACAATTTAGGTTCAAATCGTGGGCAAAACAGCTGGTGTTGTTGCGGTATTTCCGGGCTCTTTCGATCCGCTTACAAACGGCCATTTAGATCTCATTCAGAGAGCTACCCGGATGTTTGGAAAGCTGATTCTGGCGGTGCTTTCTAATGAAAGCAAACAGTCTCTGTTTACTGCGGCGGAAAGGATGGCGATGTTGCGTGAGGTGGTAAATTCCTCGGCTGTGGAAATCACATCTTTTGATGGCTTGCTGGTGGATTTTGCCGCGTCGCATGGAGCGTCGGTGATTGTGCGTGGCATTCGGGCTGTGAGCGATTATGAATACGAACTTCAAATGGCGTTGATGAATCGGCGATTGAGTCCCACAGTTGAAACCATATTCCTGATGAGCGGAGAGGAGAACTCTTTTGTGAGTTCCCGTCTGATAAAGGAAGTGGCCCGGTTGGGTGGAGACGTTTCGGGCATGGTGCCGGCGTTGGTTTATCAGCGTCTGCGGGAAAAGTTCCACGCAGGAAAGGAATCCTAGTTGCTTACCTTACATGGCTTATCAGACAGAATCGACTTGATTAGTGTCTCCTCGACGATGAAGGTTGCAGCGGAGGCTGATCGGCTGCGTCGTGAAGGAGTGGATCTGGTGGACTTCGGGGCTGGGGAACCGGACTTTCCAACGCCAGACAACATCAAGAATGCAGCTATAGCGGCGATCCATGGAAATTTCACGAAGTACACACCGGCGGGTGGAACGCAGGAACTGAAGCAGGCGGTTTGCGATCGGCACCGGGCTGATTATGGCAGCAGCTATACGGCGGCTGAATGTGTAATCACCGTTGGTGGCAAGCATGCCATTTTTAATTTAATTCAAGCATTGGTGAATCCCGGGGATGAAGTGATTATTCCGGTGCCCTATTGGGTGACCTACCAGGATGTGGTTAACTACGCTGGTGCGAAATGTGTTTTTGTGGAGACTGAGGAACAGAGTGGCTTTGTGCTGACGGCAGCCATGGTGGAACGGGCGATTACGCCGAAGACTAAGCTGATGGTGATCAATTCTCCGAATAATCCTTCGGGTGGAGTTGTGGATCGGGGTGAATTTGAAAAGATTTTCAAATTAGCTGCGGCGAATGGCATTTGGTTGCTGACAGACGAATGCTACTGCCGGTTCCTGTACGATAGCGAACCGTTTTCGATTGCATCCCTCGACACAACAAAATCGACGGTGCTGGTGGCTGGTTCGTTATCGAAGACCTACGCGATGACAGGTTGGCGCATCGGTTTTGTATTGGCGCCTGAGGCCATTGCCAGCGCCGTGATGAAGCTTCAGAGCCACAGCACTTCAAACCCTACGTCGATTGCGCAGAAGGCAGGTATTGAAGCATTGCAGGGCTCCCAGGAATCGGTGAGCCTGATGCTGGCGGAATACCGCTATAGACGGGCATTTGTATTGAGCAGGCTTCGGCAAATTCCAGGAGTAACCTTTGCTGAGCCGCGTGGGGCTTTTTATGCTTATCCAAACATTGGAGTGGCATTGGGAAAGAAGGGCATTCAGAACTCCATGCAGTTTGCCGAACGGTTGTTGCGGGAAGCGCACGTGGCTGTTGTGCCTGGGGAAGCGTTTGGAACGTCACAACACATTCGTATTTCATACGCCACCTCAATGAAGGAACTGGAGCGGGGATTGGACCGCATCCATCGTTTCATGGAATCTTTGGATAACTGATGAATTGGGCTCCTATCAAATTATTGCCAAGCCGGCATGTGAAACCGTGGGGCAGCAGGAATCTTGCCCCGTGGTTTGATTCAAAAGACGAGCAGATTGGTGAGTACTGGTTCACCGCAGATGCCAACTTGACTTCTACCGGGCAAACGCTGGGTGAACTGATGGAAGCTCATGGCCAGGCGATTACGGGTACGAAAGTGAAGTTGGCGGAGGGAATCGGATCCAGTGGACGATTTCCTATTCTGGTGAAATTTCTTTTCACCACGGGTGATCTTTCCATTCAAGTGCATCCGGATGATGTTTATGGTTGGGCCAATGAGAACTCTCCTGGCAAAACTGAAATGTGGTACGTGCTGAATGCCGAGCCCGGGGCGAAGATTGCTTTGGGGTTTAAGAAAATTACGGAAGTGGATCGAGTCCGCGAGTCCGTGAAGACTGGCGAAATTGTGGATTTGATGGAATGGGTGGACGCGAGGGCTGGGCAGGCGTTTTTTACTCCGGCCGGGACGGTGCATGCGATTGGTGCTGGTTTGGCTATCTGTGAAATTCAACAAAATTCAGATATCACTTACCGGTTCTATGATTTCAATCGCGAACCATTGCGGGAACTGCATGTGGAAAAATCGTTGGCGGTTGCGGATTTGAAGCCCCATCCGGGTGCGGCAATTCCGGTAGCTACTGCCGAAGGTGAAAAGCTGGCCACCTGCGAATATTTTGAAACGGAGTTGCTCCACTTTGTGGGCAGCAAGCAGTGGACTGGAGATCCGGAGCGATTTCATTTGCTGATTTTCACCCGAGGGAATGGTTCCATTGCTGGACATGAGTTTAAGCTGGGAGATTGTTGGTTGATTCCTGCCGCCTGTCCTTTATACGTGGTGGATGCTTCCGAGCCAGTAGAAATGCTGCGTGCGTTTATTCCGGCGTCAACCCACGCCTAGTTCGCCAGACTCTTCCAGGGCCGAGCCGCATTCGCGGCAGATGACGGCCAGGCAATCGCCACAAACCAAGGGACGGGAAACAGCCACGTTACATTGGGGGCAGTAATAGCTAAATGCGGCATTTGGTTCTGGCGTAAATTTTGAGCTGGAATTCATAGAAACTGTTACCACCTTGATAGACTTAAATTTCGTAATGAGCGAACGCCCTTACTTAAACATTATTCTCGCATTCTGTTTCATGCTTGCGGCTTGCCAGAAAGGGCCGGAGCGCCCGCCGGCAATCGGCGAGGCGTTTGTTGGCCCCATGTCGCTGACGCTGCGGCAGGATTTGGGAATTAAGTCTCCGGTGGTTGGAACGGCGAAACATGGAGAGAAGATTGAAATTCTGCAAGTACGGCGGCGGTTTACCAGAATTCGAACGGCTGCCGGCATAGAGGGTTGGACGGATCAGGAACGTCTACTGTCAGCGGAGCAGGTGGAAGCGCTTGGGGTGTTGCGGAAATATGCGGAAACGTTGCCCAGCCAGGGTGCCGCGACCGTGAATGATCCGCTGAACATGCATACGGTTCCCAATCGCTATTCCCCAAGCTTCAGTGTTGTTAACCCAGGCGATGTGGTGCAGGTGCTGCAGCGCAAAGTTGTACCGCGCGAAGCTTACAAGCTCCCTCAGCCGGAAAAGAAAGTTTCGACGCCGCTTCCGAAAAGAAAGAAAGGGAAGAAGGGAGATACGGGTCCGGTGCTGCTGACTGACCTGAAGGCACCGGCACCGCCAAGTCCGCCGGATGATTGGAAGGAAATATCCTATGATTACCAACCGAAGGAAACCCGCTTGGGTGCTGATGGTAAGCCTCCTCCACAAGATTCCTGGACGTTAGTTCGGGCACCAGATGGACGCGCTGGGTGGGTGATGTTTCGGCTGCTGTTCATGCAGATTCCTGACGATGTTGCTGTTTATGCCAGAGGCAGCCGGATTACTGGATACTTCCCGATGGGACTTTCCAAGGGAGCAGATCCATCGAAACAGAACTGGCTTTGGACCACGCTACTGGATACAACATTGCCCTTTGAGTTTGATTCGGTGAGGGTGTTTGTGTACAACGTGGATCGGAACCGCTACGAGTCTGTCTATTGGGAGAAAGGGTTGCGGGGACACTTTCCCACATCAACCGCGCCGCCAAGGTTTTCTTACGTTGTTGAGGAGACGCCCACACGATGGGTCCGCAAAACGTACATGTTGCAAGGGCGGCAGCGGGCTAAGCTAATAGGTAAAGAACCCGTGGAATTGCCGTTGAATATGCATTTGGATGAGATTGCGCGCAATCCGGCGAAACTTCGAGAAGTGGAAGAACAAGCGCATGGAACTTGGTGGAGCAAGGTAAGGCGGCTGTTTGTGAGAGGGCCTTAGGCGAGGAGCTCGCGGCTCTATTGTATTCCGCTAGCAAACCGGTGACATCCAACGAAATTCCGCGCATCGGATGTTCTTTTTAACTGGGGACAGATAGGATGAGACGGCTGGTTCAGTGGAAAGTAGTAAACTTCCACAACGCACTCTAGGTGCAAAAGGAGAACCAGCCATGACTAAGA
>JAYTTF010000129.1:0-22431 GCA_043745195.1 Bryobacterales bacterium | reverse complement strand
TCCCAAACTTAAAATGTAGTGGAGACCTTGGATGTGCCTTTGTTGAAAACAATCGACAAGGTACCTTCAACATGCCTCAACTGCGAAGGATAGGTTAGGAGTACTTCGGAATTCATGATGGACTGAATCCGTAACTATTGCATGATTATGATCAGCCTTCCATCGCAACGGCAGACTCCGCACTTCCCGCCATTTAGAACAGCATCGTTAACAACCAATGAACATTCAACTTAGAAACGGCAGTTGAGTTGGTAATAGTAAAACGAAATGGCTCAAAACAATCGGACTTGGGAACTATGTCCCCGTTTGGCTTGCGGTATCCAGATTTCGATACAGTCCCTGCCGTTTTTAGGTTCAAAGAAGTGAGACTAAAGGCTCGCGTGGACTGAAGTCCACCCCACGTTGAGGAGTACTTCGGAATTCATGATTGACTGAATCCGCAACTTCGCCCCAGCCGTCATTCAGCGCCTTCCTCTCGCCACGTTCGCTAGGCGAACGGATAGAGTGGAAGAAGTTGTTGGACAACAAACATGGATTTGTATGAGCCATTCAAAGAGTCTCATGAGTTTTGAGAACGCAGCTTGCTGCGTTCTTGCAAGCTATGGAAAATAAGCCAAATTGCCTTGAACAACAGTTGTGAATGCGTCATGCATCAACGAAACTCGGCGACTATTGTTTGATTATCGTTCCATCGCGACGGCGGATTTCACCCCAGCCACCGTTCAGATTCTTCCTTTCGTCGCGTTCTCCGTAGCCGAATGGATACTTCTTGGCCGCTTTCTCGTCAATTTCAATTCCCCAACCGGGTTTCTCATTCGCGTACAAGAAGCCGTTCTTTTGTTCCGGACAGCCGGCGAATACTTCCTGCACTCGTTCATTGAAGGGCGAGTATTCCTGAATCCCGAAATTGTAGCTCACCAAATCCAATGCTACGTTGGCAGCATGGCCTATGGGGCTTACATCACCAGGACCATGCCATGCAGTTTTCACTCCATGCACTTCGCCCAAAATGGCAATCTTGCGGGACGGCGTTAAACCACCGGCTTGGGAAACATGAACGCGAATGTAATCGATCAGCTTTTCAGTAATCAGCGGCGACCATTCGTGCGGGCTGTTGAACAGTTCGCCCATGGCAATGGGAGTAGTGCACTGATTCCGTATCAAACGGAACCATTGAATATCTTCCGGCGACAGCGGATCCTCAAAGAAGAACAATTTGAACTGCTCAACGTCTTTGCAAAACTGCACAGCCTGGGTTGGGCTGACGCGCTCATGAACGTCGTGCAGCAATTCCACCTCGTCTCCCAACTCCTTGCGGCAGGCTTCAAACATTTTCATTGCCCGGCGCATGTAATCGCGTGGTTCAAACACCGGTGCGTTGTGAAGCGACATCACCTTCACGTCGTTGCGGCCCGACCCATATCCGGCCTGGCCCGGTACTCCAATTTGCACACGCACGTGGCGGAAGCCTTGGGCCATGTAGCTGCGCACGCTTTCGATGATTTGGGGAATTTCCTGACCTGATGCGTGGCCGTAGCAATCTGCTGCTTCGCGCATTTTACCGCCCAATAATTGATAAACGGGCATGCCGGCCTGACGACCTTTGATGTCCCACAATGCCTGATCAACTCCGCTGATAGCGTTGTTGAGCACTGGGCCATTTCGCCAGTATGAGGAGTTGTAGCAAGCCTGCCAAATATCGTCAATTCGATCAGCGGGCTTACCAATCAGGAACGGCTTCAAGTACTTCTCAACAGCCGGAACCACAAGGTCGGCACGCTGCGTGAAAGTGGCGCAGCCGTATCCATAAAGCCCATCTTGATCGGTGAGAATTTTCACTACAGGCAGGCGTAAGCCGCCCGGTGCTGTGGCAATCACCTGAACGTCTTTGATCTTTGGCGAAGGCGTGGCGCGAGTTGCGCGGTCCACTTTCGTTTGTGCGGCCAGTTGTCGAGCGGCGAGCGTACCAGCGCCCAATGCGAACAAATCTCTGCGTTTCATGACTTCTTACCCTCCACCATTTTCTTTAACGATTCCACTTGCTTGTTGATTTTCGATTGCCTTTGCATTAGCGAAACGGCGTAGATTGCCAGTATACTCCAGGCGATGGAAAAACCGTAAAACATGTAAGTAAAATTGCGAGAATCCATATAATAAAAATCCTTGAGTTAAGTGGAGTGGGCCCAGCGTCGCATGCCGTCCAGTTCGCGCAGGGCACGTTCCTGACGCAAACGAATGGCGATAAACACTACTGCCAGTAACAATAGGGGGACCCAGTTGGCGTAGATCATGGCTTCTACGGCAGGGTCCGTTTTTCCATCAGCGCCGCGAATACTCAAAACCGGAGCTGGATGTTGGGTGCGCCACCAAGTGATTGCTTTCCAGGTGATGGCAACGCTTGTGAAAGCAAAAATATTCAGGACTGCGGTGATGTTGGCTCGCTCACTGGGATCATCAATCGCTTTGCGCAACATAAGGTAGCCGAAGTAAACCAGCCAACTGATGAGTGCCCAAGTGAGGCGTGGATCCCAAGCCCACCAGATACCCCAAATGATACGGCCCCAAATCATTCCGGTAATTAAATTGATGGCGGCAAAGGCCAAGGCTACCTCGGTGGCGGACATGGCGAAGGCATCAGCGCGAAGGTCCTTTTTCCATAAATAGTAAGCGCTGGCGAACATGGAAGAAATGTAGCACATGCCGGCAGTGAAGAACGCGGGAACATGGAAAAAGATGATGCGATAGATTGCACCCTGATCCACTTCGTCGGGGATCAGCATGAACATTACGTATAGGTTCCGAACGAATAAAACAGCGGCAAGCGCACCGGCACCGGCAATTAGTTTGTCACGCATAATTTATCTCACCAAAACAAAGTCTACCAGCGCCAGGGATAGCGAAGTAAAAATAATATCAAAACCCACCAAGAGTTTGAGCCACGTAAAATTGTCACCCGATATCGGTTCGTTAGTAAGCACAACCGTGGTGAGTTGAATGGCAGCCATCAGGGCTGGAATCAGCATGGGATAAAGCAGCATGGGGAGCATCAATTCCCTTAGCCGCAGATTCACGGTAAGAGCACTGAAAAGAGTTCCAACCACGCTCATGGCCCAAGTTGTCAGGGCCAGTACCAGGAACAGCCAACCAGGTTGATTCCACCAGGTGATGTTATAGAAGATGCCAAACACTGGCAAGCTGACACATTCAATGAAAAGCAGCATTAAAAAGCAGGCGATGGCTTTGCCCAGAAACAAAGCTGCGATGGGCAGCGGGGAAGCTATTAAAACGTCAAGGCAATCGTTAGGCAATTCGCGCACGAAGCTGCGGTTGACAATCAATGCTCCGGCAAACATGAAGACGAGCCAAAGCAATCCGCCGGCGAATTCTTTGGTGGATTCTGAAGATGGGTCAAAGGCGAAACTGAATAGCAGCAACACTACGATTGCGAAAGCACAGGAGGCGTTTAGTGCCTCTTTGGTGCGCCATTCCGACCGGATATCTTTTCCAGCGACGGCCATGGTGAGCTTTAGAAATCGCATCATGGCTCACCACCGTGATCGCGATAAAGGGCTGTGGGATCATCCACCATCGCCTGGGTTCGAGGGCCGCAATAGGCAATTTGCCCTCGACGCAACAAAACCACATTAGTAGCAAGTTCCAGAGCTTCGCGCAATTGGTGGGTGGATAGAATAATGCTTGCACCGCGGGACTTTGCTTCGCGCATCAAATCCTGCAGCAGGGCAATTGCTTTGTCGTCCAGCGAAGTGAAAGGTTCGTCCAACAGAAGCATTTCGGGCTCATGAAGGAACACCCGTCCAAGTGCCAGCCGCTGACGCATGCCTCGTGAAAACTCGCGTGCCGGCGAATCGGCTACATGGGCCAGGTTTACGCGATCCAACCATTTCGAAGCTACGGAAGCGGGATTATCGACTTCGTAAAAGCGCGCGAAGAGTTTTAAATTTTCGTAAGCGGAGAGCTCATCGTAGATTCCAATGTTGTGACCTAAGTAGGAAGTTCGGCGACGATCGGGAAGATTCACTGCACCTTTGGAAGCGCTGGAAAGTCCGGCAAGAATTCGAAGCATGGTGGTCTTGCCAGCCCCGTTGCGGCCAAGCAGAGCAAGGCAGGACGACGATTCCAGCTTGAAGCTGACTTCGCGCAACGCTGGATAATCACCAAAGAACTTCCAAACGTTCTCAACCGAAATGGGGGTCATTAGACTTTCTTGCGCAGTTGCCGGAAAAAGCTAAGCAGCAGAATGGCGGCGCTTAAACCGACGACGTAATACTTCCGCTCCATAATGCGCGAAGGGGAGACAGAAATTTCCGGGCCATCATCCTTATTCGTTTCCGGGTCGCCCTTATCGAGTTCTCCAGAACCAGTCATCTCAACCGAATATTTTTCACCAGGGATAGAAAAGATGCTGGCTTGGGTGGTTGGTTCATTGCCGCGGGTTTCAATTCCTTCGCCCTTCACTTCAACGCCTGCGGGAATGGCCATCATGGTGCTTTCAGCCTTTTCCAACAGGCGGCTGGAAAACTTTCCGGGCGATTTGAAGTCAACTTTATATGCCAGATCAATGCGCGTTTCACCGGGCTTGATTGGAAAATCCACTTTCAGGACGCCGGGTTCATTCGTCTTTTCTGGAGCACGGCGGATAGGCATTCCTTGCGGAGCGGTAGCGTTTACTTCCACATTGCCACGGGAGCCGGCTGGGATTTCAAATCGTAAATTTCCACGATTGGAATCATTCCAGGTTGTCTTGCCATCATTCTTGTAAAAAAAGGATTCACGCACAGAAAGCTCCGTTGCTGAAGGTTCCAGCAAAATCATGTGCTGGGTGATCTTCACTGCGCCTCGTGCTGTGGAACTGGCATAGACATTCAGCATCAAACCAGTGGCGGGCATTCCGGGCGGCAGCATTTTATTGTAAGTAACACCGTCAAAGGCAGCTTGCAGCAAGTGTGGTCCGCCAGTGGTGGGCTTGTCGATGGCCCATTTGCCATCGGGGCCGGTCTTGACACTTTCCAAAGACTCGGGGCCATTTTGCGAAACCTTATATAAGGTGACGGTAGCACCGCCTTGCGGCTTGCCTGTGGTTTGATTCATCACCACGCCGTCGACTGCAGCCATAAGGGGTAAAGCGGCTATCCACAACAGCGAAACTTTCATGCGGCCTCCATGGGCTTGCCGCACTGCCCGCAGAACTTAAGATTTTCTTTGAACTTTGCTCCGCAATGTGGGCAACCTGTGCGATGTTTCGCGGGCTTGGAAGACGGGGCAACGTTTGCCACCTGCACTCCCAACTGCTGCTTTAGCTGATCCATGTCGGAAAGAACTTTCGCCAATTCACCTTGCAAATCTTTCTTGGTGCGGGCATAGTCTTCGTCGGAAAGCTTTCCCAGGCGGAATTCAAATTGCAGATCGCGCAGATTATCGTAGACGCGCTTTTTTGAATCGTCCAAATGTTGGAAAGGATTAATGGGTTCAGGTTTTGGAAGATCTTCTTCACGAATCAGGAAGGTGTAGAGAATGACACCGACCACAATGAGGGCTGCTATACCAATGAGCATCAGTCGAGCTTTTCAAATTCCTTTTCCGCTGCGGCGTGGAAGCGATCTAAAACCTGTGGGTGGAGGGCATCCACAACTACAGGCTGACGGCGATTGTGCTGGATGAACCAGTATATAGCTAAAAGGCCAATGGCGATCATCACAAAGGGCATGATAAGGGCCATGGCGTTGAAACCTTCCTGCGGAGGTTCGGCTAATGCTTTGTTGCCAACTTCCTTGACGATGGCGGCTACGATGGAATCGTCCGACATGCCTTTTTCCAGCATGCTGGAAATCTGCTCGCGCTTGGGGGCGGTGTAATGGCAGCCCATCATGTCGCAAGTTCCAACTGTGTTTTTGCAGACACCGCACAAGCAGGACAGTCTTTCCCCGACGCGGCGAACGGACGGGGAGACCATGGATTCCTGTGCCATGCACAGAACCGCTACTAAAAGAAGAAGGCTACTTTTCCACTTGGACAGCATTTCTCTCCACAACACCAACCACTTGCGTTCGGGCATATTCCAGGCGCACCTTGCTGGGGATTAAACAAACGATGGTGCCGGCAAACATCACCCAGAAGCCAATCCAGATCCAGCTAACCAATGGGAAAACGTAGGCTTGAATAACAGCCTTTTTCCCGTCGGCTGAAGTGTTGGCGAAGTTCAGATACAAGTCTTCGTTTAAACCGCGCACGATGCCGACGGAATGATAGGGTTCGTTTTGCGCTTTGTAAACGCGGCCTTCCGGCTCCTTGATGGCGAACGGTTTGCCATCAATCGTAGCCTCAATCATGGCTTTGCGCCAGACATAGTTATCATTTTCACCCATGGTGATGTTTTTCATGGCCAGAGTGTAGCGTCCGATTTTCATGGTCTGGCCTTCGCCGATTTCCTGGGTCAGGTCCAGATTGAAAGCAGCGCCGGAGAAGCCGATGAAGCAGAGCACAACGCCCATGTGGATGAGGTAGCCACCATAGCGGCGGGTGTTGCGATGGGTTAGTTCCACCATTGCAGGCAAAAAGCCGATGCCGTCTTTGGCTGAAATAGATTTGCTTCCCTTGTAGAATTCCGAGGAGATGGTTAATGTGACAAACATGCACAAGCCGAAGGACATTAAGGCATAGGGATGGCGCATGCCGGCAGCAATCAGCACAGCGATCAAAAGCAATCCGCCAATGGCTGAATTCATGAAAGCGCGCTTTAAGCTTTCAGCAGTGCTGCGACGCCAGGCAATGAGCGGACCCACGCCGGTGAGGAACATCAGGAATAGGCCGATGGGAATATTGACTCGGTTGAAAAAGGGTGCCGAAACGCTGATTTTTTCACCAGTGACGGCTTCTGAAATAACGGGGAACATGGTGCCCCACAGAATGGCGAAGCAGCTTGCCAAAAGAATCAGGTTGTTGAACAGGAAGCTGGATTCGCGGCTGATGACGCTTTCGAGAGGGGTCTCTGATTTCAGGAAATCCAACCGATCAAGAATCAGCCAAGTGGTTAGGGATATGCCAATGGCCAGGAATGTTAGAAAGTACGGACCGACTGGTGACTGCGCAAAAGCATGTACCGAGCTGACAATGCCGGAGCGGGTAAGAAATGTGCCGAAGATGGAAAGGAAGAATGTGGAACTAACCAGCACCATGTTCCACACTTTCATCATGCCTTTCTTTTCCTGCATCATAACTGAGTGTAGGAACGCTGTGGAAGTTAACCAGGGAAGGAAACTTGCATTTTCTACCGGATCCCAAACCCAGTAGCCGCCCCAGCCGAGAACCGCGTAAGACCAGCCTGCACCAAGCGTGATGCCAGCAGTTTGAAATAGCCAAGTGACAATGGCCCAGCGGCGCGTGGTGTGAATCCAGTTATCGCCAGGCTGCTTTGTGATCAAGGATCCTAAGGCGAATGCAAAGGGGACCACGAAGCCAACGTATCCGAGATACAAAATTGGCGGGTGAATCACCATGGTCCAATATTGCAGCAGCGGGTTGAGCCCCTTGCCATCGGGAACAGCGGTGATTCCTTTTCCAACCGTGAGAACTTCAAAGGGATTGGCAGCGAAACAAACCAGGATAAGAAACAGGACTTGAGTGCTCATCAATACAGCCGTTACGTACGGCATGATTTGGCGATGTTTATTGCGGTTTTGAAGAACGACTACAAGCCCGTAGCAGGAGAGCAGGAAGTTCCACAGCAGAAGCGATCCAGCCTGCCCGCCCCACCATGCAGCGAATTTGTAAATAGTCGGCATGGCGATGTTGGAATATTGGGCCGCGTAGACCAGCCGGAAATCTCCGGTGACCATGGCATGAACCAGTACAGCGGAAGCAAGGGTCACCAATCCCCAAACGGCAATCACTGCACGTTCAGCAGATTTGATGAGGAAGGGATTTTTCTTCCATGCGCCAACTAAGGAGCCGATGACTGCGTAGACTGCCAGGCAAAGGCCCAACAAAAGGGAAAGCGCGCCTAAATTCTCCATGACTTTTCTCCAGTAGGATTACGACTTGTTTTCGAGTTTCTTCGGGTCTACTTTTTGATAGCCACCACCGGGCTTCACTTCGTACTTCGAGGCGCACTTGGCGGACAATTTGCTGGCGTGCAATACTCCATCGCTTTGCAGCTTGCCGTCAGCAACAGCTTCGGCACCGTCTTTGAAAGTGTCTGGCAGAGCGTCGGAACCGTTATATATCACATTCATTTTGCGCTCATTTTGAGTGATGACAAATCGAACTTCGGATCCATTGCGTTGGATCGACCCTGGTTGGATGAAACCGCCGACCGTTAGACGTTTTGTTTTCATCTTGGCGTCCAGCTTTTCAATTTCTTCGAGTGTCTTGAAATAGGATGAACCGACGCTGATTTCGCTGGCTGCAATCCAGACAAGAGTGCCAACAACGATAGCGGACAAGCCACCGAACTTCATATAGTTATTCATGACTGCCTCCCTACTCCTAAAATACAAGCCGCGCCGAATCGGCCTTTGCGCTAATTAACCTTCAGTATAGTGTAAGCCATTGTGAAGGGATAGGGTTTAGACGTAAATTGAAACTGAGTAGACACACTATTGCCAGGGGTTTGCAAATTCGTATTTGAAAGAACGGCGGAACTGGCTGTTTTCCTTCTGTTCACTTCCGCAACCTAACGGTATGTGCCTGAATTACAGACGCCCCAACACCGGTAATCAGCCGGCAATCAGAGCCACAGATTTTCCAACAGCCAATCCACACGCCGAAATTGTTTAGCTTCTCGAATCGATCTGAGAGCCGGCGACCCTTGCGGGCAGCACTTTCAAAGAGAAAACTCTGCGCAGAGTTTTTTGTTTCTCTAAATTTAGAATAGCAGCCGGGTGCAAGGGTTTTTAAGTTAAGTTGTTGACAATGCAGGGTAATTTTGGTGGTGATCGCCTATTGGCAAAGTTGAGAATATTTATTGTCCGGTGTTTGCGCACCAATCACTGATACACTCGTGAGGAAATTACGGTCGCTTGACCGGAGGACCAAATCATGTGGAATGACGTAGGCCTGCAGCACGATGTCGAAAATGAAGTTGGCTGGGAACTCAACGGCAGCCTTTCAAAAATTAGCGTAGCCGTCAAAAGCGGAGCCGTCGAACTGGGTGGACACGTCGATAGCTTCTGGGAAAAATGTGCAGCCCAGAGCGCCGCCTGGCGCGTGGCCCACGTCAATCGCGTCACCAACGAAATTCGCGTGGTGATTCCCTTCAATCACCAAAGAGAGGACGACGATATCGCCCTCGCTGCGATGAGTAGTCTGGAATGGAACTGCCAAGTGCCAAAGACTGTCGAGGTCCAGGTGGCCCAAGGCTGGGTTACTCTATCCGGGATCGTGGAACGCCAAGCACAGAAAGAAGAAGCGTCCCGCGCTTTGTGTGCACTCATTGGAATAGTGGGGATTCACAATAACATCGGCATTCAACCCGCAGCTAGTCAAGGGGACGCCAAAGCCCTCATTGAAGCAGCCCTGCGCCGTAACGCCCTGGTGGACAGCAGCCACATCAAAGCCCACGTGACGCACGGAGTGGCAAGCTTGCGCGGATCAACTCGCTCCCACGCAGAGTACGAAGAAGTGATGCACGCAACCTGGGCCGCTCCTGGTGTAACAGCCATCGAAGACCATATCACTATCGGCGCAGCGTAACAATCCTTAATAAGGCGGATTTGATAGGCCTTCAAGGCGAATTTGATAAGATACGGACATAGCCTTTATGACGTCGCGCCTGCTGCTATCCATATTCTCGTTCACCCCAATGCTTTGGGCTCAAAAGCAGGATCTATCTCTATTTGAATCTAAAATCCGCCCCGTATTGGCCGCCAAATGTTACGCCTGCCATTCGGCAAAACTGAAAGCCCCCATGGGTGGATTGGTGCTTGACACTAAAAGTGGAATGGCCACAGGCGGTTCAAACGGCCCAGTGGTCATTGCAGGTAAGCCCGGCGAAAGCCGCCTGCTGAAGGCTCTTCGGTTCACTGATTCTAATTTGCAAATGCCGCCTTCAGGTAAACTTCCTGATTCCATAATTTCCGATTTTGAGGATTGGATCCTCTCCGGTGCGCCAGATCCCCGAACCGCCCCAAGCGCTGGTGAAACCAATGCAGCCTTGAAAGGCATGTCCATTGAGACCGGTCGAAAATGGTGGGCCTTCCAACCCATCGCGGAAATCATTGCACCAAAGGTGAGCAATATTTCATGGATCGGCAACAAGATTGATTCGTTTGTGCTGGCGAAATTGGATGCGAAGAACATTACCCCTTCCGCAAAAGCAGATAAGCGAACGCTAGTAAAACGTGCATACATAGACTTGCTCGGCTACAAACCCACATATCAAGAGGTGGAAGACTTTGCAGCCGACTCATCACTAAACGCCTGGACCAATCTAATCACCAACCTGCAATCCAAGCCGCAATACGGCGAACGTTGGGCCCGTCACTGGATGGATGTGGCCCGTTATGGAGAAGACAATCCAACCTCAGAAGCAACCAACCAGCCCTATCCCTACGCATGGCGCTACCGCGACTGGATCATTGAGGCGATCAATCAAGACATTCCATACGATCGTTTTGTGAAGATGCAATTGGCCGCCGACCAGATGCCCAATACCAAACGCGAGGACCTCCGCGCACTCGGCTATCTTGGCGCAGCGCCCATCTATCACAAAGACCAGCGGCTTTCCGCGGACGTCATCGGCGGCTTCATGACCGATGACTGGGACGAAAGAGTGGACGCTGTATCCCGTGGATTGCTCGCCATGACCGTTGCCTGCGCCCGTTGCCACGATCATAAGTTCGATCCAATTCCCACCAAGGACTATTACGGCTTGGCGGGCATATTCGCTTCCACCATGCGAACTGAACAACCTTTGTTTGACGTGGATCCCAAAATTGAGGCCCGTTACCTTTGGGTGCAACGCCGCCTGATCGACCTTAGTTATTCCGCCAACCTGCTCACCGGCGAGGCCTCAACCGTTGTAGATAGTGAAAGCAGAGTCGCCCGCTGGAAAGCGGAGATCCAAACACTTAAGAACGAAATGCTGCCGCTTCGTGAGAAGTATCCAAAACTGATCGCAAGCCTTGAAAAGTATTGGACCCCGCCAGTCCCACGCGCTAAAGGCACCGCAGCACCAACCGGCCGCCAACGACCTCTCACCTCCACTGAGCCCTACATGAACTCCGTCTATGATGCCGCCCAATTCGTCGACGGCTCCGATGACCATTACACTTTCGTTGTCTATAAACCCGGTGAAGCCCGCGACCTACCGGTGCTGCGCAACGGCAACGTGGCAACGCCTGGGGAAATCGTTCCTCGTCATTTCTTAACCGTGCTAACAAAGGGCGAAAGCAACTTCACAAAGGGCTCTGGCCGCCTGGAATTCGCAGAAAAGATCTTCGCCGACGCAACCCCGCTGGCCGCTCGCGTGATTGTGAATCGTGTTTGGGATTGGCATTTTGGCCGTCCCCTGGTTCCCACACCCAGCGATTTCGGCGTGCAAGGCGAAATGCCTACTCATCCAGAATTGCTCAACGATTTGGCCGCCCGCTTTGTGGCCAACGGCTGGTCTTTAAAATGGCTGAACAGCGAAATCATGACATCGGAAACCTATCAGCAATCCAGCAAACCCCGTGCCGATTTAGTGAAAGCAGATCCCGCCAATACCCTGTTCTGGAGAATGTCACCCCGCCGTATGGACATTGAATCCTACCGCGACACTTTGCTACGCGTCTCCGGCCGCTTGAATATCAAAATGTATGGCCCTTCGGAAGACGTTGAATCACCCACCAATTTGCGCCGCACCATATATGGCCGCGTAGCGCGTGGTCGCTTGAGTGCTCTTCTGAAAAACTATGACTTCCCAGACCCCATGCAAAGCAGCGGTGGGCGCGACCTGACTACCACTTCCCTGCAACAGCTATTCGTTCTGAACAGTGCTTTTCTCCATGATTCTGCTGCCGCCGTTAGTAAAGCAGTAAGCGGCCTCAGCACCGATAAAGCCCGCATGACGGAACTCTACCGACGTCTTCTTTCCCGCGACCCAAGCGCCGGTGAACTGGATCTTGCCCTCAGCTTTCTTGCAACCGGAACGCTGGAACAATACGCGCAAGTTTTGTTGTCCACAAACGAGGAGATTTTTTGGCCATGAGTTCTCCGCTATCCCGCCGCAATTTGATTCAATCCGCCTTTGGCGGCCTCGGTACGTTTGGACTCAACGCTTTGCTTGGCCCCCAGCAAGCGCAAGCCGCCGCACTCGGACGCTACACCGGAAAGCGGACTCCCGGCAAAGCCAAGCAGGTCATCAGCCTGTTTCTGCAAGGCGGGCCTTCACACGTCGATATGTTCGACCCCAAACCGCTGCTCATGAAGTTTCAAGGCCAACGTCCAGGCTCGGTAGAGTTGCGGACCGAACGCCAAACAGGCGGCCTCATGCCCTCGCCTTTTGAATTCAGCCGATGCGGTAAAAGCGGCGTCGAAGTTAGTGAAATGCTTCCCAAGCTGGGGGGCGTGATTGATGAGATAACCGTGATCCGGTCAATGTACTCCTTCAATCCCACTCACACTCCAAGCGTGAGTTTATATCACACCGGTTCCATCCTGCAAAACAGGCCTTCCATGGGTTCGTGGATTTCCTACGGTTTAGGTTCAGAAAATCAAAATCTACCGGCATTTGTTGCCCTAGCGTCCAACGGTTCAGCCACGCGCTCCGGATTTCTGCCCGCCGAACATCAGGGTACTCCCGTAAATCATACCGAGCCTGACCCCGAAAAGATGATTCCGAATCTGCGCAACAAATATGCAGACAAAGAGTCGCAGCGCAGGCAACTGGATGCCCTGCAAGCATTAAACAAAAACTACGGCGAATCCTTTGGAGCCGATGATTACCTTGACGGACGCATCCAGTCCATGGAAGCCGCCTTCAGGATGCAGTTCGAGGCAATGGAGGTTTTCGATATCCGCAAAGAATCTGCAGAAACTCGTGCTCTGTATGGGGAGACTCCGTTTGGAAACGGTTGCCTTCTCGCTCGGCGGTTAGTGGAAAAAGGTGTGCGATTCGTCAATGTAGGTTCCGGGGATTGGGACGATCATAAGGATATTGAAAAAGCCTATCGCAAAAAAGTGCCCGCCATGGATCAAGCCGCAGCGGCGTTGATTCAGGATCTGAAGCAGCGCGGAATGCTGGACGACACCATTGTGATTTGGGGCGGCGAATTCGGCCGCACCCCAGTTTCAGAAAGCGGCACCGGGCGCGACCACAATCCCTATGGCTTCACAATGTGGGTAGCCGGCGGCGGATTCAAGGGCGGGTTGGCTCACGGCGCTACTGATGATTTCGGATTCAAGGCAGTTGAAAACCGCGTTTCCATTCACGATCTACATGCCACCATGCTTCACGCTCTCGGCCTGGACCACACGCAGTTAACCTACCGCTACGCCGGACGCGACTTCCGCTTGACCGACGTCTTTGGTGACGTGGTGAAGGACATTCTCATTTAGATTTGAGGCGTGCCCACTTTT
The DNA here is from genome assembly GCA_043745195.1 of Bryobacterales bacterium. Classification (GTDB taxonomy): domain Bacteria; phylum Acidobacteriota; class Terriglobia; order Bryobacterales; family Bryobacteraceae; genus JANXSF01. The sequence goes on along the minus strand of JAYTTF010000129.1, from coordinate 8,856 downwards.
TCATTTGGCACTAAATAACAGAATATGATCCGGACGTTTGCCGATCACAATTGACCCATTGGGCGCAATTGTTAGCGAATGCCCTGCTCCGTCAACTCTACCTAGAATACTGCCGTCACTCTGGTTCACCTTAAACAGCCAGCCTTCCGCTCCAAGAGGGACGTCTCTTGGTTGGGCGGAAACGAATAGGTCCCCTTTGGGAGTAAAGGCCAATGTGAAAACCCTTCCGGCAAAGTTCCATTCTCCAAGATACTCGCCTTTGGCGTTGAACCATTGCACTCGATCGTTTTCACGATCGGCCACATAGACGTTTCCATTCGGATGAACGGCGATGCCGTGAGGAAGTCGAAATTCACCAGGCCCATTACCCGCCTTCCCCCACTGGCGAATTTTCCTACCGTTCTTGTCATATTCCAAAATTCGAGCGTTGCCGTATCCATCGGAAATGTACACGTGGCCGTTGGGTCCAAAGGCAGTATCGGTGGTCCCGCGAAATTCGCTGGTGATTGAAGCCGGTTGGCCACCTACGTTAATTTCCAGCAATTTTCTGCCATTGGGAGTGAACTGGTAGACCATCGAGGTGTTGGCGTCGGTGGTCCAAACGTTGCCGGCTGGGTCAAGACGAATGCTGTGGGGAATTGTAAATAGGCCTTTACCCCAACTGCGCAATATTTTGCCGGTTTTGTCGATAACGATGATGGGATCGGACTTCAAATCCCGCTGAAGGAGATAGAAGTTTCCCTGACGGTCTGAGGCGACTGAGGAAACGAAGCCAATTTCGCGGGGAGGTAGGAGCTTCAGTTCTGATAGTTCAAGAGGCAAGCGGGGTGCGGCTTTGGCAAGGGTCCTGATGCGGGTGGCATCGGTGGGTGAGGCGGAGGGCTGGGCGCTTATGGAAGTGAGAAATAATGGGGACGCCAGCAAAGCCAATCGAAAAGATGACATGACTGCAAGATAACTCAAAACAAACAGAGTTGCACTGACTGGATTGTCGAAGTGATAAACTATAGGGTAGCCAATCGAACGTGCGAATGTGGCGGAATTGGCAGACGCACCAGACTTAGGATCTGGCGAGGAGACTCTTGGGAGTTCGACCCTCCCCATTCGCACCAAAATCCCTTTCTATGCCCAAACGACGCGATTTATTAAAAATGCCAATGATGATGGCCCCAGTTGCAATGATGGCGGCCAAGGCTCCAGGTCTGAAGAGCATCACCCTGGATGAGGCGAAGGCCAAGCTTACCAAAGAGCCCTTTGGCGATTTGCGGATCTATTTTGAAGGGTCCACCGATCAGGTTACTTCCATGACGGCGGGGAGCTTAAAGTTAAAGCCGGGAATGAGCCCGCATCCTCCACATCAGCATCCCGAAGAAGAATTCATGGTGATCACCGAAGGCACTGGCGATTTACTGGTGGATGGGAAGACCACCAAAGTTGGGCCTGGAACGATGATGTACTGCGCGGGTAACAAACTGCACGGCATCACGAACACTGGGAAAATTCCTCTGCTTTTCTATTTTTATAAGTGGCAGGCTTAAGCGCCTCAATCTTCTTTGCCGTTGTACAATCCGCCGACCCACTGTTCGTAGCCATTAAATTTTAGAGTGGCTCGGCGTTCCATATTCGGGATGACTTGCTCCACCGCCTGCGACCAGCGCGGATGGGGTTTTTTCGGATCAATGTTGGAATAGAAGCCGTATTCGGCTGACTGCAGCTTATTCCAGAACGTGCCGGGTTGTTTGGCGACGAATTCAATTTTCACGATAGACTTGATGCTTTTGTAGCCGTACTTCCACGGCACAACCACGCGAATGGGCGCGCCATTTTGTTTGGCGATTTTCTTGCCGTACATTCCGGTTACGAGCATCGTCAGCGGGTGCATGGCTTCGTCCATACGTAACCCTTCAAAGTAGGGCCAAGGGTATGGAGCTTCGCGCATTCCTGGCATTTGGGCCGGGAGATTGGCAGTTTCAAAACGGATGAACTTGGCTTCAGCCTTCGGTTCCACGGCCTGGATGAGGCTTGATAGGGTGAAGCCGGTCCACGGTACGGCCATGGCCCAACGCTCAACGCAACGGAAGCGATAGATGCGTTCTTCTAACTGGAAGGATGACAGAATCTTATCGAGGTCCCACTTGCCGGGTTTGTTCACCAGACCGCTGACGGTGACGGTCCATGGTTCAGTGACGAATTTGCCGACGCGATCCTTCACAGCTTGTTTATCAGTGGGGTGGAATTCGTAGTAATTGTTGTAGCTGGTGGCGGCCCATTCCTCGGTGACGGGAACGTCCAGGTGATACTTGGTGTTTGCCTTGGCCGGGTAGAGATTGGAGGGTGCGGCTAACGCAGAAATTGCGGGAACGGCCAGCAATCCGGCAGTTTTTAAGATCTGACGACGATTCAGGTAGATACCTTCCGGGGTGGCTTCGCGATCAGGAATTTCCCATCCTTGTAGCTTGCGGATCAACATGCGATTTTAGTGGCTCCTCTGTTTGCTTATCCTAACCTATTCATCCAATCTATCGGATGTTTGATTCCACAACCTGTCAATATTCCGCAAAATAAGTGAACGTTCCCGGCGGTTGCTCCGTATGACAATTTACAAGAGTAATTTTAAGGAGGTTTCAATGTACTGCACAACCTGCGGCAATCGCATGCTGGAACAGGATCGTTTCTGCGCTCAATGTGGCAAACCAGTGATGGCCACTTCGGCGAGTTATCAGGTGCCACCACGGCCCTTGGAACGGGATATGTTCCAAAAAAAGCTGGGCGGAGTATGTGCCGGGCTGGCTCATTATTTCAATATAGACGTTACCTTGTTCAGGCTGCTTTATGTGGTGGTTACCATTGCGACCTGCCTGCCGTTTTTCTTCTATTTCCTGGCTTGGCTGATTATGCCGCGCAATGATTTGCGGATGGCGATGCCGCAGCAGATGAGTACATAGCGGATGAAGACTTATTTGAAAGTGCTTTGAACTAAAATGGGGGCCACCTCGGCACGAACCTCTGGATTGTAGTAATCGTACAGGACGGACTTAGCGGACTTGGCAATCATCGCCATTCTTGTGCGAAAGGTGAAATCGAAAGAGACGCCGCCAGCGGTGGGCCAAAGGTAAAACGCTACGTGATCTGGAAAGACTTCGTAACGGTTGATTCCTTTCCCGCCGCTAACCACTTCTTCAAGAGACTGGCGATCTACTTCGACACCTGGAGGAAGTCCGATTTCAGCCATCATCATGCCATAGCCACGAAAGCCAACACGTTCAGCCTGGACCGAGCATCGAATTGGTTCCCCTACCGCTGCGGTCAACTGATTGAACTTGACGGCAAGACGAAGTTCGGGAGAGATTCGGGGATTTGTTTGTGTCCAAGGAAGCCAATGAGTGGACCAAAAACGCAGGAAGGAACTGTTGGCTCCAGCCGACGATACGAGTTCGATTTCATTCTGGCCGGATGTAAGAAATGAAGAAACGTCGACCAGGATGGGGTTGGTGGCCTTGGGGTCATTTGGGATGGCTACTTTCTTTACGAGTCGTCCGCCAACGCGGATTTCCATTTGCCCGCCTTTGCCGCCGAAGTTGCCCAAGGCATCAGAAGCATCGGCTATTGCTTGCATGGCGCGAAGAGTTGACTGGGTAGAAAACCAGCCGCCAAATTGGTCGCGGCCGCGCATTAGAAATAACAGACCACGACGAATGATGGGATCGAGATCAGTTGCCTGAGGATGTTTCGTTCGCCAGGCGGCCAGAGCACTGACGACCACACTAGTGGTTTCGTGACGACCGGAAGTTCCCCAACCATTAAAGGGAGTGTTCGTGCGGAGGTCCCAAAACATGCCGCCCTTTTCTTCGCGCGCAAGAGATTGCAATCGGGGCAGCGCATTGCCCAACAGTGCTTCGTCGCCTGTCTGCAGTGCCGCAAGAATGAAGTTGGCCAGCATGTAGGGTTCGTCGATACTATCAGTGAATCTTGCTATGTGGTGATAGGCGCCGGTTAAAACCTTGGGGTTAATAGCGAGGCCAGCTTTCTGCGCGGAGGCAAGGGAGCGGAGCACCAAACTTGTTTGCACAAGAGGGACACGGCTAGGCCAGGTTCCATCGGAGGCTTGTTGATTTTCAATCCAGGTTGCAAGAATTTGCATGTCATCTTTTTCAACTGGTAATGTCTTGCCGGCTTCAATCAGAAAGCTGAGGGCATGCGCGGTAACGGCAACGTCTGCATTTTCTCTGGACCAATAGCCAATTCCGCCGTTTGAATTCTTGAACTGAGACAAATTCTCAATCGCCTTGCGAATGTTTGTCAAGGCAACTTTTTCGATTTTAAGATCGGTGATGCCAGCAGCCTTAGCAAATCGCCAGGCAACCAGATTGGAGTAACCAGCGGAAATGGTTTGTTCAGCACAGCCATAGGGCGTGATGAGAATGGCTGAAGCACTCTCCAGCAATATGGCTGCAATGTTGGGATAGATCCGCAATTCTCCATGTGTTCCGCCCGCAATTGCATTGGTTGCAATAGGAACATTGAATGCAGTGCGGTTTAAGATCAGGTCGCCAGAAGTGTGGGTTACTTCCTGTCCGTCGGGATGCACGCGTACGGCTTTTTCGATGGCATCACGATTGGGACCAGCGATAGCGCTGATTCGTTGAGTGGCTTTTTCCTTCGATGCAGTGGCCTTGATTAAGAAGCTGACGTTGGATGAGCTATTGGCAGAAAGTTCCATGACGCGCGCTTTGGAACCTTGTAGCGTTGACCAATTATTGGGGGCAATAGTGATTTCTGCTTTCTGGGTAGTGTTGAGGTAGTTACGAACTGTGACCGGCAATTCAAGTTGGTCGCCCTCGGTAAGGATGGGTGGCGGATTGAATTCAAGGAAGAACGGCTGGAATGCGCGGAGGTCCCTTTCGGTTTCGACGATGCGGCCATCCAGCGTTGAGGCGATGACAGCGACTTTCCAATTGGTGACACTATCGGCCAGCGTGAATTGGGTGCGAGCAGTGCCACGGGCATCGGTAAGGACTTCGGGTAACCAGACGAGGGTTTCAGGGAAATAGTCGCGAACGCGTGGAGTGCCGGTGGATACGGTAGTGACTTCGCTTGCCATTGAAACGGATGTCTCGAGCATCGGCAGAGCGGCGGTGACGGTAACGGCTTCATTCACGGATCCAATTTCAAGTTCACAATTGACGGTGGTTGCTTTAGCGTCGGTCACTGGAATTTGAATGGTTTCGAATGGCTTGAAACCGGCGGCTTCGGCCAGAAGTGTGTAAATACCAGCGGGAAGATCACGAAAAACGAATGCGCCGACGGGGTTGGTAGATGTTTCGTGAAATTTAAGTTGGTTGGAAAAAAGCGTCATCTTCACGTTGGGGATTGAGGCACCGGACTGGTCGTAAACTTTACCAGCAACCACTCCTGTGCCCCGCCCGATGTTCGCCACAGGCGGAGGATTGGATACAGTGGCAGTAGATTCTTCGCTGATCAGGATGGGAAAACGAACGATGTCAAAATCGTCGCTATTCCCAGCGATTGCATCGGAGCCTGCACTACGCAACGAAAAAGTGATGAACCGGCGCGTGACGGGAGTGATTGCTTTCCGTGGAGTCAAAGAACCACCGAAAACACGAACCGTAGTTGTTCTGATGCTATCTTCAAAGCGCGAAGAAATTTCGCTTGTCAAACGGTAGGGATTTCCCCAGGCGTCGCGATATAGAGAAATGTCGATTCCAGCACTATCCAAAACTTTCCTAAACTGCTCTTCCGTTTTCGGGGGATTAGTTGCGTTGGATATAGCCTCTGCAATTTGCGCGCTCTGACGCCGGAAATAACCACCCATGAAATTTGCCACCTGGTAGTCGTCGGTGCCAAATTTCAAATCTGGACCTGCAGTCATAATGCTGATATTTCGCGAAGCACCCCAAGTGTTCACTTGCGCCTTGTAGGCTGTTCCCCAGGGATCGCGCAAAGTGTCAAGCAAAATTCCATTTTGGCTTAGCAGGTTTTTGAATGCGGATTCGTTAGATGGATAGTCATCCTGCTTGTTCAAAATGTTTTCCATCATCAGACGCATGGCTGTGAAATAAGGCTTCACAAATGTTCCGGCGACGAAATCGTCCTTAGTCCCAGCCACTTTATCCGGGCCGATGCTTACAATTTCCAATTTATAGCTTGAGAACTCCACACTGAACTTGGCAGTGAATTGGCTGCCCCAAGGGTCTTCCATGGAGAACCATTGATTGCCTAGGATTCTGGTAAGAGTGGAAAGATCCTTGGGAAAATCGAATTCTTGCGTGTAGTGCTTTTCGAGCAGCGCACGAATCGTCGCCATTTGAGTTCCGATGCTCTTAAAAGACGGTGGATCCTCCATACTCTCGCTGTCATCAGAGGCAACAGACAACCCTTGATCCGACAGGAGTGCTTCCGCCACTAAATCCAATTCCGGAGTGATGATTATTGCCGGCTTCAGCAAATAAAGATCGTTAAGTCGCACTCCGCCAATTTCAGATTCGCCATTTGTTTCGCAAAAGGCGCAGGAGAACCACGGACGTTGCCCAAACTCATCATCCGTGCGGGCCCTTTCCAAAACCGCTTGATCGACAATGGCCAAACCCAGAGCGGCTTCCACAGGCTTACCGTCTGCTGAATTCACTTGCATTGTGAGAGTGGCTTTTTCCCCTGGCTTGTAGACCGCTTTTTCGGTTGTAGCCGAGAGGCGCAAATCGGAACCATCGGGAAAGATTACGGATTTGGAATTCATTCCTATCGGATAGGATATGTTCCAAGCAGTGAAGGTCACTTTACGCCGGAATGCAGGCTGATAGGGAAAAGTAACTTCACCTTTACGATCCGCGAGCCGGACAATACGGCGGGCAACAGACTGGCCGTCGGCTATGGCGTGAATGATCACGAGAGCATCGGGAGCATCTAACTGGGATGCGTTGATTTGCAGCGCCACCGAATCGCCAGTGCGGTGCAGAGTATGCCGGGGAGTTAACTTGATTCTTGGAAATTCCTCAAGTGGGTATCGAAATGTCTGATTCCCGGTTAGTCCGTTGTCGTCTTTGACGAGTGCCTCAATTTCGAAATAACGTCCTTCAATAGTAGGAAGCTGGAACCGAGCCAGACCGTAACGGTTGGTACGCACTGTGGCCACGCGTTTGTTTTCCGACGATATTTCGACATTTGCCTGCGCTGGTTTTCCATCGGCGTATGAAGTGGAGATGAAGCCGAAATCCTGGCTCCCGTTTATAAAATAGACATGAATCGGTTTGCGGGTTAAGCGAACGTCGAAGCGTCGCTGTTCTGTCCGGCCGGAAAGTGGATCGGTGAGGTATGCGCTGAAATGTAAGTCACGAAAGTGTTCGTATTCCTTCTTTTGAAGATCCTTTTGATCCTCTTTCAAATCGAGCTTGGCAATGAATATTCCGTCAGCGCCAGCATCGCCTTCAGCCGCAGGGCCATCCTCGTCTTCTCTGATGATTTTGACATGCCCCTTGGGAACGGGCTTACCGAAGAGAAAGGTTCCTGAGACTTTCACTTCGACGGGCTGATCAGGCAAATAGGCTGTGCGATCCGGCTTGGCGACGACATTGAAGGTTGGCAACTCATAGCGGCTTACACGAACGCTGTGTTGCGCCATTTGGTAGTCATCGTCTCCCTCAGCCAGAAGTGTTATCCGATAAATCCCCAGGGTCGCGGTTTCGGGCAGTGTCCACTCCTGCTGAACAACTCCGAAGCGGGAAGAGACCAGACTGGCGGTATGGACTCGATCCTTCTCTGCGTCTTCAATGCGCACCATAACCTTGGCTCCATTGGCGGCACGACCTTGCGGATCGAGCACGATTGCGCGCAGATGAATTGTCTGGCCAGGTTGGTAGATGGGCTTGTCAGTTTGAAAGCGGCCGCTCCGTTGCTGAGTTGGAAAATTAAGATTCAGAGAGGCACTCTGTTCAAAATCGCCATTGGTTGCGGTTACGTCCACATCAGCGTTCGCTAACAGGTCGCCATCCAAATTTGCTGGAAGATTGAAGGTGAACTCAACCAAGCCATCGCCTTGGGCGAGAGATCGAACTGGCTTGAACTCTTTTTTGTCGATGGTAAGAATTGCCTGGAAGCCAACTCCGGCAACGGGCGTTCGGGTGGTGGGATGGATTGCTTGCGCATTGACCGTGACGGGGTGCCCACGACGAGGCTCACTCACGGAATTGATCTTCAATTCGAAAATGTACGGTGCGACTTGAGATATGGGGACTCTGCCGTTCAGCGGAGGAAATGCCCGAGCCACGCTGCGATCAGGGGCTAGCGAATAGCGAAGTCGAGTCCAGATGGAAGAACTGACAATCGGTAGGGGAATCTCAAGGAGGGTGCGACCAGGTTGAATAGTGACTACCTGATCTACTGGATTCGACATCAGATCTTGCCAATCCAACCAAGAAAGCGAAAGGCTGGCACGAATGCCAGCCTCATAGGTACTTTCCACTGGAACGGTTACAACCGTTGATCCGTTCTTCAGGGCTGATCGGATCTTACCCGCGTCGATCATTACGCGCGGCTGCGCTTGTGCCACTAATACAATGGCGAAAATTAAAGAGAAGAAAATTCCCCGCATTTATCCCACCATTCTGTCACGTTGAACTTCGCCGGGGGCTACTCAGGTAGCGAAGACAAGTAAGCTAACATCCGCTCCATCTCACGAGGATTGAATTTGTAGACTGGCATGGGTGACCCTTGTGAATACTTTTGAGGGTCAAGAAAATGGCCTGTCAACCATTCTCTTGTCCGCCTGACGATTACGCCATTCAGCTTCGGCCCGGTTTTCATGCCGACGCCATTCACTTCATGACAGGCACCGCATTGATT
>JAYTTF010000128.1:0-5939 GCA_043745195.1 Bryobacterales bacterium | reverse complement strand
GACTTCGCGATCGATAACTTGACAGTTACAGATGCTGCGGTTCCTGAACCAGGGACTTATGCTTTGTTCGCTGCTGGGCTGGTTGGTATCGCAGCGATCCGTCGCCGCAAGTAAGATTCCTTTCGGATCTTGAAAAAATGGCTGCTTCGGCAGCCATTTTTTTTTCCCCAAGCGGGCCGTGAGATTCCCTCTTCTCTCCAGCTTTCTTTTTTACAGCCAAATTTGCCCCCCCACTCCCTTGCCCTAAGTCCTCTATTTGTCTACGAGAATCCCCGGTTCAGTGCACCGAGCCAAACATCATTGAACCCAAAAACGGCAGTTGACGCACCGCCCATAGATCAACTCCCGTACCCACCGACAGTTGCGTTGAAACCATCTGTCACCTGAATAGTGAGCGCTCCTTCGATTCTAAATTCAATCGTGGGGCTCGTCGTGGGAGTAAGGTGCGGAGGGCTGCGAAATCCGGGACGGGGCTGCAATACAATGAAGATGTTCTGCTTACGGAAGAGTGGCAAAAAATTGCACCCCCGTCCCGGATTTCACGAATTGGACAGACAGGGTGCCGGTTAGGGCTCATAAGCCGCCTGTCGAGAACCCTCAGGGGGCCGAAATATTCAGCACCACTGGTAACAGCACCACCAAGACCACCATCGCGAAAAATCCCCAGCTCATGCGGTTAGCCATATTGAACGTGTAACCTATCCCAATGCGCTTTTCTACAAGTAGCGCAGGGTCCTCGGGATTGTAGTAAAACATCCCTCCCCAGATCCAACTGGAATCCGGTGTGTTCTCCGAATCAGAAGCCTGCCCTTGCAGTTTCACGATATAGACAGTGAATGCCATTGAAATTCCAACCACGACTACTGTGAATGCACCAATCAGCCATCCGGCCGGTTTTGAGGTCATAACAGGCAGCAAGGAAATATAGGCAAATAGAATACCCAACAACCATTGGAGAATTATCAACATCCAGATATTTGCCTTCATAAATCGCATCCGCGGACTGCCAGGGACTGCGCGACGCGTTCCTGTCTTAATGCCATAAATCATGAAAAGAAAAATGCATTGCAGCAATCCGCCGAAGAGCAGGATGCCATAAACTCCCTTCACACTCTTGGTGCTCCAGCCGTTAGGTCCAGCGGCATCAAAGTGGATTGGAAATCGTTGCGGGATATCTGCCCAGTGAGCATTTAGATACATTCCGGCGGCCACCAAAATCAGAAACGGAAGCAGCAAAAGGGCCCATAGGCCGCGCACTTCAGGCGATTCAGCAGCCAGCGAAGCGGAATGAACGGCAGCTGGAGGAGGAGTGGTTGTGGATGCTATCCGATTGCGAATCCAAGCGAACATGCCCAAGGCCACAGCCATTTGCGCCAGCATCAACCAAACCATATACTTCTCAAAATGATTCAGCGAAAACACAACCCCAATGGCAAGCAATACAGCGGCAAAGTTCACCAGTCGGTACCGCCGAAGCAGCGATTTCGCCCGATCAGAGCTAGTGAAGTCTTCTGCAACAGGAACAGCGAAGAACAAGTTCCGTCGCTGAAAAGCAGGAAGTAGAAAAAACATCAAGCCATTAAAAAGAATTATGCAAATAGGAACCCATTTCATGATTTCATCCCTTCCGCAGCATTGCGCAGTTCCCGGTCTACCGTTTCAACCGATAGCCCGCTGCCGCGCATTTCCGCGATCAACATTCGCAGCTTTTGCCGGAATGCCACTTCAATTTCTTTCGACTGCACCGGAAACTCACTTCGCCTCAACACGCGCACTGACTTGCCTTGTGATACTTCCACCCAACCTTCCTGAGCCAAGGTCCGATAGGCCTCTGCAACCGTGTTGAAGTGGACCCCTAAATCCATTGCAAGATGCCGAACGCCAGGAAGTTGATCTTCTGGAACAAGCTCCCCTTCAACCAGGTAATGGCGGAACTGATCCACAATCTGTCGATAGGCCGGTACAGTGGAATTCGGGTCAACTTGGATGGCGAGGTCTTTCATCTGTACACTATACACGTACAGTATACAGCGAACTATTTGCTTGTCAACCTTAATGTTTGAATCAGGTTCGTACAGCTTTCAAAGTAAAGCTAAGGATGGGGGCTTGGTGGGGAATCGGTCTTAAACGACGTGTCCAGCGGTATACTCGCGACCACCTGAGTTCGGCTATCTAATTCGCCGTGGCGCCTGAAATGGCAGTAAAACCGTGGCGAGGTCGTGATGATTCAATTACTCAAGCGTGCGCCGGGACATTTTTATATAGATGGTTCTATGGAATGAATGCGTTGTTGTGATTAACGGTCGCTTTGCTCTATTAATTGAGCCGCCCGTGCAAGCTGTGCAGCAGTGCCGCGCACCACGATTGCACGATGCAAGTTGCTGGTGAACAGTCGGGGAATCTGGATTGTAGTGCGTACTTCTGTTGCAATTCCCTGCAATCGCTGCACCGTCTTGGTTCGTGCCAAATAGAAAACCTGCAATATGTCGTCTTCATTTTCAAACAATCTATACTCATTGACACGAGGAGCGAACCCGGGACGATTCGACGGCTGATCGAATTCCTTGAAAAGCCATGCGGCAAGCCGTAAGTCGGCAGCCGATCCACGAACTACCATTGCCCGGCTTGGGCTATACACGAAAAGGCGCCTCAACTCGCCAGTGGATCGAACCACGGTGGCAACTTCTTGAAGCTCCTGGTTGGTTAAAGGTTGTGCGAAGTAAAACACTCGCACTAAGTCGCCACTATCGGTGGTGAATTCAGCAGCAGCAGCTTCCGGCTTTACTAATTGATCCAACTGGTTAAATAACCATTCGGCGGTGGCTGCTTGGCCAGCGGGTGCAGTCAGTGTCAAAGTTTTTTGGGTTGCGTCCAGGGTGGCTTTGGCGATCTGGGTTATTGATCGAACCACGGTTACAGCCTCTCGAAGGTCTTGGATGGATTCGATGTGTTTGAAGTACAACACCCGATCAATATTCTGGTTGGCCGGTTGGGCGTCAACCGTAAAGAGGATTACAACTGGCAGGAACAGATTGCGCATGGCTCGCAGTACTCCTAATAAGCCTGACGCTGAAGTCCCTGAAACCGTGCATCTTGTTCTTAAATTTCCTCGTCCACAGCCACAAAGCAGCTTTCAAAGGCGTGATCTAGAACTTCGGTAGTCAACTCCCAGGGCCTTCTCTCGAACCGGATGATGTCAACGGCGTGGGTAAGAATATCGCGCGGATGACAGCGTCGGCGGGCCTTTTTCGCTTTGCGGTAATGCTTCTCCAGAAAATCTACGATCATTTTCGGGGTTGCGTTGAGTCCCTGAGATTCGGCGAATTTCTTGAAAATGGAGGCGAACTCAAATTCGTCAGGACTTTTCATCAACATCTTGTACTGGATGCGGCGAAGAAACGCTTCGTCGCCCAAATCGTTGGGTTTCAAATTAGTGGAAAACACCAGAAACACTTCAAAGGGAACATGCATCTTAGAACCGTTCTGGAAACTTAAGAAATCGATCCGGCGTTCCATGGGAATGATCCAGCGATTCAACACTTCAGCCGGAGTCACTTTCTGGCGGCCAAAGTCATCAATCAGGTAGATGCCGTTGTTGGCCTTCATATGAAGGGGGGCGTCGTAGGTCTTGGCCACCGCGTTGTAGCTCAAATCTAAGGTTTCCAGAGTGAGTTCGCCACCACTCACAATGAATGGGCGACGAGAGCGGAACCAACGACGGTCATGCGCTCCGCTAACATTACTGATGGACGATGAAACGGACATAGAATCAACCGGCTCGTCTTCCGGAGTATGATACAGAGGATCGAACATCTGAATGATCAAACCCTGGTGCTCAATCGCATAGGGAATATAGATCATGGTTTTGTCCAGGTGGTGCAACGCTTCTGCCAGATAAGTTTTGCCATTGCCTGGCATACCGTAAATCAAGAAGGATTTGCCGGCATTCACCGCAGGACCAATCTGGTTCAGAATCTGATCGGTCACTACCATGTGCTTGTAGCAATCTTTCAGCATTTCCATGTTGAGCCAGGAATCCCGAGCCTTTTGCCGTCGAACGATGTCTACGTATTGAAACAACGGTACGGGAGCTTTTCCCGCATAGGCATTGGAATCAATATATTCACGTGCTAATTCCCTGCCGCTATCGGAAAGTTCAAACCGTGAGGAAACCATACCGACGCCCAGTGAACTCTTCACGATCACATGATGATTTCGCTTCAAGCCATCAATGATGTGTTCGATCACGCTGAATTGCAGCCCTAGTTCGCCAGCCAACTCACGCCCTACAATTTCACCGCGATAATAAATCAACTTCACGATTAACTGCTCAATCAGTTTTACTGTTAGTCCGGTGTGCTCAATTGTTTCAGGTGTTGGGGGGCGCAATTCTGCAGCATTGGCGATAGAACTTGATTCCTGCTCGTCCCTTTCAAAAAAGGATTCCGCACGTTCCGTTGATTGTGAGTCCGGATCTTCTGCCTCTACTGTGTATCCCGAAGGTGGAGCCTGCTGCAGGGATTGCTCAGCCTCCAGCACTTTTGCGGCAACCCCGGCTGCTAGGGTTTCTTTCTGTTTAAAAAGAATGGATGACAAACTTCGAAGGCTGGACGTGTCCATAAGTATTCGCTCCTTCATTTATCGGCGATAGGTAAAGAAAACTTCAGGAGGTAGTAGAATATCAACACTATGTCTTTTAACCGCCGCCAATTTCTGACGCTGCCCCTGATGGCTGCAACATCTTCCGGTCAAAACAGCAGGAGGGATGCAAAAAAGCCGAATGTGATCATCCTTCTTGCAGACGACCTTGGAACCTCTGACGTTGCCTATCGCGGCGGTGAAATCGACACTCCTAACATTGACAGGCTGGCCAAAGAAGGATTGCGGCTGGAGCGTTACTATGTATTCCCGGTTTGTTCGCCCACCCGTTCTGCTTTGATGACTGGCCGATCCCCCATGCGGTTGGGAGTAATTTATACCGTGATTCGTCCCTGGGAAACCTATGGGGTACCGGTGGAGGAACACTTCCTGCCACAAACGTTTAAGGACGCAGGATATGAAACGGCGATGACCGGCAAGTGGCATTTGGGTCATGCGAAGAAAGCGTTTCTGCCAAATCAAAGAGGCTTCGATCATTCTTATGGGCACGTGAATGGGGCTTTGGATTACTTTGAGCACTATCGCGATGGCGGACTTGATTGGCATCGCGACGGGAAGGCGTTGGTTGAAAAAGGTTATACAACTGACTTAGTGGCCAAGGAAGCTTCCAGAATAATTCGTTCGAGGGACAAGTCTAAGCCGCTGTTTTTGTATGTGCCGTTCAATGCGCCGCATGCTCCATTGCAGGCTCCACCAGAACTCATTGAAAAGTACAGTAAGCGAATCGGCAACGAAAAGCGGCGTACGTTTGCAGCCATGGTGGATGCCATGGATAGGGCCATTGGGCTGATCCGCAAAACGGTGCAAGAAGAAGGTATGGCTAATGACACTTTGATTCTGTTCTTCAGCGATAATGGCGGCCCCATTGGTCAGGCGGCAACCAACGTGCCATTGCGCGGTGGCAAGGCGCAAACGTTTGAAGGCGGCATCCGATCCCCTGGGATTCTGCATTGGCCGGGGAAGGTTCCAGTGGGGGAATCGAAACAAATCATGACGGTGATGGACGTGTTTCCAACGCTTGCGGCGGCTGTTGGCATTAAGACAGGAAATAGGAAACCGTTCGATGGAAAGAATGTTTGGAGCACGCTGTTGGCGGGCAAAACGGAGCCACGGGAAGACTTATTTTTTGCGCACGGAGACTTCCACGCAGTTTTCCACAATGAGTGGAAGTTAGTTACTCAGGATGATAAGAAGTATCTGTTTCGCCACAATGAAGATCGCGAAGAGAAGTTTGATTTGGCTGCCAAGCACCCTGATGTTGTGAAGGATCTTTCGGCGCG
>JAYTTF010000127.1:0-23019 GCA_043745195.1 Bryobacterales bacterium | reverse complement strand
CAAAGAAGCAATCCGTTACGATTTACCGCCCTGGGCAGGAGCCTGAAACTCGCACCGGCATCCTGCAGCTTGAGGGCGAAGGCCCCGTGGATGGGTTTATGCTGGAGTTTGAACGGATCTGGCGGCCGGTCTAAATTAGATAATTTACGGAAGTCCCGGAGCGCCTTGGCGCGTTAGCAGCGCAGGCCAGTTTAAAATCACATGCAGTGGACGGGACGATTCATCACTTGGATACGGCACAAGGAAGCGCTGCCCATCGGCGGTAACATCATAGGAATGCATAGAATTGGCTTCCGGAAGTTGAATTGAAGGATGTCTTGCAGTGACTATTCGAATTCATAGCAGAATTCTATGCGAATGGATTCAATTTTGCTCCAACCTCGCGCACTCTTCCTGCTGCCGACTCAACGGCTGACACACTTGCTTTCTTAGCCACCGATGCAATCGCCTGGGCAATCGCCGTACCTGAGCTGGTGACGATGGACCCCAGCATTACAGCTGCGGCTGCGCTGGCGCTGCGGGCAATCAGCGTCCGGTTTCCTTCCTTCAACGAACTGCAATATCGCTGACAGATGATGCCAACTCGCAAAGTGAGATAAGCGTTTGAAGTGCCTTCCAGAATGGAGTGAATCACAACAGATGACAGAGCGCTGGCACCGGGGACGTAGGCTACTAGCGAGGTGCCGATCACGGTGCGAATGGTTGGTTCAATGTGCTGGCTGACATCGATATCCTGAATTTCGCCAGCCAACAAAACTGCAGCACCAACGTTTGCGTACAAGTGTGTCATTTCGCGCAAAGTGGGGCGTTGATTGTAGAGATGGGCGATTTGCCAGACCATCCGTGTTTGCGCAATTAAAACAGTAATGGCATCCAGGCGGCCGTTTTGCGAAATTGCTGTGCTGAGGAAAACCGTAGAGGCTTTCTGCTTTATAATGGCCGTGCTTTGGGTATCCAAAATCTTGAAGGCTGCTTGGATTTCTTCGCGGTTTGCAATGCGTCCGCATTGGCCCTTGAGGTTCGGATTCCTTTCGAGGCGTGCGCCGAGTTTCTTAAGATAGACCTGAAATTCGGGGGACGATTCCTCTTCGGGTGGAGTAAGCGCTTTGGGCATGCGCAGGAAGATAACCACTGGAGTGATGAGGGCAGTTGCGTAAAAAGCCAATAGTGAAAACAGCACTATGCGGCCGAAACCAGCGTTGATGGTGTTGGCCAACTGGACCGCCTGCGCAGTTTGGTTGATCATGACGATGATGGTGAAAACGATCATCGCAATGCTTACGATAGCCGCCAGCAGTTTCCATTGAGATTGCATCTGCTCCAGGATAACCTAACAATGCTTGATTTTATTCAGCAATGCGATCTGCAGCCGGTGGACTTAAAAAGACGGTAATTGCTAACCCAATGACGGCCAATACCGATAGCGATAGAAACACCTCACCATAACCGCCCGCCAAGTCATTCGCTTTTCTGGCAGCATCCAGGATCCCTGCAAAATAACCGGGCACAATGAATCCGCAGACGCCCCAGGCTGAAAACAGAAGACCGTAATTTGCGCCGACGTTTTTTGGTCCAAAGTAATCCGCTGTGAACGAGGGCATTAATGCCAGATAGCCGCCATAGGCGAATGCTCCGCAGCAAAGCCCAATCAACAGCATCCAGAAATCGGTTGCCGAGCGAAGGAAGCCAAGGCAGGCAGTGAGCGAAGCGGCGCACATGCCGTAGACAGCAATCTTGCGGCCGAAGCGATCGGACACACTTCCCCAAGCCAGACGTCCGGCACCGTTAAAGATGCTCATGATGCCCAGTGCCACTCCAGCTTCCATAACAGCGTTGCGTTTCGCCATTTCCTGCAACAAAGGGGATGCTTCCCCGATGATGACAAGCCCCACCGATGTCCCCAGAAAGTACACCAACCACAATAAGTAAAACTGCCCGGTACGGATCATTTTCCCCGGCGGCATTTCGATTGCGACGGCACGGCTGGGAGGTGGCGTCCAACCCGCCGGTCTCCAACCAGCAGGAGGAACGCGGTAGAACTGCGCCGATCCCATCACACCAACATAGAAAATGGCAGCAAGAATAAAGAATGTGGTGGGGATGGTTTGTCCAAACAGTGATGGGTCTTTTCCAATCAACTTTTCAAGAAGTGGGCCAAACAACAGAGGCCCCATGCCAAAGCCCATCACCGCAAGGCCTACAATCATGCCGCGCTTATCAGGAAACCACTTGATGCACATTGCAATGGGCGTCACGTAAGCAAAGCCCACGCCGGCACCGGCAATAATGCCGTAGGCCAGGATCAAGCCATTTAAAGTGTGACCAATGAAACCGGCAAGCAGGCATCCAGTGCCCAATAGGAATCCACCCACAGTGGCTACCAAGCGCGGACCTTTTCGATCCTGCCAGAAGCCTGCAATGATCATGCTTGCCGCAAAGGCCAGGATGGAATAGCGGTAAGGGGCGATGGTTTCCGCACGGCTCCAATTATGTAGTTGCGCTAGAGGCCCACGGAATACCGACCAGGAATAAATAATGCCAAGGAGCACTTGCATGAAGATGGCCGCTGCCGCGTACAGAATCCGGTTCGATTGCATATCCGCACGATTGTACACGATAGGAGGGCCTAACCGTTAAGACAAACATTAGTAACTGCTCAAACTTCCCAAACTCAGCGACTCACCCACTAATCAAATAAAATTGGAATCAAGTCAAAGAAGCTATTAACTTTTGTTGTCTTATCGCTAGTTATGGCCTTCCAGAATCTCTATGGACAGACCGTTGTCGATTTCTTTGACGATTCCGTGGTCCACGATATCCGCCTTACGCTGAAAGCGGATGACTGGGAGACCCTGAAAGAGGACTACCTGAAAAACACTTACTATAGGGCCGACGTGCAAGGGTGTGGCATTCAGGTGCCCAATATTGGCATTCGCTATCGAGGGGGTGGAACCCAGAACGAGACCAAGCCTGGCCTTAAGCTGGACATGAACGAGTTCGATTCCAAACAGGAATTTCTTAGACTCACGGCAGTCCTTCTTGATAACGCCTGGCAGGACCCTTCTTGCTTGCGTGAGAAGATAGCTCTCAAATTCTATGCTCAAAAAATGGGAATCCCCAAACCCAGGGAAGCGTTCGCCCGGTTCTTTACAATGGCGTATTCGGGTCTCTAAATCATGGTTGAGGAAATCGACAAGAAATTTGCGGCCCGGGCCTTCGGCGAAGGACAAGGTTACCTATACGAATACGATTGGTTGTCCATTTACAAATTCGAATACCTGGGTGCGAATACGGCCCTAAATTCTCCTGCACCATTAAGCCCCAGACAAATGAAAAGACCCCCGACCTGGCCCCAATCGAAGCCTTCATACGGACCATCCATCAAGGCAATTCAGATGCTGCCTGGCAGGTGCAGTTAGGTAGTACACCGACCTAAAGCAACTAATGCGCTATGCGGCCACGGAGAACTTCACCGCCGACCCTGGCGGATACCCCAACAAGTTGGAATCCAGCTCTAATTCTGATACTTGAAAACTCAGAGTACCGGAAAGGCAGGTACATCTGCTTTCCACACAACGCGGGCCAACAAAGCCGTACAAATATTGCCTATAAAGTGGCCACGAAACACGGAAGTAAACTTAGCGAGCCGGTCGAAAAAATCACGGTAGAGTGTTTGTAGCTCTCAACCTCACACACTATAAAAACGATCCGCACTCTCACCTTGCTAGACTTGTAGATCACCCCTCATGAAAAGAGTGATTGTCGCCATCGACGGGCCGGCGGGTGCCGGAAAAAGCACCATCGCGCGCCGTGTTTCAGCCAAAACCGGATTCGTCTACATCGACACAGGTGCCATGTACCGTGCGGTTGCTTTATGGGCGATGCGCGCAGACGTTGACCTTACAGACATGCACAAGCTGGAAGAATTGGCCAAGGCCGCCAATATGGTTTTTCTGGACAATGGCGCGGGCTTGGAATTAAATGGGGAAGATGTTTCAGCCGCAATTCGCACCCCTGAAGTAGCTGCCGCTGCCTCAAAAGTAGCCGCTGTTATCGCCGTCCGTCGAGCACTAGTTCAGAAACAGCGCGAAATTGCCGACAACGCGAGCGTAGTTATGGAAGGGCGCGATATCGGAACGGTCGTGTTCCCCGAAGCCAGTGTCAAAATTTTCCTCGATGCCGATCATAGTGTCCGCGCCGAACGCCGAGCCCTGGATCTGTGCGACGCCGATGCCGGTCAAGTTTCCAAAGATATCGCTGAACGCGATAAGCGCGATGCCTCGCGCCCCGATTCACCCATGACGCAAGCCCCTGACGCTGTTTACCTCGATTCCTCCAGCCTCAATCTGGACCAAGTGGAAGAGGCCATTTTGAAACTGATCCGTGACCGAACTTCAAACGGAAAGGAGATTCATTAGTTTGACCGATCTATTAGTAATGAAGTTCGGCGGCACCAGCATGGGCTCAGCCGAACGTATGAAAGTGGCCGCACAGATCATATCTGACGCACGCGCCCAACGCCCGGTAGCCATCGTTGTCTCGGCCATGTCAAAAATTACTGACTTACTGCTGGACACCATGCGTCACGCCGAAGGCGGCGACCGCAGCGGGATGGATCTAAATTTGGCGACTCTCCGCAAGCGACATGAAGACGCCTGCAAGGAACTTCTTCCCAAAGCGGCTCAGCCCGCCATGCACGAACAGTTGCAAGCTCTCATCTCTGAATTTGAGCGCATCGCCGAAGGCATGTTGTTACTTGGCGACCGTCCCATTCGCTCCGTTGATGAAGCCGTCGCCATTGGTGAGCGCCTATCTTCTCACTTAGTGGCTGCTTACTTGGATTCAACCGCCGGCATTCGCGCCCAGGCCGTCAATGGTGCCGACGTGATTGTAACCGATTCCGTTTTCGGAAACGCCACGCCCCTGCTGGATCAAACGCGCGTGAAAGCCCAGGCGATCATTGCCCCGCTTTTGGCGGTTGGAATTGTTCCCGTAATGACCGGGTTTAACGGTGCCACTCAAGATGGACGCCCAACCACTTTGGGCCGAGGCGGTTCCGATTTCAGCGCCTCCATTCTTGCTGGAGTAATGGACGCTGCTGAACTTTGGATCTGGACCGACGTGGATGGAATTATGACCGCCGATCCTCGCCTGGTTAAGGATGCTGCTGTGCTGGACGAAGTAACTTACGCCGAAGCCGCCGAGTTAGCTTACAACGGAGCGAAGGTGTTACACCCTCGAACCTTGGCCCCGCTGGTGGATAAGAAAATCCCCGTCTACAGTAAGAATAGTTTCAACACCGGTGCCCCCGGAACTAAGATCGTCCCGCAGTTGAAAACCGCCGGTGGTGCGCGCGCAGTTACCTCCATGGCCAATGTCGCAATGGTGTCAGTGGAACCAGCCACAGCAACCATTCCCGGTACCCGCATCATGGCTCGCGCATTGGATGCCTTGGCTCTAACTAACGCCGAAGTACTTACATTTTCCAGTTCCAGTTACCGTCAAAGTTTCTGCTTCTTAGTCCGTCGGGACGAACTTTCCGCAGCACTGCAAGCCATTGAAGAAGCCTTGTCCCTTGAACTGGCTCACGGATATGTGAAGCCCATCGAAGTGGAAGAGAACGTCGGATTAATCGCAGTGGTAGGCGAAGGAATGCGAGGCGTGCCGGGTCTTGCCGGTCGCATTTTCACCGCCGTTTCGCGCGAACAGGTGAACATCATTGCCATTGCACAAGGTTCCAGCGAGTTGACCATCAATTTGGTAGTGCGTCGCGAAGGCTTGGAAAAGGCAGTCCGAGCCATTCACGAAGAATGCCGCATGAGCGAACTGGCCAAGTAGAAAATCTCCAGAAACATTTCCTCAGTTAGCCGACCGGTTTGAGTATTCTGCTGGCTGGGATGATAGGAAGTAATTACATAAGGTTGTAAGTCATGAACTTTGCCATGTTCAAACTTATAGTGACCAGTCTTTTCAATGCGACCCTGATCTTTCAAAATTCCCAAATAAGCGTCAAACGCAATTCGTCCAAGAGTAACCACTATTTCAACTCTTTTCAGCGACACAAGTTCGCGCTCCAGATACGGGCGGCAGTTCGACAGCTCTTCTGGCAGCGGTTTGTTATCGGGAGGTGCACAGCGCCCCGCGCCTGTAATGTAAGCATCCAAAAGTTGTAACCCGTCCTGACTGGTGCGGCATTCAGGTTGCGAAGCAAAACCAGCTTTGTGCATGGCACGAAACAGAAAATCACCAGAGGCGTCGCCGGTGAACATTTGTCCAGTTCGATTGGCACCATGTGCTCCCGGAGCAAGACCAATCAACAGCAATCGCGCTGCGGGATCGCCAAACGAAGGCACCGGCTTGCCCCAATATTCCCAATCAAGATAGGCTCTTCGTTTCTGTTCAGCCACAAGCCGGCAATGGTTGCGCAGACGCGGGCAGAGCTCGCAATCAATCACCTCGCGCTGAATTTCGGCCAGGGCGGACAACTTCATTTAGACCAGTCTAGCTGGTCTGGGAAGATCCACACTTTTCAACCGTTCCGTTTCTCCAACCCCATTTTAATCCGCACCACAACCTCATCGAAGTTCGGTAGACCCATCTGCAATTTGGCGAGTTCACGTTGGCATCCATGATGAAGCCAGGATATCAAGTTGAGTCGCAATGGCTACAATAGAATTTCACTCATGCCTTTTGACTTCGAGATCGTTCAAAAGTTGATCAATTCATCGCTTGGGCAAGTGGCGACGGGTGCGGCATTCGCTGGAATCGTCTGGAAGTTTTTCGAGAAGGTCGAAGGGATTCTTAGCGATGCGACCAAATTTGAAATTGCTGTCTGGTTGGTCGGTGTAGAAGTCGGCAAGAAGGTCGAACCGTGGCCGAAAACGTTCGCACAGGTTTTTGAAAACGTGTTCGGACAGAAACACTTGTCTTGGAAGTGCTTCTGTTGGTCGGGGGTATTTTCATTCTGCGTGTTTACCATTGTTTCTGCAATCTCTACTTGGGTAGCTTATGGGCAAATGGGGCTCTTCGTTTCCTGGGTAACGAACTCCTACAAGGATGTGCTGAATTGTGTTGGCGCCGTGGCCTCTGGATATGGCGCTCTTCTTATCACACGCAACATCTTAACCCTGTTGGGGAAAACTAATAACTGGAGCATGTGGTTAGTGTTGATTGTGTTTGATTTTTGCTTAACATCTGTATTTGCAATCATTGCAATAGTGTTCTGGGGATCCATTTCCAATTCGCTATTAGAGTTGCATCGTGAATACGGCATGAGCTTAACTGACCTCACAACATGGAGTTTGCTCCCCGATCAAGCCTACTATATGGTCCTGAATGGGCTCGAAAAGTTTTGGGATGGTGTAAGGCCCACGCTTTTCGTACCGTCCAGCTTGACAACAGGGGAGTGGCTTTCCTCTACTTGGCCTCACTACGCCTCAGCCCTTTCTACTTCCGTCTGGCTGTGGTTGTACGCCGGATCGGGCTTCATCCTGAAATCAGCCAAACGATTCGACATCGGTTTTCAATGGTTTAACTCCAAAGCCGATATCGAAAAAAACCATTGTCTGCAATCGGCATTGTTTCTGGTGGGATCATAGCCTTGACCTATTGGGGATTCGCTTTGGGGTCATGGGCGTTGAGAAAGTAGAGGTTCGATGGTTGATTCGGCATGGCATGCGTGCTAGCATGTATTAAACGTATGTTTCATACGAACGTTTGAATGCAGCCTGAAACCAAAACCCGCATCCTGGACGCCGCTGAACTCCTCTTCGCACAACACGGCCTTTCCGACACATCTCTTCGCGCCATCACCGATGCTGCCGCCGTCAATCTGGCCGCCGTAAATTATCACTTCGGAACCAAGGAAGCACTCATCCACGCCGTCTTTGGCCGCCGGTTGAAGCCTATCAACGAACGTCGGCTGGCAATGCTGGACGAAGCCCTAGGAACGAAGCCCGGCAAAACGCAACTCCGCGGCATTCTTCGTGCGTTTGCGTTGCCTCTTCTTGAAACCGCCTTCATGCCCACTCAGGAAAATTGCCCAGTTCAGTTGGGATCGCTCATCATTCGGCTTTACACCGAACCGGCTCAAGTTGTGGAACGCAGCTTCAATGAACAGATGGCCTCCACTGCGCATCGCTTTGTAAGCGCTCTTCATCAGGCGGTACCTCATCTGAAAAACGAAACACTCTATTGGCGCATGAATTTCTGCGTTGGTTCGTTGGTTCACACAATGCATGCAAGTACCATTCTAAAAATGGTCTCCAAAGGTTCTATCAGCAATCCCACAGCGGCCCAAGCGTTGGAACAGATGCTCCCCTTTCTGGAAGCTGGCCTCACCGCCAGGAGTCAACCATCATGAAATATGTCCTCCTCCTGTTCGTCATTCCACAGCTCATCCTGAGCCAACCTACACCACTTACTATGAAAAGGGCAGTGGAGATGGCACTTGCACCGGACGGCAATACCAAATTGCAGTTGATGCGTGAAGCGCAGTTGGCTGCCGTTGCCCGCAAAAATACAGTCAAAGGTGCACTGCTTCCCAATGTCGATGCTGCTATCACCGAAACGGATTTCACGCGCAATCTAAAAGCGTTTGGGTTCAGTATTCCCATCCCAGGTATTAAATCCCCAACCTTGGTTGGACCCCTAAGTAATTTCGACATTCGCGCAACCGTATCGCAATCCATCTTCGATTTCAGCGCCTGGAAACGGCTCGATGCAGCCAAAACTAATATGGCCGTGGCCGAAGCTGAAAAGGAAGCCGCTTCCAATCAGGTGGCCGATGCAGTGGCACGAGCCTACCTAATCGCCCTTCGAAACAAGTCCGCATTAGATACCGTAAACGCGAACCTGGCACTGGCTCAAAAGCTGGTGCGGCTTGCGGAAAATCAAAAGGAAGCAGGTACCGGCACCGGGGTGGAAGTGACTCGTGCAAAGGTCCAACTGGCTAATGAGAAACAACGGCTGAGTATAGCCGAACTGGAACTCGAAGCCGCTAAATTGCATTTAATGCGCACCATAGGTATGGACTTGGCTACGCACATTGAATTAGCCGACACACTTACAATACCCACCGCCACCTCCGCAAATTTGGAAGAAGCCATGGCATCCGCTAAGCAGTACCGGCCCGATTGGTTAGCGCAGAAACGTCGCGAGCAAGCAGCCACTCTCAATTACCAAGCCGTACGCGCGGAACGTCTACCCTCACTCGGTGCCTTTGCCGATTATGGCGCTCTTGGCATCAGCCCCGGTGGAGCCCTGGCCACGCACACCATCGGCGCGAGTTTAAAAGTACCTATATTCGACGGGGGCCGCCGCGATTCCCGTCGCGCCGAATCCGCCATCAGCCTTCGTCAGGAAGCCATCCGCACCAAAGATTTCGCGCAGCAAGTGGAATTGGAAGTGCGTCTGGCTCTTGGCGCTGTTCATGCTTCTGAAGGGCAAGTGAAGGTTGCCGAAGAAGGGCTGGCGCTTTCCGGCCAGGAGTTGGAACAGGCCGAACGGCGGTATCGCGAAGGTGTGTCCAACAGTGTCGAATTAGTTGACGCTCAAACTCGTCTTGCACGAGCTCGCGATAATCGCATTTTCGCGCTTTACCAGAACAATGTTGCTCGCATTGATTTAGCCACTGCCATGGGTGCGCTCCACAGGATATTGCAATGAAACAAATCATCCCCATTTTGATACTATTGGCTGCCGGTGCGGCTGCGGCTTATTACTTCCGGTCGGCTCAAGTGGATCCCAACCGCATTCGTCTCTCCGGCAATCTGGAGATGACGCAAGTGGACATCGCCTTTAAATTGGCAGGTAAACTTTCAGAGCTGCTAGTACGCGAAGGCGACCTGGTAAAGGCCGGTCAAATTATCGCTCGACTGGACCGCGATACGATGACTCTCCAAAGGCAGCGCGAAGAATCCGGCGTGGCGTCAGCCCAATCAGGCATCGCGCAAATGAATACCGCCATTGTGTTTCAGCGCGAGGTTCTAATGCGCGAAACCCAAGTTCGCAAGTCGGAAATTGCTGCCGCTGAAGCACAACTAAACAACCTGTTGGCCGGATCGCGAAAGCAGGAAAAAGTACAGGCTTCGTCAACCCTGGAAGATGCCCGCGCACAGTATCAACAGGCCAAAAAAGATTGGGATCGTGCTGAAAGACTGTTCAAGAACGAAGACATTTCCCGCGCACAATACGATCAGGCTCAGACACGGCTGCTTATCACCGAAGCCGCTATGCACGCCGCAGAACAGCGTGTTTCATTGGTGGAAGAAGGTCCCAGGAAGCAGGAAATTGAATTGGCCCGCGCCCAGTTGGAGCGTGCCAAAGCTGCTTTGACTTTGACGCAAGCCAGTGCCGAAGAAGTAAAACGCAAGCAACAGGAAATGGGCGTTCGCCACGCAGATTTGAAGCGCGCCACAGCCAACGTGGCCGTCATGGATTCTCAATTGAACGACACAATCGCTAAATCCCCACTCGATGGCGTGGTGCTGCTAAAGGCAACCGAAGCTGGCGAAGTAGTCGCACCTGGGGCAACCATTGTGACCATTGCCGATATTGAACATCCCTGGCTGCGCGGATACATTCCACAAACACAGCTAGGCCGCGTTAAGTTGGGTCAAAAGGTAACACTCACCACAGATTCCTACAAGGACAAAGCCTATCAAGGAACCATCACTTACATTTCTTCGCAAGCTGAATTCACGCCGAAGCAAATTCAAACGCAAGAAGAACGCGTCAAGCTGGTGTACCGCGTAAAAATCTCGGTTGAAAATAAGCAGCAGGAATTGAAATTGAACATGCCTGTGGATGCAATCATCGAACTCGGCAATCAATAGTTAACCATGTCCCACTCCATCGAAATCACTGGGCTCACGAAAACTTTCGGCTCCGTCACCGCTGTCAGCAACTTGGATCTTGCCGTCGAAGCTGGCGAAGTGTTTGGCTTGGTTGGACCCGATGGCGCAGGTAAAACCACAACGCTTCGCATCCTGTGCGGATTGATTGATCCCACCCAAGGCCAAACCCGCGTTGCTGGATTCGACCCCGTCAAGCAGACCACCCAAGTGCGCGATCAAATCGGCTATATGGCCCAACGTTTCGGACTTTATACTGACCTTACCGTTGAAGAAAATATGGATTTTTACGCTGACCTGTTCGGTATCAGCGGCCCCGATCTGGAACCCCTGAAATTGCGGCTTCTCGGCATGACCCGCATGGAGCCCTTTCGCAATCGCCATGCCGGCAAGCTCTCCGGCGGCATGAAACAGAAACTGGCATTGATGTGCGCCCTCCTGCATAAGCCCGCCATCCTATTGTTGGACGAACCAACCAACGGAGTGGACCCCGTATCGCGCCGCGACTTCTGGTTGATCCTTCAAGAACTAGTCAGCGGTGGCATGAGTCTGATGGTCTCCACTGCCTACCTGGACGAAGCGGAACGTTGCGGCCGCGTCGGCCTTATGCACAATGGCAAGTTGATTCGTTGCGGCACACCCGCAGAATTAAAGAAAGCAATGCCTGGCCGCTTTTGGGAAGTGGAAGCCGCTGATATGCGCGCCACGCGTAGCAGCTTGGAAGCGCGCACAGGCGTTTGGGGAGTGAAGCCTTCTGGCGCAACTCTCCATGTTCATGCCGCACCAGAAGTGAACGTTGCATCCTGGGCAACGGCACACGTTATTGAACCATCTCTTGAAGATGTTTTCGTAGCAGTGGTTTCGGCGGAGGAACAACATGCCTGAGCCCGATGCCGTTGTCATTGAAAATCTGGTGAAACGCTTTGGCGATTTCATAGCTGTCGATAACGTTTCGCTGCGCGTTGCCAAAGGGGAAATCTTCGGGTTCCTGGGCCCCAACGGTGCAGGCAAATCCACCACTATCCGTATTCTTTGCGGCCTGCTTGGCCCCACTACCGGCAAGGCAACCGTAAGCGGATTTGACGTTGCCACGCAGCCGGAACAAGTGAAGCGTTCCATTGGGTACATGTCGCAAAAATTCTCTTTATATGGCGATCTGACAGTGGAAGAAAACCTGGATTTCTTCAGTGGCATTTATGGCGTTCCCAAAGAACGTCGCGAAGAACGCAAAGCGTTCGCGCTGCGTATGGCCAACCTGGAAGAACGTCGTGGCGACATTACGGCGCTGCTGCCAGGAGGCTGGAAACAGCGTCTGGCCTTAGGCTGCGCCATTCTGCACGAACCACCCATTCTGTTTCTGGATGAACCCACCAGTGGCGTGGATCCATTGGCTCGCCGCGCATTCTGGGACTTAATCTACAACCTCTCAGCCGCCGGACAAACCATTTTTGTCACCACACACTACATGGACGAAGCCGAATATTGCCACCGCGTAGCGCTGATGTACAAAGGAAAAGTAATTGCTCTCGATACTCCACGCGCGCTGAAACAACAGCTGGGCGTTGCCACCATGGAAGAAGTTTTCATCAACGAAATTGAACGCCAGGAGGCCATCAACGCATGAACCTGCGCCGCGTTCGTGCCGTATTTCGCAAAGAGTTCCTGCACATTGTGCGCGATCCTCGCAGTTTAGCCATGGCTCTGTTGATCCCGGTTCTTATGCTGGGACTATTCGGCTACGCTCTTTCGCTTGACGTCAATCACATACCAGCCATGATCTTCGATCAGGATAATTCTCAAGCAAGTCGCGATTTGATTCAGCGCTTCCAAGGGTCCTCCTACTTCAATGTGCGCAGTGTAACGGGCGACTATGCATCCATTGAGAAAGGCATCAATTCCAATAAGCTGGTTTTCGGATTAGTCATCCCTCCCGATTTTTCCCGTCTACTCGAAGCCGGCAAAGACGCCCCTGTGCAGGTGTTGCTCGATGGCAGTGATTCTAACACCGCCTCCATTGCCATGGCGTATGTAACCGCCGTCGTCAGTCTCTACTCCGTGGAACGCATCGCCCAACGTTTGGATCAGCGCGCCGGCATACAGCCAAAGCCGGTTATCGATGCCCAGGTGCGCGTTTGGTACAACAACGATCTGAAGTCCAGAAACTTCATTGTTCCTGGTTTGATTCCCGTCATTCTGATGATCATCGCCGCTCTACTCACTTCGCTTTGCATTGCTCGCGAATGGGAAAATGGCACCATGGAACAATTACTTTCTACGCCCATTCGGCCCACGGAATTGCTACTGGGAAAGCTGGCAGCGTTCTTCGTCCTTGGTGCAGCAGATACCGTCATGTCCTTACTGGCGGCTGTTTTCCTGTTCTCCGTTCCTTTGAAAGGAAGTCTCATTTTCCTTGCTTTCTCCAGCTTCATCTTCTTGTTCGGTGCACTCTCCTGGGGCATTTTCATTTCAGCGGCTACCAAATCGCAACTGATCGCTTATCAGGTTGGCCTCCTCAGCAGCTTTTTGCCTGCCTTTCTGCTGTCGGGTTTTATCTATGCGGTAGACAACATGCCAACTGTGATCCGTTTCATCACCAACTTTGTCCCAGCGAAGTATTACGTCACCATCATGAAAGGCATTTTCCTAAAGGGCGTTGGCTTTGAAGTAATGTGGCTGGAAGTATTGTGGCTAACCGTCTATGCGGTTGTGATTTTCGCACTCGCTGTTAGCAAGATGAAACCCAAAATCGCTTAGCGTGGATTAACTATGTGGGAAAGAATCCTCGTCATCATCCAAAAGGAATTCCGGCAAACATTCAGGGAAAGGCGCATGCGCGTCTTCCTGATTGTTCCTCCAATCATGCAGTTGATGTTATTTGGATTCGCAGTGAATCTTGACCTCACCAACTCCCCAGTCGGTTTTATGGATATGGATCAAACTGCAGAAAGCCGCGAACTCCTTTCGCAGTTTCAAGGTTCACCGCAGTTCAACGTAAAGTACATGCCCGAAAGCGATGCAGCCGTGCAACGGTTACTGGATCATGGCGATGCACAAGCCGTCGTGAAAGTACTTCCAGGCTTTGCTCGCAACATCCATAAGGGACACACTGCCAATGTTCAGGTTCTAGTCGACGGTGCAAATTCAAACACAGCTTCCATCCTTACCGGCTACTGTTCCCAGGTGATTCGAGACTATGGCCAAAAGCTGCGCGCCACGCCCACGCCCCCTGGTGCTGTAGCCGTGCCGCGCGTCTGGTTCAATCCAGATTTACTCAGCCGCAATTTCTTTGTCCCAGGCGTAATCATGAACATCATCACCATGATGACCCTTATGCTAACCGCCATGGCCATTGTACGGGAACGGGAAATCGGCACCATGGAACAACTCATGGTTACTCCAATCCGGCCCATTGAATTGATGTTGGGAAAGACGCTGCCGTTCGTATGTATCGGCGCGGTACAGATGACGCTAGTCACCAGCGTCGCGTTATTGGTATTCCACATCCCTTTCAACGGCCGATTGATCACGCTAGTTTTCGCAACGCTTATCTACTTAATGACCACACTCGGGTCAGGGCTGTTTCTTAGCACCGTCTCGCAAACGCAACAGCAGGCATTGATGAGTTCCTTCTTTTTCTTCACCCCGGCATTCATGTTAAGCGGTTTCAGTTTCCCCATCCGCAACATGCCAGAACCAGTGCAATGGTTGACGCTGATCAACCCCATGAGATATTTCATTGAGATTTTACGAGGGATTTTCTTGAAGGGTTTGGGGGTGGAGGCGCTGGCACCGCAACTGCTTGCACTGTTCGCAATCGGCTGCATAGTTCTTTTCAGCAGCGCCAGACGCTTCCACAAAAGGCTGGACTAAAACTCAGTTCGTAATATCGTGCGTGGTGCTTTCTTCGCGAATATTCATGTACACTTTGTACCAATTCTTTTGCGCATCGGAACCGGCGTAATCAGTCAGCGCCTTTTCACTTTCAAATTCCATGGCGATTGCGTGCGTATACCCATCGCCTTGAACTTTGATCGACTTCGTCCACACATTCTTGATCTTCGGGTACTCTTTCTTAACAGTTTTCACGCCGTCCAGTGCGGCTTTAATCTGCTGTGGAGTGGTTCCCTGCTTCCACTTAATGGTCACCACATGGATCACCGAACCTTCACCAAATGCGGCGAAGGCCGACAAAATTAATAAAGCTAATACTCGTTTCATAAAAGGAATCTCCTGGTTTAAGATGTTTGTTTCGTTGCTGAATGGGCGGCGCGGAAGCCGGACCAAAATTCACAAATCACTATCGAATTCGCCGGGTTCTTGTGGGCGAACTTTACTCGAACTTCGCCAATCATCGAATTGCGATCAGCTGGAAGATACTGCTCTAACGTTGTAAAATCTTGAGCCGTGGAATAAGGGACGCTGTTCACCGTATAGCAATAATGCACGCAACTATCGTCCAGATCCAAAACCATCCCTTCCGTCAACCTTCCGGAAAGATACACCTCTTGCCTGCGTTGGCGCTCCCGCCTTACTGGGTCACGCCGCACACGCACCTGCAGATACAACAGTGCCGATAGCACCACTGCAAGTATTCCAAGCGCCAGAAGTTTTAGAGCGTCCGAATTCACTAAACCTCAGTTATTTCTGAAATGCTTTCGCATGATCTTTCAGAAACTGTTCCAATCCTTTGTCAGTCAACGGATGATTGAACAGCATGTCTAAAGTCTTAAAAGGCATGGTGCCAATGTGCGCCCCAATCATCGCGGATTCTATCACGTGATTAGGCGTGCGCAACGAAGCAGCCAGCACCTGCGTTTGAAATCCGTAGTTTTCGTAGATGGTCACAATCTGCTCAATCAGTTCGATGCCCGGCATACCCATATCGTCAATGCGGCCCACAAAAGGACTAATAATATAGGCTCCCGCCTTGGCTGCCAATAGTGCTTGCGCTGCTTGAAAACATAAAGTGACGTTGATGCGAATTCCTTCTTTCGCCAACGCACTACAGGCCTTAATGCCGTCCCGAATCAGCGGCAGCTTCACCACAATGTTCTTGTGAATTTTCGCCAGCTTCAGCCCTTCGGAAATCATCAGGCTCGCTTCCGTAGCCACCACCTCAGCGGAAATGTCGCCGTCAATAATATCGCAGATCCGTGCTACCTGTTCTTCAATCGGGCGGCCTTCTTTGGCAATCAAACTGGGATTGGTGGTCACACCATCCACAATGCCCCACTCCGCTCCTTTGCGAATTTCATCTAAGTTTGCTGTATCTAGAAATATTTTCATTTGGATCGTTTCCTTACTTCTTCACTAGTCTGTTTTCTAAAGCACCGATACCCGCAATTTCCACGCGCAACAGAGCGCCTGACTCCACCACTCCCACGCCAGGAGGCGTGCCAGTAGCTATTAAATCGCCGGGTTCCAGAGTCATGAACTGCGTCACGTAGTGCAACACCGTGGCCACGTCAAAAAGCATATCTGTGACTGGCGCGTCCTGCCGCTTTTCGCCATTGACGAAGGAAGTCACACGCAGCGACTTCAAATCTACTTCTTCCCGCTTCACCATCCATGGGCCAGTCGGACAGAAAGTATCAAAGCCCTTACCGCGCGTCCATTGCCCATCCTTCTTTTGCAGGTCGCGTGCTGTGACGTCATTCACCATCGTGTAGCCCAGTACGTATTGTTCCCAATTGTCTTTGTCAATATGGAACGCCCGCTTGCCAATGATCACTCCCAACTCGCCTTCATAGCTGATGGAATTGGTCAGATCAGGATAAACAACATCATCACCATGGGCATTTAACGATGAGGGCGGCTTCATGAAAATCAGCGGTTCCGTTGGTATAGCGTTTCCCATTTCCTTAGCATGGTCAGCATAGTTGCGGCCAACGCAAACAATTTTTGTGGGCGAGCACGGCGGCAGTAAGCGCACATCGGCCAGTTTGTAAGTTGCACCACCAGCCTGGATCACGTTGCCTTCCAGCGTCCCGTAAATCACCTTGCCCGAACCATCGGGAATTGTTGGGGGAACCTCAGCATCGAGACTGAAGCGGACATGTTTCGTCATTCGGGTAGAGTAAGCTCCTCGCTTTTAGATTTTTCACTTTCATTGCCAAGGTTGTCCCCTGCTGAAACAGCGTAGCGGTAACGTTTGCCGCGGGCAGCAGTGCGGTCGGAATAAGTTGGTTGAGTGACATTTTCAATCAACACCTTAAAATCTTCATCCCCTTCCGCTCGCCATATTTTATAGGCTTTCCAATCCGTTTCCAAACTTCTCTGCCAACTGATTTCAATGCTCGCCACTCCCGCTATCAGCCGTAAACCTTCCGGAACCGCCGGTGGAAATGTATCAGCTGGCGTGATCTCAACTGCTTCCGAAAGTGGACCTTCCGCCATCTGCTTCTCGTTGAGTTTTCGGAACGCCTGAACCTTATAACTAGCGGGCTTCCCGAACTCTACGGTACCATCCAGAAACTCTCCCGCCGCCACTTTTGCCAGCTCAGAACCTCCACGGTACACCCGATATTCTGCACCATCCACCTGTTGCCAGCGGAGCATCACTCCATCCACTTGCGTCGTGGCGCTCACTTTCTGCGGAGCGATCAGCCCCACGACAACTGGCAAAACCACAAGGTTCGACCAAGCTGAAAATCTCTGCTTCATCCCCTGCGTGCGGACTCCCACTACAATATCTTTTCCAATCCACTGGGCCACAGGAACTTCCAATTCCACCACGCCATCTTTCGTCGCAGGCACTTCCACACGTGTGGCACTCGCCGTCCAGGCGTCCATATTAAACGCGCCCGCAGGTGGTTGCCCCAGCCTTAATTCAGTATCTGCAATCTTCTTCAAAATCAGACCTTCGGTTGTCTTCGGCGGTTGATTGAAACTGATCATCAGCTTACTTCCAAACTGTGTCACCCGCAAATTCGACACTGCCACCGGAGTTTCCAGTGAAGGTGGAAGAGGGTCGCCAATGTATCCACAAGAAGCCAGATTCAATAGGGCAAGCGGGACCATCCACAATATCATGCGGCTACTGCTGTTTCTCATCAACTCCTCAAAGAATGTACTTGCTCAAGTCCTGATCAGAAACAATCGCCGCCAGTTGCTTTTCAACGAACAACTTATCCACCTTCACATTCTTCTTCTTCATGTCAGGAGCATCGAACGAAACTTCTTCCAGCACCTTTTCAAGAATGGTATGCAAGCGGCGGGCACCAATGTTTTCGGCTGTTTCATTCACTCGGCA
Organism: Bryobacterales bacterium; assembly: GCA_043745195.1. GTDB lineage: Bacteria > Acidobacteriota > Terriglobia > Bryobacterales > Bryobacteraceae > JANXSF01. Next base: position 4,914 of record JAYTTF010000127.1, on the reverse strand, counting down.
AGCGAAATGAGCCATTGTCTCCAATGCGTCTGTTGTAAAGGTTAGCTTAATGCCTTCTGTTTCCAGCAACGCCATGTACTGCTTCACAAGAGCGTTTTTCGGCTCCTGCAAAATACGGACAAAATCAGCTTCAGTGAGTGCTTTCAGTTCCACTCGGATAGGAAAACGTCCCTGCAGTTCAGGAATCAAATCAGAGGGCTTCGAAACATGAAAGGCACCAGCTGCGATAAACAGAATATGATCCGTCCGCACAAAACCATACCGCGTGTTGATGGTTGTTCCTTCCACAATGGGAAGAATGTCGCGCTGCACTCCTTCGCGGCTAACGTCCGGTCCGTGACCACCTTCCCGGCCGGCTATCTTATCAATTTCATCCAGAAACACAATCCCGTTTCGCTCCACTCTTTCGATGGCAGTGCGCTGCACCAGATCCATATCTACAAGGCGCTGCTCTTCTTCTGAGATGAGATATTCAAACGCTTCCCGCACCCGCATTTTCCGTTTCTTCGTGCGATTACCAAATAGCGCCGGAATCATTTCCTTGATGCTCGATTCCATTTCTTCCATGCCTGGCGCAGTGGCAAATTCAATTTGTGGACCACGCTCCTTCACGTCCAGTTCCACTTGACGATCGTCCAACTTGCCTGCCCTCAAACGCTCCCGCAATTTCTCACGCGACTTATCTACAGGTTCGCCGCCTTCGGGCGGAGTTGGCATAAGAAGTTCCAGCAGCCTGTCTTCAGCCAGTTGCTCAGCTTTATCCGCCACTTCATCCAGCCGTTCTTCACGTACCATATCAATGGAAATTTCCACTAAATCGCGGATGATCGATTCCACATCGCGGCCCACATAACCTACTTCCGTAAACTTACTGGCTTCAACTTTAAGGAACGGTGAGTTCGCAAGCTTCGCCAACCTGCGCGCAATTTCCGTCTTTCCAACACCCGTGGAACCAATCATCAGAATGTTTTTAGGCATCACATCTTCAGCCATTTCCGGATCCAGTTTTTGCCGCCGCACACGGTTGCGCAGCGCAATAGCCACAGCTTTTTTGGCATCGTTCTGGCCAATTACGTACTTGTCCAGTTCCCGCACAATTTCCCGCGGAGTCAGTTCGTCCAGCAGCGGCGCTTCTTCTCCCGCCGCATTCATCGGCTGATTCGGTAGATAAATGACCATCAGCCAAGCTCCTCGTAAATAATATTGAGGTTCGTGTAAATGCAAATATTGCCGGCGATCACCATTGATTTTTCAGCAATCTCACGCGCACCCAGTTGCGTATTTTGGTAAAGCGCAGTGGCCGCAGCTTTTGCAAATGGACCACCAGAACCGATGGCAGCCATCTGTTCATCGGGTTCAATTACATCGCCATTCCCGCTCAAAATAAAAATCCGCTCAGTGTCAGCAACCAACAGAAGTGCTTCCAGATGGCGCAGGATTTTGTCCGTTCGCCAATCCTTCGCCAACTCCACAACTGAGCGTTCCAATTTGCCGGAATGCTGCTCCAGCTTGGTTTCAAAGCGTTGGAACAAGGAGAAAGCGTCGGCAGTAGATCCCGCAAAACCGGAAAGAATCTTCCCGTTGTACAGGCGTCGCAGTTTCTTCGCCGTGCCTTTTAGCACTTCGTGGCCAAGCGTGACCTGGCCATCGGCGGCCATCACAACTTTACCCTTCCGGCGCACAGCAAGCACGGTTGTCGAATGAATTTTTTCTTGCATGAAGAGGAACTTTTATTCTACCAGCCATAGTTTTAGAATATGAGACCTATAAACGCAAGAAGCGAAGTGGCAACTGCAAATGCGCCATGCCATTCCCAAAGTGGGGATAACTTTTTCCGGGCAAAGTAGATAGGGCAAAGCGCCACCACTGCCACAATCAGCTCAACGGCAAGCACTTTTAAGGTGGCGTCTTGAAAGATGCGGGCCATCAGGAACAGAACCATGATTTCCAAGGCTGTTGCCCAATTAGCGCGCAGCGCAAACGATGCTGCGAAAAGTATTGAAAATGGAAAGAACATTCGCCGGTCGCACGTGAAATGGAAAACCGCTAGCCAAAACATCGCTGGCCATATCAACATCAGCACATCCCGCAAGTTAGCACCAAAGGCGATAAATGCTAAGAATCCAACCAAGCTGATACATGCCCACGGCAGCCCGCCGACGGCCATCGCCACAATGACAAGCGCCAGCGCCGGAACGCCTGATGCCAACCACTTACTCACATCGATACCCGATTCATCATCGAAGTAGCCGTCTGTTCAAAATACTGCTCCAATATATCGCGCACCTCAGTCGGGAATGCAGCATGGTCAAGTGCCTTCCGCATCAATTGCATCCACCGGTTACGCCCCGCCTGATCAATCGGAAACGGTCCGTGGCGCATGCGCAGCCGCGGATGCCCTCGCTGTTCCACGTATCGCATTGGTCCGCCAAATCGCCCAACTAAAAAATCTCGAAGCCTACTCTCGGCCCCCGCAAGATCGTTTCCTGGGTACATTGGGCCAAGTAGCGAATCGTCAGGAATTTGTTCGTAAAAAGCGCGGATCAGTCGTTGAAACCCCTCTTCACCAATCACACTGTAAATTTCTACTTCAGTCATAGTTCCAGACTACACTTTCATGCATCAAAATCGTAGACAATGGAGGGAGTATGGCAAAACCACTTCTGACCAAGCGGCCAACCGTTATGGAGCCCGGCACCGATATTCATACCGGTACAAAGGATAAGAATAAACCATATACCGGCATTACCGGCCCAAAAATCCGTTGCCCTTTGTGCCAATGGAAGCCAAAGCCCAAGGATATGTGGAGCTGCAGTTGCGGCTTTTCCTGGCATACATTTGAAACTGGCGGAGTTTGCCCATCTTGCATTCAACAGCACAAGCAAACACAATGTTTGAAATGTGAAGGTTGGTCGGCTCATTCGGCGTGGTATAAATACTAGCGGTTGTGCCCCTAATCGCTCAGTCACTTTCGCCCATCCGTTACTCGCTTCGTTTGGCGTTTGTCCTATCCATCCAGGTTGCCCATGCGCAGACATTTGTAGCTGCTAACCAAAAATATCTTGTTCAGCAGCCCAATTCCTTAATCGCACACTCAAACCTCGGCGCTGCTTTTGCAAGTGTGACCACCGGCGTAACATTAGAAGTTCATGAACCGCTATTGGTGAATGCACTGGGTCATTCAGCCGGCGCCGTTATCTTTGCCATTTTCTTATACCTTTTATTGCGTGATCGCGGAGGGGCACGCCTGGAAGACAGCAGCCGCGCTATCGCCGCCGCAACATTGGCTCTCATCTGGAGCGTTGCTTCGTTGGCACTCTTGGTGAACAGTTCCCGGTTGCTGATCGCGCTTTCCAGTTCCGCACTCAGCCTGTTGCCTGCTGTATTATTGGACGTCTCTCTCAGCGGAAAATTCCCGTGGATCCGACGAGCGGGCTACTTTCTCAGCACCTCTGCCATCCTTGCTCACACGGTCGAACTGTTCGGGCCGTTTGCAGATTTCCATCGGCCGGCCTTGATCCTGATCACCATCGGTTTTGGTGGTTTGACGGTGTTAGCTGCATTGCAAGGCGGTCCCCGCCTGCTGCCGAGCATGTCGTTGTTCCTTTTCGCCATGTCGTTCCTCCATTTACAAACCGGCATAGCCCACAGCACTTGGTCAATTGAGTTGATTTTGCACCATGCCGGCATCCCGCTTTCTCTATTCGTTCTATTGCAGGATTATCGTTCCGTGTTGGTGGATGCCTTGGTTCGATTTTCCGCGAATATGCTGCTGGCATGCGCTTTCGCCATTGTGTCCATGCGCGCCATAGCAATGTTCCCACCACTGGAAGAAGGAATTGCACAATGGCTTTCTGTGCTTGCAGCAGCTCTGGGTTTCGTCCTTTTCGCAATGGCTCGAAGTTCGCTACAGCGGCTGCTTACAAAGTTGGTATTCCGGCGAGGGGATCTTGCTGAGGCACTTCGTAAATTGAAAGCTGGTCCTCAGGGAACAGCAAACGAAGATCAGTACACGGCCTGGGTTCGTCAATGCGTGGCTGAGTTCTTTCATGCCGGGGCTACTGGCGTGCCCTCTTCGTCACTAGCAAAACGGATCAACCAAGTGGGTCCACCGCTAGCAACTTTGGCGGCAGCGCTACCTGAATTTCGCAAGGAATTGGAAGAGTTGGGAGTGGAGGCCATCGCGCCTTTGAAGGTCTCCGGAGGCGAGCCACAATTTGTTCTACTAGGCCGGCGGCAAGGCGGACGTCCATACTTAAGCGAGGATCTGGAAGCGATCGCGATGTTCGCTTCCCAAGCTTCTGAACAAATCGAATTGTTTCGCGAAACCGAATTGCGAAAACTGATTACGCAGGCAGAACTCCGTGCCTTGCAATCGCAGATTCACCCGCACTTTTTGTTCAATGCACTAAACACGTTATATGGCGTGATCCCCCGGCAGGCGGCCGGTGCAAGGCAAACTGTACTGAACTTGGCCGATATCTTCCGCTATTTCTTACGTGGGGAAAAGACGTACATTGCCTTGGAAGAAGAGGTTCACATTATCAAGGCTTACCTGGAAATTGAGAGCCTGCGTTTGGGGTCGAAGTTGAAGACTGAAATCGATGTGAGTCGCGAGGCATTGGCCGTTAGGATTCCAGTTTTGAGCGTCGAACCATTAGTGGAAAACGCAGTGAAACATGGTGTGGCAAGCCAGCAAAAAGGGGGCTTGGTTCGCTTGTCTGCCTATGTTGAAGAGGGTGTGCTCATTGTGTCGGTGCATGATTCCGGCCCTGGTTTTTCTGTTCAGGAAGAAACAAAGGGGGAAGGTGTGGGCTTGGAGAATGTGCGCAGGCGCTTGGAGCTCTGCTACGGTGCGCATTTAGTTATGAATCATGATGAAACAGGGACTGAAGTCTCGTTCCGCATTCCGGC
>JAYTTF010000126.1:0-23219 GCA_043745195.1 Bryobacterales bacterium | reverse complement strand
GGCTTGGCCACAAGCCGACTCGGTCTCCGCTGCGCATCGCGATCCCGTGAAATCAAGCCGGCGCGCTCCAGAACCTTAAGATGTTTTGAAATAGCCGGCTGCGTCATCGCAAACGGTTCAGCAAGTTCCGTCACCGTCGCCTCGCCTAACGCAAGTCGCGCAAGAATTGCTCGCCGCGTAGAATCCGCCAGCGCTGCAAAGGTAAGGTCAAGCCGTTCCATAACCATGTGGTAATATTACCGCACGTTGATGTACCTGTCAAAAGTTTTGCGAAGTCGCCGCATCGGTCAGTCCACCGTATCGAAATTTGTTTCCAATCGCTCTGATGCAATTATCGGGTCGCTAACAAGCAACCCTTTTTTACGGTTGACCTAAGCGACTGGGATACTCCGATAATTCAAGTCCCTGAAGGATTGTGCGGAAGTTATCTTGCGCTACCCGCCCCCGCAGCACTCAGTTGCGGTCGATGTACGTCCGGTCGAAGTAATAAAAGAAGCCGTCCTCAGCGCCGATGATCAGGTCCAGACGCCCATCGCCATTCCAGTCGGCAACGTTGGGCGTCGGGCTATGACCTGCCAAGCGAGAGTTGCGGATAACGGGTCCACGAAGTTTCATCGTCGGCCGCTGCTGCGACCCCGTGTTCTCGTACCAAATGGGTCCACCGTCAGAGTCGGTGATCAGATCCAAGTCGCCATCGCCGTCCCAATCAGCGAGTTCCACCTTACGGCGTCCACTGGCACCGGCGCGGCCGTTGGCGAGCTGCAGAAATCGACCGGCTTCGGTGGTGAAAATGCGCTCGGGCGGATTCAGCACCAACACACCATTGCGCCTGGCGCGGCGAAAAAGGCAAAGGTAACCCTCATGGTTCAGCATCACCAAGTCGGGCAGTCCGTCGCGATCCCAATCAACAACTTTCGGCGTCGTGCGCCATTGCGTCAGCAGTTGCTTACCCTTGGGTTCCCACCAGACCCACTCGGGTTTGGGCACGCGACCCGTCCATTCCACTTCAATCGGTTGCGCGGCGGCCAGTTGTGGTTGTTGGCGCGTGCCAATATTGCGATACCAAACCACGTCACCCCAGATGTCGTTCACCAGGATGTCCGGCTTGCCGTCCAAATCCCAATCCGCAACCGACGGGTTCGAATAACCCCACTTCTCTTCAGCGGGCCCTTGCACGGAGCCATTTGGGCCGGCTATGCGGCGGATCACTTTGCCATCCGCTTTCAGATAACCGCGATCAACAAAGGCCGGCTGCGTAACCGTGCCGGTGTTCTCGAAATACTGAATGTAGCCCGCAGAGTTGCCCACAATAAGATCCAGCTTGCCATCGCCGTTCCAATCGAACGCCACTGGACGCGAGAGTGCACCGCTCTTCAGAAACGGATCCACCTGATCCAAGTGGCGCACCGTGGCGAACTTGGGCTCCTGCCCTTTTGGCGACAGATTCTCCAGCAGCGCAACAGTGCCATCCTCTTCGCCGATCACCAGCGACGGACGGCCGTCGGCATGCCACTTCACCACACGCGGCTGGATCATGCAGAGGTCCATGTGCAGCGGCTGGCCATTCACTTTAATTAACTCGCCCGCATTCAGTTCGCCCTTGCCGCGCCGGAACAGCGTCACCGTGTCAATAAAATTGGACGCAATCAGATCCAACTTTCCCAGCCCAAACCAGTCAACAGGATTCGGGATAGGGCTGCCATATTGGTCAATCGGTTTGCCCGCAGCCATCACCTTCACCGGAGGTGCATAGACAGGCGCAGCGTTAGTGCCGATGTTGCGATGGAAATACACGTAGCCGTGCAACGGTCCCCGCGTCCACTTTCCTTTTTCGTCATAGGCGTCATCCCAGCCGTAGTCGGTCCAGTCACTGACGCCGGCTAGAATGTCGATCTTGCCGTCTTGATCCCAATCCACAGGATGCCAAAGGTCGTCGCGCCCAATGTGATAACCGCGTGGCAGGGCCACTTGGACGGGCTTTGACAGCCGGTTGGAAGCCACATCGCTGTAATAACCACCGCTATAGACAAGGTCCGTCGCGCCATCGCCGTTGAAGTCGGCCGCCACCAGATCCTTCTTGCCCGGCCCCAACCACTCGGCACGATCAAACAGCGGCTGCGCGTTGGTGCCAAGATTTCTGAAGTACCAAATGCCGTTGGAGGGGCGGTCCGGGCAGCCAACAACCATATCGATGTTGCCGTCTTTGTCCATGTCGATTGGTGCCGGATGCGCCCACAGCCCCACCGCCAATTTGCCACGAACGCCGGGGCGGCCATACGTGATGCGGTCGCCTGCGCCGATCATCGATGGCTCGGGCAGCCTCACCGTTTCGCCAGCTTTCCCGGTGTCGAAATAAACGAAGTAGCTGGGCGAGTTGTCGGAGATCCAACTGATGCGGGCCTGCGGAGTGCGCCACTCCGTCTTGGCCGGCAACGGTTTGGTGCCAAGGCCGAACACACGCACCGAATCGGGAAACAATCCCGCAGGCAGCGTCACATCCACCCACACGGGCTGGCCCGCAGGAACGCCTCCGGGATAGGCAAAGCGAAAGTGATTAGCGTTGGGCCAGACGGCCGATCCTCGCTGCTCAATATTGGGTGCCGCCATGCCGGGGGAGGCTATGAATACGGCAGCGGCCAGTTGAAGAATTGGCTTTATCATGCTTTTGACACACTAAACAGTAGCAGTTTTCCGGAATTGACTTCTGGCTGGTCATAACATATTGTCAAAGGCTGAGGTTGATATCATGATGCGGACTTTTGCCTGCCTGATCGGTTTGTATGTGCTGGCTACAATTCCCACTCTGGCCCAGTCGATTTTCGGCTCACTACAAGGCACCGTCATGGACGCATCCGGTGGCGTCTTGGCCAGAGCCCGGGTGACGGCCGCCAACGTCAATACAGGCATTCGATCCGCAGTCGATGCCAATGATTCGGGCCTTTACTTTCTTGGCGAACTCCGGCCCGGCACGTATGACCTGGAGGTTGAGGCAGCCGGCTTCCAGCGTTATACGCAACGCGGCATCACTCTGCGTGTGGAAGATCGCCTGCGCGTAGACGTGGCCATGAAGTTGGGCCAACTGTCGGAAAGCGTGGAGGTGCGCGCGGAAGCGCAACTCATCCAGACCGAGAGCAACACTATCGGACGCGTGGTGGACGAGAACACCATCAAGCAGCTTCCCTTGCGCGGACGCAACGCTTTTGAATTGGTACTGTTGACGCCGGGTGCGCAGCAGCGTAGCGATGACGAACTGCCACGTCTTAGTGGCGGCCGGGCTCGCACAGGCGAGTTCGTGCTCGATGGCGGATCCATAACTACGCCGCGTCGTGGTCAGCTCTTCACTCAGCCGAACCTCGATGCCATTCAAGAGTTCAAAGTGCAAACCAACGGGCTATCCGCCGAATTCGGCCGTACCGTGGGCGGCGTGGTGAATGCCACCCTGAAATCGGGCACCAACAAGATCTCCGGCAATCTCTTCGAGTTCCATCGCAACAATTCCATCAACGCCCGCAACTTCTTCTCGCCGCGCAATGCCAAGCTGATTCAGAATCAGTTCGGCGGCATGATCGGCGGACCCATCCTTCGCAATCGCCTGTTCGCATTCGGCGACTTTGAAAGTTTCCGCCAAGCCGAAGAGCGGCTCTTCAATTTGAATGTGCCCACAGTGGCCCAGAAAGCCGGCAATTTCTCAGAGCGAACTGTGGCCATCTTCGACCCTGCCACGACGCGCCCGAATCCAGCCGGAACAGGCAGCATACGCGATGCCTTTCCGGGGTTTGTGGTGCCACCCTCCCGCTTTGATGCGCCGGGTCCAAAAGTGGCCGCGCTGTATCCCAATCCTAACCAGCCTGGCTTTGTCCAAAACTTTCAACAGTTATTGCCGCAGGGCACTAACAATAACAAGTTCGACGTGCGTCTGGATTGGCGCGCCTCAGAACGAGACATGGTCTTCGGCCGCTTCTCCTGGGATCATCAATTCGCTGGAAATGCCCGCGCTTTTCCCGCCGCCGGCGGTGGCAACAACGGCAACTTTAATCGCTACCTGACCACTGCTTTGGGTTGGACGCGCACCCTGACCCCCACCGTGATCAACGATACACGGCTCAGCGGCTTCCGAGGGATTCAAGAGCGCCTGCTCAGTCTCGGTGCCGGTGACGCGTTGGGAATCCCCAATCTCAACCTGGTGGGCTTGCCCAGTTTTTCCATGCCCGGCTTTACCGGCCTTGGTGACGCTCAAGCTTTTATGCCGGTTGAGAATCAGTATCAATTGCAGAACATCACTACGGTGGTGCGTGGACGTCATGTGTTGAAGGCTGGTGCGGACTATCGTTCGTTCCCCATCAACGATCTGCAACTGCAGTTCACGGGCGAGTACACTTTCGCCTCCAACCAAACGGCCGATCCGCGCTCGCCTGGCACCACGGGTAACCCCTTGGCAAGCCTGCTCCTTGGCCAAGCAGATACGTTCAATAACTCGACGCTGCGTGGCCGCTTTTACTATCGATCAAAATACTTCGGCACCTTTTTTCAGGACGACTTCAAAATCTCATCAACCCTTACGCTGAACTTCGGTCTGCGCTATGACGTGGAGCAGCAGCCGCGCGAGATCCGCAAGCAGGGTTCGAATTTCGATCTGCGGCAAGGCCGCCCCGTGACCATGACCGAACTGGGCCGCGACTTCATTCAGTTCACCGACAAAATTAATTTCGCCCCACGATTTGGTTTTGCCTGGCGGCCTTTTGGTCTCCCCAAGACCGTTGTGCGTTCCCACTACGGCATCTTCTATATCCCGCTTACCGGACGCGCCACCTCAGCCTTTGCCCGCTTCCCTGTCGACCAACGGCTGGGCCTGCAAAGCGACGGACTCAATGCCGCCGTAATCCTCTCCCGCACACCGCCCATTGTGCCAAGCAAGGACGGCAAGGGTTTTGCGATCGACTACAAGATTGAAGACGCCAAACTCGGCTCCTTCCAGCAGTGGAACTTCGACATCCAACAAGAGTGGCGCGGGCTCTTGTTGGAGGCGAGCTACGTAGGTAGCGTGGGCCGCCATTTATTGCAGAACGTCGACAAGAACGTGATTCGTATTGAGGATGTGCAGCGCGCCGGCCGAGGCACGCAGGCCATGCGGCCCTATCCCGATTACGGCATCATCAACTGCCATTGCGAAAATCAGAACTCCAGTTACAACGCTTTGCAACTGGGCCTGGAGCGCCGCTTTTCCAACGGGCTGTTCGCATCGGTTTCCTATACGTTCTCGAAATTTCTTGATAACAACGAAGATAATTTTTCTTCGCAGTTCGCGATGGACCCCTACAATCTGAGGCTCGAACGGGGACTCAGCCAGTCACACTATCCGCACCGCGTCGTGACGGCGATGGTCTATGATCTGCCCTTCGGCAAAGGCCGCAAGTGGCAGCAGAATGGCGTGATGGCATGGCTGGCGGGCGGCTGGCAGATCTCCAATATCGTCGCTCTGCAGAGTGGGGACCAAGTCTGGATTACTCAGGCTGCCAACACTTCTGAGACCTTCAGCCGGCAGTTCCGTCCGAATATGGTGGCCAATCCGAAGCTTACCTCCGGGGATCGCACGCTGGAGCGCTGGTTCAACACGGCTTCCTTCCAAGCGCCGCCCGCTCGCACGTTTGGCAACAGCAACAAGTTCCCGGGCATTGAAGGGCCGGGCCTGGCAAACGTTGATGTTTCGCTGATCCGGTTTGTGCCATTGCCGTTCCGCGAGAACATGAAAATCGAACTTCGCGGCGACTTCTTCAATGTACTGAACCACACCAACTTCGGTTCTCCCGGGGGCACTTTAGGAACACCGCAGTTTGGCCGTGTTACCAGCGCACGCCTGCCCCGCACCATTCAGGTGGGCGGCAAATTCTGGTTCTGAGACGCCTTTAACGACGTCGCCGTAACTGGGCCGCCCAGTTGTCAAGATCGCGCACCCTGTATTAATAACTATGAGGCACTCACCCATTCACAGAAAAGCTGGCTTCAACGCAACTATCGGTGGAACCAGAGTTGCTATGTCGGACGTTGCACCAACCCGCCGTTTCTAAGGAAAGACTTTCGCGAAAGTCTGAATAACATGGTCGCAGGAAGCGACGTGCAAGAGTTGCCGTAGCTATTGATGGTCTCCGGCGCAAAGCTGCCGGGCGCGCAAATCCGGCTGCCGGTGAAGGTCCGGCCACTCTTAAAAATGTTGTACTCAGTCGTGTAGGTTCACCCACTGGAAATAGGTGATTGCATCCCATGTCGCCGCGCGTTCCGGGCTGAACCACGCGCCGCGCCGGATCCACAATCGTGCCAGTCGTCTACGGGGCCGGTAGTGCGAACCGCCTTTGAACCCGAACCGCAGACGGCCAACGGCCAAAAACAATTCGAATTCGCGCATGGGATCGAAATCCCTAACTGCCACGGTCAGCCACTCCCACGGCGCGATCAGGCGAGTCACGCAAGGACATTTTCGAATTGTCGAAGCGATCTGTCAGGCTCCCGTAGTCGCGATTCACCGAAATAAATCGCGCCGACTCGCAACTTCGGAGTAACATTCCGTCTACAGTATATAAGTTAATGTTAGTAAAAATTAATCGAAGAAGGACACTTAACTTCCCCCGATAAACACCAAAAAAGGCCGTAAACTGCTATTCTGAACTTAGCGATGGGTAGATTGTAACTCTTAAATTTGTTACATCACTAACTTCTTGTAAATGAAAGAATGGTTTTGGCAAATGGATTAACCATCTGCTTGGAGGAAAATTGTGAATATATTATCCGGCATTTCAATAGCTGTTTTTTGCCTTACACCGTTGATTGCGACGGCGGGGGAAAAGGTCACTTATCTAGCCCTCGGAGATTCGGTTGCGTTTGGGTATGATCCGAACGCTATCCCCACACCATCTAACTACAGCGGATACCCCGAAAAAGTCGCTGCTCTATCTTCGCCGTTAAAGTGGGAAGCAAACCTGTCTTGTCCGGGCCAAACCAGCGGTAGTTTTCTTAACGTGAATGCCCCTGAAGCGTCTAAACATTGCGAGGGGCCCGGTGGTTTTAAGGCGCTGGCTGGCCTGCACACATTCTACACGGGCTCCCAAATGGCCGAAGCCCTGTTTATTTTGAATGCCGAAAGGCAACATATCAAAGCCGTCACCCTGAACATCGGCGGCAACGATCTGATTTTGTTGCAGGAACAATGCCTAGGGCAGCCCCCTTGTATACTCGCTGGTTTGGATGGCGTCACCAATCAGTTGGCCAACAACCTGGCTACGATCTTAGGAAAATTGCGAATCGAGGGAGGTTACAGCGGCCCGATCATAGTTCTAACTTACTACTCGCCGAATTACGCAGATCCACTCCAAACCGGCGCCATCGCTATTGCAAACAGCAAAATGGTTGCAGTGGCGGGGCAACCCCAGTTTAGAGCACGCATTGCCGACGGTTTCGGCGCATTCCTCGAAGCTTCTGGTGGAGACCCGTGTTCTGCTGGGTTGCTTATCATCAAACGGCCGGAGGGAACCTGCGACGTGCACCCCTCACCGAAGGGCCGCGACGTGCTAGCCGCCGCAGTATTGGGCGCCTTGGGTAGGTAATGTCATTAAAGTGATTGGCATGATAGCCAAAACGTAAAAGCACGCACCAAAACAAGGATGTTCCCGCTGACCTCGGCACGGCCGGGGTCAGCAGCCGTGCATTTCGAAGTGTGTATCAAGGGGCAGGCCAAATCCCTTGGGGATGCCGAAGCGTAAATCAGCCAGCGTTACCGCGCTGATATAAAGCTCCTTCAAAGGCGTCCCGGCAATGAAAGCCAGTACCTTGGGTTCTGGTTTCAATCGTCGGTCAGTCAGAGTTCAACTTTCCGGACATTACAGAGACGAATACGGGGCAGTTCTATATCGAGTCACCGGTAAGAGGAAGCTCACGGGAGCCTCTATCAGCGCGGCTCCCGTGAGCTTGTCACCGGGAGATTAGTTCCCACCTGAGGCAAGAGAACGCTGGTCAGTAAGCGAGAACGCGGAACCATGCCTGCGAAATAATCATCCATCGGTATGTCCCGACTTAGCACATGCCGGACAGTATGAGCGTCGCCGTCACTGAGGATCTATCCCAGTTCAGGCTAAAATGAAGCGCCATCCAGAGAAGGCGAGCAGCAACTCTAGCAGGCATGGAGTGGACTTCGAGCGGGCTGCAACTGTGTTCCAGGACCCGCTCGCGGTGACGATCCCCGACGATGAGCACCGCGAGACGTAGGTCCGATGGATTACTCTGGGAAAGGATGCGGGTGGCCAGCACACGCTCGTTGTTCACTCTTTCGAGTGTTGCCAGATGAACGGGGGAGAGTTCGGCTGATTTCTGCAAGAAGGCCAACGCGATTAGAAATCCGCGAGTATGAGGAACACACATGAAACCTGAATATGATTTCATCCGAAGTGAACGCGGTAAGTTTTTCCGGCCCAACGCCGAAGTTCGATTGCCTATCTATTTGAACTCCGATGTCCAGTCCTATCTCACCGAACGTGCCGCAGAAAAGGGCGTTCCACTTGGGGACATGGTGAACACGCTGCTAAAACAAGAGATTGAAATGATTGAGTCGGTGAAGTAGTGCGGGATGTTATGAACTCATCGTTACTCAGGGTGCATTCGAGTGCTATTCTTGCCGCGTGAGTGATCTCTCTCAAGGGGCGGCGCTTGCGCAGTCTGTTCCCGAAGCCATCTTCACAGTAAACCTTCGTCGAACCCTGCGGCCTCCGCCGCCGCTATCAGTTCGCCGTTTGCTAACCGATCCCAGCCGCGTTCAATAGCCTCAACCACGAAATGTTCGGAAAGGGCATAACGAAGCGGGGCAGGAGTGCCGTTATCAAAGAGTACGAGCATCGATCCCTTGCGCCAGCGGCGGGGGAGCAACCGGTGCGTCAAGGCTTCGCGCTGCGAATTCAATCACTGCTACAACTTGTTCGTGCGACAAGTGGAACCACTCCATGATTTCGTTGATCGTGGCTCCGACTTCCAGGTTGTCAAACACAACGGAAACCGGCGTCCTCGTGTCCTTAAAAATCCACGCGCCACTGCGCTTACCGGGAATGCTTTCAACAGCGAGGCATTGTGACCAATCGAGGGCATCTAGTCAACGGCGCAGGGATCCCTAGGAGTGTCCTAATAATGGTATCGGCACGCAAGAATTCGAATTCTGTCGGGCAGAACCTGGTACACAAGTCGGTGCTCCTGATTAATCCGCCGTGACCAGCACCCAGCAAGCTCGTGTTTGAGCGGCTCCGGCTTTCCTATTCCAGAAAAAGGTTCGCGCTGCACGTCGCGGATGAGTCTGACAATCCTCAGGGCTTGCGCCCGATCCTGTTCGGTCCACAAGGCCAAATCTTCGAACGCAGAAGAGTCAAACTCAATGCTTCTCACAAGCCGAGTTTCGCGACTAAGTCATCAAGGGCAATGCCGCCGCTGCGTTCGAGTGATGCATGCAAACGCTTCTTCATCGTCTCGGATTTAAGGAGATGCGCCGTTTCGCGCTCGGAAGCGATTTCGTTCCACAACGCGATCGGCACGATTACGGCAGTAGGCTCCCCAGCTTCATTTGACACAATCTGAATGTCCGTTTCTGGCACAACTCCAGTTTAGCTCCTGTTTAACGGCATAGTCATCCAAAAAATAGTGCCGCAAATTTTAATCAATGCACTCACTCATCCAACAGCAGGATCTTCTTAATTTTGCACCGCGACCCAAGTGCCGCGAACTTTCTGACATGCGATTTATCAATTCGAGATCGCTTGAAATGGCTCCTACATTCGTCCCGCATGATATCGTGCGCTAGGTGGAGCCATTTTCGGCTTTCAAAAAAAGGGTTAACCTTTCCCCAGCTTAGCTCGAACGTCCTTCATCAATCGAAATAAATGGTAGGGGTCAACCGGTGAGGGCAAGAAATCAAACCGTTCATAGAAGGCCTTCGCCTGCTCATCCTTGGCGTGGACGGCGAACGCCCGGATACCGGCAATGTCAGCAGCTTGGATGGTGCGTAACATGGCGTCCTTTAAAAGGCCAGCGCCCAGTCCCTTGCCCTGCCAACCTGACGCTACAGCCAACCGCGCCAGCAACATCACCGGCACAGGATGGCGTGCCAATCCTTTCGTCAAACGCTCTGGCGCATCATCGAATTCCACCTGACCGACAACAAGCGTGTAGTAACCCACCACTTCCTCTTCGTTCAGCGCGACATAGGTCTGCGAAGCCCCGGCTTGTTGATTTTGCAGCGCGTAACGAATAAGGAAACGATTGAGGGCTTCCCGATTGCAATCGAAGGATTCAATCCCGTGGCTCCGTTGTAGTTTTTCAATGCGGAGCGGATAAGTCACTTCAGTCCGCCGCGCTCAAACACGCTGGGCTCCCGTAGAAGCTTGGCAAGGCGCGGAGCAGGTTTTACCGGCGCATCCAAAGCTTTTTGAAACGCACGCCACTGTTCAGCGTTCAAGCCGAACTTTTGACGGTCCGGCAACGTTTCCTCAGCACGGGCTAGAGCACTCTCAAGTACGAACTCGCTAACAGAGCGTTGCGCTAAATGGGCGGCAATTTGGAGAGTGCGCTTGGCCGAGGGAGTTAGGCGTAGATCAAGTTTTTCGTTTCGTGTTTCGACAGTTGGCATTATGTCTCCTTGGTTGCGGTCTCAAAGATAAGATAACACGAATGCCAGACATTGTCATGACTATCCGATTTGAGCAATGATTCCCCACAGACAAGAAACAGGCGGTGTCGGACATTGTAATAGTTCTATTTGACCAAGGAATGCGCAATCGGCAAGCGTAAGTTGCCTATCACTTGACTCCGAGTTTCAGCCAGAGTACGGTGGATATATGGAACTCACCGTCCAGATTCCTGACGACATTGCTACTCGCCTTGCTGCGACCGAAGGTGATCTCGCGCGCCGAGCCCTTGAATGCTTCGCCGTCGAGGAACTGAAGGCCGGACGGATAACCGAGCCTGAGCTAGGGCGCATGCTAGGGTTGGCAAGGATAGAAATTGACGGCTTCCTCAAGCCTCGCGGTGTTTACCAAAACTACACCATGGAAGATTTCAATAAGGAACGCGCAGTGCTGAAAAATCTGGGGCTCTAACGTGTGCAGTTACTTATCGCCGATACTGGCCCGATCAACTATTTGATTCTTATCCGTCAAATTGATCTTCTTCCGCGTATGTTCACATGACTTGACGTCTCGGCTTAAATCCAAACTATAGGATCATGCCCGTCACCGTCTGCGGTTCGGATTTAGCGTTCAACTTGTCATCGCTCATACGTAAAAGCTAACGCATCATTGTTTTTTAGGTCGGTTTGTGGCGATTTCTAATCGCCTCCGCAACTGCTCCTTAAGGTTCGTGACATTCTCATACTCCGGGCAGTTCCTATGAGCAATGTCGAAGTGAAGTTTGGTTCCTCCTTTGCGGTACAAAACCACTCTCTTATTACGGGCGTGCGCATGCCCAAGTTCGTAGTATACATTCGGTCGCTCATGCGTGAGATCCGCGATTAGGAACTCGCTAGTTTCGATTTCTTCAAGCACTCGTTCCGTAATGGTGCCCTCGTGCTCTATCTCGTCCGACGTAATGGCGGCTATCCCGAATTCTTTGCATACGTCTTTTATAGCCTGCTTCACGTCTTCTAATCCTGGCTGCGCCTTGTCAATAGCCATCATGATGAAGGCGGTATTTGGTCGATACGAAACGCTCCCCGGTCGTTGATCGGTCGTGCCATCACTGGGTGATAGCAGACTAATTAAGTCGCTTAAGCCGGTCGCTGCGGTATTAAACGCATCGAAAGCCTTCTGCACACTAGTTCGCTCTTGGAACTGAGATGGCGGATCAACACCAAGAACTACATCTTCGTTATGGTGCACATACACGCCATAATGGTGATAACTGTTGAAGCTCACACTTGCCAGCATTCGCCGGGTGTTGTGTCGAAGGTCTTGAAGGTCCGCCTCCGCAATTAGTGCTGACCCGCGGGCTGCACCAGCAATATCCACACTCAGTTGTTTGATCCGGGTACGGACCTTATTCACAGTTATTCCAAGATCGTCCAGGATGCCATCAATATTTCTGCGTTCATTCTCAAGCTTTAGCGCATTGTTGAAAAATGTAGCGCCCTCCGCGCGAGTTGTTTCCAGGCGCTCCTGCAACTTGTCGATGCCTTCCTTGCTAATCATGTATCTGAGTTATCCTCTATTTGGGCATTGTACACATTCGGGAGGCGGTTTCCGCTTCTTCGACAATCTGGGAGGCGGAGCCACGATCAACAAAATCATAGAGTGGTTCCAGTTGCCCCACGAGCAAGTTGTAGCCGCAGCACTGCGCTTACCGGGAGTGCCTTCAACAAAGGGGCTCGGCACGATTACGGCAGTTGGCTCCCCAGCTTCATTTGACACAATCTGAATGTCCGTTTCTGGCACACCTCCAGTTTAGCTCCTGTTTAGCAGCACAATCATCCCGAAATAGTATTGTCGCTTTTCTGTACAAACTTGTTAGCGAGATTCGTAAAGGCAGCTGATTTGCCGTCCAATAAATGCGAGCCGCAAATTTTGATCAATGCACTCACTCATCCCGCAAGCAGGATCGCTCATGTATTTGAGCAATGATTGCGTGAAGGAAGTTGTATTTGGCTATCTTCTGTTCGGCTAGCACGCCACGATGACTTTACTGTAGAAACTCACGGAGCTGATCTTGGTTTTCAGCATTTAACTGCTTGCGAATAAAATTGTCTACTTCAAAAGGATCCGGCTCTCTTAGTTTTGCGCCAACTACAATCTCATAGGTGCCATAATTCGCGGGGTCTTCGAAAGTAATATATCCGACACCGTGACGATCGCACTCCTGCACAATCCGTTCGTCTGGTAACTTTTCGTCTTCTTTATAACCGCTAACGTTCACTGCCAAATAGGACCTATGTGCAAAAACGGAGTGCGCGAGGGATTCGTAAACACCTTCAAAAGCGGTTGCCAAATTTGGCTTCACTTCAAAAGTAATGACCTCAAGCCTTTTTCCTGGCGTGAAATGATACGATCTTACGGCAGCTATGATAACGTCGGGACGAGTCCACTTTCCCCCAGTTGCTCGTCTACCTTGTGCAGCGGTTATCTCTGATACAAAACGCTTTATACGGTTTTCCTTAACGTACCCTTCAGTTATCGCCTTCAGAAAAGGCTCATAGAGGTCGCGCTCCAACAGTTTCTCAGTAACAGCTTCGATTTGATCGACGACCGCAAGACCCGATTCAAAAGGCGCATCTGCGGTATGGACCTCTTCAGAAACGATAATCCGATGAACAGACCCTCCTCTCCCTCGTCCCTGCTCTATATGTCCTTCGTCGATTAAAGAATCGCGCAACAACCAATAATCTTGATCGGTTACGTTTGTTGCTGCTCCTGACTTTCTTATTGCTTCCTTAAGTTTTTCCCGGAGCGTGACATTTCCAATGTTTGATCCAGATTCTGGAATAAGAGAAAGCAGTGTTTTGCTGTATTCAGTTTTTTCGGCGGCGTCCATATTGTTAGTAAATTTCCCTTCTAATTACATCACGATGGACCCACGCATTTCAAACGGATCAATTACTCTTTGTTGTCGAAATAGTTGAGTTTCTTGAGAACATTGAACAACTGATCAACGCTCTCGCTCGTTTGAAAAATGGTGGTGGCCATCGGCGATTGCAAATCTAAAGACTCGATCATTGCGGTCTGGGAAATGGTGTCATAACGAGCTTGCCATAATCGTCGCACTCCTCATCCGAGCAATTCGATGCCTTTCCGCACTCGGAGGATGAGAATCCAACGGGGCCGGTTATCGGGGGAAATCCCCACAGAAAATAGCAATACCGGGTTAGGTGAAGCTTTGCTGAGAAAAAGTCCTCGTAAACGATGGCACCGTGGAAGTATGGTCGCATTGTCTGAGCACGAATAGCATCGGTGTAACGGTGCTCAATCAGTTGGCCAAAGGCTTGAATGGTCTTTTCTTGCTTAGGCCCGAGACTCACGCGGTTTTGTGTTGCTTGCCAAAGATTTTCCGTCATGTAAGGCCGCGGCGTATTAGGATTGTAGGACATGTCAAAGTCGCCGCCCGTCATGGTAAACCACGCGTTCTTCGTTGGCGTATTTCCATTGTTTACGAGAATTGGGGTAACCTTCCAATAGGTTCCCTGGTCTACGATCTCCAATCCTTTTACCGAAACATAGGCCCGTTGGGTCGCCTCGAATGACTGCCGAGCAATTCCCAGTTGGCTATAGGCCATGAAACCGGCAAACCCGGCGGCAAGGAACACAGCGATTGCTACGGCTAGCTGTAGTCTTTGAACGAAGAGGGCCTTTTCGGGGATAGTAGATCCATTTGGTTCTGGGCCGTCGGCAGCCCGTGTGTTGTCGAATGAACGGCCACCTTTCGGAAAACCAGATTGGAGTGACTCCACGACCGGTTCGTTTATTGATTGCGGCTGATCGTCGGGTAGTTCGGTAGACATACGTACTTTGACATGCTACCAGATGGAAGTTCCTTCCTAGTCGCACAAGGGAGGGCTTGCCGTAGGGCGATGACGCCGGTGGGCCTACCGGTTTAGCCAACGCACTGCCGCCTGTTCACAACCGATCAAATTATTTCTTCACCCACTAACACGTTCAATCCAAACATCCACCGCATCCCCCACCCCACCAATTACCCCAAAAACCCTTGCGCCCACCCGCTACGCTGTATTCAGAGAGCAAGTCCTGAAACCTAAACTTTACGATCTAATCCTCGAAGTCGCCCGCCGCGCGCCACTCTTCCTCACGCCTGCGCGCCAGCCCTTCGTCAACCTCACCTCCGGCGCAATCCCTCTCTACAGCGAAGATTTCCGAGGCTGGTTAAGTCACCAATTAATCGCCGAAGACTTGCCCTTCCCCAGCCCCGTCACCTCCTGCCGCGTCCTTCGTCAACTGGATGAGGATGCCCATCATCTGCCCCACGTAGCAGTCCATCCCGCGCATCTCGGAATTGAAAGCACACCGCGCGGCTACTTCATCGACCTCAAAAAAGGAACCGACCCCATCCACCTAACCGGCAAGCATTGGCAGCAGGAACCAAATCCTACCCCAGCTTTTTTCCGCCCGGAAACCAACCACACTCTAACCACGCCAACGCCTTCCAACAGGCCGCTCAACACACATCTTAGTCAGGCGTTCGCCATCACGGAAACGCATGCGGCTCAACTAGCCCAATGGCTGCAACTCGCCATGCGGCCCGATCAACCTTGTCCACTGCTGGTCATCACCGGAGCTCACCGCGACGAAGCCACTCGCGCCATCCGCGAATTAATCGACCCTGGAACTTGTGCCATTCTTCCGCTCCCAGTGACGCAAAATCAAATGGGCGAAATGGCCCTGTTCAATCGAGTGCTGGCGTTCTCAATGGATAAGCATCTCTCGCCCACCAAGCGTTCTGCCGTTCGCGCCATTTCACAAGGCACCGGCGTGCGCTTGCGGCAAGCCAACCCGCACCGTCCGCGCATTTCCGAAACACTCCGCCGTCCCGTTATCCTTTCCGCTGAAGTTGCTCCTGCGCTGTGTCGCGATCAGATCAATATCGAAATCAATCAGGCGAACGAATTCGACGCATCCAAAGTATTGGCTTCTCTGCTCGATGAATTAGTGCTCACGCTTCGCCGCGAAAATAATGTGCATCCGGAACTTCCCGCCAGCACCACCATCGCACTCAGTAGTTTCATGGCCGCAGCCTACGCTGACGCGCCAATTCCATAAAGCCCACCCGGTCGCGAGGGCAACCCGCAATGACGATTCGACCGGCGTCAAACTGAACAAGCGCTTCCTCGTAGGTCTTTGACAATCGAATATGTAGCACCCTTGATAGTCTTGAACATCTGGACAACGCAAGCCAAACGGGGACACCAGTGCCTGGCACAAGCTACCGGACTCCACATAAATCACACACCGCCCTAAGCGAGCTGCCTGGCTCGGGTGTCCCCTTTGGCGCCCCTTTTCAAATCCTCAGTCTCACTCTTCCCATCCGTCTCGCGCCTCCCCACAATCAGCTAAAGTATCAAGATGCAAGACGCGCGCCTGATTCGCGGCCTCGGCCTTACCGCCGCCATGTCCATGAACATCGCGAACATGATCGGCACCGCAGTCTTCCTCAAGGCCCGCGTCATGACCTGCAACACCGGCTCCCCGCTTATCGTGCTCGCAGTGTGGTGCGCCGCCGCAGTCTTAGTAATGGCCGGAGCCCTCAGCTATGCCGAACTTGCAGCTTCCATGCCCAAGGCCGGCGGAGAATATGTTTTCCTTCGCGAAGCCTACGGTCGCCGCTGGGGCTTCCTCTATGGATGGTCTTACCTATGGGTTTCCCGCGGTGGTTCCCTTTCCGCGCAAGCAGTCTCCACCGCAATTTTTTTCAACATCGCCACCGGAGCGGATCTCACGCGATGGCAACTCTCAGCAACTGCCATCGTCGCCATCGCCATAACTGCCTTATGGAATTGCACCGCCGTTGAATCCACTGGCCGCTCCGCCACCGCCATGGCCATTTTCAAAGTGTTGGCAGTCGGCGGCCTTGCCCTCACCATTTTCTTTTTCACCAAAGGCGATTGGACCAACTATTTACTAACCAATAACGGCGGTACGTGCGAAGGTGTGGCAGCCAATGCCCGTGGTGGGCTTGCTGGAATTGGCGCTGCTATGTTGGGCGCGTTGTGGGGCTTTCAAGGTTGGGCTAACGTCACAACCATGGCCGGTGAAATTCGGGATCCCAATCGCAACATCCCACGAGCCTTTGCCGGTGCTCTACTCATCGTCGCCACAGTTTATCTAATGGCCAACGCCAGCTACTTCTACGCAATCACGCCAACAGAAATCACTTCCGTTCCGCTCAGTGGCTCGGTGGCAACCATCGTTCTGGGTCGCATTTTTGGACCAACCACCGTGCGATGGATGGCCGTAGTAATGATGATCTCTTCGCTTGGAGCCTTGCATGCCGGCATCGCCGCAACGGCTCGCGTCCCATATGCCATGGCTAGCGACGGAGTGTTCTTCCGCTGGTTCGGACATCTCTCCAGCGCCCAGGTGCCGGTGCGAAGTGTCTTGCTCATCGCCCTTTGGTCATCCGTATTGGCACTCACCGGCTCCTACGATAAACTCACCGATTGGGCCATCTTCTCGCTCTGGTTGTTCTACGGATTAAGTGCTGGGGCGCTGATCGTTTTACGACAACGGCAACCCTTGAATCCTCCCGGCTTTCGCGTCCCGGGCTATCCCGTTACACCGGTTTTGTTCATCCTGGTAACAGCGCTGATTGTTATTAATACTATCTACACAGCACCAATTCCCACCCTCGCAGGAATCGCAGTTATGTTGCTTGGCCTACCCTTTTACTTGTTCTGGCAGCGAAGTGGTGGCACGGTTTGATGTAATAGAATGTTCATGCCCAGCAACGTTGTTTCCGCCCTTCGGCCAACTGCCGTGAATTCCGTCCTTGCACAAGTGAAGACCTTGCAAGCTCAGGGAAAAAATATTGTTTCCCTCATGCGCGGCGAACCGGACTTCCCTACCCCAAGCCACATCGTCAACGCTGCCACCGAAGCGCTCGCGAAAGGAAGAACCACTTACCCTGATAATCGCGGTGAACTGAAATTTCGCGAAGCTGTTGCAACGAAGTTGCACCGCGACAATAAACTTTCCTACGATCCTGCAATCGAAATCCTAATCACCACCGGCGCTACACAGGGGCTCTATTGTGCCCTCACAGCTTTACTGAATCCCGGCGACGAAGTACTGCTGCCCAACCCTGTATATGATGCCTATCAATCACCCATCCGCCTCACCGGCGCGATTCCCAAATCCGTTGATGCGGTGGTTCAGGCGGGACGATTCACACTGCCCATCGAATCACTTGAAGCCGCTGTCACTTCATCCTCAAAAGTTCTCTTGCTGAATTCCCCTTGGAATCCAGTCGGAACCGTTTTTACATCTGCCGAACTTTCCGCCATCAGCGACTTTGTCCTCCGCAACAACCTAACGCTGATAAGCGACGAGATCTACGAAGCCATCACCTACGATGGTTGCCGCCATATTTCACCAGCATCGCTATCCCCTGAACTTCGCGCCAAAACAGTTATCGTCAATAGCCTCTCAAAAACCTACGCCATGACCGGCTGGCGCTCCGGCTATTGCGCCGCTCCCAAGCCCATCATCGATGCCATGTTTTTAGTGCTGCAACAATCCAGTCGCGGACCTGCCATGTTCGTGCAGGACGCATCCGCTGTAGCTCTCAGCGGCCCACAGGATTGCGTTGTTAAAATGCAATCCGAATATGCAAAACGGAGAGCCTTGGTGTTGGAACAGCTCTCCGGAATCCCCGGCGTTATTCCTTTTGCGCCGGAAGGCGGCTTTTTCGTTATGGCCGATACAAGGGGCCTGAACGAACCTTCCGACAAAACACGCCAACGGCTTCTTGAAAATCATGGAGTAGTCGTAATTCACGGGTCAGCTTACGGCACCCAAGGCGAAGGAACATTGCGCGTTTCCTTTTCCAGCGGTTCAGTTTTGTCCGCAGGACTCGATAAGCTCCGCACTGGTCTTTTGGAGCCTCGTTAATGAGTCTGGTCAAAATCGAAAGCGGCCAAAAAGTAAAGCAGGCAAAATCTGCAACGGTGAATTTGGAGTTACTGAAAGTAGAACTCTCGAAAACATTCCAGGGGGAAATTCGCTTCGATGAAGTTTCCCGTGCCCTCTATTCCACCGATGCCAGCGTCTATCAAATCAAGCCTCTCGGTGTTCTGGTTGCCAAATCGCGAGCCGACGTAATTGCCGCAGTGAAAGTGTGTAGCCTTCTCAATTGCCCATTAACCATGCGCGCCGGGGGCACTTCGCAAGCAGGCCAAGCCATTGGCGAAGGCCTCCAATTGGACACCTCAAAATACTTCAACAAGGTGCTTGAAGTGAACCCGCAAGAAAGTTGGGTTCGCGTTGAACCGGGAATTGTTTTGGATGAATTGAATGCCCAATTGAAGCAGTATAATCTCCGCTTCGCGCCCGATATTTCAACAGCGAGTCGAGCATGCATCGGCGGAATGATTGCCAACAATTCGAGTGGTGCCCGATCCGTTCTATATGGCAAAACCATTGATCACGTCCTGGAATTGGAAGTCGCCTTTGCCGATGGCACCGTCGCCCAACTCAGCCCCAAAACTTCTCTTCCCACCGGCAACACTTTGGAAGCCCGCGCCTACAAAGTTGTTAACGACCTTGCAGCCAAACACGCCGCTGAAATCGACGCTCGTTTTCCAAAAGTGTTACGCCGTGTAGGCGGCTACAATTTGGACGAATTCGTGAATCCTGACAAACCCTTCAATCTGGCAAAAATGATTGTCGGATCCGAAGGAACTCTGGCCGTGGTGCTGGAGGCCAAACTGAATTTGGTCCCATTGCCAAAGGCCAAATCCGTGGTTGCGATTCATTTCAATTCGTTGCTGGAATCGCTGGAAGCTACGCCCATCATTTTGAAACATGGACCATCTGCCGTGGAAGTGATGGACAGCGCAATTCTTGAAAACACCAAGAATTCACCAGCCCTCGAAGCCAAGCGAAACACTTTCATCCAAGGCGATCCGGCATCGCTTTTATGCGTTGAGTTCTATGCCGATCAGGATGACCAACTGCCTCCGCGCATGCAGGCGCTTGAAGCGGACTTACGGGCACGAGGCTTTGGCTATCATTTCCATCACGCCACTACAATTGCCGGGCAAGCCGCAATTTGGGGATTGCGCGAAGCAGCGCTGGGACTTTCCATGTCCATGAAGCAGGAAGCCAAAAGCATTTCCTTTGTCGAGGATTCCGCAGTGGCACCAGAAAAGCTGCGCGACTACATTGAGAAATTTCTCGGCATCATCGAACGGCACGGCACCACTGCTGGAATCTACGCTCATGCATCCGTCGGTTGCCTGCATGTTCGGCCAGTGGTGAATTTGAAAACAGCCGAAGGCATTGCGAAGTTTGAATCCATCGCCAATGAAGTAGCTGACCTGGTTCTTGAATTTGGAGGAGCCCTTTCCGGCGAGCATGGCGATGGTCTGGTTCGAAGCCCTTTCCTCCGCAAAATGTTTGGCGACGTTCTGTATGAAGCCTTCCGCGAAATCAAAAGGACCTTCGATCCGCAGGGGATTTTAAACCCCGGAAAAATTGTCGACCCACCACCTCTAACCGACAACTTGCGCTATGGCGCAGGATACAAAACACCCAACCCGCAAACCTACTTTGACTACTCAGATTATGGGGGCTTCGGCGGTGCAGTGGATATGTGCAGCGGCTTGGGTGCATGCCGCAAGAAACTGGATGGAACCATGTGCCCGTCCTACATGGCCACCCACGAAGAAACCGATTCCACGCGAGGCCGTGCCAACATTCTTCGCCTGGCGATGTCCGGGCAGATGGGCGAAGCCGGCTTGACGCAGCAGGGAGTAAAGGAAACTCTGGCCCTGTGTTTAGAGTGCCGAGCCTGCAAAGCGGAATGTCCGGTTGGTGTGGACATGGCTCGCTACAAGAGCGAATTTCTTGCATCCTATTACGAGCAAAACGGAACCCCGCTGACCGCCAGACTTTTGGGGAATGTGAATCAATTGGCCCGTTGGGGCAGTAAGGTTCCGTGGTTGGCAAATGCCACAATGCCCTGGATGAAAGGGTTTGCAGGAGTACATCCCAATCGCAATTTGCCGTCGCTTGCGAGTAAGACCTGGGAATCTTCCATGGTCACTGTTTCCACAAAGGGCCCGCTGTTTTTCAAGGACACCTTTACCAATTACTATCAACCGGAAACCGGCATTGCCGCTGCTTCGGTGATGGCGGCAGTTGGACAACCCTGCGGTCTTGCACCCAACGTCTGTTGCGGACGCCCGCTGATTTCCCAAGGCCTGCTTAGGCAGGCCCGTTCCCTTGCGGAACAAAATACTAAGGAATTGTTTCCAGTGGCATCCCGCGGGCAAAAGCTTTTATTTTGCGAGCCGAGTTGTCTTTCAGCCATGAAAGAAGATGTACCCGCGCTTTTGCGGGGCGAAGCTAAAAGGCAGGCTGAAGTTGTGGCAGACGCTTGCGTCTTGTTTGAAGACTACCTTTTGCAGGAAGTATCAGCAGGCCGAGCAAAGTTGAATCTTCGATCTGGCCCGACCGATATTTTCGTTCACAACCATTGCCATCAAAAATCGATGGCACTTGGAAGTGCCACTTTGGGCCTATTGGGGCAAATTTCCGGCGCGAAAGTTTCCGATTCCGGAGCAGGTTGTTGCGGCATGGCGGGTTCGTTCGGGTATGCTGAGGACAAGTTTGAGTTGTCCCGTCAAATCGCCGAACAGCGTTTGCTGCCGGGGCTCCGAAACTGCAAACCCGGTACGGCAGTGGTGGCTCCTGGTTTTTCCTGTCGCCATCAGATTATGGATTTCAGCGGTCAAAGCGCAGTTCATCCCGCAGTTCTATTGCATTCGTTACTTAAGGGAACAGAATGAATTTGGCAGCAATTTCGCTTGCGGCACTACTGATTGCCGTTGTGGTTAGTTGCACTTCAAAGTTGAACGTCGGTGTGTTGGCCATAGTGCTGGCCTGGATCGTTGGAGTCTATCTGGGGGGGATGAAGTTGGAAGTTATCCTTTCCGGGTTTCCTACAAACTTGTTCCTGACGCTGGTCGGTATGACCTTGTTATTCACGCAGGCCCAACAAAATCAGACGTTGGATAAAGTGGCCCATTCCGCCGTTAAAATCTGCAGGGGCAACACTGGGCTGATCCCTGTTTTATTCTTCCTGGTAGCGGCGGCTTTGGCATCCATCGGGCCGGGAAATATTGCCACTTCCGCCTTGCTTGCTCCGATAGCCATGACCGTTGCTGGTCGCGCTAAAATTCCGGCTTTCCTAATGGCCATTATGGTTGGCAACGGAGCCAATGCTGGTTCCCTTTCTCCGTTTGCTCCCACCGGAATTATAGTCAGTGGTCTGATGAGCAAATACGGATTGCCCGGCCACGAATGGGAAACGTACATCTACAATTTGGCAGCCCATGCAATGGTTGCTTTTGGGGGCTACTTTCTATTCGGTGGCTACAAACTTTTCGGGCGCATTTACTCCCAGGCAGAAGAAGAGCAACCAACATTTCATTGGAGAAATGTTTTAACCGTATTGGTGATTGCTGCCCTGGTTCTTTCGGTAATTTTCCTTAAGGTCAACGTCGGGATGGGAGCTTTTGCCGGAGCAGTGATTCTGGCCTTGGCAAAAGCAGGGGACACCAGCGACGCCATCAAGAAAATGCCATGGAGCGTAATTGTTATGGTGTGCGGCGTCAGCATCCTTACGGGATTGCTGGAAAAAACGCAAGGCATGGCTTTGTTCACAGACCTACTGGCACGCTTTTCAACCAAGAGCACGATCACCGGATTTATCGCTTTCCTCACCGGGGGAATTTCCGTCTATAGCAGCACATCAGGGGTGGTGCTTCCAGCTTTTCTGCCAACCGTTCCAGGACTAGCAGCGCGGCTGGGAGCAGATCCAATGGCGATTGCAACCTCAATGAACATTGGCGGACATCTGGTAGATGTTTCCCCGCTATCCACCATTGGAGCGTTGTGCATTGCGGCCATTCCACCGGAAGAGGACGCCCGGGCGCTGTTCAACAAAATGATGGCCTGGGGATTTTCCATGACCATTGTTGGCGCACTTGGATGCTGGATCGCGTTCGGCCATTAAGCTTGAGCCGGTTGCATTAGCGCCCAATCTTCGGGGGCTTTTCCAGTGGGCAATAGCAATCCTTTTTCCAGATACCGGATGGTGGATACGCATTTTGCGGAATGAGGATCGTGAGTGACCATGACAACGGTCTTGCCGAATTCTTTATTCAAACGGAGAGAAGATTCAATACATCGGCAGCAGAGGTGGAATCCAGATTTCCTGTCGGTTCATCGGCAAGAATCAAATCGGGGTCGGTCACACTGGCCCTTGCAATGGCAACGCGCTGTTCCTGACCGCCGGAAAGTTGCCTTGGCAAATGCCCCAAACGGTCGCCGAGGCCAACAAGTTTTAGAGCCGTAGTGGCGTGTTCTAAACGCTCTTGCTTGGACAGATAGGATGAGACGGCTGGTTCAGTGGAAAGTAGTAAACTTCCACAACGCACTCTAGGTGCAAAAGGAGAACCAGCCATGACTAAGAAGAAT
>JAYTTF010000125.1:0-65139 GCA_043745195.1 Bryobacterales bacterium | reverse complement strand
GGGAATGCCCAAAGCAGAAAGGTCTTTGTGTAATTGATTCCGTGTCCGGCCAAAGGAAGCGGCGTTGATCCGCCCCAGCATCAGGTACCAACTATTCGATGTCACTTGCTCTGGAATGTGCTGCCAGGTTAGGCCCTTCACGGCTTTGGTGGATTCGATAATTGAGGCGGCATTGCGTGCTCGCAGGGCGATTTGAGCAGGCAAGCGCTCCAGTTGGGCAATGAGCACGGCGGCTTGAAATCCGGAGATTCGAGCATTGGTACCTAACTCATAATGGAAGAAAAAATTTTCGCCGGCTTTGCGTCCAATGTTAGTTAGGGATCGCAGCTTCAAGGCGAGGTGGGGCGAATTGGTGGTGATGGCTCCACCTTCGCCGGCGGTTAGGACCTTGCCATTTTGAAAGCTGAAGGAACCGGCCCAGCCCATGCTGCCTGCACCTTTGCCACGCCACGAAGCACCTTGGGAGTGTGCGGCATCTTCAATCAGGATCAAATTCCGGTCATCGGCTAGAGCGAGTAGGCGGTCCATGTCTGCGAGTGGGCCGCCAAAGTGGACGGCGATGATGGCTTTGGTTTTGGTTGAAATAGCACGTTCAACGCAGGTGGGATCAATGTTGAATGTGTAGGGTTCAATATCCACAAATACAGGGGTTGCGCCAACGCGAGAAACACTGGTAGCGGTGGCCACAAAGCTGATGGCAGGAACGATTACTTCGTCGCCGGGACCGATGCCTGCCGCTGCAAGTAGCAGTTCCAGAGTGATGGTTCCATTCATCGCGCTGATACAGTGATCGACTTTTTGTAAGGTGGCAAACTGGTGCTCAAACTCGGTTACGAAGGGGTGATAGCCACCCCATTGCGGACTTTCCAGCACTTGACGGATCAGTTCCAGTTCACGTTCACCCGCAACGGGCCAATTGGGAATTTGCATGCTTTCTATCTATACAATAAAGGAATCCATGTCCATTTATGTCGAACGCCGCGAAGAAATTGAACGCTACGAATTTCAGTATGGTCCCATCCGTGGAAAATTAGCCATGACGTTGGACTTGTTAACCGATGCGTTGACAATGACAGGCCAGCATGGCGTTTACTGCACCAGCGCCCGCAACCCGGCGAAACCCGCCATGGATCTGCAACTTGTTTTGAAAGAAATTGCAGACGCCAAAGAATTGGTCCGCGACGCTATGCAGTTGGCTGCGAAATAACCCAGCTTCCTGTTAACTTGGTTACAGATGAAAGGCCACGTTGTCCAAATCAATATTTCCAATGGTGGGGTGCCGAAATACCCAATTCCAGAAGCGATGATCAGTCCACTTGGCGTGGAAGGTGACAAGCACGCCCATCCGCAGATCCATGGCGGTCCACTGCAGCGTGTGTTGATGATCACAATGGAGGCTATTGAGGAATTGCGATTGCAAGGTTTTCCTGTAGTAGCCGGGTCACTGGGCGAGAACATTACAACCAGGGGTATCGACCGGCGAAATCTGCGCATCGGCCAACAATTCCGCATTGGGCAGGTGGTGATTGAACTCACAAAAGTTCGTGCGCCGTGCACGCAATTAGATGTTTACGGCAAGGAAATCCACAAGGCTGTTTACGATAAGGCAGCCACCAAGGCCAATGACACAAGTTCTCCAACTTGGGCGATCAGTGGGTTCTACGCTTCGGTTGTTAGTCCGGGAGCTGTGAGGGTGGGTGATCCGATTTTGCTGTTGAGCGAATTGGCGTAGAAAGTGTCTACACAAATTCCAGAGATTCCATTCCGGTTCCGGGAGCGGGCCTTTGAAGACCTGCGTAACGTCTGCAAAGCTTTGCCGGAAAGCACACGGATTAGAGTGTGCCTATTGTTGGCCGATTCCCCCGATCCGGATTCGGTGATCCATTATCTGGAAAAGTTATTGGAAAGCTCGGCAACAGATTTCCACCGGCTGACAGAAAGCAATATTGCCGCACAATGCCTTGTGATTGTGTTCGCGCACAGCCAGTTTTTGAGCGAAGAAATTTTACGCCGTCCAAGACTGCTGGATGACTTATTGGAATCCGGGGACCTTCAGCGAAATCTGAATGACACGGATTTTATTATTCAGTTGGAAAAGGATTGCGCGGATGGCGTCCCGAACCCTCTATTGCTTGCCACATTCAGACGGCGTCAACTGTTGCGAATTTTGCTGAGGGACATTCGAGGACTGGCAACCCTTTCGGAAACAACTGCGGAGCTTTCCAATTTAGCCGGAGCGACTCTGCAAGTCGCCTACCGTCATTTGCTGGTTGAGTTTCGTAGGCGCTATGGGACGCCCCAATTCCTAACACCCGATGGACGAGTGCATCCCTGTGAATTTTCCATCATTGCCCTGGGAAAGCTGGGAGGGCAGGAACTGAATTATTCCTCAGACATTGATCTGCTGTTTCTGTATTCAGCAAATGGAGAAACCGATGGTGCGAATCCCATCGACAACAAGGAGTTTTATAAGCGACTAGCCAATGCTCTGACGGAACTGCTTTCCACTTATACGAGCGAGGGAATCTGCTATCGGGTGGATCTGCGGTTACGGCCAGACGGAAAGCTTGGCGAACTATGCATGCCTCTTGCCGGTGCGAAGGCTTATTACAAATCCCGTGCCCGCGATTGGGAATTGCAGATGCTGATCAAGGCACGTGTTGCCGCAGGAGAACAAGGCCCTGGGGTGGATTTGCTGGTTAGCGTTGAACCATTGATTTATTCCAGCACTTTGGATTTCGGAGCAGTGGAATCGGTTTCCGAAACTCGCCTGAGGATGGGAGAACAACTGGCCCTGAAGCGGGGCGGATCCGGGGAATTGGATATCAAGTTAGAACGCGGGGGAATTCGCGACATTGAATTCCTGGTGCAATGCCTGCAAAGGCTGTATGGCGGAAGGGATCCTTGGGTTCGTCATGGTGGCACACTGCTTGCACTTTCGCGCTTGCACGACAAAGCGCTGTTGAGCCCGGTGGAATACGCAAAGCTGGCAGCTTGCTATGAGTATCTGCGTCATATGGAACATCGGCTTCAGTATTGGGACGACCGGCAGACGCACACGCTGCCCAGGGATCCGGCAGTGCTGGAAGTATTGGCGCGCCGCATGCCCGCTTGGCAAACAGGTGGGCGCGCATCGGCTTCCAGGCTGGTGAAGCAGTTGAATTTCCATCTGGAAGAAGTGAGGGAAATTTATGAGCGCGTGATCCACGCGCAGCAACCGGTCTTCGTCAGTCTGGCAGAAAGCTTGGAAGCTCCCTTGGCGGAGGAAGACGCAACGCCAAAAGAACCGTCAAATAATAATGTAATTCGTTTTCTGGATCAAAAGGCACCGCGGTTTGCAGCACTGATAGAAAAGAAGCAGATCAAGAGGGGCTTTGCCAATCTTGAGTTATTTCTTGAAAAGACACTTGGACACCAAGCCGGGATGACTGCGCTTGACGCCGACCCTTTGTTTGCCAGCTATGTGCTGGACCTTTTCGAATCCGGCCCGTATTTAGCGGAGCAATTGATTCATGCACCGGATTTGATTGAAGAATTTTTTCGATTTGGAGCCGGGTTAAGCTTCCGTGATTATTTTGAAGATCCGGTTGAACTTCGGCGCTACTACCGACGTGAGATTTTCCGCATTCAGGCGGAAAGCATCTGCTTACGGCAACCTATTTTTCATACGCTTGATCAAACCAGCCAATTGGCAGAATTCGCAATTGAATCGGCTTACCGGGCAGCTATTCAACAGGTGCTGGCGGTGCGGCCCCCCGTTTCAGCTCAATATACGCCAAGGGACCAGATGATGGTAATCGCCCTGGGCAGATTGGGGATGAGGGAATTCGATTTGGGCTCGGATGCGGATCTGGTGTTTGTACTTCCGGATCAGGATGCTTCGGAAATTGCTTTTTGGCGTCGCGTGGCGGAACGGGTCATCGAAATAGTGTCGGCATACACCGGGGAAGGCATGTTATTTGCGGTGGACACGCGGCTGCGTCCTTCTGGGCGCGAAGGGGATTTGTTGCAGTTGGAATCGGCCTATATGGATTATTTCGACAAGCATGCACAGGCTTGGGAAGGGATTACCTATATGAAGGCTCGCGGTGTGGCTGGGAACATCGAAAAAGCAACTGATTTCCTGAACAGGCTACAAGAAGTAGATTGGCGTCGATATGGGCAAAGTGGCCGGTCACAAAGCGAGTTGCGTAAAATGCGACTGCGTCTGGAAAAGGAACAGGGGGAAAGCAATCCTTTGAAAGCGGGGGTTGGTGGATATTACGATATTGATTTTTCACTGATGTATTTGCGATTGAAAGGCGCAGGAATGTTTTTTAAGCTGCTAAACACTCCTGCACGAATCGACATTATTGAAAAAATGGGTCACTTGGAGCGTCCGGATGCAAATTTTCTGCGGGATGCGGCAACATTCTACCGATCTATAGATCATGCCATGCGACTGCTTTCCGGCCATCCGGAAGGGAGTTTACCAAAGGGCCAGGGGCAGCTCAACATTTTGCGGGAACTGGTGGAGCGATGGGTTCCTGAGCATCTTTGTGATCAGCCATTACCGGTTGAGCATGCGCAGATTCAAGATAGGACACGAGAGTTTTTCAATCGGCTATTTCCAGGTTAATGTATGCATCGGCGAAATTTTATTCAAACGCTATTAGCAGCTTCACCGTCGGCGGCTAATAGCAACACCTCCGTTGACCGTGCTTTTGCCCGGCTCTACGAATTCGATTTCAAGGGTGTCCAGGATTTGACGGCGGCGAATCTGCACGATCCCTTGGCTCATGGAGTGAGGGCGGCAGCTATTTTGTTCAATGAGTTTCAGCAACTGAACATTTGGGAGGGCGAAGATTTTTTTGAGACAGGCAAGCGAAGCAAGGCTAAGCCCAATGTGGATGCCAGAGCGGCATTTTACGGGAATCTGAAAGAAGCTCGCCGTTTGGCTGACGAGGCGCTTCGGATCAATGAGAAGGACACGAATGCGCTGTTCACTCAGACTATGACTTATGGCCTGGAAACCGATTACATAGCTTTTGTGGAACGCCGATCCCTAGCCAGCTTTGAGCCTTGTAAAACAAGCCAGCGATGGGCGGACAAATTGTTGGCTATCGAGCCCGGATTCCACGATGCGTATCTCACCACCGGGGTGAACGAATATATGCTGGGAGCGTTGCCAGGGATTCTGCGTTGGGTTGTTAAGGTGGAAACGGCGAAGGGTGATAAGAAAAAAGGGCTGGAGCATTTGGAAATGGTTGCAAAAGGGGGCCGCTATTTTCCAGGCTTCGCCAAACTATTGATGGCGGTGTTTTATGAGCGGGAAAAGCAGGCAAGCAGAGCGGAGGCAATATTACTTGATTTGTCGCGCAGCTACCCGCAGAATCAGTTATTTCGGCAGCAGTTGCGGCGGTTGCAGGCAAAAGTGGAAAAGACGATTTCCCGATGAAGACCCCAGGGCGGGAAACCTTTGAGCCGCAGAAGCCGTCCTGTGTCATAGTGTTATCAATGCGCCACGTCCGCTTGCTGGCTATTTATCTGTTCTTATTCGTAGCCCTTGCTCCAGCCCAGGTAATTGAATTCGAATCAGGCGGCCTGATTTACCAAACTTTGACCCGCAATGGCCTGACGGTGATGTTTGCGCAGTTGCCTGCCCTGATCCGCGAGTATAGCGTTGTGCAAGTAGCTGTTTCCAATGGATCTTCCAAGCCTCTTATTTTGAAGCTTGACGATTTCACTTGGGTTCGCGCTGATGGAACGGTTGTTAGACCCTCGGTACCTCGCTACGTTGTGCAGGAATTCTTGGATAAGGCCGGGCGTAATGAAGTGACTAAACTTGTTTCGGCTTATGAGCAAGGGTTGTACGGAATGAAGAACCTACGATCAACCAGCGGCTATGAACAACGACGGTTGTCGGCTTTGGCAGAAGTAAGTTCGGCGAGGTTGAAGGCAGCGGCAGCAGCGAGTGCCATTGCCTTTGTGCCATCGAAGCTGGTACCTGGGGAAAGCACCGACGGGGCTCTGTTTTTGGTGACAAACAACAAGCCGCTTGGATCCGGGAAACTACGCGTATTGACTAACGGGATGTTGTTTGATTTCAATCTGACCGAAGAGCAACCTAAAGTTGTAGGTAAACCAGATTCGCATTAACTAATGTTCTCAACACTGCTGCCGATAATGTGTAGATGGGCGGAGTCTCACGTCAAGCGGGTCTACTCTTAGGATTACTTCAAGTCGTCCTCCCAATCGCTTCCGCGCAATCGTCTGAAGGTCTGGATTTGTTTCTTGCCAAGTGGGTGGAAGCGGTGAGGCAGAAAAATCCCAGGGCCTATCGAAAGTTAGTCCACCCGGCATCAACAGAATGTTTGGTTGGGGAAAGCGAAGAATTCATTGTCAGGCACATTGAGGACAGATTATCAGTGGAGATTTTGAAGGCAACCTCTGTTCACATTATGGATTTGCAGCCGAACGCACTTTATGGAGCAGGTGCCATCTTCAATTACTCAATTGAACCCACCAATCTAATTACTTTTCGCATTGGACAAAACTCAATTGGAATTGGGGCTATTCGGCAGAAGGGGCAATGGTATGAAGTGCTTCCTTGTGTCAACTATGGGGGCATGGAACAGTTGCGGCACCAATGGATGCTGGTGGATAGATTTGAAACTGCAAGACAAACGCTCCCAGCTTCTGCAAGGTTGAAAATTCTTCATCCTTCGCTACCCTAAGGCGGTAACTAATACTCTCTCAAAATGTGTGTAAGTAGTTGATAATGCTTGTGAGTTTATTTGGCCAATCATTTGCATAATCTGCTGCATTCAATAAAGATTGAGCTTTCAATCTAAGATATAATTGAGAGCGGACAATCGCTAACAAAACCAGGAGAACTAATGAGCTTTAAGAGTATGATTCGGCAAGCTTCGCCGATAGTTACAGCTTTGCTTATGTGCACCAACGGCTGGTCTGACCAGAT
Organism: Bryobacterales bacterium; assembly: GCA_043745195.1. Lineage (GTDB taxonomy): Bacteria > Acidobacteriota > Terriglobia > Bryobacterales > Bryobacteraceae > JANXSF01. The sequence goes on along the minus strand of JAYTTF010000125.1, from coordinate 58,178 downwards.
CGTAATGAAGAACGGAGACAAGGTAACAGGAAGCGTTGTAAAGAAGGACGCCAAAACCGTCACCATCAAGACCGACAATTTCGGCGTGGTCACCCTTGATTGGGACAAGGTCACATCAGTGATTGTTGACACGCCGATCAACGTTGTGTTGAGTGACGGCAAAACGGTACAGGGCACCCTAGCAACAGCGGGCGAGAAGGTAGAGGTTACGGCAGCAGGAGCAAAGCAATCCGTTACAGCAACTGAAATTGTCACTCTTCGTAACGGTGCAGAACAAACAGCCTATGAGCGAATGTTGAAACCTCATTTTCGCGACTTATGGATTTTTGCAGGGAACATTGGATTAGCGGGTACTTCGGGAAACGCAAAGACAACTTCGTTTATTACGCCAATCAGCGGCTCGCGCGTGACCAATACGGATAAGACCACCATTTATTTCAACTTCATCAAGGCTTCAGCCGACGTGAATGGAATTTCGTCTCCTACAGCCCAGGCAGTGCGCGGCGGATGGGCGTACAATCGCAACCTGAAGCCTCGCTTATTCGTGAATACATTCAACGACTATGAATATGATAAGTTCCAGAGTCTTGACCTGCGAGCGGTCTTTGGCGGCGGCCTTGGCTATATTGCATGGAAGGCGGAACGGGGACGTTTAGACCTGTTGGGTGGTGGCGATTACAACCGTGAAAAATTTGATCCAGGTAAGCCGAAACTTCCTTTCACCAGAAACTCTATGGAAGCTTACTGGGGTGACGATTTCACCTATAAATTAAGCAGCCGCGCTAGTTTGTACCAAAACTATCGAATGTTCAACAATCTAAGCAACTCTGGAAACTATCGTCAAAATTTCGATGCAGGCATCAGCGCCAAGTTGACCAAGTTTCTAACGTGGAACGCGGCATTTGGGGATCGGTACCTAAGCAACCCCGCACCAGGACGGAAGAAAAACGACATTCTTTATACCACCGGCTTGGGCTTCACGTTCGCAAAATAAACCGCAGGGTAGTTGACTAAAAGTGGGGCAAGCTGAATCTACTGGCTTGCCCCACTTTTACTTTTCACCCAAGAGCATATAAGTTGCCGTAGCGATGGCTACCAGCCTTTTCCGATCATCGATGAGGTCTACGCGTCCAACGCACAAATGCCTACCCACACGAACCAAATGGCAACGGGCAGACAATCGCTTTCCTACCACCGGCAACAAATAGTTCACCTTCAGTTCAGTGGTGGTAATCAGTTGTTTGCGATGGAAGTGATTATCTACTGAAAAGCCCACTGCTTCATCGGCAAGAGTGGCGATCACCCCGCCATGCAAAACGCCGGAATTGTTCATAAACTCTGGCCGCAACGGCATGGAAACGGTCACGCCATCTTCATGCTTTTTCACCACACGAATCTTCAGCAAAGCCTCAAAATTGTCCATCATTTGGCAGTAGCCCCGCCGTCGATCACAAATGTTTGCCCGGTGACGAAGCTGGATTCCGGTCCTGCTAGAAAAAGAGCCATGCCGCCGATCTCTTCAGGCTTGCCTGTTCTGGGAATCGGTTGAGTGGTGCGAAGCATAGCCATGTGCTGTTCGTTCTGCCAGAAGAAGGAGCTGAATTCCGTTTCAATCAGGCCAGGGCAGATAGCATTTACCCGGACATTAAAAGGGCCAAACTCGATAGCCCAAACGCGAGTCATCATGATCAATCCAGCCTTGGTGAAGGAATAAACCAGCCCATGAGGTTGGGGGCGTAAACCAGCAATAGATGCAATGTTGATGATGGAACCGCCACCGCGCTCAATCATCTTTGGAGCCGTCAGTTTGATCAAACGATGGGCGGCCAGAACGTTTACTTCTAAAGTTTTTAGAATAGCCTCATCGCTTACTTCGAGGGCCGGACCCTGGCCAATGTTGGTGGCCGAGTTATTCACGAGGATATCCACTGGACCGAAGAGTTTTTCAGTGTAGTTGACCAGGCCTTCTAAGTCGTCCTTGCGGCCAACGTGACAGGCAAATGGGGCCGTTTTGCCGGGCAGGTCGCGAAATTCTTTGACTGTGTTTTCCAGGTTCTCCAATTTCCTGCTGGCGATTACGACATTGGCACCGGCTTGGGCAAAGCGGTGGGCAATGGCCTTTCCAATCCCGCGGCCGCCTCCGGTTACAAGAGCCGTTTTTCCATCCAAGCTAGTTGCGTGCAAAATTGTATCTCCTTCCTGATTTGTGCCGAAGAGGAAACCAGAAGGGTTATGGTAGCGCAAATTGATTCCCCGGCCTAGGAATGGCTGAGTTGGTTATTCCGAAATGATAACAATCGAAGGAACCGTAGAAAAACGCAGCCAGGGCCGGCTGCGAATTCCACCATCTGGTTTGGAAATTCGCTACTCAGACGGCACTGGGGTGTACCGTGAGTTTGTTGCGCAACTGCTGAACTTGGATCACAGAGGTTTAGGGGTAAGTGCAGAGCAAGCTTTGCGGCAGCATTCAGAGGTGAGCATTCTGATGAAATGGGAGGGGCTCCGCATTGAACAAAGATGTTCCGTGCGTTGGTGCAGACCGACGAAGAGTGGCCACTACCGGATAGGTCTTCACCTTTTAGGGGAGCCAATGCTGATGGGGGAAGATACAGGGAAGTAAGGGATTCCCCCTGGGAAGCAGCAGTAGGTTTTCTCTAGGAGTTTCCAGGGAGATCCTGATATGAATAGTGAAGCTTTTCGCCGAAAAGTAAAGAGATGACAACGGAACCAATTTCCGGCGACCGACGCACACAATCGCGAACCCGACAACGTGCTGAGCCGATTCAACTTCAGTACTCCACAAAAACGGGCAAGTATGAAAGCGTGGCTGTTGAAGTGTTTGACTCAGGAGAAGGCGGCGTGGGAATCGTTTGCCAGACAAACCTTAGTCTGCATGCAGAAGTTTTGTTGATTGGCAATTGGGGTGAAGGGGAAAAACGGCAAAAGGCGTCCATTCGATGGTGTCGTCCAACGCAAAGCGGCCGTTTCAGGATGGGGCTGCTGTTTCTGAATAATACTGCTGACAATCAGAAGTCAAAGAACGAGGAAAGCAGTAATCAGAAGACGAGCAATCCGAAAAACGAAGGGCCATCGAAGAAGGAATTCGTAAATTTGGAATCGGTTGAGGATTACTATGAACTGATGCAGTTGCACGCCAAGGCTGATCCGGAAACGATTCACAGGATCTACCGGCTGATGGCGCAAAGGTATCATCCAGACAATAAGGATTCAGGAAATACTGCAGTGTTCCGGGCAATCACAGAAGCTTACAAGGTGCTTAGTGACCCGGAACAACGTGCAGCTTACGACATAAAAACTCAAATTCATCGTTCGCGGCGATGGCGGATTTTCGATCAACAATCGGCGACCAAAGGTGTTGGTGATGAAAAACGCAAACGAGCCGGCTTGCTGGGATTACTCTATACCAAGCGCTTGAAAGATCCTGAGGCGGCTGTGATGAGCATTCAGGAGTTGGAAGACTTGTTAGGCGTTCCAAGAGAACACCTTGAATTCAGCCTTTGGTATTTAAAAGAACAGGGGCAAATCACCCGGACCGACGCAGGGAAATTTTCAATCACCATTAAGGGAGTGGACGCAGCCGAGGAGTGCCAAGCGTCGTGGCAGTCGGCGAGCGCCAAGCTGCTGCCGGCCCCGGAGCTAGTTGAGGTGGCGTAAATCCGATAGAATCTTAATGAGATTCTTTTCATGAGCAAATTATTAGCTTGCTGCATTTGGACGGGGTTTGCGTTCTCCGCTCCGGCAAAACTGGACTTCAGCCGCGACATTCGTCCTATCCTTTCCGACAAGTGTTTTACATGTCATGGGCCAGACGAAAAAAAGCGAATGGCCGGGCTGCGTTTGGACACGCGTGAAGGTGCCTTCGGGGAGCGCAAGAATGGCGCCGTGATTGTTCCCGGAAATAGTGCGGGCAGCAAGTTGATGGATCGAATTGCCCATCAAAAGACTGCACTCCGAATGCCACCGGCAAGCGCTGGCGAAGCGCTTACGGAAAAACAAATTGGGTTAATCAAGCAATGGATTGATGGCGGTGCTCCGTGGTCCATGCATTGGGCTTTTGAAGCACCCAAGCCTCAAATAATTCCGGAAGTGAAAACGAAAGGACTGGCGAAGAATGGGATCGATCCTTTTGTTTTGGCGCGTCTGGAAAAAGAAGGTCTAAAACTTTCCCAGCCAGCCGACCGTTCCACGATACTGCGGCGCTTGAGTTTTGATTTAACCGGGCTGCCACCCACCCCTGCAGAAATCTCTCAGTTCATGGCCGACAAATCGCCTACAGCTTATGAAAAGCAAGTCGACCGTTTGCTGGGCTCGAAACAGTACGGGGAAAAGATGGCCATGGGTTGGCTGGACCTTGCACGTTATGCCGACACGCACGGCTACCACATTGACAGCCATCGCGACATGTGGCCTTGGAGGGATTGGCTGATTCGTTCCTTCAACGAAAACAAGCCATTTGACCAGTTCACAATTGAGCAGTTGGCGGGTGACTTAATGCCGGGTGCCAATGTGGATACCAAAACCGCAAGCGGTTTCAATCGGAATCACATGATTAACTTCGAAGGCGGCGCAATCCCTGAAGAATATCAAGCAGAGTACGTGGCTGATCGCGTGGAAACAACATCGGTGGTTTGGATGGGCCTAACCATGGGATGTTCCAAATGCCACGATCACAAGTACGATCCAATACGGCAAAAGGACTACTACCAGATGGCGGCGTTCTTCAACACCTTGCCGGAGAAAGGCCTGGACGGTCGTAAGGGCAACGCGGAGCCAATGATGCTGCTACCCAGCCCGGAAAAGTTGCTTCTCGATGAGTTAGGAACGGTAATTCCTTCTAAGGAAAAATTGTTGCCCGAAAAAGAAGTCATGGCCATGCAACTGAAGTGGGAAAAAAGCAACTTTGGCAAATTTCCACCAAACCCACGTCAAGGCCTGATTGCACATTATGAATTTGAGGATAGTCTGACCGATGTAGCCGGCGGGTATCGTCATGGTCATTCCACAGAAGGAGAAATGTTCTACGGAGACGGAGTGGTAGGCCGTGCGGCCGCCTTCGGTGGCCAACAAATGCGCGCTGAATTACCAGGAACTTCGGACATTGATTTAGGTCACCCGTTCGCACTTGCATTTTGGGTAAAGCCGACTGGCGATAAGAAGATGGTGTTCCTCTCCCAAATGGAGGAGGGGGGGCGCGGTTGGAACATCCAATGGGAGGAGCCGGAAGCGATTCCAGGATTGAAACTTGTAGCCAGCGTGAAAATTACGTTTTCCGCTGGTGCAGAAAAATCGATGGCGCTTTTATCGAAAACAAAAATCGCCCAAGGGGAGTGGACGCACATCACACTCACCGGCGATGGCACTGGCGAGTTGGGACTGCGGGTCTTTCTGAATGGAAAACCGGAGAGCTTCGACGTTAGTGGCGATGCTTCGTTGAAGTCCACAGGTACCAATGCCGCGCTACGAATTCAAGGCGGAGTGGGCGGATTGTTTGGTCAACTGGATGATTTGCGAATTTATGGAAATGCCGCCACACAAAAGCTGGCCGAGCAACTGGTGGTGGATGAGCCTCTGCGGTGGATGGTATTCAACGGTACAACTAAGCGCAATCGCGATCAGGCATTTCGCATCCGTGATTATTATTTAATGAACGAAGCCCCCGAGGACAAGCGCAAAGTATATCGCGACTTGAAAGAGATGAAAGCACAGCGCGACAGACTAGAACTTTCCGCGCCTAGTGTGATGGTGATGTCAGAAATGGAAAAGCCTCGCGATACCTTCATCCTGGCGCGCGGTGACTATGCCACCAAGGGTGAAAAGGTGACAGCCAACTCGCCAGCTATGCTGGAGCCGATTGAATCCGGGTTGCCGAAGAATCGTTACGGGCTGGCACGCTGGTTGGTGAATCCAAACCATCCGCTGACCGCACGCGTGGCAGTAAATCGCTATTGGCAGGGCTATTTTGGAATCGGGCTGGTGAAAACTGCGGAAGACTTTGGATCGCAAGGCGAGCCTCCATCGCATCCCGAATTGCTGGACTATCTGGCAACGGAATTCGTCCGGTCGGGCTGGGATGTGAAGGCAATGCAGAAAATGATTGTGACGAGTGCTGCGTATCGGCAATCCTCCCAAGTGACTGCTGCCTTGCACGAACTGGATCCTGAGAACAGATTGCTAGCGCGTGGGCCGCGGTTCCGGTTGCCTGCCGAAACACTGCGGGACAATGCATTATTCGTCAGCGGGCTGCTGAACAATCAACTCGGCGGCAAAAGTGTGTTCCCCTACCAACCCCCAGGAGTTTGGGAAGAGTTGGCCTATGGAGGCGTCTATTCCGCCCAAGTCTACAACCAGAGCCATGGGAGCGACCTTTATCGCCGCAGCATGTATACATTTTGGAAGCGGACCGCGCCACCAGCTTCGCTAACTACATTTGATGCGCCTGACCGGGAAAAGTGCGTGGCCCGTCGAGCAGTCACCAATACTCCTTTGCAAGCCTTGGTTTTGTGGAATGATCCGACTTACCTTGAATCTGCGCGAGCTCTGGCGTCGCGAATGATCAAGGAAGGCGGCAAGGAAAGTGCATCGCGAATTCGTTACGGGTTTGAGTTGGCAACTGGACGCAAGCCTCAGCCGAAGGAGTTGGTCGTCCTGACTGCATTAGTCAAACAACAGACGGAGGTTTACACCAAGGATGCCAAGGCTGCTGGAAAGTTACTATTGTCCGGCGAATCTCCCATTGATCCATCGCTCAATAAATCGGAGCTTGCAGCTTGGACAACTCTTGCCAGCACAATTCTGAATCTTGATGAAGTGATCACCAAGGAATAAGCATGCACAACGAAGACATCATCGAATACGGCAAACGCATCGCCATGACACGCCGCAGATTGTTTGGTCTTTCTGCGGCAGGAATTGGAACGGCAGCATTGGGGACATTGTTGAACCAGGACGCTAGTGCTGCATCGTCTGATCGAAATCCAAAAACCGGCGGCTTGATTGGAATGCCGCACTTTCCGGGCAAGGCAAAACGGGTAATTTTTCTGCATCAATCCGGCGCTCCGTCGCAATTGGATTTGTTCGACTACAAACCCCAGTTGAAAAAGTTCCATTCCTCCGAACTACCCGATTCCATCCGCAACGGCCAGCGCATTACCGGCATGACTTCGGGACAAACATCGTTTCCCGTTGCCTCCACTATTTTCAAGTTTGCTCAACATGGGAAAAGCGGCACCTGGCTCAGCGAGTTGTTACCCTATACATCGAAGATTGTGGATGAGATTACGATCATCAAATCGATGCACACCGACGCCATCAATCATGATCCGGCGATTACTTTTATCCAAACGGGAAGTCAGCAGCCGGGAAGACCCAGCATTGGCAGTTGGGCCAGCTATGGCTTAGGAAGTGAGAATCAGAATCTGCCAGGCTTCGTGGTGCTGGTCTCGCAATCGAACACGCCGGCAAATGATCAGCCGCTGTTCTCGCGATTGTGGTCCAGCGGATTTCTTCCATCGAACTATCAAGGCGTAAAGTTCCGGTCCAGTGGTGATCCGGTGCTGTTTCTCAGTGACCCTCCTGGCATGAACAAGGGCACGAGGCGCAGCATTCTTGACAGTGTTCAGAAGCTGAACCAGATGCGCCTGGAAACCTACGGCGATCCGGAAATTGAAACTCGCATTTCGCAATACGAAATGGCTTACCGCATGCAAACTTCGGTTCCGGAATTGATGGATCTTTCAAAAGAACCCGAATCCACTTTTGAACTGTACGGGGATCAGGCTCGCAAGCCAGGCACATACGCCGCCAATTGCCTGTTGGCCAGACGGCTGGCGGAGCGGGACGTGCGATTCATTCAGATTTATCATCGCGGCTGGGACCAACACAACAACTTGCCACGTGACATTGCGCTGCAGTGCAAAGGAACTGATCAGGCTTCGGCTGGTTTGATTCTGGATCTGAAACAGCGCGGACTGCTGGACGACACTCTGGTGATTTGGTCCGGCGAATTCGGACGCACTGTGTATAGCCAGGGCAAACTTACTGAGACCAACTACGGGCGCGATCATCATCCTCGCAACTTTTCCATGTGGATGGCCGGAGCAGGTGTGAAGAAGGGTTTTTCACTAGGCGAGACGGATGATTACAGCTACAACATCACGGCTGATCCGGCCCACGTGCATGATCTGCAAGCGACGCTGCTTCATCTGATGGGCGTTGATCATAAGAAGCTGACCTATAAGTTTCAGGGGCGCTACTTCCGGCTAACTGACGTGCACGGCGAACTGATTCAGAAGTTGTTGGCTTAAGCTACCACTTCAAGACTACTTTGTTGGTCAAGAATTTTTTCATCTTCGGAACTGAAGTTTAGGGCAACACCCTCTTTCATTCGGTACTCTGATAGAAATGAGCGATCGTCTACCTTTCCTTGCCTCCGATGCAGCCAGAGGCTACGAGGGAATTCAAAAACTTCCCGTCGCGGTCCTACTTGAAAACGTGCGAAGCATGTATAACGTCGGATCTTTTTTCCGCACAGCGGATGCCGTCGCTTTGGAAAAGTTGTACTTGGGCGGATTCACTTCCTTTCCTCCAAAGAAAGAAATTTCAAAAACAGCCTTAGGAGCGGAGGATCGCGTGGCATGGGAACATTCCACAGAACCGCTTCAACTGGCCTCTCAAATCAGTTCAAACGGGTACGAATTAGCCGCCATCGAAACCAGCCCGCGGGCGGTCGATCTTTTTGATTGGGTGCCACGTTTTCCTGTTTGCCTGGTATTCGGTCATGAGGTGGATGGAGTCACTCCGGAATTGCTGGAACGGTGCGATAGTTTCGTGCGGATTCCAATGCTGGGAAGTAAATTTTCTCTCAATGTGGCCACGGCCGGCGGGGTGGCTCTCTACGAACTTCTGCGCAAGTACCGCAATTTGTTGCAAAATGCTTAACATGGCCTCACGATTTTTCTTACTACTGTTTCTTCTTGCTTGCCTTGCGCCGGCGGACCCGCCCACAATGTTCCCACCCGTCCGCGGGACTCGGGAAATGATAGGCGCCGCAAATAATTTCGAAGTCGAAGCAGGCTTCCGATTATTGACGGCGGGAGGCAACGCCGTAGATGCAGGAGTCGCCGCAGCACTTACAGCAGCAGTGACGGAGCAAGCCCGATTCGGATTGGGTGGGGAAATGCCTCTGATTATCAAGATGAATGGCAAACCAGCCACCATAGTCAGCGGCGTTGGGACGGCACCAGCAAAGGCTACAGTGAGTTTCTATCAATCCAGGAGTCCTGAGTCTTGGGAAGAAGCAGGAAAAATGCCCCCCATCCCCGGCCAAGGTATTAAGGCAGCTATTCTGCCTGGCGCATTCGATGGGCTGATGCTGGCGCTTCAAACCCACGGAACCAAATCTTTTGCAGAAGTAGCAAAACCGGCCATTGAATACGCCGAAGGTTTTCCGGTTGGAGAAGAGTTTTCAGCATTCGTCAAGAACTTCAAAAACCTATTGGATCTTTGGCCCACTTCGGCCAAGTTCTTCATGCCCGATGGCGCACCGCCAAAGCTTGCCTCCGTTTACCACTTGAATGACTTGGCAAAAACATTGCGGGAATTGGCGGCAGCTGAAAAAAAGCAGCGCGGCAATCGCGCCCGCAAAATTCAAGCCGTTCGTGATTATTTCTATCGCGGTCCACTTGCTAAAAAAATGGCAGCTTTTTCAGAAGCAAACGGCGGATTGATTTCCGCAGCCGATCTGGCAGGATTCAAAGCCGAGTTCGACGCTCCGAAGACTTCCCTCTTCCACGGCTATGAAATCGTCAAGCCAGGATTCTGGACCCAAGGACCGGTAATGATCCAGGCTCTGAACATTCTCGAGGGGTACGACCTGAAAGCCATGGGGCACAATAGCCCACAATATCTCCATACCGTAATTGAGGCCGTGAAGTTGGCTTTCGCTGATCGTGATCGCTACTACGGCGATCCGAAGTTCTCCAAAATTCCGGAGGAAACTCTTCTATCCAAGCAATACGCCGCAGAACGTCGGAAACAGATTGACCCGGCAGTTGCCAGCATGGATCACCGTCCCGGAACTTTCGCGAAATTGATTTCCATGAACAGTATGGGCGAGGCGTCCAGCAATGTGCACGACACCACTTGCGTTAATGTGGTGGATCGATGGGGAAATGTGTTCTCCGCAACTCCATCTGGAGCGTGGCTCCCATCGGTAATCGCCGGTGACACCGGAATTCCTTTTAGCACCCGTTTGCAGAGCTTTGTGGTGACTGTCGGCCACGCGAATCAACTGGAGCCCGGCAAGCGCCCTCGAGTGACACTAAGCCCCACCATGGTGCTAAAGGACGGCAAGCCATTCCTTGCCATGTCCACCCCCGGCGGCGACAATCAGGATCAGGCCATGCTGCAGGTGATTTTGAATATTCTGGTGTTCAACATGAACCCTCAGGAAGCTGTAGAAGTTCCCCGCTTCCAAACGGAACATTTCTACAGCTCATTCGCAAACCACGAATTTGTTCCGGGGCGGGTTAACCTTGAAGGCCGAATGTCTAAGGCAAGCATTGAGGGTCTGCGCGCACTTGGTCACCGGATAAATGTAGCGACCGATTGGTCTAACGGATCGGCACCCACCGTGATTAAGATTGGCGACGGCGTTCTTGACGGCGCTGCTGACCCACGCCGGGCCCGATTCATTTTTGGACGGTAGCTTCTCTCTTTCGACTACAAAACGTCTGCAAAGCCACGTTTAACGTGGCGGAAGAACAAGCCGCCGGCTACAAAGATCACCGAGGCGTAGAGTGCTGTGATCGCCAAATCGCCCATGTGCGGCCAGTTTTCCGAAAGTAACCGTTCCCGGTATGCCCGTACAAGATAGGTCAGAGGATTGTATCGAATGACGAAAGCCAATTTCTTTGGCACCTGTTCTTCGGCTATGAAAATGGGGGTCATCCAAAGCATGAAGTTGAGGCCCACCATCACAGCCTGGGCCGTATCCCGCAAATAAACCTGCAAGGCTGAAGTAACCCAGGCGATCCCAATAGCCAGCACCCCCACCAGAAGCGCATAAACGGGCAGCAGCAGGACAAAGGGATGCAAATGATGGTCCCAGATGGCAATCACCAACACGGTGAGGCCTACCGCCATTCCATGATGAATCAACGACGACAGAAAAACTGCGATGGGGAGAATTTCCGAAGGAAAAACTGTTTTGGTTATCAGGTTCGCATTGTCCACCAGCGTTCCGGTTCCGCGCTGCACAGTTTCCTGAAACAGCATCCAAGGCAGGTAGCCGCACAGCAGATAGAGCGTGTAATTTTCCGTTAGCCCGTTGGCAGGCATAACAGTCTTCAGGCAATATTGAAAAACAAAGGTCCAACTGATGATTTGAAAGATTGGTTGGATCAACCCCCATAGCCACCCTGCGGCGGACCCTACGTATCTTTGTTCGAAATCCCGCCGCACCAACTCTAAAAGCAAGTTGCGGCGGCGAAATAAATTGTGGGAAAACTGAGCGCCAATCAAATTACAGTGTAAGTCAGAATGGCAGTACGTCACCGGCTTCTACTTCAACGGTGACGTTTTTTTCAAAAAATATATCGTCGGGCCCAGCGGTTTGGCCCTTCTTTATGATTTCTAATTCCAGCCCCTGAAACTGAAACAGCCGACCTTCAAGCGGCGATAGTTTGTCCAATTCGTAGCCGCAAAGTCTCAATTCCGACTTCACCCGGCTCATCGAATTTTCCGTAATTTCGGAATTCTTCCACAGCATGCGATTCGCATGCTTGGGACCGGTGATACGCAGTTTCCATTTCAAAATAGGGTAGATAGTGGTCTTTTTAGTTGTCAGATCGACTGTTTCCACGATCACCTGATAACGTCCATCTGGTACGTTTTGAGCCGTTTCAGTGGCTGGAGCGAAGGCAAAGGCTTGGTCGAACTTCCTCAGATCGAAGGTTGACATAAAATGATGAATCTCCTGTTATGGAGGTTGTGGAGGAAAACAAGAGAAACTCTTATAGGAAAATTCCCAGAGTTGTTGGATAAAGTTGGGGTACCCAATGGGATTTGAACCCATGACTTCCTGAACCACAATCAGGCGCTCTACCGACTGAGCTATGGGTACCGTGTGAACTTCCTTTTCAATTTACCACACCAAAGTTACTTCAATCCAGCCTGCTTCCACAATTCGTCAACCCTTTTGGTAACTTCCGGTGACATTTTGATTACATCGGGCCACGGTCGCATGAATCCCTCCGCCGGCCATTTTCTCGTAGCATCAATGCCCATCTTTGATCCGAAGTTTGGGAGTCGGCTGGCATGGTCTAAAGAATCCACCGGACCCAGAGCAAATTCAATGTCCCGCTGAGGGTCAATGTTGTTGAGCGCCTTCCAGGCTACTTCACTCAAGTCCTGAACGTTCACATCTTCATCCACAACCACAATGCACTTTGAAAACATGGCCTGCCCAGTGCCCCAAATGCCGTGCATCACTTTGCGCGCGTGTCCTGGGTAGGACTTGCGGATTGCCACAATAATTAAGTTGTGGAAGATGCCTTCGGCCGGCATGCAAATATCCCGAACCTCCGGCAAATTCAATCGCATAAGTGGAAGGAAAATACGCTCAATGCTTTTCCCCATGTAAAAGTCTTCCATGGGAGGCGGGCCTACAATTGTGGTTACGTAGATAGGATTCTTGCGACGCGTCATACAAGTGACGTGAAACACGGGATACTCATCAGCGAGTGAATAGAATCCCGTGTGGTCCCCAAACGGTCCCTCGGTTCGCATTTCACCCAACTCCACATATCCTTCCAGAACGATTTCGGCATTGGCTGGAACTTCCACATCCACCGTTTCACACTTCACCATTTCCACAGGCTTATTGCGCAGGAAACCGGCAATCATCATTTCATCCAGTTCCGGTGGAAGTGGAAGAATAGCAGAGTACATTACGGCAGGATCAGCGCCAATGGCCACGGCTATTTCCATACGCTTGCGCTTGCCTTCCCGTACCAGCGTGCGATAGTGATCGGCGCCCTGCTTATGGGTTTGCCAATGCATGCCTGTTGTCCGTTCGTCATAAACCTGCATCCGGTACATACCGCAGTTGCGCTTTCCGGTTTCTGGATTTTTGGAAAAAACTAACGGCAAGGTGATGAACGGCCCACCATCGTCGGGCCAGCAGTGAAGAACAGGCAGATCTTTCAAAGAGAAGTTCTCCTTCTCAATCACTTCTTTGCAAGGACCAGAGGAAACAATTTTGGGAAAGAAGTTTCCCATTTCCGCCAACATCGGGAGCATCTTCAACTTCCCCATGATGCCTTCAGGCATTTTCATCTGAAGGTATTCGGTGATGCGCGCGGCAATTTGATCCACCTTGTCCACTTGCAGTGCCAATTCCATCCGCTTCATGCTGGCCATGGAGTTCACCAGAACCGGAATTTTGGATCCCTTAGGTTTTTCAAACAACAGAGCTGGACCCTTGTTTTTCACACTGCGATCCGCAAAGGCAGTTATTTCAAGGTAGGGATCCACCTCAAACGGGATGCGTTGCAATTCTCCATTCTTTTCTAGTGCCGCAATGAATTCACGTAAATCGTTATATGCCATATGATGGAACTAATATGATAAACCGTACCGCTATGGTAACTGGCGCAAGCCGTGGAATTGGCCGTATATGCGCATTGGAATTGGCGCGCACTGGAGCCCGAGTTGTACTCGCCGCCCGTTCTTTAGACAAGCTGGAAGAAGTTGCGGCAGAGATTCAGGCAGCCGGTGGCCAAGCAAAAGCGGTAGTGATTGACATGTCCTCCAGAGATTCGATTCAGGCCGCAGTTTCCTCGGCGCAAAAAGAGTGGGGACCAATCCATATTTTGGTGAACAATGCAGCCATTACCAAGGATGGATTGGCGTTGCGCATGAAAGCCGATGATTGGGATTCGGTAATTCAAACCAACCTCACTGGTGCATTTACGGCAATGCAGGCAGTGATGCAGGGAATGATGAAGGAGCGATGGGGTCGAATGATCAACATCAGTTCCGTGGTGGGGGAAATGGGTAATGCCGGGCAATCCAATTACGTTGCCTCCAAAGCTGGTCTCATTGGACTCACCAAGGCAATTGCCAGGGAAATCGCCAGCCGCAATATAACAGTGAACGCCGTCGCACCTGGCTTTATTGACACCGACATGACTGCCATTCTGAGTGATGAGGTGAAAGGGAAAATGCTGGAACAAATTCCCTTGAAACGTTTAGGAAAAGCCGAGGACGTTGCTGCTGCTGTCCGTTTTCTAGCCAGCGAAGAAGCGGGCTACATCACCGGCCACGTGTTGGACGTGAACGGCGGAATGTACATGTAGTTACTTCTTTTCTTCAACACCGTCGTCGAGCAGACGCATGCCTTCGAAGGCCCCTGGGCCAATCAAGCCTGCGCGGCTATAGACAAACAGTTTTTCACGGCTGTCTTCAATGTCCAGATTGCGCATGGTCAACTGGCCAATTCGATCGAGCGGCGAGAACGAGCCGGCATGTTTTTCCATGGTTAAACGTTCCGGCTTGTAGGTAAGATTAGCGCTCTTGGTGTCCAGAATCGAATAGTCGTTCCCGCGCCGAAGCTCAATGGAAACTTCCCCGGTAATGGCTTTGGCAACCCAACGTTGCAGAGTCTCGCGCAGCATCATGGCTTGCGGGTCAAACCAGCGGCCTTCATACAAAAGGCGGCCCAATCGCCGACCCATGGCATGATACTGTTCCATGGTCCCTTCGTTGTGAATACCGCTCACCAACCGTTCATAGGCAATGAAGAATAGTGCCATCGCTGGAGCCTCATAAATTCCTCTACTCTTGGCTTCAATAATCCGGTTTTCAATTTGATCGGACATCCCCAGTCCATGCCGGCCACCAATTTCGTTGGCCTCAAGCACCATCGCCACGGGATCGTCGAAGGTCTTGCCATTTAAGGCGACGGGCATACCAGCCTCGAAAGTTACAGTAACTGTTTCCGGGTGAACAACCACATCCTCCCGCCAGAAAGCGACGCCCATGATGGGTTCCACAATTTTCATGCCCTTGTTCAGGAACTCTAAATCCTTAGCTTCATGAGTGGCACCCCAAATATTGGAATCCGTCGAATAGGCTTTTTCCTTGCTCATGCGGAAGTGCAAGCCTGCTTTTTCAAGCAGCTCGGACATTTCTTTGCGGCCACCTAATTCGTCAATAAAAAGTTGATCCAACCAGGGCTTGTAAATCCGCAGGTTGGGATTCACCATCAATCCGTAGCGGTAGAAGCGCTCAATATCGTTGCCTTTGTAAGTGCTGCCATCGCCCCAAATATTAACCGCGTCTTCCTTCATTGCGCCAACCAGCATGGTACCGGTCACCGCGCGACCAATGGGCGTAGTGTTGAAGTAAGGCACCCCAGCGGTAGTGATATGAAAAGCCCCGCACTGCAATGCGGCTAGACCCTCGCGCACCAACTGAGGGCGGCAATCCACCAACCTGGCCTTTTCGGCACCGTATTCAAGTGCTCGGCGCGGAATGCTTTCGTAATCAGTCTCGTCTGGCTGACCTAGGTGAGCGGTGTAGCAATACGGCACCGCTCCTTTTTGACGCATCCAATAAATGGCTGCGCTGGTGTCAAGTCCGCCGGAAAACGCAATACCGACGTTCTCGCCGATAGGAAGCGATTGCAGAATGTTGCTCATAGTGTTTGGTTGCGGGAACTGGAGAGAAAACCCGAACCACTATGGTAGCAGTTTGCTCAGCATCGCGAGGTCACGACACCAATCCTACTTCGTACTAGCCCCCTGGAGATGGTCCTGGGGGTTACTACCGTCTACGAATTCAGTACGAACAAACCATTTGAGCAAACACGTCCAATTTCTATTCTGTTCTTGCGAGCAACACGAACAAAACCCCGAAGCGAGCTTAAAAAAAAGACTACCGCGTCGGGAATATGAGAGTGAAGCACGGTAACTTCGAGTCTTGGTTTTCCTTTTTCCTGTTAATCCTCAGAAGTAAACCTCATAGGCCGTACGGCAGCGTACGGCCTAATTTTTTGCGTCTGCGATCGTCATCTTTTCCGGATCCCAATGGAATGCCCGTTCTTCTTTCAGACTCATGTTGCACAGCAAGGCGGGCCCTGCGGCTCGGAATCCGTAAACCCCATCTTCGATAAACGGTTTTCGGGTGCGAATTGCCTCGTGGAAGTTCTTGTGATGATCTATGTGGGCGTTATGGCCTGGGGGCGGGGAATATTTTTGCTCCGCCAGCGGCCGCATCGAGTCGGCATCGGCCCGCTTTGGGGGAAACTTCATTTTGTACTTTTCCAAAAACTCCTGCTGCACTTTAGTCGTGAAGGTGCCAATGGTGTACCCGGGCTCGGTTTCCCTTGGAGTTCGGTTTAGGGTAATCCCGCTCATGGTAGTAACCATTTGGCCGCCACTGCCTACAAAGCGGAATCCGAACTGTTCTTGTGCTGTTCCGCTGGCAAGATTTACGCGAAGGGCCAGCGTGAATTCGGAGTGTGCTGCAGTTTTTGGATAATCCAGCAATGCTAATACAACGTCAGGAGCATCGCGTCCATCTTTCCAGAACCGCACACCTCCCGTTGCGTAGACCTTTTTCGGCCCTATGGAATTCGTCACCAAGTGAAGTCCGCTCAAAAGATGAACGAACAGGTCCCCAGCCACACCGGTTCCGTAGTCGTCATAATTGCGCCAGCGGAAAAGGCGAACAGGTTCAAATGGACGCTTGGGAGCATGGCCTAGAAAACGGTCCCAATCCACAGTGGAAGGCGAGGCATCGGTTGGCAGAGAGTATTGCCAGGCCCCCAAGGCAGTGTTGCGATCCAACCAGGCTTCCACCATGTTCAACTCGCCAATTGCCCCTTCGGCAAGCAATTGACGAGCTTTTTCAAAAACCAGCGAGCTTACATATTGGCTCCCAATTTGCAGAATGCGCCCTGTGCGTTTTTGAGCCTCCACCACTTTCAGCCCCTCACCCACACGATGCACCATGGGCTTTTCGCAGTAGACGTCCTTGCGAGCCTCCAGCGCTTCGATGGTAATTCGTGAATGCCAATGATCGGGCGTTGCCACAATTACCGCATCCACATCTTTTCGAGCCAGCACTTCGCGATAATCGCGAGTGGTGAATAGGCTAGCACCCCAACGCTGCTTGGCCCTTTCCAACCGTCCGCTGTAGATATCAGCAACGGCCGTTAGTTCCACATCTGGCAGGGAGAGGGCATACTGAGTGTCTCCACTCCCCATGCCTCCAGCGCCGATCAATCCCAAGCGTATTTTTTGATTGGCCATAATTTTAGCCTGCTATTTTTGCGGTATCGGGATTCCAATTGTAGGCACGTTTATTGAACACGCTCATGTTGCTGAGCAGTGCCGGACCAGCGGCTCGAATCCCGAACAGTGCATCTTCCACAACTGGCTTGCGGCTGCGCACTGCTTCCAGAAAATTGCGGTGATGATCCATGTGATCGCTATAACCTGGAGGCGGCAGGTACTTTTCCTGATTCGCCGGGCGCATTGCATCCGCAGTCGGTTTCTGCCTCGGATACTTGGCGTGATAATCCTTCAAATATTCATCTTGAACAGCTTTGGGGAACTGGCCGATAGTGTGACCAGGCTCTGCTTCGCGTGGCTGCCTGGTAACGGTGACGCCACCGTCAACCGTCATAATACCCTCACTTCCAACGAACCGGAATCCAGAAGTCTCCCCTGCTCCATTGACGAAATTCACACGCAATGCAAGATTGAAAGCCGGCATTTTGCCGCGAGACGGGTAATCGTAAACCCCTAACATCACATCGGGCACATCGCGTCCATCCTTCCAGTAACGAAGGCCACCAGTGGCATAAACGCGCTCCGGGCCAATGGCCCCAGTAATGAAGTGCATGCCGCTGAATAGATGGACGAACAAATCTCCAGCCACGCCAGTTCCATAGTCCTGATAGTTGCGCCATCGGAACAGGCGAGTTGGTTCGAACGCACGCTTAGGAGCAGCCCCAATAAACTTGTCCCAATCAATATTTTCAGGAGTGGCGTCGGGGGGAATGGAATATTGCCAGGCACCAATCGCGGAATTTCGGTCCCACCACGCCTCCACCATATTCAATTCTCCGATTGCTCCTGACTCGAGAAGCATTTGTGCTTTCTTATAGACCACTGAACTTACCCGTTGGCTGCCCACTTGTAAGATGCGGCCGGTTGCTATGGCAACTTGGGCTAAAGGCATGCCGTCCTCAACCTTCTGCACCATAGGCTTTTCGACGTAGACATCTTTACCCGCCTGCATGGCTTCGGTGGCGATACGAGCATGCCAATGGTCTGGGGTGCCGATGATCACCGCATCAACGTCCTTGCGAGCGAGGACTTCGCGATAATCTCGGGTAATAGCTACATCGTCCCCGAAACTTTCGCGAGCGCGCGTAAGGCGGCCTTGATAGATATCGGCAACGGCTACCAGTTTTGCGCCGTTCGCTATGGAAGATTGAGTGTCGCCCGTTCCCATTCCGCCCAGTCCAATGGTTGCGATCTGAATCCGATCATTCGCCGAGCGGCTTGTTTGTGCAGCGCCAAGGGGCATGGCAGTTGCTGTTTGCAAAAAGTGTCTACGTGTAGGCATAGTGGTGCTCCCATGCTATTGTATCCCGTGTGGTGATTCGATTCAGACGAAGTGAATATATACTGTTGGCCTATTTCGCTTACACTTCGGTTCTAGCGTGTATCTTGCATTTGAGGGTTCCCATACCTCTTGTCACAGTGGGCATAAATCTTCTGGCCCTCGCTGGATTAATGCTTTTGGCAGCAGTGGAATCAAATACCAGGAATGAATTACTAGCAGGATTGCGCGGCTTCTTCCCTTTGCCGATGGTGTTGCTGGCCTACCGGGAAATGGGATGGTTCGCCCAACCGATGTTGTCGCATGATCTGGAAAACTCCTGGATCGCCTGGGATCAAATGGTTTTGCCCACGCTCCATTCATCCGTCGAAGTGTTTGGGCCGGTGGTGCCTTCTATCCTTGAAATCGCCTATTCACTGGCGTCCCCCACACCTTTGGCGGCCATCCTGATACTGGGGCTACTGAAGCACCAAGATCGGCTGGATGCCTTCTGGTTCAGCTTCCTTTTCAGCACATTTCTCAGCTATTCGCTGTTCCCTTATTTTCCATCAGAGCCGCCTCGAACCATATTCCCGTTAGACAACGTGCCCACTTTCAACACCCTCTTCCGGCAATTCAATTTCGATTTGTTGGGAGAGCATGGAATCCGCACTTCCGTATTTCCCAGTGCTCATGTTTCCGCAGGGTTCGGGGCAGCAATTGGGCTATGGAGTGCAGTGCCCCAGCGCAGATGGCTATGGGGCAGTTTCTTTTGTCTGGCCAGCTTGATCACAATCGCAACAGTCTATGGCCGTTACCACTACGCTGTGGATGCTATCGCTGGGCTAGGAGTAAGCGCAGTTGCGCTAGGGGCGACTATTTATCTGAAGAACTGGTCGAAGCAGGGGTAGCTGCTGGAGTTGACGCCGGCTTAGACTCCGAAGTTTTCTCGCCCTTTGATTCACTTTTGGATTCACTTTTAGAATCGTTCTTCGATTCTGAAGCAGCATTTTCCTTAGCTTTAGCACCAACAGCGCCAGGAGCCGATCCCTTGGCATAATCGGTGACATACCATCCGGTTCCTTTAAATTGAAAGGCAGGTGCGGAAAGCAATCGCTCCACTTCGCCACCGCAATCTTCGTGGGTCTTCAAAGGTTCAGCAGAAAACTTCTCAATTTTCTCGAAGGTAGTTCCACACTTCGAGCATAGGTATTCATAAATCGGCATAGTTCAAAAATTCAACGTGAAAGGTATTACTTTTTCGGAATGTTCAAAGGTCCAAGAGTAGGATCTGGATCACCAGGACCAGGCTTTTTGGCGGTATCGGCTGTCTCCGTGGACACCGGTTTTCCCTTGGTAAGAACTTCCACAGCCTTCTTTAGCAACTCGTCTTCCAAACTCTTCTTCGGTTCAACGGCTGGAGTGGGATTTTCTTCCTCGTCTTCACCCGCAGTGGGTTCCTGCTGTTCCAGCAAAGGCACGGAAGGAGTCACGGCCGTATCCTGAATAGCCTTGCCACCGGGGGTGTAGTACTTGGCCACAGTAAGAATCACAGCCGCACCATCGTCCATAGTCACAGCCTTGCGCAAACCTGCGTCGCCGTAGGTGCGCTCGCCAACAACTTCAGCACGCTTCGATTCCATTAACGCAGCCGCTGCCACTTCAGCACCACCGGCGGTTCCTCGATTGGTGATCACCACTAATCCGTCTTTCCAAATTTGTTTGCTAGCATCGGCATCAAAATTCTGGCGGGCATTCTTCTGTCCCATCAGATAAGTAATGGTTCCTTTATCCATGAACAAGTTCGCCAATGCCGCACCGTCCACAGGACTTCCTGCGGCGCAATGCCGCAAATCCAGTACAAGCTTCTTTGCACCTTGCTTGGCCAAGCTCTGCACAGCGCTTGCAATTTCAGCTACACGACCGTCGCCCAAGCTATTTGTACGGATCAGCCCAATGCCGTTGTCCAGCATCTTCGAGGTAACCGGAGGCATAGCAAACATTGCCCGGGTAAGAGTGATTTTCTGTGGTTCAGGCTTGCGGAAACGCAGCACTGTCAGCTCAATCGTTGAACCCGCCTCGCCTTGAAACATAATGTCGGCATACGCCAATGGCATGTCCCGCGTGGAAACACCGTTAATCGCTTCCACCATGTCACCAGTTCCCAACCCAGCCTTCGCTGCCGGCGACCCAGGAACGGAGTCGATAATAGAGAACATGCTGTACCGCTTCGCCATCCGCAATCCAAGATTGGCTTTCTTCGAGTTCAATTCGTTCAGATACTTCTTGTATTGATCCGCGCTCATATAGCTGGCATAAGGATCCAGCGATTCCAGCAGCCCATTAATAGCACCCAAATTGACCACACTCATGTTGGGTTCTTCAACGTACTCGCTCTTAATGCGGCTGAGCACTTCGCTGAACACGCCCATGTGCCGGTAGGTTTCTTCAGGGCTGGCAGTTTTGCTAGCCATGGCACCCGCAAGCAGGGCACTAACCAGCAGGAAAGAAATAGCGATAACAAGTAGTTTTAAACGACGATTCATGGGCGGTACAATCCCCTTCATCCGCTAGTATATCAGAGGCCGCAAGCTGCTAGAGGTAAAGTGTTTAGGGTGTGGCGCCAAATTAGAAAGTTCCTATTGACAAATAAAAGGCGCCATAGGATGAAATGAATGGCAATAAGAAACGAGATTGTTTGGGTGGCTGAGCAGGAGATCTGCATTGAAGCTTAGCTGAACATGATCGAATGCATTTAACGCATTCCCATCCAAGCAAGCGTTAACCCATATTTGTCAGCGCTCCAAAGAAAGCCTTGAGGCCTTTCGGCCCCTTAAATGAAAATAGGACTTGCTACTTGGTACTAGATTCTTATTTACGAGACGGAGTAGTTGGAATGGGTTAACGTTGAATTCGTTATTTGAAAACTCCAACGCGAACAAATTGGTTTTAGTTACATTGTGTTAGAGTCTGCACAACCGGCGGAGGAATATCTGTAAGCTCATCTGCTTAGTAAAACATTTGCTTTGCTTTAAGTCTTGACTAAAAACAATCAAAAGGCCTATAGTAAACATAGTACGCCGGACTACACTCTGTAAAACTGTAGTGCTTAGAAAATAAAATCAAAGAGATGAGCGGCGATACCAGCTTCCGGAGGTCAATTTCTTCTAATGAAAAAAATAACTTTAATCTTGGCCCTATCCACCCTAGGTACTGCTATGTCCTATGCTGGCGTATGTGGCTCGGTTGGCAATCAAACCCTTAGTTCCCTCGTAGGCAATACCTGCACTTTCTCTGACGCCGGCATTACTTGGAATCTGGGAAATTGGACATTCAACGATACAAACACTGCTGGATACAATGGAGCGCAACCACTCGCAACAGATATCACTGTCTCCTTTTTTCAAATGTCCACATTTTCCTACAGCGGGCTTACCTTACCTTCAAGCGTTGCAGGTGTATTTGTTAAGTACACGTACACTCCATCTGGAGCAAGGCCAAATTTCTTTACAGCAACCACTGCTAACCCGGGAGCTGCACAAAAAAGCTCGTTTAAGACTGGTTTTGGATTTGAGCAATTAAACGTCAGTCCTGTCCCATTTTTTAACGGTATGTTTGGCATCATTGACGGCTACACAATTTCTAATTCCGCAGGAAATGATGGTGTTCAGATGACGAAAAATTATCAGGACACGCTATGCCCTACCTGCGCCACTGGTTTTCAAAATGTGGTGCTTGGTAAGAGTGGGTCGAACGGTAACGCAATTGCCACAACTACTTTGATTGACGGCCATACTTTCTTCAATGTAAGTGACGACATCACTATAAGTGCCGGCGGTGCCAACCCGGGAGTGCCCGCCACTGCGAGCTTCAACTTTTTTGGCAACGGCCAGTACTTGGTTCTTGGCAATTCTACCTTGGCATCTCCCGAACCAGGAACGGTTGGTTTGATTAGTGTTGGTTTGTTAGCCCTCGGGCTTCTGAAGCGCCGAGTGCAATAGCTACTGAAATTTCGTCCCCCACTGTTTCATTCTTAAAGCCCAGCATCTGCTGGGCTTTTTTATTTACATGTTGGTCACTTCAAAAGACCTTCTGACAATTTGCCGTGCCGCGCTCAGACTCGGAATCTCTCCTGCTCCCAACGCCTGCACAAGAACGTTTCCAATAGCCGTGGCTTCAATCGGCCCGGCAACAACTCGGCATCCCGTTCTAAACGCTACCAGCCTGTTCAGCAGTTTGTTCTGCGATCCTCCGCCAACAATGTGGATGACTTTGATCTTTCGCTCAGTCAGCGCCTCAATACTTTCCAGTACCTGACGGTACCGTTCCGCCAAACTCTCCAAAATCACACGGACCATTTGCCCAGGATTATCGGGAACCTGTTGTCCATGATCCTTGCACCAGGATTCGATTTTGGCAGGCATATTCCCAGGATGCAGGAAAGCATCTACGTCGATCAGAGCTGTTCCAGGCTTTGCGGCTTCCGCCATGTTGGTCAGTTCTTCATAGCTAAAAGTTTGACCAGCAGCCATCCATGCCCTGCGGCATTCCTGCACCAGCCAAAGCCCCATGATGTTCTTCAGCAAACGGACCTTACCGCCATACCCAATTTCATTGGTAAGGGTCAGAGCCAGCGCCGCATCGTTCACAATGGGCTGATCGATTTCAACTCCCATCAGAGACCAAGTGCCTGAGGAGATGTAACACCAATCGTCACCCGGATCGGCAGGAACTGCTACCACCGCACTGGCTGTGTCGTGGCCGGCCGCAGCGTAAACCATCGTCCCCTCCAGGTTGTTATCAGCGGCCAGCCAAGGGAGCAAGGGGCCAAGTTTTTCACCGGGCTGTATGATCTCAGGCAGGATTTTGCCAGGCAGACCAAGTTTCGTTAACACTTCAGTCGCCCATCGCTTCTCAACCGGATTGTAGAACTGTGACGTACTAGCAATGGTCACTTCTGCACGCTGAACTCCGCTAAGCCAATAGTTGAAAAGATCCGGCATGAATAACAGACGCGAGGCCGCAGCCAGTGCTGGTGAGCCCAATTCATTTGTCACAAACAACTGGTTCAGCGAATTAATCTGCATGAACTGGATTCCGGAATTCCGAAAAATGAATTCCTTTCCAGCGGCGTTGCAAATTTTCTCCACAGATCCGTCGTTACGAGCATCTCGATAGACACGGGGGTTATCCAGAAGGGATCCATCGGGCCCCAACAATCCGAAATCGACCCCCCAAGTATCAACACCAATGCCATCAATTCGCAGACCTCTTTCGCGACCAGCAATGTGCAGGGCGTGCTGGATTTCGTGAAAAAGCCGCAACGCGTCCCAATGCAACCCGGTATCCAGACGCACTGTGACATTTGGGAAACGGTGAATCTCTTCCAGAGTCAACCGGCCTTGATCGAGCGTGCCTACGATAGCCCGGCCACTTTCGGCACCAAAATCGAACGCCAAATAGCGCTTCATAGTTGGATGATCACCTTGCCCACTTGGTCTGTGTAATCGGTCAGCATCTGGAATGCTTCCGGTGTTTGTTCCAGCGTTAGATGATGAGTCACGAATGAATCCGGCACCTTACCAGCCGCCATCAGTGCCAACGCCTGAGCATCGTTGTGATTGGATCGCTTGATCATTTGCAGCGACACTTCCTTCGTCATGGCAGTGTGCAGATCAATGTTCATGTTGAGTTCAGTTGGAATCCCAATCAGAATAAAGCGTCCCGCAGGTCGTACTGCGGCAATGCCCTGATTGATGGTTTCAACAGCAGCGGCAGCGTCAAACACAATATCCGCTCCGCGCCCGTGCGTCAGATCCTTCACTGCATCGCGAAAACTCTGGCGAGGCATTTCCACGGTGTTCGTGAATCCCATTGCCTGCGCCTGTTTCAAGCGATGCGGAAGCCGATCCCCAATGATAATTTCCGAGGCTCCGGCAAGCCTTGCCAGCGTAGCGGTAAGAAGGCCGATGGGTCCCGCACCGAGGATGGCCACTGTTTCGCCAAGGCGCACCGGAGTCAATTCCAGCACATGAACAATTACCGCTAAGGGTTCAATCAGAGTAATCTGCGCCAGACTCAGCGAATCGGGAACGGGAAGGCAATTCTTAGCGGGAACATTTAGATAATCCTGAAAGAATCCTTCCGCTGTAATGCTGCCGTGGAACACAAGTGCATTGCAGTGGTTGTGGCAGTTGGTCCGGCAGTATTCACAGAGTCCGCAAGTGATGGCTGGTTCAATAGCAACTCGCTGGCCTATTTTTAGATCAGTGACCCCAGCCCCCAGAGCCGCAATTTCGCCAGCTGGTTCGTGACCAAGGAGCCGTGGATAGGGAGTATGAATGTGACCGACGCGGCCATCCTGATACCAATGCAGATCACTGCCGCAGATGCCTACGGCAGTGATCTTTACAGTTACTTGACCAGGGGCTGGATCAGGAGGTTGTGGAACTTCGCGCACTTCCATGGTGCGATGGGCGATGAGTGGGACAGAACGCATGGGGTAGAAACTAGCATTGTACGATTTCCCGCCCCATCTAATCTATTCGACTACTTTGCAGGAGACCACCAGGAAGAACGGATTGGATCCGGAATCCATCCCTACTTTTCCGACAACCACCCTTTGCCCTTCTTTCATGTCTAGGCCCGTTTGTATACCCATCTCGCTAAAAAGAAACTGCGTGTTGGCTCCAAAACTTGAGGAGAAAGGTATCTTTGCATTGAATCGGAGTTCTGCAATTCTCACCAAGCGGCTCCCCTTTGTACCATTCGACCCTGCCTGTCTAATGTTGATGCTGTAGGCGGCCTTCGGTGGGTTAGCATCGGCAGTCAATACTGAGGGAAGCACCCCGTTCGCATAACTATCCTTGCCATCTTGCATGCGGATGGTCGTGGTATCTATGAGTGTTACGCTTTGAAAACCGAACAGGCTCTTCATTTCTTTCGCCACGCCGCCCAGGGCAACAGGAAGATCGGTTGATTTTCCAGCAGACTTCGAGCCTGAGATCAATTCAAAAGTAAATTCCAAGTTCAGTGGTGGTAAATCAATTTTCTTCAGAAGCTCCTCAATAGCTTCAACTTCCCCCCTTTCACCTTGCAGCATGACAAATTTGGATTGCTGATCAAACTTTATGTTGACTGATCTCGACTGGACAAGGTTTACCAGCCTATCTTTATCGTTATGGATGTCCACTACTTTCGTTACTTGTTCGGCCAGCGCAAAGCTTGCCATCAAAAGAAAAAATACGAATCGCATTATTCTGTTCCTCCATCTTCGCTATTCAACAACAAGAAAACTACGTTCGGATCGTCCGTCAAAATCTTGATGTACGCGGGCGGGGGACCTTGCTTCACAATTTCCTTCGCCGGCAATACTCGCTTCCTGGTTGGTGCTGCACTTTGCGGCTGCACCTTTGTGGCACTTTGAATCGTCGCAGGGGCAACCGCCTGGCTCACCAAAACGGGTTCAGCAACCGGGGGGGCCTTTGTCCCTTTCACTGGCATCCAAAACGCAAGACACGCCACCGCAGCACACGCCAAAACTCCGCGTTTAGCAGCCCCTCTGCGCCTCAACTTTCCCATTACGCCGCCGCGCACTTCGTCCAACGCCTGTGGGGTAATCATAAAATGCTCCTCAAAAATCGCCGCAACTTCGCTTTGGCTTTCCACACTTGACTACGCACTGTTTCCTCGGTCACACCCAACCGCGCCGCCACCTCAGCACTCGACAACTCTTCCAATTCCCGCATCTCTAATGCAGCACGTTCCCGCTCTGGCAAACTGGCAATAGCCTGCTTCAAAATCGCCCACTCCTGGGCAAACCTAGCCAGCGCTTCTGGATCCCGCGCAACATCAGTCAACGGCAAGTCATCTAATTGGTCCATGGGCCGACACGCTCGCAGACGGTCCCGGCAAAGATTCCGCACCACCGTCAGCAACCAGGGCGTAAACTCGCGCTGATAGTCAAAGCGCCCAATTTGCTGGTGCAACTTCAGAAACGTATCTTGAGCCGCATCTTTGGCATCTTCCAAGTTCCCCAACACGTGATAGCAAAGGCCTAAAACCTGCCGTTCATGCTTCTGGATCAACCATTCAAACGCTTCCAAATCACCGGCTTGAGCTTTGCGGACAATCGTAGTCGCGTCGGATTGATCAATCACGATTGGCGGAATCCCTTCGAGAGTTATACTTTTCATGTCCACCGCGTTTGCGCTCTCATCATGTCATACGCGGACCAACCCCAATTCGTTGATCGCAATCTTCAAAATTTTGATACGATCCAGTATTAACCCCATGTTCACTCGTCTTGCACTCCTAGCCACCATTATCAATTCCGGGTTTGCAGCCACGGTCGATTTCACAGGGCAGTACAACCAATCCCAACAAATAACTGCAGGCCAAATTGTAGAAATTTCGGTGGGCTTACCGGAGCCATCAAAACTCCCCGCCAATGGTCGCGTTGCCGTGGAATGGGAAGGCTATCGCAAAGTGCTCCACGCCTTAGACCCCGATTTCTACATGCTTTGGCGAGCACCGAAAACCGGCAACTTTACCTTAAAAGTGACCAAGGTCGAAGATGAAGACCCAATCTTCAATCTGCCCCGCTGGCGCGAAACCGGCATCATCTCCAAAATCACCGCCTCCCCTCGGCGCACCATTTGGCCGACAAGTGCCAAAGCTAAACTGCGCACAAGCATCAAGCCTGTGAGTTTTGGCGAATCGAAACGGGGAATGATTGTGGAAGTGGAGCCGAACGATTCCATCGCCACTGCACAACACATTTCTATGGGAGCCAGTGGTGGAGAGGAAACTCTGCACGTCACCGGCTCAGCCGACGACATTGAATATTTCGACAACGGCAAGGTTGGGGAAACCGGTCTTGACTGGTTCCGCATCAAATTCCAAGGCACCACCCCGCGCCTATTCACGGCCAACCTCACCGTCCCCGATCCGCTGGTGGTTCACCAGGTTTTGTTCTACACAGCAGATGGAAAAGAATTCCGCGATGGAGCCAATGCCAACGAACGCGTCCACCAGCAACAGGAATCGCATCGCACCGAAATTAGCCGTACTTTACAGCCAGGTGGAGTCTACTTCCTGAAAGTAGAATCGAACTCGCCTGGATATGAAGTTGAACTTCGTCTCCGCGATTTGGCACCTTACTCCGATCCTCGCAAAGCCGTTCGACAAGCCATGTACGATCACATGGCCCAAGTAGATGCATGGCTGTTGAACCGTCCGCGCGGCGCATCCGTAGAGCGGCGCATTCGCGATACGGGCAACCTCATGGGAACCCATTGCATGAGCTGCCACACGCAGTCTGGAGTATGGGGTCCGGCGGTTGCCATCGCCAATGGCTACAAGGTTGAAAATGTGGCCAACCTGCGCCACCTGATCACAGTGATGTATGAATGCTTGCGGCCCACCAACACTTTAAAAGATGCGGCCAACAATACTTCTCTTGCTCCTCTCGATTTGGGTGACGGCCCAGCCGGAACCCGTGCTGCAGGGTTCAACGTCAGTACCATTGAAAAACAGATAGCTCCCAAGCGACTTCATTCTGCGCAACAGATTCGCGCCGCAAATCACATTTTGCAATCAGCCGATCCCAGTGGGATCAACGCTGCCGGTCCCGGTTCAAATGTTGGTCAATCCGTTGTCTACCGCTTCGCTGGAACAATTTTGCGAACCGCTTTCGATAAGACTCAAAATGATAAATATCTAATTGCCCTGGAAGAAAAAGCGCAAAGTATTTTGGGCGTTGTTCCACGCTACAATGACGATCTTTCCAATCGCATCCTGTTCTTCCAGGAAGTGTTCCCCAAGAATTATGCTGCATTGAAAGGAGACACTGACGACGCAAAAAACTTCATGGTGCAAGCCAGAGCTCAGGTTGCAGCAGACGAGCGGCGTCTTCGGCAAACACAGCGTCCCGATGGCATGTGGCAATTTGACCCAGGCAAGACGGATGACATCGGCGTAAGTTGGAAAATCAAGCAGGATGAAAAAGACATCGATCCAGCTCCAACTGCCCTTGCATTAACTGCGCTGCAGTCCCTTGGCTTCACGGATACAGACCCAGTGGTGAAACGCGGCGTAACTGCACTCCTCAGCTGTCAGGATACTTATGGCCGTTGGAACAATCATGCACTCACGGGCTTCGTCACCACCGCTTACACGTTGCATGCGCTCAGCCGCTTGTATCCGGACAACACACCTGCTGCAACGGCAACCGACTTCACGCCGCGCCAACAGGAATCCATCGCCGATACCATTGCACGATTCCGAGCTATGGCGCAGTTGGGTTTCGGGAAAAACGACCGCGAATTTCTTCCCTTCATCATCCCCGGTACACAACACGAATCACCTCAGGTGAGGTATTGGGCATTTATCGCTCTAGGCGCGTTGCACGACGAGCGCGCGATTGAACATCAACTAAAAGGTCTTGGCGACCCCGTGAAAATGGTCCGCGAAGCAGCGCGCTGGGGCATGCGCCAAACTCTGATTGACGATAAAGGCTGGGACTACCTTTACCCGGCTTATCAAAATGAAGACGACCTGACTCGCGAATCCATTGCAGCAGCTTTGATCATGCGCACCGATGGAGTGATGACTCACACCAACGCAGATTACGGAAAACTGGGTGCCACTCTTGATCAAATGATGAATCGCGATCCGCACCCCGGAGTGCGTGCCTGGTCCAGCCGCGCTGCATGGAATTGGTGGATTTGGAATCAGCCGATCCGTAGTAGTTTAAATCAGGCGTTCTTGAATCTTCTGGAAACACCAGAGACAAACGCATTGGCAGAAACCGCGAAGCGCTATCAGACAGAAGCCCTGTTCATCGTTAACGGGCAGCGCGCAAATCCCAGCAGCGACCATCAATATCCGGAACTAAGCCAGTTGTTCGAAACCATTTCAAAGCGAATTGACCAGCCCAATAATCAAGTTGTGGTGCGGCATTTGGTTAACATCGCATCTACTTTTTACAACCAGGCTGGCGGCGATGGCGGCCCTGGGCAAATGGGTTACATCACTGGAAAGAGTGGTGAAATGATAGGTAAAGCAGTGCTTTCCTATTGGCAGGGCAGCACCACGAAAGAGCAAGTACGATTGGCGGTAGAGGCCGCTGCGCTTGCGCCTTATGAACCCCTCCAAAAGAAGCTTCTCGATTTTTCCACAACGGGCGATGAAGACCTTCGCACTATTGCGGCAACTTCCATTTCAGATCCGCGCGTAATCACGCTTCCCGGCACTCAGGAATTTCTAGAGCCTCTATTGGAACAGTTCCAACGCGGCGCAGGCGATGCCGAACGTCGAGCTGAACTGACCCGTCCGCTGGAACGATTGTTCAGTCGCGCTCGCTGGAACCTGCCAAAAACGGAAGAGCAGCAACGCTTGTTCTATTCCCTGATCATCCCCAAGTTCGCCCGGGAGCGCGGAAGACTGGAAGAAAATACTCGCGAGTTGAAACAGATGGACAAGGATTCCGCCGATTGGTTTCTGGCCCGATCTCTGGGTAAAGTTGTCCATGCGAATGCCGATCTGCAGACGGATCCGCTTTTCGATTTCATGCCGCAGAAATTCAATACGCCGATGGAAGAAATGGTCTGGCTCCCCAGTATTTCCTGGATGCTCAACTATAAAAAACCGCTTCCAGAAGTGGCCGGTAGTGCCCCTGTCGCAGATCCTTACCAGAATTATCGTGACCGAGCAGTTCAATTATTAATCAAGCAAATCACAACGCCACAAACCGATTCCCGTCTCAAATCCGAAGCACTTCGTTTGGCCGCTGACGTCCACGTGCGAGATTTGCCACAAGTGAAAGCGGTGCTTCAAAAGCAGCGGCCAAACTTCTACGAACCTCCACCCGCTGAAGTTTCCGCCATGTCTCCAGAATGGAAAAGGAATTATGAATACTTCCGAAAATGGGTCACTCCAGAATTGATGAAGCCTCAGCGCGAGGATGAAAATGCCTGTTTGAGTTGCCATGCGGTGCCGGGTCGCGTCCCTTCCATGGAGTTGCAAGATCAAAGCAACGGATTCATTTCTGAGAAAGCAGTATATGCAAATTATAAGATTCTGCAGGAACGCATCAGCGAAACAAACGTTGAACAAAGCAAGCTGCTGCGCAAGCCTTTGAATATTCAGTCCGGAAAAGAAGATGGCCATCAAGGAGGCCGCCGCTTCAATCCTGAGGATCGCGGCTACCTGATTTTGCGCCGATGGGTGCTGGATACGGCACAATTAAGACAAGGCCAAAAATGAATAAACCGTCGCTGGACGACAGGTACACAAAAGAAAGTGGAACAGTCTATTTAACCGGCATCCAAGCATTGGTGCGTTTGCCTTTGGAACAGATGCGTCGCGACCGGGCTGCCGGGCTCAACACAGCGTCGTTTATTTCCGGCTATGAAGGGTCACCACTGGGTGGCTATGACCTGACTTTGAACCGTGCATCAAAATTATTGCGAGAAGCAAATGTCCACTTTGTACCAGGTGTGAACGAAGAATTGGCAGCCACTGCAGTGTGGGGAAGCCAGATGATCCACCTGCTTGGGAAGAAGAAAGTAGATGGCGTAGTGGGTTTCTGGTATGGCAAAGGACCGGGAGTGGATCGTGCCGGCGATGCGCTTCGGCATGCCAATCTTTCTGGGACTGGTCCGAATTCAGCAGCAATCGCGCTGGCAGGTGACGACCACGCTTGTAAAAGTTCAACCATTCCGCATCAAAGCGATTTCAGTTTAATGAATCTGGGCATCCCTACTTTCTACCCTGGAACCTCGCGTGAAATTCTTGAGTTTGGATTGCACGCCATTGCCCTTTCCCGATGGTCTGGCAATTGGGTCGGCATGAAAATGGTGACCAACGTTTGTGACGGCGGCAGCACAGTTGCCCTTTCACCACACTTTCCAAACATCCAATTACCCGAGGGCTTTGCAAAACATATTGATGAGAAAATGATTGCCCCCTTCACTTTGAAATTGGAGTTGGAAGTGAACCGCAGGCGGCTGGAAGCAGCACGTTCCTACGCGCGCCTGAACACTGTGAATCGCAGCTTCGGAGCAAAGGGAGGGGCGAAGCTGGGAATTGTTTCCGCCGGAAAAGCATTTTACGATTTAATGCAGGCCCTGGCCGATATTGGCATTGGTGGTCCGGAACTGGATCGTCTCGGTATCAGACTTGCACAGTTCGGTATGACCTTTCCCATTGAGCCAAATTTTGCACGCGAGTTTGCCGAAGGTTTGGAAACAATCTTGGTGGTTGAGGAAAAACGCAGCTTCTTGGAATTGCAGTTGCGCGACGTTCTTTATAATCTTCCCAACCGTCCGCTGATTTTGGGCAAGGAAGATGAACGCGGAGAAGCGTTACTTTCCACGGGCGGAGAGTTCGATGCCGATGTAGTTGCAAGGCTGCTGGCTGGCCGTTTGGAGCAAACTTCAGGCCTGCAAAGCATCAAGGCGCGTCGTCAACTTTTAGAAGCAATCGGCATGCGGCCGTCTTCGCTTTCCCCTCCGCGTCGTCCTAACTATTGCAGTGGATGCCCGCACAATCGCTCCACGTTATTGCTCGAAGGACAAATCGCTGGAGGCGGTATCGGTTGCAGTGGTATGGGCGTAATGCTGCACTCTGTAAATCGAGGTTACGATTTCGCTCCGCAGATGGGCGGCGAAGGCGCCATGTGGATCGGCATGCATCGCTTCGTTGATCAGAAACATATTTTTCAAAACATGGGTGACGGCACACTGGCACACTCCGGCCAATTGGCAATCAACGCGGCCATTGCAAGCGGCGCTAACATTACGTTCAAGATTCTTTACAACTCAGCAGTAGCTATGACTGGCGGCCAGAAGGCCGAAGGACAACTGCCCATCCCCGCGCTTACAAGAAAATTAGCGGCCGAAGGAGTTGTGAAAATCGTAGTGCTGACAGAGTTCCTGGACAACTACGCGCAACTCGATTTGGCAACAAACGCCGAGGCCCGTGATCGCCTGGAATTGGAACGCACGCTAGCAGAACTGGAATTAATCCCCGGCGTTACCGCCATTATTTACGACCAGCAATGCGCCGCAGAGAAGCGCAGGGAGCGCTCGCGCGGCATTCAGGCTGAGCCCACCAGGCGTCTTGTAATCCACGAAGAAGTCTGTGAGGGGTGCGGCGATTGCGTCAAGCAATCCAACTGCATGAGCCTTCACCCGACTGAAACTCCGCTGGGTCAGAAGATGCGCATTCATCAATCTTCTTGCAATAAAGATTATTCGTGCGCCCTAGGCGATTGCCCTTCGTTTGTAACCATAAACGTAAAAGCAGGCACTGGCCTTCGCCGCAAAACACTTCCGGAGCTTCCTTCCATTGAGGTTCCCCAACCGAAACAATTTGCCGAAATCGGTAGCAACGGATATCGCATCCTTGGCCCTGGTATTGGTGGAACCGGGGTGGTGACGGTGAACGCTCTTCTTGCCCAAGCAGCTTTGCTTGATGGCCTCCATGTGTTGACATTGGACCAAACCGGCTTGGCCCAAAAAGGGGGCGCTGTTGTTTCGCACATCCTCATCGGCAAGCAACATCTGGAAGGTTCAAACAAAACGAACGCGGCCAATTTGGACCTGCTGTTGGGCTTCGACCTGCTGGGTGCAACAAGCAATGAAAATCTGAAAACCGCACATCCAGACAGAACCACAGCAGTGGTCAATACTGCCGAAATCCCCACTGGCGATTCCATTCGTGCCCGTACTCATTTAATGGGAGATGGCCGACTGGTGGATCTGGTAGCGTCGTTAACCAAGCGCGGCCACAATGTTTTCTTCGATGCATCTCGCCTGGCCGAACAACTTTTCGGATCTCATATTTACGTCAATATGTTGATGCTGGGAACCGCATGGCAGGCAGGATTAGTCCCTATTTCATTGCCTTCCATAGAAGAATCCATCCGTTTGAATGGCGTGGCCGTTGAAAAGAATTTACTGGTATTCCGTTGGGGCCGAAAAGCTTATCACGATGCCGCATCGGTGGAAAAATTGTTAGCGCCCGTCGAACAGCCCACAGCAAACGTAGATTACGTTGCACGACTAACGGCTTACCAAAACAGTGCTTACGCCACCGAATTCCAATCCTTCTGCAGCAGCGTTCCACCAGACTTACGAGCCTTAGTAGAGCGCAACTTGTATAAACTGATGGCGATTAAAGACGAGTATGAAGTGGCCCGCCTGTTAACTTCTAAAGAGTTTCAACAGGGCTTGGAACAGCAGTGGGAATCCATTGAATTTATCGGCTTCAATCTGCACCCACCGTTGCTTCGCCGCTTTGGATTGAAACATAAACTCAATGTCCCCATTTGGACCCTGCGAATGCTGGCACCATTGAAAATGCTGCGTGGAACACCTTTCGACCTGTTCGGATATGCCGATTTGCGACGTCGGGAAAAAGCTCTTATTCCTTGGTACAAGAATTTAGTCACCGAAGCACTTACCACGGGCGACATGAATCATGCCCGTGAAGTGGCTGCCCTGCCCGATCAGATTCGTGGCTACGAAACCATTCGTGCAGCCAGTATGGACCGCGTTCAGCAACTTGCCAAGACTATGTCCGCAACTCGTAACCCTGCTGCTCCAACCCTTGGATAGTCCGTTGCCGCACTACGTTCACTTCTTCGCTTGTTAGGGTTCGATTTGCCGCACCCAGCGTAATCCGAAAGCTCACGGACTTAGTTCCTTCGGCAAGTGGCGCACCCGTGTACTGCCGCAGATATTCAAGCGCCGTGAGTTCGGTCCCACATAAGCTCCGAATTTTAGCGTCCAATGTGCCGACCAATTCCCGCAACCCGCACACCACCGAAAGATCGAATGCGCTATGCGGAAACTTCTGCACCGTTTGATATTTCGCAGCAGAAGGTTGCAATGCAAAGATTTTTTGCAAGTCAATATCCAGCACTGCCGCGCGCCCAACTTCAACCATATTGGGATGAAATTCAAACAGCCGCCCAACAATTTGACCCTGCCAATGCAAATCAGCTGCCCGTGCCGGATGCTCGTAAGACTTCGCGAACGCCGGTTGAACCACACAGTGTGGAATCAGACTTTCTGCCAACCGCTTCAGTTCGAATAGCCCTTGCGCACCATCATCTTTCGCAAAACAAACAGCAGCAAGATGCGGAATTTCTTCAGGCAATCCTTCCTTCTGCGGGTGAATTTCTTTGCCGATTTCGAACAACCGGAAGGTGGAAAATTGTTTGGCGTTTTCGCCAATGTTGCGGAGCATGCCCGGCAACAAGCTGGTACGGAGCAGATCCTGACCCTGCACAATCGGATTTAGCACGCCAACGTGGTCAGAGGCGGCCAATCCAAATGGTTCCACTTCCAACTTACTTAGAAACGAATAATTGTAAGCTTCCGTGAATCCCTGCGCGG
The DNA here is from genome assembly GCA_043745195.1 of Bryobacterales bacterium. GTDB lineage: Bacteria > Acidobacteriota > Terriglobia > Bryobacterales > Bryobacteraceae > JANXSF01. The sequence continues at coordinate 23,136 of JAYTTF010000125.1, read as the reverse complement.
AACAAAGCTGCCGCAACCATCGATGGAATAAACGCTCCGGCGACGCTGGCGGAACCACTGCCGGCGATGCAGGTGGAGTGGGTGGGATGGATTGGTAACCAATCATCCTTCCCACTTCTTCAACCAAATCATCCTTAATCGCAATGTCCTTTGTCGCACGCCACGAAGGGATTTCAACCTGCAAAATACCTGGTGATGTTTCAGTAACGCCAAACTGCAAGCGAGTCAGAATATCCACCACTTCAACCAAGGAAATTTCCCGGCCAAGTTTTGCCTCCAACCATTTCAACGAAAGCATAATTGGAGCAGGTGCCACGGGAAGCTGCTTCAAATCAACCAAACCACCAACCAGCCGAATTCCAGGGCAGACTTGTTCCAGCAACGGAATTGCACGGGCTAACGCGCGAACAGTGTTCGCAGGATCCTGAGCTTTCTCAAAACGCATTGAAGCATCCGTACGAAGCTTCAACTTCGAAGATGTTTTGCGCACGTTCCCCGCATGAAAATTCGCCGACTCCAGCAGGATACGCGATGTCCCGGCATCGGTGGCCGAATCCGCGCCACCCATCACTCCAGCAATCGCCACGTTACCTTTCGGATCGGCAATCACTAGCGCTGAGGAATCCAGCGAATAAGTTTCGCCGTTCAACGCTTTTGCCTGTTCACCCTCAGTTGCCCGCCGGACTATGATTTTCAAGTCCTGGATTTTATCAGCATCAAACGCATGCATCGGCTGCGCCAATTCCGCCGCAATGTAATTGGTAACGTCCACCACATTACTGATGGGATTCAACCCCACCGATTGCAACCGATATTGGAACCATAACGGAGAAGGCTGAATTTTCACGTTCTCAAACAGCAGGGCACTGTAGCGGGGACATAGCGTGAAATCCTCAATCGTTACAGAAACAGGAGAATCGCCGCTCGGCAAAAGCGTAAGATCCACCGGATCTTTTAACGGACGATTAAGAATCGCCGCAACTTCACGAGCCATCCCGTAATGCCCCCACAAATCAGGACGGTGGGTTAACGATTTATTGTCGATTTCCACCAGAATATCCGGCTCGCAATTCGTGATCGCTTCACCTGGCCACAGCCCATCCAGTTCAATAATCCCGTCGTGATTTCCGTTGATCGAAAGTTCAGCAGCGCTGGCCAGCATACCATCGCTTTCCACGCCGGACACTATTTTTAGACCCACTGGGAAATAGGCGGTCATCATCCCAACCCTACAATTAGAGGCACCGCAGACGACCGTCTTCACGCCGTAACGGCCGGTATCCACCAAAACCTTGCGATTGTGGCTACCCTCAATCGGCTCCACAGACATTACCTTAGCCGCGCACACCGTCGCGAAATGCGCACCATGCTCCTCCACGCCATCACACTCGGCAGTCTTAGTAGTGATCATGTGGCCAAGCTTGCCGGCGTCCACATCCAGCGGACCCACAAATTCAGCCATCCAGTTGCGAGAAAACTTCACTGTATTCAGGGCTCCTAAAACTGATTCAAGAAACGCAGATCGCCGCTTTGCAGCCAGCGAATATCGTCAATGGCATAGCGCATCATCACCAAACGGGTTAGACCCAAACCGAATGCGAAACCGCCATATTCGTCGGGATCGATTCCCGCTTTGCGCAGCACGTTTGGATGAACCAAGCCGCAGGGCAACAGTTCCACCCATCCGGAATGCTTGCAAACCGCGCAGCCCGGGCCGCCACAAATCAGGCACTGAATATCTAATTCAAAACCTGGTTCGACGAAGGGAAAATATCCAGGACGCAGCCGCACCGTAACTTCGCGCTTGAAAATTCCAGTTAGCAGCGTTTTCATGAAATAGGTCAGATTCGCAATAGAAACATTGCGATCAATCATCATGCCTTCCAGTTGATAAAACGTATGCTCGTGGCTGGCGTCTACTTCTTCGTTGCGGAACACTCGGCCAGGGGCAATCATGCGCAGCGGTGGCCCCAGCTTCTTCATTCCGCGGACCTGCACTGGCGAAGTGTGCGTTCGCAACAAGTGGCCTCCGGTGAGCCAAAAAGTATCTTGCATGTCACGCGCCGGATGATCGGCGGGAATGTTCAGCGCATCGAAATTGTTGTACTCGGTCTCAACTTCAGGGCCATCAAGAACGGTAAATCCCAAGGATACAAAAAGGTCCTCAATTTCCTGCTGCACTTGTGTGCAGGGGTGGATACTCCCAAGGCGCGTTCCAGAGGCAGGCAGCGTCAGGTCGATCCATTCCGCTTCCAACCGCGCATCCAGTGCCACTTTGTCAAAGGCCGCTTTCCTTACATCAAAAGCTTGTTCCAGCGAATTTTTCACCTGATTAAGCAGCTTGCCTACTGAGGCTTTTTCCTCAGGCTTAAGATTTTTCATCTCCTTGCTCAACCCGGCCAAAGCTCCATTGCGGCCTAGATATTCAACCCGGACAACTTCAAGCTCGTCGGCTGTACCTGCCGAAGCGATGGCCCCTTGAGCCTTTCCAGCAATCTGTTGGAGAGTTTCTTGAATCATGATTGGCTCAGTAATTCCACAATATGCATATGACCTTTGTCCCGAGCCATGTCAATGGGCATCAACCCTTTTTCGGTACCGGCCGTCCTATCCGCTTCGTGGGCAAGAAACATCCGCACCATGCTTTCGTCCCCATTCGCAGCAGCAGCATGAAGGGGGGCATAGCCTCCACTCTGACGAGCATTCACATCAGCCCCAGCCGCCAAAAGCATCGCCACAATTTCTCCATGCCTTCCAGCGGCTGCCGCATGTAAAGGTTGATTGGCCATAGTATTTGCCGATTGATCCCTGACATTCGCCCCTTTTTCAAGCAGCATCTCCACCGTTTCCAATTGCCCAAAAAAGCAAGCCAAATGAAGCACGGTCCAACCGTCTGAAGAATGTTCCACCAACTTCGCTGCGTCCGTTGCTAACATTTCCTCAAGTCTCGCCGAGTCTCCAATAGCAGCAGCCGCGTAGCAATCCACCGTTGCACCATGGTCAATCAGCATTTTCGCAATGGCCGACTGTTTCATATAAATGGAAAGCATCAGCGGAGGCATCCCGGCGGCCCCGCCTCCCGCGACCAAAGATGCATCTGCGGAAACCAATGCGGAAGCCGCCGCCAAATCACCCTTTTGAATGGCTTCATGGAGTTGTTGAGCAGTAGTCACGAAGGCTACATCCTTAAGCTTTAGAAATTTAGGCGGAAGGCTGGAACAATACAGGATCTTTGGTGGATTCAAAGGCCAAGTGATTCAGGTAGAACGCCAGCACGTCCCGGTTGAGCTTGTCCTTGAAATTATCGAAAGACCGTTTTTGCCAACCTTCCGTCAAATAGGAATTTACGTCAGTTTCCTTGGCAAAAAAGCCTTCTTCATGTGGAATGCCTAGGAAGTTCAGTACTTCTATGATCAAATCCAAGTGGCATACAAGAATGGATTGAGCCAAGTCTGTGGCCAACTCCTGATCCTTTTCTTTTAACCGCTCCCATAGGTGAGGTTGTGCTTTACGCAAAGTCTCCCCACTCAACTTCGAAAGGCGTAGCCGAAACTTCATCCTCTCAAAAAGCTGATAAGTCTTCAGTTTGCCTAGGGAAATCGAGCGCAGCAGTTGCCCGAAGGCCTCTTCGCCAAGGCCTTGGTAGATGTCAGAAAGCTCCATCAAATGAAGGGTAACATACTAACGCAGCCCAGGACGAGGAAAGATGCCATTCAGCCATCTTCAATCGGCAGGGAGCCTTCCGAAAATGATACATTCTTAAGAGCATGCAAAAGACCAGTAATGTGACGGAATTGCAGGAAATCTGCCGCAAGATCCGCCGCCACATCGTAACGATGATTACAGAGGCCAAGAGCGGCCACCCAGGCGGATCGCTTTCCGCCGTGGAAATACTCACAACTCTTTATTTCGACGTGATGCGCCACGATCCGGCCAATACAACTTGGGCCGACCGCGACCGCTTCATTCTTTCCAAAGGCCACGCAGCACCAGTGCTCTATTCCGTAATGGCCGAATGCGGTTATACGCCCGTTGAGACTTTGAATACTCTGCGTACTATCGGTTCTATCTATCAGGGCCATCCAGATCGCCGGTTCATCCCAGCTCTCGAAGCATCAACCGGTTCCCTCGGTGTTGGTTTAAGTTTAGGACTTGGCATGGCCGAAGCGGCACGCCTCGACAAAAGCCCTACACGCGTTTTCGTGGTTCTGGGCGATGGTGAAATTCAAGAAGGGCAAATCTGGGAAGCCGCAATGTATGGCGCTTTTCACAAGGTGGACAACATTGTTGCCATTCTTGACTACAACCGAATTCAGTTGGACGGTTGGGTGAAGGACATTATGGAGTTAGAACCCCTGGCCGATAAATGGCGCGCTTTTGGATGGCACGTGATTGAAGTAGACGGTCACGATATTTCCAAATTACAAGGTGCCTTTGCCAATGCGGCCAGCACCAAAGGCAAGCCCAGCGTTCTGCTGGCTCACACAGTGAAGGGCAAGGGCGTTTCGTTCATGGAGAACAATCCGAAATTCCACGGCACGGCGCCGACGGAAGAGCAGTTGGCAATGGCTTTGAAGGAGATCGGCTAATGGCGGCGAACGGGAAGTATGAATTGAAATTGGGCGCTGCCACGCGCGAAGCCTTCGGCAAAGCATTGCTGGAATTGGGCAAAGAAAATCCGAATGTAGTGTGTTGCGACGCCGACCTTTCAAAATCCACCTACACTCACTGGTTTGGTCAGGAATTTCCCGGCCGGTTTTTCAGTTGTGGAATTGCAGAATCGAACATGGTCTCCATTGGAGCGGGCATGGCAGCCAGCGGAAAAATCGCGTTTGTTGCCAGTTTCTCGGCTTTTGTCATCAACAAGGGCTTCGAACAATTGCGAGTCACCGTTGCATATCCAAAGGTGAATCTTAAAGTTGTGGGCACTCATAGCGGCATTTCAATTGGGGAAGATGGGCCTTCGCAAATGAGTGTTGAGGATATCGGCTTAGCCTGTTCGCTAGCTGGATTCACAGTGCTCTGCCCTGCCGACGAAGTTTCCACTTTTGCCCTGGTGAAGGCCGCCGCCTATTTCGATGGGCCTGTCTTTATTCGGGCCGGTCGCGTGAAGGTTGCTCACATCTATGAGCCTGGCCAAACGTTCGAGATTGGCAAGGCAATTCAATTGACCGACGGCAATGATGTCACCATTATTTCTCATGGATTGATGGTGGCTGAGTCACTAAAGGCAGTTGATGTACTTGCCGCTGAAGGTATTTCCGCACGTGTCATCGACATGCATACAATCAAGCCCATTGATCGCGCCATCATCGCCAAAGCAGCGAAGGAGACTGGAGCAATTGCTGTAGTTGAAGAGCACTTTGTGGAAACCGGCCTTGGCGTTCGTGTTGCCCAAGTGGTTGCTGAAACCAATCCATGCATCATGGAATTTCATGGCGTGGGTGATTTCTATGCGGAATCTGGAACTCCCGAACAAGTGTTAGAGAAATTTCATATGAACGCGGCGGCTGTTGTTGAAACGGCGCGTCGTGCGGTGCGACGTAAAAGTAAGTAATGGTTGATCAACCAACTGCCACTCAAAACCTGATCTCGCATATTCACCACAGGGAAGTGGAATCGGCCCGCATAGCCAGAATCTTGCACGATCAGGTTGGCCAGGTTTTAAGCGCCGTAGGCCTACAACTTGCCGTACTTCGAATGGATTTTATTGAAACAATTCCAGAGCTAGGTCCTCGGACAACGGAAATCCAAGAGATGTTGGAGCAAGCCATGTCTCAAGTTCGTGAAGTTAGCTACGAACTGAATCCCAATATTGTGGAAAGGACTGGCATCGCCTATGCGCTGGATAGATTGGCCGGCAGGTACCGCCAGTCTCTCACAGCCACAGTTCGGTTGAACATTCACCCCGGACTACAATTAAGATTGCCGTTAGCCAATGCTTTTTATCGTATCGCTGATCTGGCTCTGGATAATGTCTTCAGGCACTCTAATGCCACCCAGGTGGAAGTGCTTTTGAAGAGCACGGCAAAGGGGCAAGTCTTAGAAATTCGCGACAACGGGAAGGGTTTCGATTCGGCTCAACCCTCCGCTGGATTGGGAATCGAATTAATGAAAAATCACGCAGAACAATCAGATGGAACTTTTGTGCTACAAACTACCCCAGGAAAGGGTACAATAATAAAAGTTTGGAGTACTAGAACTTGCTAACTCCAGATATAGGACCCGGGAAAAATATTATGCAATATGATCTTCTTCTGGTGGACGATCACAAAATTATGAGGGATGGTATAAAAGCTATCCTAAAATTTACCGACGAGTTCAGAGTTGTTGGAGAGGCTGAAACTGGTATGGATGCTGTTCAAATGTGCAAGAAATCCAATCCGCACATTGTACTAATGGACATCGGCTTACCAGGACTCAACGGCATTGAAGCAACCACTGAAATTTTAAGACATTGCCCTGACGTGAAGATTATCGTCCTCTCGATGTTCGACGATGAACACTCCGTGGTTGGTGCCATTCGAGGCGGAGCCCGCGCCTTCGTTCTGAAGCGCGCTTCAGACAGCGACCTGCTTGAAGCCTTGCGGACCGTTGCAAAGGGCGGATCGTATCTTAGCCCACAGGTTTCCGATCGGCTGCTAACCAGAATCCAACGTGGCGATTTAGAAACTAAGCAACTACCAGGCGTTCTGGAAGGATTGTCTCCTAGAGAATTGCAAGTGCTCCGGCTCGTTGCTGAAGGGAAAACCAGCAAAGAGATCGCTGTGCTTCTTGATCTTGGTCTTCAAACGGTCCGTAGCTATCGCAAGACAATGATGAAGAAACTCAACGTGAACAACGTCGCTGGACTCACTCAACTTGCCTTGGCTGCCGGAGTCACACGCTTCCCTCCCGCTGAAGGACTCGCAATCGTAGCTTAAGTCATCATGCTGATCCAATCTCCTTGGGGTGAACTGGATCTATTTGATGCTCACGTTCATTTCTTTTCTCATCGCTTTCTGAAACTGCTAACCAACCGCGACCCACAAGAGGTCGCGGATGAGTTGTCCTGGCAATTGCCTCCAGAAGACGCAGAAGCTCTCGCCGCATTATGGATCAATGAAATGAAACGTCACGGCATTCAGCGTGCTGCCCTAATTGCCAGCATTCCTGGCGATGAGCGTTCTGTGGCCGCTGCTGTAAAGGCTCACCCGTCGCGATTCCGCGGCTGCTTTATTTTTAACCCGCTAGCGGATAACGCTTCAGCAACTATTGACCAGGCGTTTGCTTCAGGATTGCGCACCATTTGCCTGTTCCCCGCAATGCACCGCTATAGCCTTTCCGATCCAATACTGGAGGCCGTCTATCTGAAGGCAGCCAGCCAAACCGGTGCAGCCATCTTCGCTCACTGCGGTGTTCTCAGCATTGGAGTTCGCAAACGTTTGGGACTGCCCTCCCCTTTCGACATGCGCTTTTCCAATCCCATCGACTTGCACGGGCCAGCACTTCGCCATCCGGAATTGAAATTCATTGTGCCCCACTTCGGAGCTGGTTACTTTCGCGAAGCCCTGATGCTTGTCAGTTTATGCCCGAATGTTTATTTGGATACTTCATCCACTAATAGTTGGATGAAGTTCGAGGACTTGAATCTAACAAAAGTGTTTCGCCGCGCCCTCGATATTGCCGGCCCAAACCGCTTGTTGTTCGGAACGGATTCTTCCTTCTTCCCGCGTGGATGGCACCGCGCAATCTTCGATCAGCAAACAGCCGCATTGCGTGAAATTGGAATCAACACCGAAGATGCCCAAAACATCTTCGGCGGTAATTTAGTTCGTTTCGACTAGCGTTGGTTCCGTTGCTTCGCTTGCTGTAAAGTAGGCACAATCAGGGTGATGGAACACCAACGCACTCACGCTCGCCTCCGGCTCCATCATCATACCTTCTGTTAGGTTCACGCCGATTTCCTCAGGCCTCAGCAGCTTCCATATTCCCTGCTGATCATCAAGATTCGGGCACGCGGGGTATCCAAAGCTATAGCGTTTGCCATGATACCGTGACGTGAACCGCTCCTGCATGGATAATGTTGGAGCATCAGGATATCCCCAATCCTCTCGGATCCGCCTGTGCAGCCACTCCGCGCACCCCTCTGCTGTTTCTATCGCCAAAGCTTGCAATGCGTGTGCACGGAAATACTCACCGTCCTGTTTAGCCTTTTCTGAATGTTCCCGCACGCCTTCACCCGCCGTCACAACAAAAAGGCAAATTTGATCTCGGCGATCTCCATCCGCAGAAGGAAGTACATAGTCACTCAAGCAAAGACCATCTTCCATCGGTTGACGACCAAACCGGAACGTATGAACCGGTGTGGCAGCCCCTGCCTCAAACAAGTGGATTGCGTTTTCATTCCGCTCTGCCTCGAAGAATTGCCAAACAGCCCGGGCCTTCATAAACTTGGCTGCTTCTTCCTTCACGGCTTCTATATTGTGGAATAAGGAGAGCGCCTTTTCATCCCGATCCGCCAGCAGCTTCTCGAAATTTCCCTTAAACCCCATATGACGGCCATAGAGCATGAACGGATTGATGTAGCTCCAAATCTCCGAAAGCTGTGGTACTTGACGCACTTTTCTTTCTAGCGATGGTGCAGACGGAACTGGAACATCCAGCCGTACTTTGGAACTGCGATTGGTGGAAGTATTGATTACCGCTGCTGGAGCTGCAACCGGAACTTCCGCACTGGGCGAGTAAGTGTGCTGGCTGAGCGTTGCCTCGCGCGTCTCTGGGTCCATGATCAGGTTCATCAACCGCAACCCAGTCATAGCATCTTTCGAATAAAAAACCGGTGACTTGTATTCCGGCGCGATTTTCGTCAACGTGAACTTTTCTGATAGCGCCGCGCCACCAACCAGTAACGGCACTTTAATTCCGACATCCCGGAAATCCCCCGCAGTGATCACCATCTGTTGGGTGCTCTTCACAAGAAGCCCGGAAAGTCCAATGGCATCGGGCTTATGCAGACGGTAAGCATCAATCAGTTGCTCCGGCAAAACCTTAATCCCCAGGTTCACCACTTCATAACCATTGTTGGAAAGAATAATTTCCACCAGATTCTTCCCAATATCATGGACATCGCCTTTCACTGTTGCAAGCAACACTTTGCCGCGTGCAGCGGTGTCGGCCTTGGTCATGAACTTTTCCAGATGCCGCACGGAGGCCTTCATCGCTTCTGCCGATTGCAGCACTTCGGCAACAATCAATTCGTTGTTGTTGAATAAGCGGCCAACTTCGTTCATGCCCTTCATCAATGGACCATTCACAACATCAAGTGGCGATACTCCCTCGGCTAATTTCAAATTCAAATCGTCAATCAGCCCTTCCTTGCTCCCTTCAATTACGTAGTTTGCAAGTCGTTCATCCAGTGGCAACGCGGCCGATGCTTTTTTGTCTTTTGGAGCAGCCCCACGGAAATGATCCGTGATAGCTGAAATGTTGAACTGGTTCACCGCCACTCGCTGATTCGGCAATTGCTCGCGCCAGTCGGCTGGAACATTACGCAAGGAATCGACATGCGGATGATCGTCTGGAACTTCCGTCGGCGGAGTGTTGAACAGCAAATGTTCTGCCAACCGGCGCTCGTGTTCCGGTATGGAAGCAAACCGTTCCAGCTTTTCCGCATTCACAATCGCCAGATCTAACCCGGCCTTGGTGGTGTAATAAAGGAAAACCGAGTTGACGATTTCGCGAGCGTTTGCAGGCAACCCGAAACTGATGTTCGATACACCTAAAACAGTCTTAACCCCTGGAATTGCTTTCTTGATTATGCGGAGCGCTTCAATTGTCTCCACCGATCCGCCAATGTAATTCTCATCGCCGGTAGCGCATGGGAATACCAGTGGATCGATGATGATATCTTCCACCGGAATGCCATATTTTTCCGTAAGAAGCTTCACCGAACGTTGTGCCACTTCCAATTTCCGTTCACGAGTAAACGCCTGCGCCTGAATAGGGTCCTCGTCAATCGTGCCAACTACCACTGCTGCACCATAGCGTTTGGCAATGGGGCACATGATCTCAAACTTTTCCTCGCCATCTTCCAGGTTGATCGAATTGATAATACTCTTACCCTGGCAATAGGTCAGCGAAAGTTCCACAGCTTTCGGATCCGTCGTGTCGATCATGATCGGCGCTTTAATCTTCTTAATTAGAAGATCGTAGAAGAAAGGAATGTCGGCAATTTCATCGCGATCACTCGATTGCAAACACACATCAATCACGTGGGCCCCGTTGCGCACCTGCCGCCGCGCAATATCTGTGGCTTCCTCCCACTTTTCCTCGTTCATCATGTTCTTGAATAAACGAGAACCAATAACGTTAGTTCGCTCCCCAACTATTAGCGGGCGGTTGGAATCGTCAGCCTCAACCAATTCGATCCCCGAATAAAAGCTGCGTCCCAAAGTCCCTGGCGCAACGCGTGGCTTCTTGCCTGCCACCATCTTCGCCATGGCCGTAATATGGGCTGGAGTTGTGCCACAGCAACCACCCAAAATGTTGATCCAGCCATGATCTACAAATTTTTCCAACTGAGCCGCCAGCGAATCTGGAGATTCAGGAAAAGTTCCATCTTCCATTGGTAAACCGGCGTTTGGGTAACACGAAACACGCGAAGAGGCCATTTCATGAATGGTGCGCATGTGGTCCGTCATATGTTCCGGGCCGGTTGCGCAATTCAATCCAATGGAGAACAACTCAGCATGCATCAACGAAGTAGTGAATGCGTCAGCCGCTTGACCAGCCAACATAGTTCCATTCAATTCAATCGAACCGGAAACCATCACTGGGATCCTATGGCCGTACTCTGCTCCAAGGCGCTCAATAGCAACTAATGCAGACTTGATAGTTCGCGTATCAATCGACGTTTCAATTAGCAGGACGTCTGCGCCACCATCAATCAGCCCCTTAGCCTGCACATAAAAATTCTCAACCAGTTCAGAGAATGTAATGCCTCCAGTCACTGTAATCGATTTGGTCGTCGGTCCCATAGAGCCTGCAACGAATCGAAGCCGCCCAGGAACATCAAATTCTGCAGCAACTTTCCTCGCCAACTCCGCTGACATTTTGCTGAGTAGATAGGCATCGTGTCCAAGGCCAAAGTCTTCCAAAACAATTGGGGTTGATCCAAAGGAGTTCGTCTCCACAATATCGGACCCGGCGGCGTAGTATGCCCGATGAATGTCTTCAATCACGTCAGGACGGGTGCGGACAAGCTGTTCGGGGCAGTTATCTTGCTTCGGTCCACCGAAATCAGCAGGCGTAAGGTTGCGTTGGTGGATCATCGTCCCCATCGCGCCGTCTAACACTAGAATTCGTTGATTTAGGGCTTCTTGAAGAGCCTCGTAACGGACTTTACGGTCGTTCATGCGGTACTTCAATTATCGCATGCAGACCAAATTAGGGAGCGGCCACAACATCAGCAGAAGGCGTGTTTGACATGGGGACCACTTCGGGGTGGTGGAAGCTGTAGCCGAAGCCTCGAACAGACCGTATATAGGTCGGGTTAGCTGGATCCACTTCAACTTTTTGACGTAAACGCAGAATGTAAACGTCAACCGTACGATCCGTCACGGCCCGATCGTGGCCCCAAACTCCATCCAATAGTTGTTCCCTACTGAAAACAATCCCCGGCCGAATCATCAAGAATTCCAACAACTTGAATTCCGTTGCCGTGAGTTGCAGTTCCTTTGAATCCAAAATCACCCGGCAACTGGAACGGTGGAGTTCTAGCCCGCCCGATTTCAACGTTTTTTGCTGCGATTTCTTATCACGGAACTGAATCTTAACTCGGGCAAGAAATTCACGGACAAAAAAAGGTTTTACTATATAATCATTTGCGCCAAGCTCTAAACCCACAATTCGATCTGTTTCTGATGCTCGCGCAGTCAGAAAAATAACGGGAACATGAGCAATCTCTCCATTGGCACGAATACCTTTGCAGATGTCCAGACCATCGCTATCAGGAAGCATTATGTCGAGGATGATTAGATCTGGCTTCTCGCGGCGGAACAGCTCTAAAGCCCCTTTACCCGTTTGCGATCCAGCGAATGCATAGCCATCTTTTTCAAGGTTATACTTGAGAAGCGCAAACAAGTCCGAGTCGTCTTCAATCAATACAATCTTTTTCATGTTGGATTACCTAATACAGTAGCAAGCCAAAGGTAACAATCAGATGACAGCTTGATTAAAATTGTAACAGAAGATTTTTTCGGGCGGGAGTCAAACTAACTTCGAAAAGAAAAAGCGGCCACGCCTGCAAAGAGTGGCCGCTGAACAGTGTTACTCGAAATACTGAAGGTCAAGAAATAGATTGATTACGAAACGACTATTGCTTTCGGCGCAATCCACATAGCCCTACTAAGCCAACTGCGACGAAAAGGTAGGTGCTCGGCTCTGGAACAGATACCGCTTGAAAGGAGTCAAGCACAAAATCTAAACCAGATGCGCTTCCAGGAGGGGCGTTAATGTTCATGGTAATAGCGTTCACTAAATTCCAGTTCACTCCACCACCAGATCCGGCAGCTACGAAGTTGCTGAATGTTGCGTAGAAGTCCTTGAATCCGCTTTGGAAACCCGTTGCAGGAACAACGAAAGAGTAGGTTGAAAAATTCGTCGCACTTGTGTAAACCGAAATAAGAATTGTGGTTGTGGGTGGAAACAGGCCGGCATTGTCGGTTTGGTACTTCAGCAGGAAAGCATCGTTGCTGCTTGCGGTGACTAAATCAGCACCAAGTCCGAAGCCTACAGTAGCTGTATTCAATACTCCGCCGTCCCATTTCAAAAATGCGTTTGCTGTGGTCTGCGCATCAGTAGACAAATTGAAAGCTCCAGCGATGTCTCCGTTAATATTCAATTTCGCGGAATTGGATGAGCTGGGATTATATTGAGTAGTTGTTAATTGCGTGTATCGAGCGTTGAGAATTGTATCCTTGCCACTCATCGCGTCGTTCCCAGCAGGCATATTTACTGCAGCTCCGCCAAAATTTTGCGAGCTGCAAGCACTGTTGTTCGAGGATACATTTTGGTACCAGCAAGATGTGAAAGGAGTTGGCTGGCCATTGGCAGCACCTTTGAGGTACACTGCACCGGTATTAAAATTGTCAATGGTTACGATTGCGGCTTGCGCCAAAAATCCCGAAAACGCGACCAACGTTAAGGGTATGCAGGACTTAATTAACATAGAGCTTTGACTCCTCCGAAATATTATAACTTCATCCCGTAATCCTGTGTCGAACCTAGTTTTGGAATTCGATCACGGCAAGGGTACTTCTATATTTAACCAAATACAAAGGAGAATTGCAAGACTAAAGTTCAAAGTATTGAGGTGATTCACTTACGTATTTCTTTGGCAGAGCCTTATCTTGTGAATTTAAGAGTCGACCTGTACTAGCCATCACCTCTTCCTTTGGTATCAAGAATGCAAATTCTGAACCCTTTCCGGCTTCGCTCTTCACTGTTACATCTCCGCCTTGCGCTTTTATCAAGTGCTTTGCAATAGCAAGCCCGAGTCCAGTCCCTCCCATTTGCCTGCTTCTTGCCTTGTCCACCCTATAAAATCTTTCAAACAAACGAGGCAGTTCCTCTTCAGGAATCCCAATTCCGCTATCGCTAACGTAAATTTCCAAGAAATCCGGTCTTTCCCTCAAACCAACGCTAACCGTTCCGCCTTCCGGGGTATATTTCAAAGCGTTGTCCAGCAAATTCGTCAGAACTTGAATCACTGCTTCAGAATCACAAAACGCCTCAAGTTCTTCAGAACAAGCAATTAATGTCAATTCGATCTGTTTTTTCGAAGCAATTGGACGCATGGAATCAACCGCGTCTTCCAGCATCCGCTTGGCACTGGCTGGGGCGAGATGAAGCTTTCTTTGACCTAGTTCTATCCGGGATAGCGTTACCAGGTCCGCCGTTAAATTCGCCAATCTGTAGGCGTTTTGACGAATGATCTCCACAAATCGAGTATTGTGCGCCGGATCCTCTAGCGCTCCATCGAGCAAAGTTTCTGCATACCCCTGAATCGAAGCCAATGGGGTTCGCAGCTCATGAGAAACGTTAATCACAAAGTCCTTTCGCACCCGTTCCAATTTCTCTAGTTCCGAATGCTCACGTTCCAACTCGTGAACCATTCCCTGCAACTTCCCACCTGTCTCAATCAACCGGTTCGATAGCACACCAAGTTCGTCACTTCCTGTTCCCACCAACTTTGCTTGAAAGTTCCCTTTAGCCAGTTGGTCGGCATATTCAATAATCGCACCCAACCTGCCTGAAACGTTCTTTGCAAAAAACGCAGCCAACAGAAAGGCAGGGATAAAAGCAAGAGCAGTCGAGAACAGTAATTGCAGCCGAATATGATTCACTTCCGACTGTACTTTGGAAATAGGAACACCCAAGCGCAGTACATTTTTCCCATAGGGCAATGCGTAGTAAAGGAAATCAGCGCCAAGTGTCTGACTTTTGTGGATGTGGAAGCTCTCCTTGCCAGCCAATGCTTCCGCCACTTCAGGCCGATTCAGATGGTTTTCCATCATCGCCGGTTTGCCGGTAGAATCAGCAAGCACTCCGCCGGTATAATCAACAATCGTCAGCCTCACACCTGCTGCATCGGCGAGTTTACGAAAACCCTCGCCATCCTTCAACAACGCATCAACTTGATGAGTGCCAGCCAACACCTTCCCCTTTTCTGCCAGGCCCACTCTCAAAAACTCCAGATAGGAAGAATCAGTCACTCGCGAAGCCATCTGGTCGACTGCAATCAATGCCAACACCAAAACGCCTAATAGAAAGGCAATCAGCTTTAAAAAGATTTTGCTAGTCACCGGATGTTATACCTTAATTTCTTTCGCTTGGATTTTCGACTTATCGTACACGCCAAGCCCGAGTTTGCCAGCGTACTCAATATGCCCTGGTTCGCGAATATAGCGGTTTGCAAACGGATCAGCACTCCTACCTGAACCCTTTATCAAAATCGCCGGGCTGCGATCCCATACAGAATGTGCCCCCTGCTGTTTTCGTTTGTCCTCAATGATGTCAATCAACAATCGATCCAGTGCCACCGGATCCGTGCCAATAGCAATCCGGCCAGGGTAAAAGGCATATTTGGCGTCGCGAACAAATGGGCCACCCTGCCAAACCCCTTTCAATCCATCCATGATCTGCAAAACTGTCCGGGACTTCACCGGTTCCACTTGTGCCAAAGTCCCAATAAAGGAAAAGGTATTGGTCTTTTCCCACTTGTGCGAACGGGCCACATTTCCGAAACTTCCATAAGCGATATTCTTCAAACAACCCGTAACCCCACTTGCGCCGTGGTCCTTCATATTAGGCACGTTGATGATTTTCGTGAAATGCTCTGATATCATCCGCACCAGATTGGAACGGGTATCTTCCTCACCGAAAAAATCCACTTCGACATACGTTTTTGGATCGTACCCTCGAAGATTATCGCGAAGATGGCTCGCCGCTTGAATGTGCACGCCTGTGGGCACGTACTTCTCGTAATGCACGGTATCCACCTGATCCTGAAATCTTTCATACAGCCAGATATTGCCCGCCTTCACTCCCACACTTTCAACCAGATTCCGAACGATTTCCCCAATCACAACAGGGTGCGAACAAATTTGCGGAGCGCCGGAACAGTTGAGCTTGATCCCCACAACATCTTTTGGGTCAATGAACCGCCGCCAAGAGTCCCGGACGTCTTTATCGCCAGTCAACTCTGTCATTGCCTGCCGCATCATTTCCCGAACCACCGCTGCATCTACCGCTTCCGTTCCAGGGTTGATCGACCTTGACGATTGCGTGGTCACCACCTTGCCCGGGTATGGACCTGGCATGCCTAAGCCTCCAACGGGCTTGTAGTTGGAAACGATTCTATACTTCGGCAACTCAATACTTGGAACGGTTGCGGCCAAGGCCGCTGAAGTGGGGAGTGAAATGAAGGTGCGTCGTCGCATACAATTGCTCTTTAAGGCAACGTAACACGAAAGGAGCTCTCAATGGAAATTCAAAAGAAAACATCACGACGCAAAGCACTGTTCGGGGCAGCCGTAACAACGGGCGCAGCCGCTGCATCAGTTGCAATGCCGGCGCAGGCCCAAACAACCCCAGTCAAAAAGGTGCATCGTAACGGACCCAAACCAGCCAAAACGCCACTGTTCAATTCGGCGGTTTCCTACGGGAACATGCTGTTCATAGCCGGCAAGGGTGCGCACTTCAAAGGTGACATCAAGGCTCACACCAAACATGTGCTGGACGAAGTGCAAAAGGCGCTGGAAGGTGCCGGTTCGTCCATGTCAAAAGTCCTAAAATGCAATGTGTACCTTAACGATTTGAAAGACTATGCAGGCATGAACGAAGAATTTCTGGGTCGATTCGGCGATGAACCACCGGTACGCACCACCATTGCAGCAGCAGGTGGAATCCCCGGCGATTCCCTCGTTGAAATCGACGTCATCGCCTACATCTAGTTTTTAGCATCCGGGTTAAATCCGGGAGATAAATCCGGAACGGGGGCGCAATTCACACGCGCCCCCAAATTCAAGCGGCATCGTGGAAGATAATTCCCAGAGTATGCCGCCGCCCGCTGCGCACCGTACTCACCCCATGCCGTATGTTCACCCGGTAAAAACCCTTCGTCCCCTTCACTGGTCGACGGGCAACAGGAAAGATCACTCCATCCCCTTGCCCAAGCGGAACAACTTCACCTCGAGACTGCATGCGCGGCCTTTGCTCCAACAATAGAAACTCTCCACCGGTAAAGTCCCGTCCAGGCTCTGAAAGCAAGAAGGCCACTTGCAATGGAAAAACTTTTTCCCCATAAATGTCCTTGTAATCGCCCTCTCCATATTGCAACAGCAGCGGTGTGGGCTTTGTTTGCCCCGCAGCATGGCACCTTGCAAGGAAACCAGCATGATCTTCTGGATAACGAGCTTCAATACCCAAACATTCATTCCAGGCATTGGCGATGGAAGCAAGCCCAGGATACAATTCGGTTCGAAGCCGGTTCACGATTTCCGGCAATGGATACTTGAAATACTTGTATTCACCGCGTCCAAACCCATGGCGCGCCATTACTACGCGGCTCCGGAACAAGTCGTCTTCCTGATAGCAGCCTGCTAGCAACTGGCATTCCTCTTCAGACATCACGCCCTTCAGAATTGCATTACCCTTGCTCTTGATTTCTTCAAAAACCAGCGACTCAATCATCTGGTCACCAGTGCCTCTTTTGACAACAGTGCCTTTTTTCTTTCCACACCCCAGCGATACCCCGAAAGTGCCCCATCACTTCGGACTACTCGATGACAGGGAATAGCCACAGCCAAAGTATTCGACGCGCATGCTCGTGCCACCGCTCGCACCGACTTAGGTGATCCAATCCGCTGAGCAATTTCCGAATAGCTTGCCGTCTTCCCCACTGGAATTTCCCGCAACGCTTGCCACACTCGTCGCTGAAACAAGGTGCCCTGAATGTCCAACGGCAAATCCATCCCGGTTCCAGGCTTCTCCACCAAACCAATCACCTTGGCCACCTGCCGCTCAAATTGTTGATCGCCAACGGCAAGGTTAGCCTTGGGAAATCGGTTTTCTAATTCGTGGACCAAAGAGTCTGGATCGTCACCCAACGAGATTGCGCAAATCCCCTTCTCCGCCGCCGCAACCAGAATCGAGCCGAGCGAGCATTGGGCGACCGCAAAGCTGATCGAAACCCCCTTTCCCCCAGAGCGAAACTTCGTCGGAGTCATCCCCAACATTTGAGAAGACGATTCATAAAAGCGGCCATTGGAATTGAAGCCCGACGAATAGATTGCCTCTGTCACCGTTTCCGTACGATCCAATTCATCTCGCACTCTCTTGCCTTTCAGCGCAGCCGAATAAACCCTTGGAGTAACTCCAGTCTTCGCTTTGAACAATCGATGCAAATGATACGGGCTTAGTCCAACCAATGTTGCCAACTGGTCTAAGTTAAGAGGCTCCACTGCTTTTTCCAAAACTCGGCAAGCCTTTTCCACCGCCGGCGCATGTTGTTCGCCCAGCGAAGCTTCCTTTGGACGGCAACGTTTGCACGGACGAAATCCAGCCCGTTCCGCTTCTTCAGGCGTTGAGTGGAACGCCACATTCTTTCTTAGTGCCAGCCTCGCCGCACAAGAAGGCCGGCAATACACACCAGTGGTTTTTACGGAATAGTAGAACTCACCATCCTGGCGCTTGTCCCGTGCTACAACTGCCGTCCATTGATCTTCTGCAAGACTCATTTGCGATTCTCCTTACATCCTAATACTGAACCAGGACCTAAAGAATAAAACTCCGTTGCTTGCTTTCAAATTCAATGAATCAGCGCTTGTATAATTTGTTTCCGCGGATGTAATCCAGCACAGGCCTGGGAAGCTCGCTGATTCTATGGCCATCTGCCAATCCCGTCCGAATGTCAGAACTGGAAACTGGTAAATCCACACTATCCAATCGTTCCACCTTGGCACCTTTTGGGACCTCGTAGGTGTGGCCTGGTCTGGATGCCACGATGAAGGTCACCAGGGTCAGCACTTCTTCATACCTGTGCCAAGTTTTGATTTCTGCGAAAGCATCCGCACCAATCAGGAAGTAAAGTTCACACGCCGATCCCAATTCTTCCCTTACTCTCTCAATCGTCAAAATCGAGTAGCTTTTCTCAGCGCCTTCTTCCATCCGAGAAGGCACAAAGCGTCTGTCAAAAGCACAGGCAATCTCCACCATGCGGAAACGATGTTCGAAGCTTGCACCCATGCGACGAGTCTTATGCGGAGGATTGGCCGCAGGGATAAACAACACACGGTCCAAATGGAATTGTTCTACGGCTTCGCGCGCCAATTCCAAATGAGCTGAGTGAATAGGGTCAAAGGTACCGCCAAAAATCGCTACTTTCAATCTTCTTATGTTAGAACAGAAACTTCACGCCCAACTGCACGTGACGCGGGGCGCTTGAACTCAGCACCTGCCCGAAGGTCGGCGAACCAACCACAGCATCCGGCAAGTCGAAATTTGTCCTGTTCAGCAGGTTGAATGCTTCAATGCGAAACTGCAGCATCATGGCTTCCTTCAGCACAATGTTCTTCAGCAACGATGCATTAACAGTTGCAAAGCCTGGCCCATCCAAAATGTTCCGCCCGGAATTCCCGAACGATCCAAACCTTGGAGTAGTAAAAGCCTTAACATCAAACCAGGCCAATTGGCTGGGATTTGAAACAGTTCCCTGCCCCACACGATTTGGCCTGTCCCCGCCACTGCCATTAAAATTACGGCCCGTATTGGAATTGTCTAAATCCGGATTCAAAATTACCGTGAACGGCCGACCCGATTGGAACGACCACACACCATTCGTCTGCCAACCCTTCAGCCATTTGCTTGGCAGATCGTATGTGTAAGCCAATGACAACCGTTGCCGTGCATCAAAGCTGGAACGTCCACGCTCCAACCGCGCGTTGTTTGAATCCATCGGAAAATTAGGGTCACCCGCACTTGCAAAAAAGTTGGAAGAATTATCAATCGATTTCCCCAGCGTGTAAGAAGCAAGCGTTGTCAAACCCCGACCCATGCGCTGCTCAAATCGCGCCTGTAAGCTGTTGTAACTGGAATTCGCCCGCGATTCAATCGCTGTAATATCGCCGAAAAAGAAGTTCGGCCGCAGATTCAACTCAGCCGTGTTGGGTACTGGTTGATTGAAGTCCCGCCCAGCAAGAAGCTTCGTTCCCTTCGATCCAACGTATCCAACTTCCACCATCCGTGCCGAACCAAGTCTCCGCTGAATGGAAAAATTCCATTGCTGAACGTAAGGCGTTTTTAAGTCCTTCTGGATAGTCAGCACCGAAGGTGGCGTAGGAAATGGAAAGTTCGCTGGAAACGGATCGTTGATAAACAAAGGCGATTGTGCTGAGAAGAAATACAATTTGGAGTTGTAATATGGCGGGCTGAAGTAAAGTGCTTCGCCTGGAGCAAGCGGCGAATAGTCATGGTAAATTCCATAGCTGGCGCGAATCACATTGCCTCCCAGTTGATACGCCAAGCCTATCCGAGGTGCGTAGTTATTCGCATCGGCTCTGTAGCCGCCTCGGGGCAAGTTGCCAGTGCCCACTCGAACAAGTCCACGCGTCGAAGGGTCATATAGGTTCGCCCTGTCAAAAGCGTCCACCCCAGGCTGGTTATATTCGTAACGCAGGCCTAGCATCAAAGTAAGATTTGATCTTACTTTAAAAGTGTCATGAACGAAGAATGCCGAACTGGCAGTCCGCAGATGTTGGGCGTTATCAAGCGTAGCCCCCGTGCTCACCGATGTAATCCCCTGCAGTAATTCCGAAAGGCCATTTCCCGTAAATCCGACAAATTGCATCAACCCGCGCGAAAGTACATCACGATAAGCATTCTGCTGAAGCGAGCGCAACTCAATTCCAAACTTTGCTAAATGCCTTCCCTTCGTATAGGACACTTGATCCAAAAATTGAAAGGTGTTGGTGGTCCCGTGCTGCGGATTATTGTACTCATCTCCAATCGGTGAAATGCCATTAACTTTGATGAAGCTCAAACCCCAGTCTCGGGAATTTGAAGAAAGCTCAGGCAATCCAAGCTTCCTGTTCACACTGGTACCCTGCGTTTCGTGCCGCGCGCCCAAGGAAACTCGATTAAAGGAAATGCGAGCGTCGTTCAGCAACGTAGGCCGAAACGCGTGAACTTGCGCAGCCATCACGTTCTGCGCGCGACGATCCACAAAGGTTCCATAGCCCGGCACAAGTGCGAATCCAGCACCTGAAAATGGATTGAACAATGCATCGTCACCGAAGCTATAACGGAAGGTCAGCTCTTTATGATCCGCCCGAATATCGAAGTGATTGTCACTATCGGTGAGGTTCGGCGACGAGGTGTAGTTCGCCGCTCCATCACGATTTGGCAGAGGGAATAGTGACGCAACGCCAACTCCAATGGGGTGCAGTCGTGTCACTGGAATTTTGCTTCCCGGAAAAGGAGCGGGGTTCTGCTGGAAAATATCAATTGGAGGCCGACGTGGATCGCTCCTTGAAAAATCACCCGTGCGCTCCAAAGCTGTGGGGACGGTAGTGGTCTGCGTAATTCCCTCACGAACTCTGCGGCCTTCAAAATCCACAAAAAAGAATGTTGTGTTCTTTTTCAATGCACCACCAGCAGACGCACCAAATTGATTGCGTCGATAGTCCGGGTCACCATTAGCAAAGCGATTGGGGGAATCCATGGCACCGTTTCGGAAGAATTCATAAACCGAACCGTGCAGCGCATTTGTACCTGACTTGCTGACAATGTTGATCTGTCCACCTGCATTGCGCCCAAACGAAGCATCGTAGGAATTGGCCGCAATCTCGAATTCGCGAACCGCATCCACCGGCGGATTCAAAGCGTATCCGTTCAATTTCGGATCACCGTTGTAAACCCCATCAAGGACAAAGTTGTTGGCATCTTCCCGAGCACCGTTTACATGCACCGCAAGTTCACCACGCGCTGTTCCTGCAGACCCTTGAGCCGATAGCGTCACCCCAGGAGTTAGCAAACTTAGCTCAAGAAAATTACGGCCGTCTAAAGGCAGCGAAAGGATCTGGCGATTGTCGATGATCGTGCCAACAGTTGATGTATCTGTTCGAACCAACTCTTGGACTGCTTTTACAGCAATCGAGTCTGCACGCTTCGCACCTACAGCCATCTTCAATGCCATCCGCACGTTTTGATCAAGAGTCAGAATCAACTTGTCTTCCGAGTTCGCAAACCCGGATTTCTCAGCAACAATCCTGTATTCTCCTGGCTCCAAAAGTGGCAACTGAAAAACGCCCTGAGCATCGCTCAATACAGCGCGTTCCATGCCCGTTGCTAAATTAATCGCTTTGACATTCGCCCTCTCTAATCTGGTGTCAGTGGAATCGCTAACAGTTCCAGAAATCGTGGACCTGTGGCTCTGGCCGAAAGCTGAAACACATCCTATGAGACAAACAAGCAGTGCTCGCAATGTAATCAAAAAAGTTTCTCCTGAGGGAAAGGGTATCCTTGAATTATAACTGACCCCATGATCCTTACCCTGATTTTTGCGTTCTTTTTCCACGATTGGCCCCAGATGCTTGGACCATCACGAAATGGCGTCTATACAGACTCAGACGTTACTTGGCCCTCAAAGATAGCATGGAAAAAACAAGTTGGGGCAGGGTTGGCTGCTCCGGTAATCGTTAACGGAAAAGTGATCCTATTTCATCGCCGAGGCATGGAAGAAATTGTGGAAGCGTTTGACGACAAGACGGGCAAAAGCCTTTGGACTTTTTCATACCCTACAAATTACCGCGACGATTTCGGTTGGGATGAAGGTCCACGCTCTGCACCCACCGTTGCCGATGGAAAAGTCTTTACGTTTGGAGCCGAAGGCGTGCTACATGCGATCGATCTTGCCAAGGGCAAAAAACTGTGGCGAGTAGATGTGCAAAAAACATACGATGTGCCCAAGGGCTTCTTCGGTGCCGCCTGCGCACCCTTATATTCCAACGGCAAAGTGTTTCTCAGTATCGGTTCAAAGCAAGCAGGCGTCGGCGCTTTCGATGCCAACACGGGCAAACTGATCTGGAAATCATCGAACCACGAGATGAGCTATTCCTCGCCAATTCTCTCATCGTTCGGTGTAATTTTTTTCACACGCGCAGGACTCCTGGTTATTGATACCGGCACTGGCAAAATCCTCCATGAACAACCATTCCGCTCTCGCTCAAACTCTTCCGTAAACGCGGCAACACCAATCATAGAAGGCAATATATTATTTCTTACAGCAAGCTACGGCACCGGCGCCCTTGCCCTTGATCTATCCAAACTTCCACCTGTCAAACTGTGGGCAAATGATGACTCTTTGTCCGCCCACTATGCGACACCCGTCATTAAGAATGGCTATCTATACGGTCTGCACGGACGCGCCGAAAGTGGCCAGGAACTGCGTGCTGTTGAATTGCGAACCGGTAAGGTGGCCTGGAACATGGAGGCGGACGGTACTGGCAGTGTCACTTTGCTAAAAGACAAGTTGATGTTCCTTCGCGACGATGGTGAAATGTTCCAGGTAAATGCATCTCCGAAAAAACTGGAAAT
>JAYTTF010000124.1:0-6340 GCA_043745195.1 Bryobacterales bacterium | reverse complement strand
ACACGATTTGCCGAGTTGCGCAAACGGGGTGTGAGTCCGGATCTTGCCGCGAAAACGGCAGGCAGTTCTCACGGCCCGTGGCGGCTGGCAGATTCACCGGGGCTCCATATTGCGCTGCCTAATGCCTATTTCGACTCGCTCGGGATTCCGAGATTAACTGTTCGTTGATTGCTCAACCCACCGAACCGCCGGATGCGGACCCGCATGTCCGGTGGTGTGGCAGGGGAGGAGCCGCGAGACTCCCCCCCTATGCCGATATGTGCCGAGCATGTTCGCTGTTGATGTGAGTCCAAGCAGCTATTCAAATAAGTCGGGTTGCAACCGGGTGATGCGGTCCCATAAGGGCTGAAATTGAAACCAACCAGCTTGGGGTGAACCCAGTTGACCATGCGTCACCAAAGCACTCTCATGGCTGATTGCCTTGAACTTGCCTGCAGCTTCGGCCATCAACTGTGATTGGCAGGTCCTATCCATCGTGATAAACCACCACACCGCTTCGTCCACCGTCTGGCCCACTGTCAACAATCCATGGTTCTGCAAAATGGCAGCTTTCTTTGATCCTAATGCTTGCGCAATGCGGTCGCCTTCACTGGTTTCGTAGACAATACCAGTGAAGTGCTCAAACAATCCATGATCCTGATAGAAAGCACAGGCATCTTGAGTCAACGGGTCAAGCAGGCGGCCCAATGACGCCCAAGTCTTCCCATACATGGAATGAGAATGCGCCGCAGCAACCACATCCGGCCTTGCCAAATGAATTCTCGAATGGATGGCAAATGCAGCACGGTTCACGGAATGCCCGCCTTCCGTCACTTCCCCTGAATGGTTCACAAGAATTAGATCTCGAACGCGAATGTGTCCGAAGTACATGCCAAATGGATTCACCCAAAAATGATCCGGCTTCTCCGGATCGCGCACGGTGATATGGCCGGCCACTCCCTCTTCGTATCCAAACAATGCGAATAAACGCAATGAAGCGGCCAGCCGCTGTTTGCGGTGAAGACGTTCTTCGGCAAGATTGGCGAAAACTGGAGGACCCATAGCTTTACAGGTCGGTCAAATGTTCCAGCCGGCCGCGCGAATCGCCGATCGTTTCAGGACGCACGCCCATCCGATCCAACATCGTCAGGTACAAATTCGTCAGTGGTGTTTCTGACGTATATTGAATGTGCCGGCCAGTTCGGAATGCACCTTGGCCGGACCCTGTGAACAGCACTGGAAGGTCGTGATGCGTGTGGCGGTTTCCGTCGGCCAAACCCGAACCGTAAACCAGCATACAGTTATCGAGCAACGTGCCATCGCCTTCTTTGATTGATGCCAGCCGCCCAAGGAAGTAAGCGTACTGCTCCATATGATGGCGATTAATCTTTGCCAGCTTCCCGATTTTTTCCTCATCACCTTTGTGGTGCGAGATGCCGTGATGAGCGTCCGGCACTCCAATGGAACGATAGGTTTGATTCGATCCCTCGCGGCCCAACATGAACGTTGCCACTCGCGTTGAATCGGTTTGAAATGCAACCACCATCAGGTCAAACATCAATCGGACATGATCGGTAAACTCAACGGGAATCCCGTTCGGCTTTTCAAACTCTGGCTGGGGCGTATTCGCTGAATTCTTCTCCGCCATTTGAATGCGCTTTTCGATTTCGCGAACACCCGTCAGATACTCGTCCAACTTACGGCGATCGGCGGCACCCAGGTTTGTCTGTAGGCTGGCCGTATCTTCCCTCACAAAATCGAGGATGCTGCGCCGTTGCCGTTCGCGTCTGGCGCGAACATCGGCAGGCTCACTGAAATCGCTGCTACCAAAGAGGCGTTCAAATACCAGGCGAGGATTCACTTCTGGAGGGTTCGGTAAAGATTCTGTCCTCCAGGAAATGCTGTTGGAATAAGCGCAGCTATAACCGGAATCGCAATTGCCTACTATTCTTCCATGCTCAATACCCAGTTCCAAAGAAGCAAAGCGAGTCTTATTGCCGATGGCTTGCGCCGCAACTTGGTCGGCGGAAATTCCCACTTTGATGTCGGCCCCAGCTGTCTTCTTCGGGTGAACCCCGGTGAGGAAGGTGGAAGCTGCACGGGCATGGTCCCCGGGTCCGTCACCAAGCGCGCGGCCATTCACTTGGGAGAGCCCGGTCATGATCAGGGACTGTTTGCGGAATGCGCCCATCGGCTCAAGGATGTCTTTCAACTCGAAGGATGCGCCCACTCCTGTGGGTGTCCAATCCTTCATGATGATGCCATTGGGAACATAGGTGAAGGCCATGCGCACAGGGGCAGACGCGCCGCTTTTGGCTGCAGCAGCAAAGGCCGGACGCATCGCATCCAGCATCGGCAACCCGATGGCAGCCCCAGCTGCACCTCGCAGAAACAAACGGCGATTCAAATACTTCATTAGGGGGCTCCTTCAGTTCTTCGCATCTCAAACGGCAAACTTTCAACAATGGCTTCCAGCAGAGACTGGAATTTATATCCACTAGCAGCAAGTTTATTACAAATCCGGCTCACTTCGGGACGGTCGTACTTTTCCAGCCCACGGCCCAACGCGTAGGTCATCAGCTTTTCGGTGAGGCATTTCAGAAAAGCACCTTGCTGCCGTTCGAGGAGAATTTTCTTGATACCGTCTGCCCCATCGAAGTGTTTCCCATTCAACGTGCCGGACGAGTCCACATCAAAATTGCCATCCTTGGCGCGCCAGGTTCCAATGGCATCGTAGTTTTCCAATGCGAACCCAAGCGTGTCCATTTTGTTATGACACACAGAACAACTTGCGCTGGCGCGGTGCTTCAGTAATTGTATCCGCAATGTTTCGTCAACGCCGATCTTCTCGGTCTTCAATTCCGGGACGTCTGGAGGTGGCGGGGGCGGGGGAGTGCCCAGAATGTTTTCCAGAATCCATTTGCCTCGTAACACCGGGCTGGTCCGTGTCGGATAACTTGATACGGTCAACACGCTGGCCTGCGTTAATAGTCCGCCGCGTTGTCCATTGACTAGGGCGACCTTGCGGAATTGGTCGCCTTCCACACCAGAAATTCCGTAGTGTTTTGCCAAGCGAGCATTCAGGAATGTGTAATCCGAATCCAGGAATTCCAGTACACTTCGATTCTCGCGAAGAAGGCTGGTAAATAACATTCTGGTTTCCTGATCCATCGCCTGCCTCAGTTCTTCATCGAACGTGGGGAAGACATCCGGATCGGGCTTTGCACTTTCCAGGTTTCGCAACTGCAACCATTGGCCGGCAAAGTTTTCAATGAACGCATCCGATTTTGGATTCGACAACATACGCCGGAGCTGTTCTTTGCGCCCTTGCTCGGTAAGCAGCGATTTGTTCTGAGCAGCCGCTAGTAATTGATCGTCAGGCATGCTGGACCACAGAAAATACGAAAGCCGACTTGCGATCTGGTGAGGTCCAAGCCGCTCGGTGGGTTTAACGGAGGGTGAACCGGGCTCGATCCGAAATAAGAAATGAGGAGAGACCAGAATCGCCTGCAGCGCCACTTGAACTGCCTGTTCAAAGGAATCGCCATCCTTCACTGAAGCGCTAATAAATCGAGCCAAGCGCGCAATTTCGGTTTCAGTAACAGGTCGCCGCCATGCCCGGCGAGCCAAATTGCTTACAATCTTCCGGGCGCATTCTGATGTCTGTTCTTCACAGACAAAAATTTGCTGATGGCTTTCCGGCTTATCCAATTTCGGATTGCTGAACGGTCCGCGCACTTCGACGTAATCGATGAACACATCACGCAAGGAAGGGTCCACTAGCAGTTTGTCTCCTGGAGAGCGATAAGGCTGCCCTTCAGCGTTCAAAGCAACGGCTCGTAATTTTCTATCGCCAGCCAATACCGGCATTTTCAAAGTAATCAAGCGGTTCGTTGCCTGCACTGGTGGAAAGGAACCGCGTTTGATTTCTTTTCCATCCAGGTAGAGAACAACGGTTGTTGGTGGGGCGTCTTTATCCTTACGGCGATCGATAAATCGCGCCGTCAATTCGTAATCGGCGTAGGCAGGAAACTGATGGCCAACGGCAATGGCTCCGGTGGTTAAGTCGGATTTCATTTTATCGGCGTTGTAACGATTTTGCGTTGGACTGAAAGCCTTTCCAGTAACAATCGCCATCCGCGAGATTTTTTCAGCTGAAGCAAGATACTTTTCCATCAGCACTGGGGAAAGGGTTAATACATCGCCGATGTTGTCAAAACCATAACCCGCATCGTCGTTCGGAAAATCATCTACAGGCCGAAAATTCACAGCCAGTAAATCTCGAACGGTGTTGTTGTATTCACTCTTATTTAAGCGTCTGGCGGTGACGCGGCCCGGATCAGGTTTGACGTTCTTATCCATGCGGGCCATCTGCCCATCGATCCAACCAGTGACTGCCTGCATCTCCGCAGCAGATGGACGAGGGCGTCCTTGCGGCGGCATTTCCCCGTTACGTAGTTTTGTGAGGACATCTTCCCAAGCGTCTCTCTCCCCCAGGGCGTATCGGGCATCGAGTAACTTCTCCAAGTTTACGTCGGACATTTTCACTTTGGCATTGTGGCAAGCGGTGCAGTGTTTGGTAAGGAAGGGAGCAACTGATTTGGCGAAAGGATCAGCCGCCCAACACATCGATAGGCTTAAGAGCAGTAGAAGTGCGCGGGGCATCGGAACAAGTTTATCGCGTCCGCAGATCTACTGGAGGAATTACTCCGTATGATTTGCTGGAGATTACAGTGCATGCAGTTTACTAATCGAAAACACGCTGTCGTTATCGGAGCAAGCATGGGCGGTCTTCTAGCGTCCCGCGTTTTATCGGATCACTTTGAGAGCATCACTATCATTGATCGGGATCAGATGCCCGCCGTCGGCGAGCAGCGCCGCTACGCACCGCAGGGGAACCATACTCATGGCCTGTTGGCCTCTGGCGCGCGTGTGCTGGAATCGCATTTTCCGGGCATAACCGCGCAGCTTGTGGCCGCAGGCGCGGTCCCAGGTGATATCGTCCTTAAATCAAGATGGTTCCTGGAAGGCGGTTATTTGCCCCAAGTCCGTAGCGGGCTCGACGGGTTGCTACTCAGCCGTCCCCTGCTCGAAGGAATGGTCCGCCAGCGGACTCTCAAACTTCCCAACGTCACCTTACGATCAGAGTGCGAAGCGGCAGGTCTATTCACCGCCGTCGGCTCGTCCGTTGTCACCGGCGTCAAGTTACGGACGGCGGACAAATCAAAGCCGACCTGATCGTCGAAGCCTCCGGCCGCAATTCGCACAGTGCCGATTGGCTGGAAGAAATCGGCTTGCTCAACTAAACCACCCGTCTGTTCCGCCGCGAACTACACCATCTGAACGGTGATCTAGTCGCCATTATTCCTCCAACTCCAACCGGCAAATTGAGCGGTGTAATGCTGGCACAGGAGGCAACACCTGGACGGTGACCATAGCAGTGCACTTCGGCAAAGCCGCCCCCACCGATCTTGCTGGTTTCCGCGAATTCGCTCGAAACCTGCCCGCTCCTGATATCGACTCAGTGATCCGAACCGCCGAACCCATTGGCGAAGCTCAGACCTACCGTTTTCCTTCCAGCCTCCGCAAGCGGTACGAACGCCTCGGCAGCTTTCCAGAGGGCTACTTGGCCTTCGGCGATGCCATCAGCAGCTTAAATCCGATTTATGGCCAAGGCATGTCATCGTCGGCGCTGCAGTCAGTGGCGCTGGGCGAATGTCTGGCGGAAGGCGATAAGCGTTTGGCGCAGCGCTTCTTCGTCAAAGCCGCAAAGGTGGTGGATACTCCGTGGAGCATCGCCGTTGGTAATGATCTGCGGATGCCTGAGACGGTTGGCCCGCGCAATGCAGGTGTGAATTTTGTGAACTGGTACATCTCGAAATTGCACAAGGCCGCGCACCACGACGCGGAGTTGGCTTTGGCGTTCATGAATGTGGCGAACTTAGTTGCCTCGTCCCCAAGCGTAATGCATCCAAGGCTGGCGTGGCGGGTGTTGATGGGGAATGTTGGGAAACGGAGAGGTGAGTTGGAGCGAAGGGCTGTGGTTGCCGGGAAAATTTGAACAATTGAGCGAACATGATGTTGGCAGGGGACTGGAAAGCAAAATCACCCGAATGGTGAGACTGAGGAGATTGAAAAGGGCCGCCAGAGGGGACACGGGAGGCCGGCAGTGCGCCGGGATAAACCGGCATGTAGTAGGGAATGAAAGAGTCCTACGGGAAAGGAGTAGCAAACCATCCTGGCCTCGAGTTTTGCGGTTGTTGTCGCGAGGCGGCAGCCGAAGCGTAAACAGAGGTATCGGTGGGCTGGGTATAGAGCTTCGAGAATCCAAAACCGGGATGCCGACCTTGTTGCCAGAAAG
>JAYTTF010000123.1:0-23968 GCA_043745195.1 Bryobacterales bacterium | reverse complement strand
TCGGCCGCAGTTCGCCTACTCCAGTTTCACCTTTTTCAGGATCATCTTGTATTGGAATTAACTCCGGTTTCAGGATCATCTTGTATTGGACAATTCTCCATTTCTTCTGCAGTCGCTTCTTGTTGAATAATGGAGTGATATCCATGAACACCCCTCAGCCTTTGAATGAAGAGTTGTCCGAAATTGTGCAACGCTCCCGTGAAATGTATGCGGAACGCGTCACCGGGGCATCCGACGCACCTCTTTGGTGGAATGCTGTAATCATAACCGCCAGTTCCGCACGCCAAGCAGAGCGCTATGAATGGGAAATTCAGAGGCGCAAGGAATTGGGAAAAATCCCCAATGATGTGGAGTACATGGTGATCCCCGATTGGCGTGACGAGCGAATTGGAAGCGGTGGAGCCACAATTCAGGCCTTGGGCGCGTTGATGAAGCGAACGCTCTTCCGGTTGCGATCTGAAGTTTCCGGAATTCACTTAGAAGGCTGGTGGAATAATCAACGCGTGCTGATGGTGCATAGCGGCGGCGATTCCCGCCGTTTACCCCAGTATTCGCTGGCTGGGAAACTTTTTACGGCACTTCCCGTAAAAACTCCATGGGGCGATGTTAGCACCGTGTTCGATGAGTTACTGCTGTTATCCACAGCCTGGGCGGCGAAGCTAGGCTCCGGCCTGTTAGTTGCTTCGGGTGACGTGCTACTTACTTTTGATCCGAACCAACTTACATGGGGACGAAATGGAGTTTCTGGAGTTGGCATTCTTCAGCCAGCCGAAATCGGCACACAACACGGAGTCTACATTGCCGATGACGATGGCCGTGTCTATTCGTTCCTACAAAAAGCTTCTGTAAAAGACATCACCACAGCCGGCGGCCTGCATGAAGGCGACCTGGTGGCAGTAGATACTGGTCTATTAGCATTTTCGCCTGAAGCGGCCGCTAAGTTAACCACCCTAAGCGGAGTGGTGGAAGAAAGTAATGATAGGTTGCGTTTAACACAGAGCTGTCTGGAATTAGAATACAAAGACAAAACTCCGCCGGTGATTGATATCTACCAGCAGGTAACTGGAATTCTTACAGGGCAGTTACTTCCCAATGCAGATGGGGATGCGGTGCTGCGCAATATAGCCGGAGTTTTGCATAAGGTTCCTTTTTGGTGTTCCATTGTGCGGGGCAGTTTCACTCACGTTGGCACTACCACGCTCTTCCGAAAACTCATGACGGAGGAGACTGATTTCACCAAGCAGTACGCCGTGCAGCAGAGGTTGGGGAATGTCAGCCAGCCGGGCCTGCGTTCAGCCGGTGTGATGATTGACAGCGTCTTGGCAGCCGGCGGGGAAATTGGTGTTGGAGCGATGGCTATTGAGTGCAATCTTTCGTGGCCAGTGCGCATCGCCAGAGGTTCCGTTGTGCATGGACTTGAGGGGATCAACCACCCGATTGAAATTCCGGAAGATACCGTGGTGCATCAGGTTCCGGTGAATCCACCGGAATCGAAAGACTCGATCCTGATTCGTGTTTATGGGGTGAATGACGATCCGAAAGTTCCTGTAAGCACGTGGAAAGCAACCTGGTTTGGTCGCCCTATTTTGGACGAATTAGAAGATCTTGGTCTTGATCTAAAGCTGGTGTGGCCTGGACTGCCTCCAGAAGAATGGACTCTTTGGAACGCGCAGTTATTCCCAGCTACAACGATTGAGGACGCCTGGAGTTGTGCCCGTTGGATGATGCACCTTGGAAGCAGTTTTTCCAAGGATGCCTGGAGAGCATCCACGCGCTTATCGCTGGCAACCAGTGCGCAGTGGGCGGATAGTTCCAAACTTGTTGCGGCGAATACCCGGCGATTGCAGCGTAACTGGCAAAGCACGGCTGTGGATTTAGCAACGTCAGGTGTGGATATTCGACCGTTGCTAGCCTATTCCCCAGGCATTGCATCGCTTGCTGAAGTGGGAATGACGTTACTTCAACATGCAAACAGAGTAGAATCCTCATCGATTACCACGGCTGCAAGCAGGACGTTTTTGGCTTCCCAATTTTTAGGGCAAGCGGGTCTGGGGCAACAGTCGGAAGATGCTAGAAATGAAGCGTTCCGTCTGGTGAGTGCATCCATTCAGGCACCTGAAGGAGGGCGGCCCTTGGATGGCCGCACCTATCAACGAACGGAAGTAACAGTGCGAGCACCTGCTCGAATTGACTTAGGAGGAGGCTGGTCCGACACGCCCCCGTTTTGTCTGGATTGGGGTGGGACCGTATTGAATATTGCCATTACGCTAAACGGTGAATATCCGATCAGCGCTACCGTGCGGCGTTTGAATGAACCCATTTTGAGATTGGCTTCGGAAGATACAAAACAGTCGCTGATCCTGACAAATGTTGATGAAATTCTGTTCAGCATTGCAGGGGACCCTTTTGCCGTACACCCTTTTGCCGTACACAAGGCTGCACTCCAAATGACAGACCTCTTCGAGGGCACTGAATCCTTGGCCGAAATTCTAAAGCGTCTTGGCGGAGGTCTGGAAGTTATCACGCGAGTGAACCTTCCGTTGGGTTCTGGCTTGGGCACCAGTTCAATACTGGGTGCGGCTTTGGTGAAGGCGATTTGGGAAATGTTTGGGCTGAAGGAATCAGACCAGATGTTGAATGAACGAGTACTTCGGCTGGAACAGATCATGACCACTGGAGGTGGATGGCAGGATCAAGCTGGTGGTATTTTCCCTGGTGCAAAGTTGGTGCTTTCGGGTCCCGGAAGAAGGCAACGCTTACGTGTGATGCCGGTTCCGATGACGGCAGAACGGCAGCGTCAATTGGAAAGCCGAATGATTTTGTACTTTACAGGCATCCGGCGCATTGCGAAAAACCTTTTACAACAAGTTGTCGGTTCCTACTTGGCACGCGAAACACCAACGATTCAGGTACTGCACAGTATCAAGACACTGGCGATGGAAATGGCTTATGCGCTGGAGCATGAAGAATGGGATTACCTAGGCCAGCTACTGGACCGTCATTGGAAGCTTTATCAGATTCTGGATCCTAATGTGACGAATGCACCTCTGAATGGGATTTTGACAAAGGTGCGGCCCTATATTTCTGGTGCGAAATTAGCAGGAGCAGGCGGTGGTGGGTTCTTCATGCTTCTTGCGAGTTCGGAAACTTCCGCAGCCAAGCTTCGTGAAGTGCTGCGAGAAATGAGCGGAAACGGAGTGGTTTATGACTGGAACATTGCCGATGAGGGAATGATGGTGGAGAGCCAGCCTCTTGTTCAATAGAGGATCAAGTGAACCAATCTGAGAATCAGCGCTGGGACCACAGTATTCATTACTACTCCATCCTATTGGACAACGTCCCAACGCACGCTGCAAGGGCACTGGATATCGGATGTGGTAGCGGGATGCTGACGCGTAGTTTGCGCACTCTGGTACCGCATGTATTTGGAATTGATGTTAATCAACCAATGATTGACTTGGCAAGATCGGAAACCGATTCGGCAATCGAAAATATAGAGTACATTCTTGGGGGCGCGCTCACTTATCCATTGAAACCCGCGTCCTTTGATGCAATCGTTTGTGCAGCCACGTTGCACCATATGGATACGGCCTTAGCATTGCAGCGGATGCGCGAATTACTGCGACCTGGTGGCACATTGGGAATCATCGGCCTTGCACGTTCAGGCGGTCCGGAAGATTTCATTTACAACATGGGCGGTGCGGTGGCGACGCGAGTATACCGCTTATCGCGCACCTTTTGGCATCATCCTGCACCTACGCTTTGACCCTCGAAAGACTCCTATGCCGACGTGCGACGAATCGCCAATTCAGTTCTTCCCGGGGCATCGTATCGACGGCAATTATTGTTCCGCTACACATTAACATGGACCAAACCGCAAGTTCACTAGTTGCGCGGCGAGTAACCTCACGCTCCATTTAAGCGTTAGATAGAATGGATCAAACACATATGAAACGCCGTAAATTCGTACAAAGTCTTGCTGCGGTTACGCCAACATTGGCGGTTGCCCAGCAGGCCAACGCACCTGCAGCGCCCACTGCTCCATCACTGGCTCCTGGTGGCGGTCGAGGTGGATTCGGGATGACCGAAGACACTACCAAACTGGAAATCACTGCGGCTGATGTTGCTGCCGATATGGCTCCGCACTTCTTTACTGCAGATCAATTTTCGGCTCTACAAAAATTGAGTGAAATTTTAATGCCCCCGCTAAAAGGAGCACCAGGAGCATCGGATGCGAAGGCTCCTGAATTTCTAGATTTCCTGATTGGAGAATCGCCGGCAGACCGACAGACTGTTTATCGCAATGGACTGGATGCTTTGAACGGACAAGCTAAGAAGCGATTTAACATGACATTTGCAAAGCTGAATGAAGATCAAGCAGTGCAGTTGCTGGAACCCTTGAAACAACCCTGGACATACGATCTGCCGATTGATCCACTCGCCAAATTCCTGCGCGCTGCAAAGCAAGATGTGCGCACTGCCACTACGAACTCGCGCGAATATAGCGCTGCGAATCCTGGTGGGGGCGGCGGCCGTCGCAACTCGGGTACGGGCCTGTACTGGAATTCTCTGGATTCATGAAAGGTAATTATCATGGCGACTGAATATGACGTGCTCATTGTAGGCTCCGGCGCATCTGGCGGTATGGCAGCTTACACCCTGACGAAACGCGGATTGAAATGCCTTTTGCTGGATGCTGGACCCGCCGTTGATTTTGCCAAGCAGCGTGTGATGAAACCAGTTTATGAACTGCCTTATCGCGGATTCGGCAAGCCCGGAAAGTTGCCGCACGTTTTGCAGGCCAATGAGTTCAACGCCAATCAATGGGTTGACGAAACACAGGTTCCTTATACGCACGATCCGAAGACGCCTTACAACTGGGTACGCGTCCGAATGATCGGCGGCAAGTCACTGTTTTGGGCGCGCATGTCGTTCCGCCTGAGTGACTATGAATTCAAAGCTAAGGATCACGATGGCTTTGGCGAAAATTGGCCAATTAGCCATGCGGATCTTTCGCCATTCTACGACCGGGTAGAACCTATTTTTCGCGTTTCGGGCCGCAAAGAAGGGCTTCCTCAGCTTCCCGATGGGAACTTTATTCCTGATGAATCGCCTGATAGCGAGGCGACAAAACGGTTTGCTGCAGCTGCGAAGAAGAAAGATATTCCAGTTACAAAAATCCGCCGCGCGCTGGGTAAAGGTGCGTTTGCCAGTTCCTTCAATTTGCTTCTGCCCGATGCTTTAGCCACAGGTAATTTGACGATTGTTCCGAACGCAATAGCACGCGAAATCAGCATTGACAAGAATACAGGGCGAGTGACGGGAGTGCATTTTGTGGAGCGCGGTTCAAGGCGCGAAATGCATGCCAAAGCAAAGGCTGTTGTTGTTGGTGCCTCTTGCCTGGAAAGTACAAGACTTTTATTGAATTCTAAAATCGCCAATTCCAGCGGTGTTTTGGGTCACTATTTGTGCGATCAATTCTACATGTCGAACAGTGTGGTGGCTATTATTCCAGAGGCGCGCGACGGTAAAGGTGCGCGAGGATTGGTGGGTGGTAGCGGCTATATTCCGCGCTTTAGAAATCTGAAAAAGGGCGAGAAGAATAACTTCCTGCGCGGCTATGCTCTGGATTTCAGCACAGGCGGATCCCCTGATGCGAAATATTTCGGATCGTGGGGCGAGCAGTTACAAAAGGATATGGAAAGTACCCGCCGGGCGGCGTTCGGTTGCACCAGTATGGGTGAGGCACTGCCGCGTTTTGAAAACAAGGTGACCATTGATAAAAAAGTGGTGGATGCCTGGGGTATTCCGGTTCTGAACATTGATTGCAAGTACACTGACAACGAATTCAATATGGCCAAAGACGCGGTGGATACTATGGCTGAAGTTTGTCATGACGCCGGCTTTGAAGTGTTGAACAAGAACCCGAAGTTCTTCAACCCCGGCTATAGTATCCATGAAGTGGGCACTTGCAGGATGGGCGATAACCCCAAGACCAGTGTGCTTAATAAGTGGAATCAGAGTCACGACATCAAGAATTTGTTTGTGGTGGATGGTAGCAGCTTTGTTACTGCTGGATCGCAAAATCCGACTATGACAATTCTGTCGCTATCCATGAGGGCATCTGAGTATCTGGCTGACGAAGCGAAAAAGGGCAGCGTATAAATTAATGCTTCCACTCCGAAGCCATGTTGTCGTCGGTGATCACTCTAGCGTTTCGAGTTCGCCGACGGATGCTTTCGATGCTTTCCACTGCAAGATGGTTTTCGCCAGTGGGGTCCTGATTTTTGAAGTATTCCGCCAGTTGATCCAATCTGACGGCGTTCACCACTGGCTTGCCCCCCAGTCTGTATTCCAGAAGTATTTTCCTCCAGCGGGATTCGTCCAGTAGCAATGGACTGTCGCTCACTGCGAGAAAAGGCCCAAACCGGAGCGCATGCGAAAACATTGTGATCCCTGTAAGTTGAGCATCCTCTGAGTAAGTAGTGTTGTAGTAAATGATCCCGCCAGGCTTCAACATTTCGCGAGCCAGGGTAAGCATCTCAACAGAAAGAAGGTTCGTTGCATGCGCCCTCCAATGCTGCACGGTGTCCATCAAAATCGCATCGAATTTGCGGTGCCGGTTTTGAAGCATCCAACGTCGGCCATCATCCACTACAATTTTAAGCTTTGGATTGCGGAGCAGCGGGGCCACATCCGGGTAGTTTTGAATTACCTTCAGATAGCCTGGATTGATCTCGATTGCTACTGCCCTTTCCAGTTGTGGATGATTCCCCACAATTTGCGACCAAGCCCCACCGGCCACACCAACCAGGAGGACTTCCTTAGGCGAGGGGTGTAAGTAACTCAACGAAAAAGGCCGGACGCAGCTATCGGAATTGAGTAAGTCAGTAGTTAGAATGCCGTCGCGGGCTCCCCCGCCGTAAATTATATTGTCCTGGTCTACAGTGACGACGCCACTGCGCGTTTCTACGATCGCCGCAAAGTGCTCGCCTGGTAAATATTCGTCTTTAAATTGCAACTGCTCGTAAATGGAATCGTAGTTAAACATCCAACAAAAGGCCGCTAAACTCAGCACCACCGGGTATAAGTAACCGCGGTAGTTTACCATTATAAGAATCAGTAAAGCCATTGTCATTCCCAGCGTTGCGAGGAATACTGCTATTCCATGGAGAGTCCAAATATCCATCAACACAAAACCCATGAAGTAACTGCCTGCGGCTGAACCCAGAATGTTACTCAGGTAGAGATAGCTTAGCCCAGCACCGGAGTCTGCATTTGAAGCCACGGTGATGTGGCAGATCAG
The DNA here is from genome assembly GCA_043745195.1 of Bryobacterales bacterium. Lineage (GTDB taxonomy): Bacteria > Acidobacteriota > Terriglobia > Bryobacterales > Bryobacteraceae > JANXSF01. The sequence continues at coordinate 16,662 of JAYTTF010000123.1, read as the reverse complement.
TGGGAACACTGCACCCAGTGCTCCAGCAGCAAGGGCGATTAGGGGCAACGTGAATTCGTATGGAATGCTTCGTACGGCCCAGGCAAGCAACGGAACTTCGAGATAACTCAACACAGTGGAAAAAGCAACGAGCATGGAAACGGCCTTCAGTAGGGAATCTACGTTGCGGCCTCGACATAGGCTGCGCGCTGCTAGTGAACCAAATGCAATCCCAGCCAAGAAAGATCCAAGCACGAAGGAAAAGCAGCGTGGGCTGCCTCCGCTGACAAATGAATAAACCCGGTACCAAACAATTTCATAGCCAAGGGAAATGAATCCAGCTACCGCAGCAATGACGAGTCCTACTGGAAAGGGAAGGACGGCTATTTCTTTGTCTTCCTGTAGATCGGCCGGTTCTTTTTGGCCAGTCCATTTTGAAGCAAAAAACAGTACCGATAGTCCTACGGCAGCATTCAATGCTGCGGCCAGCTTCACTGAGCCTGACATTCCGAGCATTGGCATGGTGACTAGGGCAGCGGCAAAGCAGGCTGTGGCAGAACCCAATGTGTTGGCGAAGTACAGAATGCCGACAGACCTGCCGACGTTTCCGGAACGGTGTACCAGTTCGGCGGTAAGGATAGGTAAGGTTGCGCCCATCAGGATTGTTGGGAAAATGATTAAAACAAAAGTGATCCAAAACGTTTGTGCAGCAGGAGCCCCCGCAGCGAAGCCCGAAACCCAGTGGAACAACGGGAGCGATACCAGACCAAATGCTGCAATGGACAACTCGACAACTCCAAAAATAGTAAGCCGGCTTAACCCTTTTCGCATTGAAAGCCAGCCACCCAGCATACTTCCCAACCCTAGCCCGAGCATGAAGGCACTGACCACCACCGTGACCGATTCAATATTGACGCCGAAGATTGTGAATAGCGTCCGTTGCCAAACCACCTGGTAAAGAAGGGCAGGAAATCCGGAGAAGAAGAACAGAAGGGTTAACCAAAAAGAAGTCATTGAGGGAAGTACTTAGTATAAAGGACTGTTTGCCTTTGGCTCATTTTGCCGGCAGTGCAGGTGCGAACACAGCGAGGTTACTGGCAACAGCACGACCCTTGGGGTTGTCAGCCGAAGTGTTTACGATCTTTGCCCCATCGGTAGTGGGGTCGTCCATTGCAAGAGTTGTAGAGCCGCCGCCGTCCAGATTGAGCGCGTTGCTAACACCGTAATCGTCAATCAGCAAGCGGGCAACTTCACTCAGTTTCATACCCTGGCTGCCACGGGCACGGTCCACAGTAAATAAGAAAAGCGTTCGATTATCTTCGGACAACCCAACTACGGTGCGGGCATTGGGAACGTCATACCAGGATTTGCTGTTGTCATAACTATTAGGGCCACCAGGCGTAAGCAAGCCATCGGGATGGTTGTCGTCTTTGTAAGCCGGAATCGTGCTTGAGCCATTTGTGATGATTTGCGCCGATCCGGAAATGGCGTTCCACACCTTCACCGTGCCTAAGGTGCTGGGGCTAATAATGGAAGCCTTGTTTTCATTGTCAATATTCAAGGCAGGAGCATTGGTGACTATGGCATACGATTGAGCCGGTGCTTCAAACGCGGAGTACACATTGCCACTCGATGCGGCCAAGCCGATTAGAAACGATTCTTCATCGGTTGAAGGATGTGGAAAGAAGAAATGACCGTTCAGTGCGATTTGAGCTTTTTCCTGCATAAGAAAGTCAAGAGTGGTTTGCCGGACTGTTTCGCGAGAACCGCTTGGTGGAGTTAGTTTGAAGGAAAGACCGGGCGTAGTCAAATCGATTTTGACTAAGTGCATTTTTACTTTGCGCGGTGTATCTTCCTGGCGGCTGATATGCGTAACGCCTGCGAAAGGCTGCGTTGTTTGCGTCTCACCGTTTAGACATAGCGCAAACAGGTACGCCAGCAGGAATGGGCGAGAATATTTTCGCAACTTACGGCACCCAAACTACATAGAAAACATAACAGAGAATGGCGCCGACAAAAGCTACCATCACGCCAGAGAATCTGCGCTTGGCCAGAAAGAAGATCAGAACCATACCCGATAGGGAAACCAGAGTCATCAGGATGGCCGATGCATCAATCAACCAACCCCAAGCCTTGCCGGAATCACGACCCTTATGCAGATCGTTGATCACTGCAAAAAATCCCATGCGAATTTCCGTTAGTTCGTAAGTACCAGTTTCACGGTTAATAAAGGCATCTGCAGAATAACCAGGTCCTTTGAAAGACACCGTTGCCTGTGCATCTTCAACCCGGAAATCGCTCATTGCGCCTTTAATGCCATGGGAGCGGCGAAGGAATTCTACAATTTCCAACTTCGCAACTTCTTTGCCTGATGGTGGCCTTAACCACGCGCTTTCCATTTGTCCTTTGGATTGCGTGGTTCGTTGATGCTCCGTGAACCATTCTGTGTGATTTAACGTTAAGCCTGTAACCGCAAAGAAAAACAAGATTGCGAAGCTGGCCATGGATAAGTAAATATGGAGCCATCGTGAAATTGCCATGAACCGCTTTTTCACCACGTGACTGCGGTGAGAGGTTCTATTTACGACCGTTTCTTTAGTGGCTGATTCTTCTGTAATCAACGGAAGCAGATGCCACCTCAGTATTGCCATTCAATGTGATTTGCTTAGGATTTCCGCTGAAATCCATTTCCAGGCGGATGATTTGGTAAGTACCGTGTTCCCTGGCCACTTCCAGACAAACTGTATATTTGCCGACCTTGACAAGCTTACCTGCGTTGTCTTTACCATCCCACTTCATTGTGTATTTGCCGGGGGCACGGGTGGCTGAAGTGAGGGAATTAGTCAGGTCACTACCTTCGGACATGTTCCGCATCCGGTCGTCGTGATACCAGGATTTAAGGTCGGGGATCCATTTGGATTTCTCAACCCACAATGAAATGGTCTTCACGGGAAATTTGTCTTTGTCTTCAATCCAAATGGCAACATATGGCCGACGTGTACGCTGGCCTTCAATGTGCGCCAATTCTAAATTGACTTGCAACTCGAAACCGGTCGGCCACAATCCTGCCCCCGATGCCTGCGAGGCGGCAGCCATCATCATGGGAAGTTCCAACCTCTGCCAACCCGGGCTTTGAATACGCTTGCCGTCTTGAGCGATTAGTAAGTACTCCACATTCTTCATGGAACTTGCCAGGCGCTGGCTTTCTTCGATCTTCAAAATAGAAAATGAAGTGGCCAACGCTCCTGAATCACCTGCATTTTCGGTAACCACCGTGGCGCTGACGATTTGGTCGGCTGTCTGGCCTGTGCGAGGATCGATGATGTGCGAATAGTGCTTACCGCCGATGTCGAACCCACGCCTGTAACTACCACTTGTCGCCACTGCCATGCCACTTACTGCCAACCGTGCTAGTGGAGCGCTATTCTCACTATCTGATCGTGGATTGGCCACTTCAATGGTTTCAGTCATTGTTCCGCGCACAACCATGTCACCACCAACATTCACAACCACGCCAGCGACATGCGCAACAGCCATGGCATTCTCAGCTGCTCGATTTACAATGTAGCTTTTGGCGAACGAGTTCAAACGCACTGGCACGTCGGTTAGATGGGTTGCAGTATGCAAGGAACCATCCAGCTTCCAATGGAGCAACTTCGCGGAAGCAACTGCAGCGGCTAACTCCGCTGGAATCGGCAATCGCTGAGCGCGTTCTGCATTTTTCCAAACTTGAGAGACCACTTCCGAAGATGCATTCAAAGCCCCATCTGTTCGCTGTCGCCACTGATCGAACATGCTCAATACTTCAAATAATTCAGGAGAAACTGTAATAGCCTTGCCAGATGTTTTCAGCCAACGGCTTACTTCGCTGTTGGGGTCGTAAGTGCTGAGTATTTTAGAATCATGATCAATCTGGTCCAATGCTGCTTGTTCAGCAACCTGCGCCTGCTCTGGCGAAATAGCAACAAACTTCAGTTCCAGAGAAGTGCCCATCACATTTTCGTGATGAAACACATAAGTGGTTTGCAGGTTTGCCTTTTCAATGGAAGCGGCAAATGTGGCGGCGCACAAGCCGATTGTAAGTAGTGAAAGAGTTTGCATTAGTCGTGCTGTTCCTTGCGAGGACCACCACGTCCGGGGCCGGGGCCGAAAGTTGGACGGACTTCGTCTTCAGTCAGTTTCCCGTCAGCATTCTTATCCAACTTGGCTAACGATGCCGATGCCGCTTTTATTTCAGAAGTAGATATGGTTCCATTGCCATCGGTATCAAGGGCAGCAAAAATCGTGTCGGGTCGCATACCTTGACGGCCTCCCCGCGGACCTTCACCGCGTCCTCCCCTTTCCCCGCCGCCTTCGCGCCGGCCATTTTGGGCTGAAACTTTGGTCAATTCTTCTTTGCTAAGGAAGCCGTCTTTGTTCTCATCTGCACGGTCGAACATGCCCTGCATGCGCTCTGGCAACTCTTCCTTCGATATTTTCCCGTCACCGTTTTTGTCGAAACCCATCAATGTCATTACCATTTCGTCGCTATTGCCTTGGCCTTCAGGAGGACCACCGGGACCTCGTCGTTCTCCACCAGGGCCGCCGGGACCAAAACTCATCCGGGTCTCCTCCCGGCTCAACTGGCCATCGCCATCCTTATCCAGCTTTCCTAAAACCATTGAGGCATTCTGCAATTCCTTGGCTGAAATGGTTCCATCCTGGTCGGCATCAAGAGCGGAAAGAATAGGATGCATACGCATGAATCCGCCTGGAGGCCCCCCAGCGGGACCCCTTTCCTGAGCGGTTATCGCCGCGAAAGTGGCAAAAAAGATGAGTGAATTACGTCGTTTTATCAAAAGTGTGATACCTCGCTTATGATAACCCTGCCAGAAGGCTGAGGTTTGTAAAGTAGTGCAAAATTTACTCTGGACGAATTTTGCCGTCAGGGGTGAGCCTCATTTGGCGTCCGCCCCATTCCACTTTGCGCCCCACTACGCCGGCCACCCACACTGCCGAACCCCACAGATCGCGCAACGGAAGAGCCCATATATGGCGCAGAGCTGCTTCGTCTTTCAGCAATGGGCCTGCTGCCGCAAGAGCAACCGCAAACCGCAATGCAAACAGCCACGTAGCAATGGTCCACCAACCGAAGGCTGCGGCAACAATGCTCCAGAGTGTGGCAAATGTTACTGGTAATCCAAGATAGCCGATTAAATCTCCGCGCGATGCTTTGATGGTTCTTGCCCAGCGCACTTGATGCGACCAAGCTTCCTTCCAGGTTGCGGCACTGAGTGACGTCTCCACGATTTCGGTTGATAAATGAATGCGCCGCCCTAGCTTGCTGATCTTCAGGCCCAATTGGTAATCGTCGGAAATGTAATCGCCCAGCGCCTCGAAACCACCAATGGCCTGAAGGTCCGTACGACGAAACAGCATGGTTGACCCGAGTGCAAATTCGGAGACTCCCACAAATGGTGCAACCAGTGCAGATGGCACAAAATCAGTGGCTACGCCCAGGGCTTCAAACCAACCAGGCGTAGTAGTGGCGCGGGCTTTGTAAAGGCACGTCACTAGGCCGGTTGGTGGAACATTCAGCATGGCAACTATATTCTGTAAGTATTTTTGCTCAACGTGTATGTCTCCATCATTCACAAGGATCACTTCGTGCCGAGCCAACTTTTCAAGGTCGATAAGTGACGCTACCTTATGATTGGGAGCCTGGGTTTGGCGGACGATAAAGCGGATCTGAACGTCGGGATAATCACGAGCCAGGCGCTTCACCTCGCCAAGCGCGGGGTCACTGGCATCTCCAACGGAAAAGAGTAACTCAAAATTTGGATAGTTCTGTTCGGCATGGGAACACAGCGCTTCGTAAGATCCGGGCTCAGTCCCACGCAGAGCTTTCAAAATAGAAACAGGTGGAAACTCTACAGCAGGCGGATCCACCTTGCGCAAGCGGGCCAAAACTGCCGCCAGAGCAATGCCTTGATATGCCGCCGGAATTGCATAGAGCCATTCAATCACAATGCCAAGAACCAAACGCCGATAGCCACCATCGCCACGCCTGCCCAGCGCACCGGAGTTACCTGCTCCTTTAAAAGGATTCGAGCAAGAAGCGTCTCCACAACTATACTGGATGCGGTGGCAGGGACTGCAAAACTTAAGTCTGCGATTTGGAGCAGCGCAAGGAAAGCATAAAAAGATATGGCAAGAAACACAACAGAGGCGACCAGTGGCAGCTTGCCAAGCAGCGTTGCCAATAGGCGATGAGGGCGGAAGTCCGTTACCTCACCATGCCGCTTCATTTCCCAACTTTGTAACATGTCACTTGCAACGGTGGAGCCCACAATGATTCCAATCAGCGCCCAGCGGTTCATTTTTTAGAGGCTCCGCGTTTAGAATCTCCAGTTGTACTGACACTAGTTAAGCCCACCAACACTGTTCCACCAACTATGCATAGCGTGCCGAACCAGCGCATGGGGCTGACGTGTTCGTTAAGGAATAAGTAACCCATGATGGCGTTCAACACAAAGCCCACGGAAGTTACTGGGATGACGTAACTCAAGTCAGCCCAACTAAGTAAGGCCATGCGAGAAAGGACCCAACCGGCCAGGATAGCAATGCCTACAAGGACCCAGGGATTGAACACTACGCGCACAAAGGACATGGCCGAGCCATCCATATCGCCGCCATGCTTCATGCCCCAGCCCAGTGCGAAATTGCCCAGCACGTTAGTTACAACCACAATAAAAGCAAAAAGCCGGGTCTTCGCTTGAAGGCCCGGCACACTGCTACTTTTAAGGAACTCGCGCAAAACGGAGCTCCGGCGGCTGTGGAAATTTCCCGAGTTCCTGGTTTGTTTGGGGGCCGCCGGGCCCTTTGCGCTCATGGGGAGCTCTTAATCTCCAGAAGCCATAGAAGCGGCTGCCCGCTTTTCCTCTCTCACGTCCTTGACGAAACGCTGGCGCTTTTTACGCAATGCCAAGTATTCAGTTGCTTCTTTATAGAGCCGTTTCCGCTCCGAATTGTCGAAGATAGCTTTGCGAACAATACGCCAAGCGGCCTTTGGACGGAAATAGTATTCGCCGTAGAACCGCTCAACCCAATCCACTAATTCACCGCGATCAAGACCGGGGTAAACAACGGTTGGTAACTGATGCCCGGCTTCATCAGTCATGGCGTCCAGAGTGATCAACCCGTTCTTCTTGGCATGGTCATAGAATTCAGTGCCAGGGTAGGGATGGGCAATGGAAACCTGAATGGTTTCGCAATCCAGGCTTTTCGCAAAGTCGATTGTATTGCGAATTGTACCGGGGGTTTCACCGGGCAAGCCAACAATGAAATCGGCGTGAATGGTAAGGCCCAGTTTGTGGGCATTGTCGGTAAAGCGACGCGCCATATCGATGGTGGCACCCTTCTTAATGTTCTTCAGAATCTGCTGATCGCCTGATTCGTAGCCTACAATCATCAACCGCGCGCCAGCATCTTTCATGGCCTTCAGCGTGTCGTGATCCGTAGTTACGCGCGATGTGCAGCTCCAAGTGACGCCCACTTTGCCAAGCTCTTTGCAAAGTTCAATGGTGCGTTCCTTGCGGTAATTAAAAGTGTCGTCATCAAAGAAAATTTCCTTCAAACCGGGGAAGTTTTCCTTAATATACTTCACTTCGTTCACTACATCTTGAGCTGAACGTAAGCGCCAGCGGTGGCCTGAATGAGTTTGCGGCCACAGGCAGAAGGTGCACATTGCCGGGCATCCACGCGATGTATAAAGCGAGATAAACGGGTTATGCAGAAAGGGAACGTTGTAACGCTTGAAATCGAGGTCGCGCTTATAGACCTTGGAAACCCAAGGCAATTCGTCCAAATTTTCAATGTAGGCGCCTTCCGGGTTATGCCACAGGCTGCCATTTGGTTTGCGGAAGCTGACGCCGGGAATATCTTCCAGCGGCTTGCCCTTAGCGTAGTCGACAATTTGATGGTCGAATTCGCGACGCACGATAAAATCGATGGCTTTGGTTGAAAGTAACGTTTTTTCCGGCTCAACCGTGACGGGAGGTCCTACGAAGCAAACCTTCATCTTCGGGTTGACGTCTTTCATCATTTCAGCGATCTTCACGTCGACGTGAAAACCCGGAGTGGAAGTGAACAAAACGAGAAGTTCAAAATCGGAAGCCATGGCCACTGTCTGTTCAATGGAAATGCCATGTGGTGGAGCATCGACTACCTTACTATCAGGCAGCATGCCAGCCGGGTAGCAGAGCCACACCGGGTACCAATACGATTCAATTTCCCGCGACGCCGGCCAACGGGAACTAGCCCCGCCGTCGAAGCCTTCAAAGGAAGGTGGGTTTAAAAATAAAGTGCGCATGAACTACGTTCTTTAAGTTTACGGGAATCGGGGCGGGTTAACAAGCGTGGCGGGCTTACACTAGTGTTCATGCTTCCACTTCAACAGCAATTCGGCAATATTGACATCTACCTTTTCGATCAGCTTTTGCGGGGAAACATAACACCGGGAATGCGCGTGGTGGATGCGGGGTTTGGAGCGGGACGCAATCTGGTTTACCTGCTGCGATCCGGTTATGAAGTGTACGGCGTGGATGCCGATCGGGATTCAGTTGAGTACACCCGCAACATGGCGGCAGCCCTTGCACCTGCGCTTCCTAAAAACAATTTCCGACTGGAATCGATTGAAAATATGACATTCCCGGACGCCTTTGCGGATGTTTTGGTGTGCAACTCCGTGCTGCACTTTGCCCAGCACGATGAGCAGTTTCAGGCTATGATCCGCAGTTGCTGGCGCGTGTTAAAACCTGGCGGATTGTTCTTTTGCAGGCTGGCTTCGTCGATTGGAATGGAGCGCCAAGTGGTGCAGATTTCAGGTCGACGATTCCTTCTGCCAGATGGCTCACGGTGGTACCTGGTGGATGAGGAATTGCTGATTAAGTTTACAGAGGAACTCGGCGGGCAGTTGATGGATCCGCTGAAGACGACCATTGTTCAGAACCAGCGTTGCATGACCACTTGGGTATTGCGCAAGAATCGCTAGACTAAGCTTTGTCGCCGAGAGCTTCCAGCAGGAAGTTAGCAATGGAATCCGTCAAAGCGCGAGGATGATCGGAATGCACCATAGCCAAAGCCTGCTGCCGTACCAACCGTTGCTTGGCGATGCGGCAAACATGGAAGAAACGCGGCTGCCCACGCAGTGCGAATTCAGGCAACATGGAATAACCAAAGCCGGATTCCACTAATCGCTTAATGGCCTCGGTGTCCTCTGCTTCCATGATGACGTTGGGGTTGATATTCAATTCATGAAAAAAACCGTCGATCTTTTTGCGCATGTTACTGTGTTCCGGATAAAGCAGAAACGGGACATTCGCCAATTCCGATGCCTCAATATTGCCGACATGCCATCCACTTACTTTGTCGTGCGATGGTGTCAATACCAGTAATTCTTCCTGGAACAATGGCACTAGCTTTAGTAACTCGTTTTCCACAGGAAGAGACAGCAGCGCCAAGTCGTAGCGCCGACTCAGCAGGCCTGCCACCATCTCCTCGGTTGCCGAAACGGTCACTTTGATTTCCGCCTCAGGAAACTTTTTGCGAAGCATGCGCAATGGCCGGCCCAAGCGGTGGATCAGCGTCGTTGGGCCGGTCGCAAAGTGGAATGGACGAGTATCGCCTGCCGGGTGGGTATTGAATTCCTGTTCAATGACGCGCATTTGACGGACTGCCACGGTAGCTAGATCCGCTAAGCGCATGGCCGCTGGAGTGGGTGCTAAACGCTTGCCGGCGCGAATGAACAATTCAGTACGTAAGTGGGCAGCCAAGCCTTGCATCTGCAAACTTACCGCACCTGTGGTGAGTCCCATTTTGATGGCAGCCTTGGTGACGCTGCCGCACTCCACCACTGCCAGAAACATTTCTAATTGCCGTATATCCACCGCCCCCATTATGCTTAAGTTTTTCTAAACTGTCTACTTTATCTCTTAAAACCGCTACAGTAGGCTGGTTTCGCTACTATAAAAGTTTGCTCTCATGAAAATTGACCTAAGTATTCAAGCGCCCCAGTTGGCTTCATCCGTTAAATCCTTGTTTGACGCCGCTGCGGTGAAAATCCGATCTTTGAACGATTCGTGGAGCCCCGCTGCGGGCTCCCCTGTCTTCACATCTGCCGGAAAGTACACTAGCCGAGGCTGGACCGAATGGACTCAGGGTTTCCAGTTTGGTTCCGCACTGCTGCAGTTTGATGGCACTGGCGAAGCTGAATTTTTGCGCATTGGCCGTCAAAGAACTGTGCAAGTGATGGCGCCTCACATTACCCATACCGGCGTCCATGACCATGGTTTTAACAACGTAAGTACTTACGGCAACCTGCTGCGGCTGATGCGCGAAGGCAGGCTTCAAGAAGATACATGGGAGCGCAATTTTTATGAGCTGGCTCTGAAATGTTCCGGAGCCGTACAGGCCTCGCGCTGGACAAATATTGCAGCAGGCGGCGGTTACATTTATTCGTTCAACGGCCCACATTCTTTGTTTGTGGATACCGTTCGAACGGTGCGGTCTTTGTCGGTGAGCCATCGTCTAGGGCATGCTCTTTTTGCGGAAAACGACAAACGGATTTCGTTGCTGGACAGGATGCTATGGCACATGGATGCAACGGCTCGTTATGGAGTTTACTACGGCGAAGGGCGCGATTCCTACGACGTGCGTGGCCGCGTGGCCCATGAAAGCGTTTTCAATACCAACGACGGTAATTACCGCTGCCCCAATTCACAACAAGGCTATTCGCCATTCAGCACCTGGACACGTGGTTTGGCCTGGGCGATTTGCGGTTTTGCGGAACAGTTGGAGTTTCTGGAAACGGTCTCTGACGCTGAGTTAATCGCACATGGCGGACGGGCAAAGGTAGTGGAGTGGATGACCAAAGCGGCCACAGCCACCTGTGATTTCTACATCGCCAATTCAGCGCTTGACGGCATTCCCTATTGGGACACCGGTGCTCCTGGACTTGCGGAAATGGGCGATTGGCGGGCTAAAGCATCCGACCCGTTCAACGATCACGAACCAGTGGATAGTTCGGCCGCCGCCATTGCCGCGCAGGGATTTCTTCGGCTGGGCAAATACTTGAAGAACGAACAATATTGGCAGGCCGGTTTAACCATCAGCCGCGCGGTGTTTGCTGAACCTTACCTGAGTACTTCAGCAACGCATCAAGGCCTGATTCTGCATGCTGTCTATCATCGCCCTAATGGTTGGGATACCATTCCAGCAGGCCGCAAAGTGCCGTCGGGAGAGGCGTGCATGTGGGGCGATTATCATGCCATGGAGCTGGCTGTTTATTTGCAGCGCGTGATTGAGAGCAAGCCATATCTGACTTTCTGGTGTTAGTGAAGGAGTGTGCGTTAATGTCGAAAATATCTGAAGAGCTAATCGTGAAGCCTGGGAAGAAGTTCCGCATTGGAACCGTTGATGCGTCGGCCACGCCTGGGGTGAAAGACAAGGAAACCGCACTGAAGTTGACTGCGAAAAACTTAAGCCGGATGAGCGAATTGCAGTATTGTCTTTACGCCGAAGCGAAGCGGTCGCTCTTAATTGTGTTGCAAGGGATCGACGCCGGCGGCAAGGACGGAACCATTCGCCACGTCATGGAGGCTTTCAATCCTTTATCCACTGTGGTTACAGCGTTTAAGGTACCCGATGGCGCGGAGAGGCGGCACGATTATCTGTGGCGAGTACACAAAGTGATGCCGGAGCAGGGGCAGATTGGTATTTTCAACAGGTCCCACTACGAGGATGTGCTGGTGGTGCGTGTGCATGACTTAGTGCCGAAAGAGACGTGGAAGAAACGCTACGATCACATCAATGATTTTGAAAAGATGTTGACGGACAATGGCACGAAAATTTTAAAATTCTTTCTTTATATCTCGAAGGACGAACAGAAGCAAAGGTTTGAGGAGCGCCTGGCAGATCCAACCAGAAACTGGAAATTTTCCATGGGCGATCTAAAAGAGCGCGAACGCTGGGACGATTATATGGCAGCGTTTGAAGATGCGCTGACCGAATGCAGCACGCCATGGGCACCATGGTATGTGATTCCAGCGAACAAGAAATGGTACAGGAATTTGGCGGTAAGCAGTATTATTACCGAGACCATGCAGTCCATGGACCTGCAATTTCCCAAGGTGACTATCGACCCGGCCTCAGTTGTGATTAAGTAGCGCAAAGGCCGCTCCGGCGCGGCGCAATTGAAGCGAACAGTGGCTTCGCCGGAGCGAGTCCGTTTTGCGCTTGTTTCTCAGTAGCGCCAAGTTACATTTTCGGAGCGAAGTAGCCGCGGCGAACGCGGACAATCAGGCTCTTGCGACTTTTCAATTTCAATTCCACCGGATGGAATAATCCGTCCCGTTGGAAAGGATCGGGCTTATAGAGCAAGCTGTACTGATGGCGTAATTCGTTGGATATATTTTCAAAGGATTGCGTTAGATCAGTAACTTTGAAAGGGAAAAAACTAAGGCCGCCGGTCTCAGCAGCAAGGTACTTCAGAATCTTGTCCCCTTCGGATTCCTGCCGTGTAATGTTGGTGGAAATCGTGTAAATCACCGCATCTGCTTTCTGCGCCATCTCTAATGCTTGGTCGCGGCTGTAGCGGCTTTGATTATCGTCACCATCGCCAACAATCACCATGGCGCGGCGGAATTTGTGCATCGGCGCATCCTGCATCAACTTATCGCGGGAGGCAAAAAACACTGCATCAAACAATGCCGTGCCACCGCCTGGCCGTAAGCTCTTGATACCTTTTTCCAGTTTGTCGATATCGTTGGTCAGATCCGAAATCAATTCCGACGCGGTGTCGAAACTTATGATAGTTGCCTTGTCCTGCTTGGGCCGCAACACATTGCGAATGAACTCAAGTGCTGCTTCCTGCTGGAACTTAAACCGGTCGCGCACGGAATTGGATGTGTCAATCAGAATCGCCAGACGCAACGGCAGATCCGATTCGGCGGTGAACTCCATGATCTGTTGATCTTTCTTGCGCTCGAAGACAGCGAAATCTTCCTTTGCCAGATCGGTGATGAAGCGGCCTTTCTTATCGGTAACGGCAAAGAGCAAATTGACGCGTTCCACATCTACCGAGATGGGCCTGGAGGGCTCCTCAGCGGCAGGGGGTTTCTGTTGCGCACCCGCAAGCACGGCGAACATGGCGAAGGCGATCCAGTGTGTCATAGCTTTCTAGCACCAATTATAGCGGCCAGCGGCGCAGGTAATGGTGATTCCACAGTTAAATCTTTCGCGCCGGCGGGACTATCGAACGTAATCCGCCAGGCATGCAGGAAGAAACGCGAACCGAGCGGACCCTCCGCAGGTTGTTGCGGTGCACCATAAAGCCTGTCGCCCACAACGGGATGACCCAACGATGCCAAGTGGACTCGAATTTGATGCGTGCGCCCGGTGCCGATGCGAATTTTGAGGTAGGTAAATTTCTCGAACCGATCAAGCACCGTGTAGTGGGTAAGAGCCTGCCTGCCGGATGCAAGCTTGGTGGTCATGCGAATGCGGCGGACAGGATCGCGAGTAATGGGTGTTTCGATTTTGCCTGTATCGCCGCGCACGTTGCCGTGGACCAGGGTCAGGTACAGCTTTTCCAGAGTGCGCGTGGAAAATTGAGCAGCCAGCTTGCGATGAGCATCGTCCGTCCGCGCCACCAAAATCACGCCACTGGTTTCCTTATCCAGTCGATGGACAATGCCGGGACGTTGATCGCCGCCAAGTTCCGACAGTTGCTTGAAGCGATGCACCAGAGCGTTTACCAGAGTGCCAGTGTGATTGCCAGCACCGGCGTGAACCACCATGCCCGAGGGTTTATTGACTGCGATTACAGCAGCATCTTCATAGAGGATTTCCAGCGGAATATCTTCCGGTTCGGCCTTCAAGGCAGGCAAGGCAGCAGGGGTGACAATGATTGCTTCGCCCCCTTTTAACAGCATGGAAGCGCGTGTTGGTTGACCATTGACAAGCACTAGGCCGGACTTGATCCAATCCGTGAGACGAGAGCGGCTGAAATCGGGGAGGCTTTCCTGCAGGAAATGGTCCAGCCGTTTTCCTTTGGCCACTGCGGGGGTGATAAGATCCACTCTTTAGGAGTAACATGCTTTACTTGATAATTTATGAACGGGATCTGAACCAATGAATGAAATTCGAAAAGTGAGATACCTGGTTGCCGCAAGTCTTGACGGAAGGATTGCTTTATCAGACGGTTCGTTCGACTTCTTCGAAGTGGTTGGTAACGAACATGTGGCGGATTACCTGGAATCCTTAAAGGAGTTTGACACAGTATTGATGGGTCGCAAGACTTACGAAGTAGCCTTGAAAGTTGGGGTGAAGGATCCCTACCCAAACCTTGTGAGCTATGTTTTTTCGCGTTCTTTAGCAATGGACATTGACGATCGAGTGAAAATCGTGCGAGATGATCCTGCAATAATTGTGCGTAAATTGAAGCAACAGGCCGGGAAAGACATTTATCTTTGCGGCGGAGCGCAGCTAGCTACCACGCTCCTCGCCGCAAATCTGATTGACGAAGTGGTCGTGAAACTAAATCCACTGCTTGTCGGTGCAGGGATCTCTCTATTTGATTCCCTTGTGGCACCGACGCCGTTGGAGTTGACTTCCTCCAAGACCTACGGGAACGGAGTTGTTCTGCTCACCTATCGGGTAAACACAGTGATACGATAAACGCCATGCTCAAAGCATCCTTGCTGCTTGCCCTATCGCTTACCTTGCCTGCTGAGGAAACGCAAAACTTCAAAGACATCAAACTTCCCACAACTGCCGAAGACCTTGCGCGAGGCAAGAAACTGTTCGACGGAAGTTGCCAACTATGCCATGGTCCGCTGGGCGATGGGGGCAAAGGTGCTAATTTGGCGCAAGCCAAACTGCCGCGATCGTCCGCAGATGGCGACTTAGTGCGCATTATTGAAACAGGAATTCCGGGGACGGAAATGCCCGGTTCGTGGCACATGACGCGCCGCGAAGTTACACAAGTGGCCGCGTATGTGCGGACGTTCAGCCAAGTGGTTCGGGAAAAAGCTTCGGGCGATGCGGGTCTTGGCCGTGAAGTCTACGCAGTCAAGGGTGGTTGCAAATCCTGCCATACCTTGAAGAACGCCGATGGTCTCTATGAAGGTGGACTGATGGGTCCGGACTTGGCCTCTATTGGAACGCGTCGTAGCATCAAGCATTTGCGTGAATCGCTGATTGATCCCAGTGCTTCCCTACCCGATTCATTCGTCAACACAACCATTGTCCTTAAGTCCGGCAAACGTTTCACGGGCCGCCTTCTTGCGGAGGAAACCTTCACTGTTGCCATCCATGATTTCAGCGGCAACAATCAGGTGTTTGCAAAGAAAGACGTTGCCGGCATTGCTAAGGACAGCAAGAAGTCTCCAATGCCCAGTTATAAAGATCGACTTACTGCCGACGAATTAGATAACCTGATTGCCTACCTTGCTTCGCTTGAGGAATCCAAATGAAATTCACCTATTGGGCAGTATTATTGGCCATCGGCGCTATTGCGCAGGTGCCTTATGAAAGAATCCGCGACGCAGCCAAGGAGCCTCAAAACTGGCTGACTTACTCCGGTGCTTATAACGGCCAACGTTACTCAACCCTGAGTCAGATCAATGCTGCCAATGTGAAGAAGCTGCAGGTGGCGTGGGTGACGCAATCCGGCCAAACAGAACCAACGGAGGCTTCGCCGATTGTGGTTGATGGCTCCATGTATATTACGGAGCCTCCAAACATTGTGAAGGCTTTGGACGCGGCCACCGGTACCGTGCTTTGGACGCATCGACGCACTATTCCAGAAGAGTTGCGCCTGTGTTGCGGTCGGGTGAATCGGGGCGTGGCTGTGTTGGGCGACATGGTCTATTACACTTCGGTGGATGCCCACATGATTGCGCTTGATGCCAAAACCGGACGCCTTCGCTGGGATACGGTGATGGGGGATTACAAACTCGGCTATACGTCCACCGGTGCACCTTTGGCAGTGAAAGATAAAGTGGTGACGGGCATGGCTGGTGGCGAATATGGAGTGCGCGGATTCATTGATGCCTATGACGCTAAGACTGGCAAACTCGCGTGGCGTTTTCTTACCATTCCCGGTAAGGGCGAAAAGGGTAACGAGACGTGGGAAGGCGATTCGTGGAAAAACGGATCTGCAACAACATGGGTAACGGGCAGCTATGATCCTGATACGAATCTGCTCATTTGGGGAACCGGGAATCCAGGACCGGATTGGAATGGCGATGTACGTAAAGGCGACAACCTGTACTCCGATTCGTTTGTAGCTTTGGATGCGGATACTGGAAAACTGAACTGGCACTTCCAATTCACCCCGCATGATGACCACGATTGGGACGCAACGCAAGTCCCCATTCTGATTGACGGCATGTTCCGTGGGGAGCGCCGCAAGATGGTGGCTACGGCGAATCGCAACGCATTTTATTACGTGCTGGATCGCCAGACTGGTAAGTTTTTGCACACGCGCGCTTTTGCTAGGCAGACCTGGGCGAAGAGTCATGACGATAGCGGACGGCCTACGATTCTGCCTAACAGTTCGCCCACGGTGGAGGGCGCTTTGATTTACCCCAGCTTGGGTGGTGGAACAAATTGGTACAGCCCATCGTGGAGCCCAAAGCATAA